>JBMORD010000338.1:0-43439 GCA_049322495.1 Myxococcota bacterium | reverse complement strand
CGTCCCCGTCGCGGTGATCGACGTGAAGGTGAGCGAGGGGCTCGAGCGCGAGTTCCTCGATGCGGTCATCCGTCACGCGCCGACCGCCATCCGCTGCGCGCCGCCGGGCGAGCTGGAGGACGCCCAGGAGCTCGAGTGCGCCGGAGACAGCGAACTCGAGGCGCTCCAGCGGAACCTCTTCTCACCGCGCGCCGAGGCGCACGCCGGTGCGACGGGAGACACCGAGTTCTTCTCGGCGCCCGGTGAAGCGCGTGAGTGCGTGGAGATCGCCCGGCGCGTGCTCCAGCTCTCGGCGCAGGGCGTGCGCTTCGAGCAGATGGCCGTCGCGCTGCGGAGCCCCGGCTCGTACCGCGCCCCCCTCGAAGACGCGTTCCGCCGCGCGAAGATCCCCGCGTGGTTCGGCTCCGGGCTTCCGCATCCGGACCCATCGGGGCGAGCGCTGCTGTCGCTCCTGCTGTGCGCCGAGGAAGACCTCTCGGCGCGGCGCTTCTCCGAGTACCTGTCGCTCTCGCAGGTGCCGCGCCTCGAGGACGGCGCGCCGCCACCAGCGAGTGACGAGCGCTTCGCGCGCCCGGAGGCGGCGGAGCTCCTGCTGCCGCTCTCGCCGAACGAGCCGCCGCCGCCCGAGCCGAAGGAGAGCCTCGACGACGTCGACGCGCCGGCGGTGCTCGGCCAGCTGCGCGCGCCCCGACGATGGGAGCGGCTGATCATCGAGGCCGCCGTCATCGGGGGGACCGATCGCTGGCGGCGCCGTCTCGCGGGGCTGCGCGCGCAGAAGCTCAAGGAGAAGGACAACCCGTCGGCGACCGAGCCCCAGCTCGCGCACATCGACCGGGAGCTGGCCGATCTGCGCGCGCTCGAGGAGTTCGCCCTGCCAATCCTCGACGAGCTGGCGGTGCTCCCCCGGGAGGCGAGGTGGGGCGAGTGGCTCGAGGCCATCGGTGCGCTCGCGACCCGCGCCCTCAAGAATCCGCAGCGGGTGCTCGCCGTGCTCCACGAGCTGGCTCCGATGGCGCCCGTCGGTCCGCTCGGGCTCTCCGAGGTGCGCGCGGTGCTGAGCCAGCGGCTCTCGGAGGTGACGGAGAACCCCGAGACCCGCCGCCAGGGCTGTGTCTTCGTCGCGCCCGTCGAGGCGGTGCGCGGGCTGTCCTTCGAGGTGGTGTTCGTGCCCGGCCTCGCCGAGCGCATCTTCCCCCAGAAGATCCGCGAAGACCCGCTGCTCCCCGACGCGGCTCGTCAGGTCCTCTCGCCGCTGCTCGAGACGGCGAAGGAGCGCATCGCCGCCGAGCGCCTCGCGCTGCTGCTCGCCGTCGGCGCGGCGCGGAAGAAGGTCGTGCTCTCGTACCCGCGCATCGACGCCGAGCACGCGCGCCCCAGGGTGCCGTCGTTCTACGCGCTCGAGGCGGCGCGGGCGATCCAGGGCACGCTGCCCGGCTTCGAGGCGCTCCAGCGGCAGGCCGAGGCGTCGGCGCGCATCCGCCTCGCGTGGCCCGCCCCCGAGGAGCCGACGAGCGCGATCGACGACACCGAGTTCGATCTCGCGGTGCTCGACCGCATCCTCCACGCGAAGGACTCGGTGAAGGGCAAGGCGCGCTACCTCGTCACCACCAACCCGCACCTCGCGCGCGCCCTCCGCGCCCGCTACTCGCGCTGGCAGCAGAGCTCGTTCGGTCCGTGGGACGGCCTCGTGCGGCCGGGCGCCGCGGGGCGCGCCGCGCTCGAGGCCCATCACCCGACGAAGCGCCCGTTCTCGCCGACCGCCCTCGAGCAGTACGCCGCCTGTCCGTACCGCTTCTTCCTCTCGGCGCTCGCGCGCCTGCACCCGCTCGAGATCCCCGGTGAGCTCGAGGAGCTCGGCCCGATGGAAAAGGGCACCATGGCGCACGAGGTGCAGTTCGAGCTGCTGAGCGCGGCGAAGCGCGACGGCGTGTCGATCACCCCGGAGAACCTCGACGAACTCCACCGGCGCCTGCACGAGACGATCGTCCGCGTGTCGAAGAAGGTCTACGACGAGTTCAAGCCGGCGATCGCCCGGGTGTGGGAAGACGGCGTGCTGGTGCTCGAGGCAGATCTGCGCGAGTCGCTCCGCCGCGCCGTCGACGACGAGTTCAAGCCCGCGCACTTCGAGCTCGCGTTCGGCCTGACGAACAAGACCGCCGACGAGAAGGATCCCGCCAGCACGCCCACGCCGGTGACGATCGTCGAGGGGTTCCAGGTGCGCGGCTCGATCGACCTCGTCGAGCGCGGGCCGGCGGGCACCCTGCGCGCCACCGACTACAAGACCGGCCGGGCGCGCGCCGCGAGCGACAACGTCATCGGGGGCGGCAAGCACCTCCAGCCCGTGCTGTACGCGCTGGTGCTCGAGCGGCTCTTCCCCGGCGCGACGGTGCGCGGCGGCCGGCTCTTCTACAACACGCAGGTCGGCGGCTTTCAGTCGGTCGAGACGAGGCTCGACGCTGAGAGCCGTGAGGCCTTCGGCGCGTTCGCGCGGCAGCTCCGCGAGGCGCTCGAGACCGGCTTCTTCCCCGCGGCGCCCGCCGAGGACGAGTGCCGCTACTGCAACTTCCGCGCGGTCTGCGGTCCCGAGGAGGAGCGCCGCCTGGTGAAGACGCGCAAGGGCGTCCGCAAGGAGCTGTCGGAGCTCCAGAAGCTGAGGGATCGGCGATGAAGCGCCCGGGCGATCAGGCCGCGCGCGACCGGCTCCTCAACGAGCTCGACACCACCTTCGTGGTCGAGGCCGCGGCGGGCACGGGCAAGACCACCGTGCTCGTCGAGCGCATCGTGATGATGGTCCGCAAGGGGCGCGCGCGCCTCAAGGAGATCATCTCCGTCACCTTCACCGAGAAGGCCGCGGGCGAGATGAAGCTCCGGCTGCGCACGCGCCTCGAGCGGGCGAGGGAAGAGAGCGCCACGCCGCCCCTCGAGCGCGCGCGCCTCACCGACGCGCTCGAAGAGCTCGAGGTCGCGCGCATCGGCACCATCCACGGGCTGTGCGCCGATCTCCTCCGCGAGTACCCGGTCGAGGCGGGCGTCGACCCGCTCTTTGAGGTCGCGGCCGACGGCGACTCCGAGGCGCTGCTCACCGTGGCGTTTCACCGGCGCTTTCAGGAACTGCTCCAGGAGCAGCCCGAGGGCGTGCGCCGCGCGCTCCGTCGACGCCAGCGCGGCCCCGACGCCGAGCCCCCGCGGCGCGTGCTCTTCTCGGCCGTGCAGTCGCTCGTCGAACACCGCGACTTCGACGCCGCGTGGCGCCGCGATCCGTTCGAGCGAGACGCGGAGATCGACGAGCTCGTGCCGCTCCTCCAGCGCTTCGCGAGCCACCGGCCGCGCGTCGGCCTGCGCCGCGATCGCAGCGAGTTCCTCGACACGCTCGATCTGTGCGTGCGCTTCGTCGCCGACCTCGCCCACCGCGAGGGCGTCTCGGCGCGCGACTACGACGGCCTCGAGGCGCAGCTCCGCGAGCTGGCGGGCAACAAGTACCGGTGGTCGGCGAAGCCGTGGGGCCTGACCTTCTCGGGCGGCCTCACCGAGGTGAGCCTCGCCGCCGAGCGCGACGCCCTCGCCGCGGCGCTCACCGCCTTCGTCCGGCGCGCCGACGCCGATCTCGCGGCGCGGCTTCACGAGGAGCTCCGGCCCATCGTCCAGGCCTACGAGGTCGAGAAGGCGCGCGCCGGTGTGCTCGACTTCGTCGACCTGCTGCTCCTCACCCGCAACCTCCTGCAGCGCCACCGCTCGGTGCGCGAGTCGCTGCAGGCGCGCTTCAAGCGGGTCTTCGTCGACGAGTTCCAGGACACCGATCCGCTCCAGAGCGAGATCGTCCTGCTCCTGTGCGCCGACGACGCGAGCGAGAGCAGCCCGTTCCTCGTGCGCCCGGTGCCCGGCAAGCTGTTCGTCGTCGGCGATCCGAAGCAGAGCATCTACCGCTTCCGCCGCGCCGACATCCTCCTCTACGACCGCGTCAAGCGGCACCTCGTCACCCACGGCGCCGACGTGGTCTACCTCTCGACCTCGTTCCGCAGCACGCCGGGCATCCAGGCGGCGGTCAACGCGGCCTTCGGCGCGGTGATGACGGGCGAGCACCAGGCCACGTGGGTGCCGCTCGGCGAGTGGCGCGATCAGACGAAGGAGCAGCCCTCGGTGATCGCCCTCGCGGCGCCGCGCCCCTTCGGCCAGCGCGGTCGCGTGACGAAGGACGCGGTGGAGTCGAGCCTCCCCGAGGCCGTCGGCGCCTTCATCGAGTGGCTCACCACGAAGAGCGGCTGGACCGTCGAGGAGGAGGGCCGACGCGTGCCCGTGCAGCCGCGGCACGTGTGCATCCTCTTCAAGCGGCTGCGGCGCTGGGGCGGCGTCGACGTGCCGCGCCCGTACGCGCAGGCGCTCGAGGCGCGCCGCGTGCCCCACGTGCTGGTCGGCGGCCGCTCGTTCCACCAGCGCGAGGAGGTGATGGCGCTGCGCACCGCGCTCTTCGCCATCGATCGCCCCGATGACGAGTTCTCGGTCTACGCCACGCTCCGCGGCCCCTTCTTCGCGTTCCCCGACGAGCAGCTCTTCGCCTTCAAGGCGTGGGCGAAGCTGAGCCCGCTGCGGCCGTGGGAGAAGGAGCCGGTGCCCGCCGAGCACCAGAGCGTCGTCGACGCGCTGCTCGCGCTGCGGGAGCTGCACCGCGAGCGCAACCGGCGGCCGGTGAGCGCGACGCTGCACGCCTTCCTCGAGCTCACGCGCGCGCACGCCGGCGTCGCGGTGTGGACCGCGGGGGCGCAGGCGCTGGCCAACGTGCTGCAGCTCGCGGAGGTGAGCCGTCGAGCGGAGCGCCGCGCCACCTCGTTCCGCGACGTCGTCGAGGCGCTGCAGGAGGAGGCGGACGAGGGCGAGGCGCCCGAGGCGCCGATCGTCGAGGAAGGCACCGAGGGCGTGCGGATGATGACGGTGCACGCCGCGAAGGGCCTCGAGTTCCCGGTGGTGATCCTCGCCGAGCCCACCGCCAACGCGAGCCGCCCCGAGCCCTCGCACTGGGTCGATCCCGATCGCGGGCTGTGGGTGCACTCGCTGGCCCACTGCATCCCCGCGGAGCTGCGCGAGCACGAGCACGAGGTGCTGGCGCGCGACGCCGAAGAGGCGATGCGGCTCACCTACGTGGCGGCGACGCGGGCGCGCGACGTGCTGGTGGTGCCCGTCTCGAGCGACCACCGCTTCAAGGACACCTGGACCGAGGTGCTCTACCCGGCGCTCTACCCGCAGACCGGCGCGGAGCACGACCCCCGCCAGGCGCCCGGCTGCCCGCCCTTCGGCTACGACCCGATCCTCGAGCGCGAGGGCGGGGTGCCCGCCGACGTGCCGCTGCCGGGCCTCCACGTCGCGGCCACGCGGAAGAACGGCGTCGTCTGGTGGGACCCGAAGACGCTCGAGCTGACGCGCGAGGAACGCACCGGGCTCGAGGCGTCCGACGCGCTCCTCGAGGACGAGGTCGAGGGCCCGAAGAGCGTCGCGGCGTTCGAGCAGTGGAAGGCGCAGCGTGAGCGGGCGGTGCTCGACGGCGCTCAGACGAGCGCCCGCGTGGTGCTGGCGCGCGAGCTGGCGCCGGTGCTGGTGACGGGCACCATCCCCATCGAGGCGACCTCGGCGCCGCGCGAGTCACGGCCGCGGGGCCGCCGCTTCGGTGAGCTGGTGCACGCCTGCCTCGCGGTGGTGCCGCTCGACGCTCAGCACGAGGCGGTGGAGCGCACCTGCTCGGTGATGGCCCGCTCGCTCCAGGCGACGGAGCGGGAGCGGCTGGCGGCGATCGTCGCGGTGGAGGCCGCGCTGGCGCACCCGCTCTTCGAGCGAGCGCGCGCCGCGAACCAGGTGCGCCGCGAGGTGTCGATCGTCCGGCACCTCCACGACGGCACGATCATCGAGGGGAACATCGATCTCGCCTTCGAGGCCGACGGCGTGTGGCGCCTCGTCGAGTTCAAGACCGACGACGTCATCGATGAAGAACGACGCGCTCACTATGAGGCCCAGACACAGGCCTACGTGAGCGCGATCGAGCGGGCCACCGGGAAGCCGGCCCGCGGGACGATCCTGCGCGTGTGACTCAGGGCGCGCGCTGGAAGTCGGTCTGAATGCGCGTGCCCTGCACCACGATGCCGCTCACCGAGCAGCTCGGGTTGGTGCCGGGGCACTGGTTGCCCACGCAGGTGCTCGACGAGCTCACCGCCGCCGTGCCCTTGAAGGACACCGGGCCGCGCTCGAGCGTCAGCTCCGCGTGGGTGACGTTGGTGATGGTGTTGCCGACGATGGTCTGCTTCTGGGTGACGTCGCTGGTGAAGGTCCAGCCCTTGTCGCCCTTCTTGCCGGTGAAGATGCCCTCGACGGCGACGTTCGGCGCCTCGCCCATGTCGATGGTGCGGCCGCCGCCCTCGACGTTGAGGAACGCGGTGTTGTCCGGGCCGTCCCACACCTCGACCTGAATCAGGCCCGGGGGCGCGGCGGTCACGGCCGTCGACGGCTGCATGCCCGAGCGGTAGCAGCTGTCGGGCAGCGTGAAGTAGTCGACGACCAGCTGGTAGATCTCCGGCGTCGCGCCTCCGCAGCCAGAGAGCATGAGCGCAGCGACGAACCAGGCCTTCTTCATGTGCGACCTCCGTTGTGTGCCGTTGCCGGCGGAGGCCGCAGAGTCGGGCGAGTTGACTGCGGTGTCAAAGTCCCAGTGCGCGCGGGGGCGGACTCCCGAGCCCCCGCATCGGTCACGCGCTTGCGGGCACGCCGACGCCGATCTGCCGCGGAGGCGCGTCCTTGAGCGCCGCCTCGACCTCCGCCGGGCCGTAGGCCTCGAGCTTGCGGTACAGCGTCTTGCGGTCGAGCCCGAGGATCTTCGCGGCCTGCGTGCGGTGGCCCCCGACGGCGCGCAGCACGCGGAGGATGTGGCGCCGCTCGATCTCCTCCATCGGCGCGAGCACCGCCTCGTCGGACTCGGCGGCCGTGGACGACGGCGTGAGCACCTTCTCGGCGAGGTCCTCGGTGGTGAGCTGGTTGTGGCGGGCGAGGGCGACGGCGCGCTCGATGACGTTCTGCAGCTCGCGCACGTTGCCCGGCCAGCCGTAGCCCAGCAGCCGCTCGGCGGCGGAGCTGGCCAGGCCGCTGACGTCCTTGCGCGCGCGCTCGGCGAACAGTCGCACGAAGTGCTGCGCGAGCAGCAGCACGTCGTTGCCCCGCATGCGCAGCGGCGGGAGGTGGAGGTTGATCACGTTGAGGCGGAAGTAGAGATCGTCGCGGAAGCGCTTCTCTTCGACCGCCGTCTCGAGATCGCGGTTGGTCGAGGTGATGAGGCGCGCGTCCCACGGCACCTCCTGCTCGCCGCCCTGCGGCTTGACGGTGCGCGACTGCAGCGCGGTCAGCACGCGCGCCTGAAGCGTGAGCGGCAGCTCGCCGATCTCGTCGAGGAAGAGCGTGCCGCCGTTCGCCCTGACGAACACGCCCGGCTGCGCGGGCCTGGTGGCCGACTTCGCGGTGCCGAACAGCTCGGCCTCGAGCACCGCCTCGGGCATCGTCGCGCAGTTGAGCATCACGAAGGGCTTGCTCTTGCGGCGGCTGGCGTCGTGGAGCGCGCGGGCGACGAGCTCCTTGCCCGTGCCGCGCTCACCGGTGACGAGCACCGCCGACTCGCTGTCGGCCACGCGGCTGATGAGGCTGGTGAGCTCGCGCATGCCGTCGCTCTCGCCGAGCAGCGTCGAGGTGCGGCGGGCGCCGACCTCCTCGCGCAGGCGCTTCACTTCCTCGCGGAGCTGCTTGTGCTGCACCGCGCGCCCCAGCGCGAGCGCCAGCGCCTCGAGCTCGAAGGGCTTGGTCAGGAAGTCGTACGCGCCGGCGCGCATCGCCTTGATCGCCGTGTCCATGCTCCCGAACGCGGTGATCACCAGCACCGGGAGCCCGGGGTGATCGGACACCACGCGCTCGCAGAGCGTCAGGCCGTCCATGCCCTTCATGTTGAGGTCGGTGACCACCGCCTCGAAGTCCTGCTCCTTGAGGGCGGTGAGCGCCGCCGCCCCGTCGTGCGCCGCGCGCGCCTGGTACCCGCGACGCGCGAGCCCCTCCACGAGGATCTGCGCCATCGCCTTGTCGTCTTCGACGATCAGAATGTGCGTCATGTCGTGCCTGCTCCCGGTTGGATTGGGGAGCGCCATTGCAGCGCCCGGGCCAACTGCTCGTGCAGCGCACCCTACGCACCAGTCGCGTCGGGTCGTCCTTCCCGGGTCATTTTGACTCGGTCCGTGCCAAAGCGACACGGAGAGCCGCCAGGGCGCGGTGGCCATCGACGAGCGCGTCGACCTCGCGGAGGCGGGCCTCGACGGTGGTCTGCTCGCGGAGGTTGACGAACAGCAGGCTTCCTTCTCCGAGCTCGAAGCGGCGCCGCTCGGCCTTCTCGAGGTCGATGGCGACGTCGAGCTCCCGCCTGGCGAGGGTCAGGCGCTCCGTGGCGGCGCGCAGCGCGGACTGGGCGTCGTCGAGCTCGACCTTGACGCGATCGCGGGCGAGGCCGAGCTGGGCGTCGAGCTTCGCGAGCGTGGCGCTGGCCGACTTCAGCCGGCCCAGGGGCGCGCGGTAGAGGATCGGCACGTCGAGCACCGCGCTGAGCTCGAGCTCGGTCGGTCCCAGGGCGTCGGTGTCGGGCCGGCGCGAGGCGCCGAGGTCCTTGCTGATGGTGGCGCCGACGTCGAGCGCCGGGAGCAGCTGGTTGCGCGCGAGCCGGAGCTCGAGCTCCGCCTGGCGCTTCTGGTCGAGCAGCCGCTTCACGTCGGGGCGGCGCGCGGCGACCTCCTCGACGCCCTCGGGCTCGGGCGCGGGGGGCGCCTCGACGAGCGTCGGGAGGCGCTCGTCGGAGGGGATGAGCGGGGCACCGCGCGGGTCGCGGAGGAAGAGCGAGAGCTCGAAGGCCGCCTGCTCGAGGGCGCGCTGCGCCTGCACCACGAGCGCCTCGCGCTGCACGAGGGCGCGGAGGTTGTCCTGCTGATCGAAGCGCGCCACGTCGCCGGCGCGGGTGCGGGCCTCGAGCTGCCCGTCGCGATCGCGGGCGATCTGCAGGAGCTCGCGGGCGATCTGCCGCCGCCGCCCGGCCGCCACCCAGTCCCAGTAGCGGAGCGTCGCGAGGCGATCGAGCTCGAGCTGCTGCTGCTGGAGCGAGAGCCCGGCGATCGACCGGCCGAGCTCGGCGCGCGCCTGGGTCGCGCGGCGGCGATCGATGGGGCCGTTGCGGAGGATCGGCACCGCGGCGCCTGCGCGCAGCTCACCGCCGGTCCAGGTCTCGCGCTCGCCGTAGTAGCTCTGGAACTTCCCGGTGCCGAGCCGGTAGCCGCCGAAGAAGGTCGCGCCCCACAGCGGGGTGGGCGCCTCGACGATGGAGTCGACGCGCAGCTGCGGGTAGCCGCTGACGGGCACGCCGGTGACGCGCGTGCGCCAGGCGGGGTCGAACGCGCCCTCGGCGGTCTGGAGCTCGCCGTCGGCCGCGTCGAGATCGGTGCGCGCCGCGACGAGCTGCGGGTGCAGCTCGCGGGTCGAGGTGAGGACCTCGGCGAGGGACAGCGGCTGCTCGAGCCGCGGGACGTCCGCCGGCGCGGCGCCGAGCAGGAGGAGCAGCGCGAGCGTCACGACTTGGCTCCCTTGTCCTTGCCGGCCTTCTCGGTGGCGGGCGGGCGCACCGTGGGGGGGAAGCCGTTGAAGCGGCGCCACAGCTCGTAGCCGAGCTTCACCTGATCGAGCAGCACCCAGCCGTTCACCCGCACGCCCTGGCGGAGGTAGAGCCCGGTCGGCCACGGCTCGGCGCCGTCGGGGCGCACCATGATGCGGAAGCGGCCGGTGCCGTCGTCGGTCGCGTCGACGAGGGCCACCGTGCCGCCGAAGGTGCCCACGGCGACCGACGGCCACCCGGTGAACTGCACCGCGGGCCAGCCCTCGAACTGGAGCCGCACCGGGCGGCCCTCGGAGATGAGCGGCATGTCGTTGCCCGCCACCCACAGCTCGACGGCGCGCTCGTTGGTTTCCGGCACGAGCACCAGCAGCCCTTCGCCGGCCTTCACGAAGGCGTTGCCCTGGCCCGAGAGCAGGCGGAGCACCGTGCCGTCCATTGGCGCGCGCACCTCCATCGTGCTCTGCCGCGCCAGGCGCACGTCGAGGCGCGCGAGCTCGGCCGCGGTGCTGGCCTCTTCGGCGAGCGCCACGGCCTCGGCGGCGCGGGCGTCGTCGATGGCCGCGGTGAGATCGTGCTCGACGCGCGCGCGATCGGCGGTGAGGGCCAGCTCTTCGCCCTGCGCCGCCTGGAGCGTCGCCATCGCGCGCTCGACCTCGGTCGAGGTGCGCACCGACTCGAGCTGGGCGAGCTCGAGGCTGCGCTGGCTGGTGAGCCCCTGCTCGAGGAGCTTCGTCTGGCGCTCGAGGTTCAGCGCCGCCGTCTGCTGTGCGGCGCGCGCTGCCTCCACCGCCTGCTGCGCGGCGCGGGTGCGCTCCCGGGCCATCGTCACCCGGCTCTCTGCGGCGCGAATGCCGGCGCTGCGCGACGAGTCGAGCGCCTTCTGGCGCGCCTGGATGGAGCTCGCGCGCGAGACCGCCTGGTCCTTGCGGGCGACGACGGCGCGGCGCTCGTCCTCGAGGCGCTTGAGGATGTCGGGATCGTTGTCGGTGAGCTCGAGGAGCACGTCACCTTTGGTCACCCGGGTGCCCTCGCGCACGTACCAGCGCGTGACGCGGCCCTCGATGGGCGCGTCGATCTCCTGCTGGCGCTCGATGGGCGCGAAGGCCACCACGCGGCCGGTGCCGTCGATGCTCTGCTGCCAGGGCACGAAGGCGAGGGCGATCACGAAGGTGCCGCCGAGCACGGCGAGCAGGCGCGCGAGCACCCGCAGCACGCGCGGGGTGCGCACCACGATGGCCGCGGCCCGCTGGCCGGTCGAGATGAGGGTCTGGGACGTCATGGGGCGCTCCGCTCCGTGAGATCTTCGAGGGTGAGGCGGGTGGTGCACGCGCGCGCGAGCGCCACCTGCGGGTCGCTCACGAGGGCGATGAGCGTCCACGGGGCGCCTTCGCGGGTGAGGGCCTGAACGCACCGGGTGCGGTGCTCGGCCGAGAGTCCCTCGAGCGACTCGTCGACGATGATCAGCCGCGGCGCGCCGGCGATCGCGCGGGCGATCAGCAGGCGCGTCAGCTGCGAGGGCGTCAGCGGCGCCCCGTGGTGGAAGAGGTGCGTGTCGATGCCCTCGGGCAGGGCGCGCAGCTCGTCGAGCAGCCCGACGCGCTCGAGCGCCGCGCGCGCCTCGAGCGCCGACACGGTCTCACGCCCGGCGGTCACGTTCTCGAGGACCGTGCCCTCGAAGAGGTCGCCGCGCCGCACCCAGGCCACGTCTTCACGCAGGGCGGGCGAGCGCGCGCGGCTGGTCTCGACGCCGTTGAAGGTCACGTGCCCGCGGGCCGGCAGGCGGAGCGCGGCCAGCCACTCGGCCAGCAGCGAGCCCTGGCCGCCGCAGATCGCCGCGCGATCGCCCGCCTTGATCTGCATCGAGAGCGGCGGGGTCGTGCCGTCGGTGGCGCCCGCGACCTCGACGCGAATGCCGCCCTGCCCGGGCACGGTCTCTCCACGCTCGACCTCCTCGATCTCGAGATCGAGCAGGTGGCCCAGCTTGTCGACGGAGGTGCCGAGATCGTAGGCGCTGTCGAGCAGCTTCCCCAGCTTGGCGACCGAGCTGGTGATCGCCGCGACGATCAGCTCGGCGGCGATCAGCTGGCCGAGGGTGAGCTCGCGCTGCACCACCAGCCACCCGCCGAGCCCGAGCAGCGCCGCGCTGGCGAGCACCTGGAGACCGAGGGCGCCGACGGTCTGGCCGAAGAGCACCCGGAAGTGCGTGGTGCGCGCGTTGAGGTAGCGGCGCGTGAGGGCGTCGGCGCGCTCGGCGGCGAAGGCGGCGCCGCCCCGGGTGCGGAACACGGCGCCCGGGCGCGCGAGCTGCTCGAGCCAGGCCGCGACCTCGTACTTCGCGTAGCTCTCGTCGATGGCCGTCGCGAGCCCGCGCTTCGAGGGCAGCCACACCAGGGTGAAGACGAGCACCACCAGCACCAGCGCGAAGGCGAGCAGCGCCGGGTGGTAGAACGCGAGCACCAGCAGGCCGATGGCGATCTGCAGCAGCGCCGCGATGCCGTCGGTGAGCAGCACGCCGGCCGTCTTCTGGAGCGTCACCACCTCGAAGAAGCGGTTGACGGCCTCGGGGCCGAAGCCCTGCTCGGTCGCCTCGGGCTTCACGCGCGGCAGGCGCCACGCGAGATCGAGCGCGGTGCGCACGAAGACGCGCTGCTGGAGGCTCTCGACGACGCGGGCCTGGAGCGCCTTGAGCGTCGCCTGGAAGCCGAGCGCGGTGAGCAGCATCAGCGAGAGCACGACGATCGGCTGGAGCAGGGTGCCGAAGGCGACCGAGCTGACGAGCGACTGCACGGCGATCGGCGTGGCGAGCGTGAAGAGGCCGACCGCCGCGGCGTAGATGACGATGATCCACAGATCGTCGCGCTCGAGGTGCATCAGCGCGCGCAGGCGCTCGAGCGGCGTCGGGTGGTGGGCCAGCTCCTCGAGCGGCGTGGCCGGCGCCGCGGTCAGCCAGGGGCCGTCGCTCGCCGCCAGCAGCGCATCGGTCGCCTTCTCGGACAGCCACTCGACGGGCTGCCCGGGCCGCGCCACCTCGTACTCACCGCCGCGGCGCGAGAGCACCGCGAGCCCGCCCGAGACGTCGACCAGCGGCAGCTCGGTGGACCGGAGGGTGCCCGCGGGCGGTGCGGCGTCGGCGGGGATCAGCCGCGAGCGCTCGAGGCACGTGCGGAGCGCGGCGTGGAGCTGGTCGCTGGTGATCTGGCTGCGCCCCTCGAGCGCCGCCCGCGCGCGGCTCTGCGTCGTCACCGGGTCGAGCTCGACGCCCACGGCGCCAGCGAGGCCCTCGATGGCCCACACCAGTCGCGCGGCTGCTTCGTCAGCCATCAGGTCCGTCATTCGTTTCGACATTTCTCACATCACCTAACGCCGGGGCGAAGTGCCGCAATCCAGAAGTGTCGAAGCGAACCGTTCTCTTTTTTCAAATGGTGTTGCGAGGCTGAAAGACGAGAGGCGCACCCCTCCTGGAGGGCGCGCCTCTCGGTCACGGCGATCCGGCGGGGGTCAGGCCTCGACCTTCACCTTGAGCGAGCGCGGCTGAACCTCTTCGCGCTTGGGCAGGGTGACGGTCAGGACGCCGTGGCGGTAGGTGGCCTCGGGCCTGGTGCCGTCGAGGGTGGTGGGGAGCGTGAACGAGCGGCTGAAGCTGCCGACCGCACGCTCGCGGCGGATCCAGCCCTTCTGCTCGCTGAGCTTCTCCTCCTTGCGCTCGGCGGTGATGGTGAGCTGGTTGCCTTCGAGCTTCACGTCGATCGCGTCGGGCGCGATGCCGGGCATGTCGAGATGGATCTCGACGGCCTTGTCGGTCTCGACGACGTCGGCGGGCGGCACGAGCTGGTTGCTGCCGTTCGGCGCGACGGCGTTCACGTCGCGGAACAGTTCGTCGAACTCACGCCAGAGCGAAGGGAAGCGGGGGTTGAGGGTGAAGCGGGCGAGCGTCATGTTGTTCTCCTGGGAGGGACTTCGTTGACGGCCCGAAGGTCAAACAGGATCAGGACCTGTCAAGACGCGCCTCCTCGGGTGGCGCGGCTAACCACGCGCGGTGCAGCGTCAAGGCTCGTGGCGCTGGTGCTGGCGATCTCGGCGGGGTCGGCGGGCGCGGTCGAAGAGGTCGAGGTGAGCGCCGACGCCGGGGTGTTGACGCCGCCGCCGCTCCCGGTGCCCGAGCCGGTGCGCCCTCCGCCCGAGCCGAGGTGGGCGAGGGTCGGCGGCTCGGTCGGGGTGATCGGCTCGGGCTGGCGCTTCCATTCTCTCGGGCTCGAGGCCTCGCTCCTCGGCACGGTGCTCGGCACGCCGGCGCCGTCGGCCGACGCGCCCGGCGAGGTCGAAGGCTGGGTGCTCGCGGCGGGCGCCGAGGGCGGGTGGGCGCGCGCGGGCGGGCCGATCTGCGGCGATGCCTTCTGTGGCACGCGGATCTCGGGCGGGCTCGGCGCGAAGGGCGGGTGGGCGCGTGGGCTGCCGAACGCGCGTGACGGCGTGACGCGGCTGCACACCGTGTACTTCGCGCAGCTCGACGTGCTGCTCTCGTACTTCTCGACGCCGGCCGCGCCGCTCTCGCCGCCGATTCGAGTCTGGGAACTGCTGACGCGGCTGCGCCTCGGGGTGCACCTCACGACCGAGCGGAGCCGGCTCTCCAGCAGCACCGGCTTCACCTTCCTCGTGGCGGCGATCGTCGAGGCGATCCCGGTGAGCGCGGAGACGCGCAGCGTGAGCGTCGGGCTCACCGCGGGCCTGGGGATCTGATCAGCGCTTCGGCACCGGCGGGTAGTGCCGGTCGACGTCGTCGTGTCGGCGCAGGCCCATCGCCTCGCGCTGCACGCAGAGGTTCCAGCGCTGGCGCTCGGCCTCCTCGCGCGTCTCGCGGTAGTCGCGCAGCAGCAGCGCGCGGAGGTCGGGGTCGAGGGTGTCGTCGATCTTCACCGAGAGCTCGCGGCAGCTCTGGAGCGCCGCCTCGAGCTTGCGCGCCGTGGCGCCGAGCGCGCCGGCGCGCTCCTTGTTGAGCTCGGCTTCCCACGCGGCGGCCGACTGGAGGTCTCTCTTCACACCCATGGGCTGGATGCTAGCGCGCGGCTTGACGGTCGACCGCGCCCTGCGAGAGTGAATCGACATGGCTCGCGCAGCGAAGACCCCGAAGAAGCAGCAGCCCGAAGACGGCGCCGATCTCGCCCCGGTGGTGGGCAAGAACCTCAAGCGGCTGCGCACCGAGCGCGGGCTGTCGCTCGAGAAGCTCGCGCAGAGCTCGGGCGTCTCGCGCGCCATGCTGGGGCAGGTCGAGCTCGGGCAGAGCGCGCCGACGATCAACGTGCTGTGGAAGATGGCGCGGGCGCTCGACGTGCCGTTCTCGGCGCTGATCACCAGCCAGGCCGCGTCGGGTGCGCGGGTGATGCGGGCCGAGGCCGCCAAGCGCCTCATGTCGAGCGACGGCTCGTTCCAGTCGCGCTCGCTGTTCCCCTACGACGAGCCGCGGCGCGTGGAGTTCTACGAGCTCAAGCTGGCGCCGAAGGGCGTCGAGAAGGCGGAGGCCCACGCCCCCGGCACGCTGGAGAACCTCGTGGTGTCGAAGGGCCAGGTGGAGATCCTCGCCGGCAGCGAGACGTACGAGCTCGGCACCGGCGACGCGATCCTCTTCGAGGCCGACCAGCCGCACCAGTACCGCAACGCCGGCGCGACCGAAGCGGTGATGTACCTGGTGATGACCTACGCCGAGCAGGTCGGCTGAGTCTGCTCAGCGCGGCGCGAGCCAGGTGGGCGGGCTGACGATCTTCTCGCCGCCGCGCACGGCCGTGGGCACCTCGGTGCGCGCCTTGTGGCGGCGCGTCTTCGGGTCCTGCCGGGAGATGATGCGGGCGACGAGATCGTAGTCGTGCGCCTCGGTGACCTCGACCGTCACCAGCTCACCCGGGTACGCCATGCCGTCGTTGATGTAGACGTTGCCGTCGATCTCCGGCGCCTGGCCCTGGTGGCGGCCGACGAGCAGGAGATCGGTCTCGGGGCTGCGGCCCTCGACGAGCACCTCGAGCTGCTTGCCCACCATCGCCTTGTTCTGCTCGCGGCTGATGCGCTTCTGGATCGCCATGATCTCGCGCCAGCGCCGCTCGATGGTGCGCCGCGGCACCTTGTTCTCCATCTCGTACGCGGCGGTGCCCTCTTCGTCGGAGTACTGGAAGACGCCGAGGCGCTCGAAGCGGAGCTCCTTCACGAAGGCCTTGAGGATCTCGAAGTCTTCCTCGGTCTCGCCGGGCAGGCCGACGATCAGCGAGGTGCGGAAGGTGAGGCCGTCGACGCGCGAGCGGATCTTCTGCACCAGCTGCTTGAGGAAGGCCGACTCACGGCCGCGCTTCATCGAGCGCAGCAGCCGATCGCTGGCGTGCTGCAGCGGCATGTCGAGGTACTTCGCGATCTTCGGCTCGGTGGCGATGACGTCGATGAGCTCGTCGGGGAAGGTGCGCGGGTACGCGTAGTGGAGGCGGATCCAGTGCACGTCGACCTTCACCAGCTCCTTGAGCAGGTCGTGGAGCTTCGGCTTGTCGGGGAGATCGTGCCCGTAGGCGGTGAGATCCTGCGCGACGAGGTTGAGCTCCATCACGCCCTGGTCGGCGAGCTGCTGCGCCTCCTTGACGATGTCCTTGATGGGGCGCGAGCGCTGCAGGCCGCGCAGCGTGGGGATGATGCAGAACGCGCACTTGTTGTCGCAGCCCTCGGAGATCTTCAGGTACGCGGTGTACCCGGGCATCGAGTTCACCTTCGGCACCTTCGCCGTGTGGATGTACTCGGGGTCGGGGATCACCTGACGCGGGCTCGCCTCGGCGGCGAGGAGATCGCCGATCTGCACGTAGGCGCTGGTGCCGAGGAAGTGGTCGACCTCGGGCAGCTCCTTCGTGAGGGCCTCGCCGTGGCGCTGCACGAGGCAGCCGGTGACCACCAGCGTGTCGCACTTGCCGCTCTTCTTGAACTCCGCCAGCTCGAGGATCGAGTCGACCGACTCCTTCTCGGCGGCCTTCAGGAAGGCGCAGGTGTTGACGACGATCACCTCGGCGTCGTCGGGCTCCTGCACGAGCTGGTAGCCCTTGTGCTGCAGCGAGCCGAGCATGACCTCGCTGTCGACCCGGTTCTTCGGGCACCCCAGCGTCATCATGTAGAGGTTCTTCTTCTGCTTCGAGCTCTGCAGGGTCGACTTCTTCGTCACGGGTTCTCTCTCTTCTGGTCAGCGCGTGAGGAGGCCGAGCTCACTGCGCTCGAAGTGATCGACCGTCCAGGTGAAGTGGTGGGTGGTGCCGCTGGTGTAGCCGATCTCCAGCGAGCCCTCGGGGCTGAGCTCGATGCGCATCGCCTTGCCCAGCTTGCAGGTCGCGGCGGGCCACTCGAGCACGCGGCTGGCGACGCGATCCTTCGTCACGTACATCGCCATGCGCAGCTCGTTGCCCGAGACGCACGCGTCCTTCACGTAGGGGTTCTTCCCCGTGAGGATGGTGAAGATCGGCCGGTTGTCGGCCAGCACCAGCTTCACCGCGGGCAGCGAGACCGAGGCGGGAGGCAGCGCGGCTTCACCGGCGATCAGCTCGCCGAGCGACGCTTCGGTGAGCGGCTCGTCGGCCTGCACCCACGTCGGGTAGTGCAGCTTCGAGTAGCCCAGCCAGCCCTTCTCGCGCGCCTCGATGCCCTCGACGTCGGCGGCCGGCACGAGCTTGAGGTTCTTGCGCAGCTCGTCGGGCAGCCGCGTCGGCCCGCCGGCCATCTCGCCGGTGGGGCAGGTGGTGAGCTTGCTCGCCTCGGCGCCGTCGAGATCGACGTCGGCGTAGTCGACGCAGATCGACAGCGCGAGCGGCTTGAACGCCTGGAAGCGCGGCAGCGCCCGCGCGGGCACGGCGACCTCGAGCGTGAAGCCCTTCCGGGTGGTCTTCACCGCGGACTTCACCAGCGCCTGGGCGAAGGGCGGGGCGCCGATCTCCGCGGGCGCCTCGCGGAGGCCGTCGGTGCCGAAGCGGTACACCACGCCGCGCGCGGTGGTGCCGGAGTCGGGGAAGAAGAGCGTCACGTCGAGCTGATCGGCCCCCAGCAGCTTGTCGTCGTCGACGGTGACGCCGAGGAAGAGGGTGTCCTTGCGGAAGGCGGCGCGGAGGTCGAGCGCGGCGCTCGCGCCGTCGGCCGAGTCGGGCCGCTTGAACGCCTGGACGGGCGCGAGATCCTTCAGGTCGCCATCGAGCCTGGGCTCCTTTGCGAGGCTCGGCAGCGGCTTGATGGGCTTCTCGGCCGCCGGGGGCGCGGCGAGCAGGGCAGACAGGGCGACGGACAGGAACATCGTGCGGCGGCCCCTAGCACAGGGCCGCGGCCGACAGCCACGTGGGACGGCGCTACCCCATCAGCCGTTCGAAGGGCTGCGGCCCGACGAGGGAGAGCAGGCCCGCGAGGCCGATGATCGCCAGTGACATCGCCAGGAGCTGCCGGAGCTCGTCGTCGATCCGCTCCCCCGCGCGGAGTCGAGGCAGCAGGAGCGTGGCGCGCACCACGTACTGCGCGATGCCGGCGCCGGCCAGCATCACCACCGCGACGAACCACACGAGCTGCGGCGGGCGGCCGAGGTCGAGCCCGCCGATGACCAGGCGCAGCACGGCGCTCAGCATCACCAGGCCCTCGGCGACGCCGAGGAAGACGAGGTTCTTCGGAGGCAGGGTAGTGGGGCGTTGGTCCATGGGGCTCCTCGCTCAGATCCGTACGACGAGGGGGATGATCGTCGGCTTGCTGCCCAGCAGCTGCTTGAAGACCCGCTTCACGCCGCGGATGACCTCCTCGCGCACGCGCGCGTCGTCGGCGCGCACCGCCTCGGAGAGCTCGTCGAGGTTGCGGCGGGCGTTCTCGGCGGCCAGCGGCAACGCGGCCTGCTCGTCGCCCTGCAGCGCCTGCCCGTGGAGCGTGGGGCCGTGGAGGATCTTCCCCGAGCCGAGCCCGAGCACGATGACCGCCACCACCACGCCCGACTCGGCGAGCCAGCGGCGTTCCTGGAGCGCCTGCGCGCTCACCGGCGCCACGCCCTCGCGGCGCATGAGCTGCTGTTTCACCTCGAGGCGGCCCAGCGTGCGCGCGCCGGCGGCGTCGAAGCCGAGCAGATCGCCGTCGGTGGCGAGGAAGAGCTGCTCGTCGCGCAGGCCGACCTCCTTCGCCAGCGTGAGGTGGCTGTGGAGGTGCCGCAGCTCGCCGTGGATCGGCACGAAGTGCTTCGGCTTGACCACCTCGAGCACGCGGCGCTGCTCGTCGCGCGAGCCGTGCCCCGAGACGTGCACCCCCGGTTCGAGGCTCGGGGTGATGACCTTCACGCCGCGCGCGAGGAGCCGGTTGATGAGCCCGCTCACCGCCGGCTCGTTCCCGGGGATGGTGCGCGAGCTGAGGATGACCGTGTCGCCAGCCTCGAGACGGAGCGGCCCCGGCTCGGGGTTGAGCAGCGAGCTGAGCGCGGAGAACGGCTCGGCCTGGGCGCCGGTGCACAGCACGAGGAGCTGCGAGCCCGGGAGGGACGGCGCGGCCTCGAAGGGCACCACCACGTCGGGCCACTTCTCGAGCAGCCCCACGCTCTGCGCGAGCTCGACGTTGCGCTGGAGCGAGCGCCCGAGCAGCAGCACCTTCCGCCCGGACCGGCGCGCGAGCTCGACCGCGTGGCGGACGCGGTGGAGGTGCGAGCCGAACATCGCGACGATCAGCCGCCCCTTCGTCGCCGAGAAGAGCCGCTCGAAGGTCTCGCGCACCAGCTGCTCGCTCCCGGTCCACCCGGGCACCTCGGCGTTGGTGGAGTCGGAGAGCAGCACCGTCACCCCGGCCTCGCCCAGCTCGCCCATGCGCTCGAGATCGGTGAGCCGCCCGTCGATGGGCATGCCGTCGAGCTTGAAGTCGCCGGTGTGGAGCGCGGTGGCGGACGGCGTGCGGATGGAGAGGCCCACCGCGTCGGGGACGGAGTGCGTCACGCGCAGCGGCTCGACGTGGAACGACTCGCCGACCTGGAACTCGAAGCGCGGGGCGATCTCGCGCAGCTCGGCCTCGACGCCGGCCTCCTGCAGGCGGTGCCGCGCGAGCGCGAGCGTGAAGGGCGTGCCGTACACCGGGGCCTTCACCTCGCGCAGCAGCCACGGCAGCGCGCCGAGGTGATCCTCGTGGGCGTGGGTGAGCACGATGCCCTTGAGCGCGTCGGCGTTGTCGGTGAGCCACGAGAAGTCGGGGAGCACCACGTCGACGCCGAGCTGATCGCCGCGCGGGAACATGAGGCCGCAGTCGATGAGCAGCCGCTCGCCGGCGTGCTCGAGCACCATGGTGTTCATCCCGACTTCGCCCAGGCCCCCGAGGGGCACGACTTTCAACATCGCGCGCAGTCTGACAGAGCCGCTCCGTGCTGCGTGCGACTTTCCCCGCGGTGGTGGTAGCACCCGCCGCGCATGCGACTCCCCGGCCTCATCGCGCTGCGCTTCGTGCTGTCCGCCGTGCTGCTGTGCGCGACCTGGAACCCCAGCGGGCACTCGTGGGTGCACTCGCTCCGAGCGCTCTGGCCGAAGGTGAACGGCCTCTTCGCGCTGCACACCGTGGTGCTCACCATCGCCTGGGTCGCGCTGCTGCGGGCCATCTGGCGCTCCCTGGGGCTGCTGGGCGTGGTGCTGCTGGCGGCGCTGCTCGGCGCGCTGGTGTGGGTGGCGGTCGACTTCGGGCTGCTCGAGCTGCGCGACGCGACCTTCACCTCATGGCTGGTGCTCTTCCTGGTGACGGTGGTGCACACCATCGGGCTCAGCTTCGGCGACGTGAAGCGCCGGGTGAACGGCGCGCCTGCGCCGAACGTCATGCCTCGCGGTTGAAGAGCGCGAGCAGCTCGTCGGTGCCGATCTTCGACGCTCGCCCCTTGCCGGTCAGCACCCGCTCGATGAGCGCGCGCTTCTTCTCGTGGAGCGAGAGCATCAGCTCCTCGACGGTGTCCCTGGCGATGAGCCGGTAGATGGTGACGGGGCGCGTCTGCCCGAGGCGGTGCGCGCGGTCGGCGGCCTGATCCTCCACCGCCGGGTTCCACCACGGGTCGAGGATGATCACGTTGCTCGACGCGGTGAGGTTGAGGCCGACGCCGCCCGCCTTGATCGAGAGGAGGAACACCGGCACGCCGCCGTCCTGGAACTTGCGCACCCGCTCGCGGCGCTCGGCGGCGGGGGTTGAGCCGTCGAGCTCGACGAAGTCGATCCGCCGCTCGCGCAGCGCCTCGGCGACGAGCGCGAGGTGCGAGGTGAACTGCGAGAAGACGAGCACCTGCTGCCCCTCGGCGCGGAGCTCGTCGAGGAGCTCGAGCAGCCGCAGCAGCTTCGACGAGGCGGGCGCCGCGCTCGGCTCGAGCAGCCTGGGGTGCGAGGCCGCGAGCCGGAGCCGGGTCAGCATCGCCAGCACCTGCACCCGGCGCTCCTGCTCCTTCAGCTCCCGCTTCGGCGTCTCGAGATCCGACAGCGCGGCGAGGCGCGTGTCTTCGTAGAGCTGCCACTCGGCGGCCGAGAGCACCACCGGCACCCGCACCTCGGTGCGCGCCGGCAGCTCGTGCTCGACCTCCGCCTTGGTGCGGCGGAGCAGGAAGGGCTCGAGCACCTGCGCCAGCGCGGCGGGCGCGTTCGGATCGATGTTCTTCTCGATGGGGATCGCGAAGCGGTCGCGGAACGACTCCCAGCTGCCGAGGAGCGTCGGGAAGAGGATCGAGAACAGGCTCCACAGCTCGCCGAGGTGGTTCTCGAGCGGCGTGCCCGAGAGCGCGAAGCGGAAGTCGGCGCGGATCGCCTTCGCCGCGTGCGCGCGCTGCGTCTGCGCGTTCTTGAGCTGCTGCGCCTCGTCGAAGACGGCGGTGGCGAAGGCGCGGGCGGCCAGGCGCTGCGCGTCGCGCAGCAGCAGTCCGTAGCTCACCACCAGCACGTCGCCGGGCCCCAGCTGGTCCAGTGAAAGTTCGCGATCCTTCGCTTCTGAGTAGACCAGCAGCCGGAGCGAGGGTGCGAAGCGCGCGGCCTCGTCGACCCAGTTGAAGGCCACCGAGGTCGGCGCCACCACCAGCGCCGGCCCGAGCTCGGCGCGCGCGAGCAGCACCGCCAGCGCCTGCACCGTCTTGCCGAGCCCCATGTCGTCGGCCAGCACGCCACCCGCGCCCCACGCCGCGAGCCGGAGGAGCCACTCGTAGCCCTCGCGCTGGTACGGCCGCAGCGACGTCTTGAGGCCGGCCGGGAGCGGCAGCTCCAGCGTGCGCGCCGCGGTGACGCGCGCGGCGAGCTGCTTCCACTGGGCGTCGCCCTCGAGCTCCGCGCCCGCCTCGGCCAGCGCCTGGAGCGCCGAGATGGCCGCCGGGCCCACGCGCACGCCCTGGCGGGTGACGTGCGCGTGCGCGGCGACCTTCTCGAGGTGGCGGCGCAGGAGTTCGTTGAGCTCGATCCACCCGTGGGTCGACACCTGCACGTAGCGCGCGCGCCGGCGGCCGGCCTCGACGAGGCGCGCGAGCTCCACGCGCTCGCCCTTCACGTGGAGCTCGCCGAGCACGCCGAACCACTCGAGGTGGTGCTGCACCGTCACGCGGAGCGCGCGCGGCCCGGTGGCGCCGAGGTTGCGCAGCGGGGTGCCGACCCACTCCAGCTCGGGAGGGATCGCCCGGCGGGCGCACGCGTCGAGGAGCTCGAAGACGTCCTCGGGGCGCTCGAAGGAGTAGAGGAACGGGTGGACGACCGACGGCTCGGCCCTCGAGAAGGGGAGCTCGGCGACGAGCTGCTCGGCGAAGGCCTGCTCCGCGCGCAGATCACGCACGCTGTGGAACGGCTTGTCGCCGCGGCGGAGGTGCACGTCGCGCGGGCCGACGCCGGGCTGGAGCGCGGGCGCGTCGGCGATCGGCCTGATGCGCAGCTCGACCTCGACGATGCCGCTCGCGCGCGCCTCGAGCCGCAGCACCGGCGCGAGCTGCGGGGGCACCGACTCGCCCATCACGCTGCGCGGCATCGCCACCGGCATCACCCGCGCCCACTTCGACAGCGAGGTGAGCAGCGCGGCGTGGGCCTCGGGCGGGAAGTCGGTGTGGTTGCCCAGCAGCGCGAGCAGCCGGCGGACCTCCGGGCGCACGTCGAGGAGCGTCAGCCGGCGCGGCCCCTCGTCCCAGAGGAAGAGGAGCGCGTCGTCCTTCGCCTGGCGCACGCGCTCGAAGAGCCACGGCGGGAAGGGCGCGCCCTCGAGGCCGATGGTGAGGCGGACCGACGGGCCTCGCTCTTCGGCCACGATGCCCACCGGGGCGCGCTCGATGGTCGCCGCCAGTGAGGGATCTCTCGCCACCACGAGGCGCGGGTGGCCGATGAGCCCCTCGAGGAGCGCGCGAGAGGCCGGGGCGCCGTCTTCGGGGAGCAGCGCCACCAGCGGGGCCTCGCCCGGCGCGACGCCGCCGCGCAGGAGCTCGGCGCGCGAGCAGCGCTCGTCCCCCGCCCAGGCGGTGATCGACACCTCGTCTTCCTTCGTCACCGCGAGGCGGAAGGTGAGCTGCGTCGTCGCGACGGGCGGCGTCTCGGGCTGCGCGTCGAAGGCCGCGTCGAGCGCCGCGAGCGTGCGGGCCCACGCCGGGCGGCTCAGCTCGGCGAGCACCTTCTCGTCGAGCCCGCGCTGCACCGCGACGAGGGCCGTGTCGAGCGCGGCGAGCGCGTGAACGCAGTGGCTGGCGAGGCACGCGCAGTCGAGCTTCGTGGCGCCGTCGCTGAGCGCGAGGCGCACCGTCGGGCGGCCGAAGCCTCCGCCCGCGCGCAGCGGGAGCTCGGTGGGCAGCAGATCCTTGAAGCGGAAGCCGGGGAGGGTGCGATCGAAGTCGAGCTGCTCCACGTCGAGCGTCGCCGTGGGCCGCGGGGCGATCTGGGTGGGCACGCGCCGGCGCAGCTCGAGGAGCCGCGCGTGGAGCGCCCGGGCGCGCGGCTCCACCGGCGGGGCCAGCCGCTCGTCGAGCTGCGTGCGCGCGAGCGTGGCGGCGGCCTCCTCGGCGTCGACGAAGCGCTCCACCGCGGCCGGGAGCTCCTCGCGCAGCGCGGCGTCGAGCCACTCGCGGGCGGCCGCGACGCCCTCTGCCGAGGCGAGGTCAGACAGGCGCCGACGCGCGCCGAGCACCCGCAGCCGCGACCAGTGCCTCTCGTCGACGAACGGCGCCACCGCCTCGAGGTTGAGCCGCCCGACGTGCGCCAGCCCGCGCGCCTCGAGCCAGGCGTGGAAGTCGGCGCGGGTCGCGAAGCGCGGCGCCATCGCTCAGTTGACGGCCGGCGTCCCGTCGGCCGCCCAGGGGATCGACGAGAGCCGCGAGAGGCCGGTCGCCGTCGCGCAGGCGTTGCCTTCGCCGTCGAAGATGGTGGCCTCGGCGAAGACCAGGGTCGAGCCGCCGCGCGTGACGCGGCTCTTCGCCACGAGGCGGTCCCCGCGCACGGCGCTCATGAAGTTGATCGACAGCTGCACCGTGGCCGAGCGCCGGGTGGGGTCGACCAGCGCGGGCGCGCAGCCGATGACGAGATCGAAGATCGCCGCCAGCACCCCGCCGTTCACCGCGTCGCTCCCCAGGCCGCCGCGCTGCGACTGCTGGATCGGGTCGAGCACCACCTGACACGTCTCGGCGTCGGGGAACGAGACGCGCACCCCGAAGTGCTTGAGCGTCTCGCTCTCGTTGAAGGCATCGGCGTAGCGGGCGAGCTGGTCGGGCGTCGGTTTGGGGGGCGGCATGAGGACCCGCTGCTTATACCGTCGCCGCATGCGCTACCGACGACTTGGAAGAACGGGGCTGAAGGTCAGTGAACTCTCGCTCGGCTCGTGGGTGACCTACGGCGGGCAGGTCGGCGACGAAGCGGCGAAGGCGTGCATGATCGCCGCCTGGGACGCCGGAGTGAACTTCTTCGACGGCGCGGAGGTCTACGCGAAGGGCGAGGCGGAGCGCACCATGGGCCGGGTGCTCAAGCAGACCGGCTGGCGCCGCGAGTCGCTGGTGCTCTCGACGAAGATCTTCTGGGGTGGTGACGGCCCCAACGACACCGGCCTCTCGCACAAGCACGTGCTGGAGGGCTTCCACGCCGCGCTCCGCCGCTGGCAGGTCGACTACCTCGATCTCGCCTTCTGCCACCGGCCGGATCCCAACACGCCGATCGAAGAGACGGTGCGCGCCTTCGACGTGCTCATCAAGCAGGGCAAGCTCTTCTACTGGGGCACCAGCGAGTGGAGCGCCGCGGACATCATGAGCGCGATCCGGATCGCCCGCGAGCAGCACCTCACCCCGCCGGTGATGGAGCAGCCGCAGTACAGCCTCCTGGTGCGCGAGCGCTTCGAGAAGGAGTACGCGCCGCTCTTCGCCCAGCACGGCTACGGCACCACCATCTGGAGCCCGCTCGGCTCGGGCGTGCTCACCGGCAAGTACGACGCTGGCGTGCCGGCGGGCTCGCGGCTGGCGCAGGCGAACTACGACTGGCTCAAGGACAAGCTGGTCACGCCCGAGAACATCGCGAAGTCGAAGGCCCTCGAGCCGATCGCGAAGGAGCTCGGCGCCACGCGCGCGCAGCTCGCCCTCGCGTGGTGCCTCAAGAACCCCAACGTCTCGACGGTGCTCACCGGCGCGACGCGCGTCGAGCAGGTGACCGAGAACATGAAGGCGCTCGACCTCGTCGAGAAGCTCACGCCCGAGGTGATGAAGCGCCTCGACGCGATCTTCCCGAAGCCCTGATCAGAGGGCCTGCTTCGGCCGGAGGATGTAGACCTCGTTCCCGCCGACCTGGAAGTTGCGGCGGGCCGGGTTGTAGGTGCCGCCCTCGACCCAGCTCGTGCCTTCCTTCTCGTAGGCCGCGTCCTGGTGCGCGCCGATCGACTTGAAGGGCTCGACGCTGGTGACGATCTCCACGTGCGCGGTGGCGTCGCCCGAGCCGGGGTAGTCGCGCACCACGACGTCGCCCGGCCGCATCTGCGACGGGTCGGTGATGCGCTCGAAGAGGTTGGTGAACGAGGGCCACTTCTCGGCCGACGCGTAGTGCACGCTGCCGTCGGCCATCTGCCACGTCGGCGCCTTCACGCCGGCCTGGGTGAGCGAGTCGCCGACGAACTGGTTGCACTTCCAGTTGTCCTTCAGCCAGCCCGGCTTCGTCACGCCGGGCGTCTTGTTGCCCGAGAGGTTCTTGAGCGGGCTCGTCGGCACGTTCGCGTAGCCGTAGTTCTCGCCCTGCTTCGCCGCGCGATCGACCGCCGCGTCGATGATCTTCTGCGCGAACTTGCCCTCGCGCGCGGGGATGACGCCGCCCGCCGCGCTCACCAGCGCCTGGAAGACCTGCCCCGCCTTGCCCGCGTTCTCGAAGCTGTTCGACGAGCCGTTCCGGTCGAAACCGTCGGTGTGCTTGAAGACCTTCTCGAGCTCCGCGCTGCCCTTGATCCACCCGTCGTTGTCGATGTCGCCCTTCGCCTTGAGCTCCGCGACGTTGACGCCCGCGGCCTCGAGCTTCTGCTTCACGCCCGGGTCGTTGAGGTTGATGCCGTTCTGCAGCGCGCGCCCGAAGGTGTTCCGGTCGATGGTGGTCATGGGTGCCCGGATTGTCGCCAAATGCCTCGTGTAGTTGCGAATCCCACGTCCGGAGGTCGTGCCCCGTGAATTCAGCCAGTTAGCGCCAGGTTGAAACTCAGCGGGCCGTCGGCGCATGAAGCAGGGCGTGCTTCGCCTCCTCAAGCGCATCGAGCCCATCACCAGCGAGACGCCCGACGCGGCGTTGGTGCGCCGCGCGCAGGCCGGCGAGTCGGAGGCGTTCCGCGCGCTGTTCGAGCGGCACGTGGTGTCGGTGCGGCGCTTCGTGCGCGATCTGGTGCGCCAGGGCGATCTCGCCGACGACGCGACGCAGGAGACCTTCGCGCGCGCGCACGCGCAGCTGGTGAAGCTGACCGATCACGATCGCTTCAAGCCGTGGGTGCTGGGCATCGCGCGCAACGTGGCCTTCGAGGTGCGGCGCGTCCGCCAGCACGACGCGCTGGAAGAAGACGACGACGCGACGACGCCGAGCGCGGTGATCCCCTCGCCTGATCCCGAGGCGGTGCTGCTCGACGCCGAGCTCGAGAAGCACTTCACCGAGGCGCTGGGGCACCTGTCGCCGAACCGCCGCGCGGCGCTGTTGATGCGCGTCGACCACGGCCTCGCCTACGAGGAGATCGCCGCCGCCTTCGGCTGGTCGATCCCCACGGTGAAGAACGAGATTCACCGCGCGCGCCTCAAGCTGCGCGCCCACCTGTTGCCTCACCTCACGGGAGAACGTCCATGAGCCGGTGCGGACGAACCCAGCAGCTCGAAGCCGTCGTGTCGGGGGAAGCCCCGGCCGCCCTCTGCGCGGAGCTCCGCGCGCACGCCACCCACTGCCCGCTGTGCCAGCACGAGCTCAACTGGCTCGAGAGCGAGCGCACGCTCTTCCGCCAGCGCGCGGGCCGCGAGGAGGTCGCCCGGCTGTGGGACGGCCTCACCGCCCGGCAGCGGGCCTCTCAGGGCCGGCGCTGGGGTCGGGTGCTGGCCGCGATGGCCGCCGCGGCGCTGCTGGCGCTCTTCGCGGGCCGCGGCACCCCGTGGGCGCCTCCAGCGATCGACGACGGGCCCCTCGAGTCAGACGCGCTGATGAGCCCGGTGCTCGCGCTCACCAACGAGGCCCCGTGCTCGAAGCTGCCGTCGGGCGTCGGCTTCCAGTGCACGCAGGTGCTGGCGTCGCGGTGAAGTGAAGGCCGTTCAGAGGCTCGCCAGCGCGACGCGGTACAGCGCGCGGTAGCCCATGCGCGGCGCGAGCTCGAAGCGCTCGGCGTGGAAGCAGTCGCGCAGGATGCTCTGGCCCACCGGGCTCTGGTGGAGCGAGAGCAGCGTCTTCTCGAGCTCGGTGACCACCGCCGAGCCGGCCGCCATCGACACCGCCACGCCGTCGTTGGGCGCCTCTTCGGTGAAGCCCAGCACGCGGAAGCCCTGGTGCTGCTCGGGCCAGACCTCGCCGACCCCGGTCTCGTCAGGGGCGCCGGGGCGCGCGGCGGGCGCGTAGATGCTGGTGACGTCGGCCTTGCCGCTCGCCACCGCCTCGAGCGCGGTGCGGTAGGTGCCCACGAAGTCCTGCTGCGAGAAGGTGCGGGCGGGGTCGAGGCCCTTCTCGCGCAGCCACGCCATCGGGAGCAGGTAGCCGCCGACCGAGTCGCGATCGTTCCACGCGGCGCGCGCGCCCTTGAGCGTCTCGAGGGTGAGGCCGGAGGACGCCGAGGTGAGGAGCGCGGCGCGGTAGACCGAGGCGCCGTTGCGGACGCCGCGCACCAGCACGCGCACGCCCATCGCCTCGATGCGCGCGCACACGAAGGGCGGCGCCCACGCTGCGTCGACCTTGCCCGCGAGGAGCTCCCGCGCCAGCTGCTCGTAGGTCGCGGGCACCGTCACCTCGGTGTCCCGCCCGAGCGCCGTGGCGAGGTGGGCCTGCAGCTGCGCGGCGCGCTCCTTCGCGGCGGGCCCGAGCGAGGACGGGAGCGCGAAGCGGACGTGGCTGCGGGGCGACGGCACGTTCAGCTCTCCACCGTGATGCGGGCCACCTCGTCGTCGGCGAGCCCGAAGGTGGCCTGCAGCAGCTCGAGCACGCGCAGCTCCGCGGGGCTCGGCTTGCCGTTGGCGTACGCCACCCGCACCGCGAGGCGGAACGCCTTCAGCCGCCGCGCGTGCGTCGCCAGCCCGTGCGCGAGCACCGTGAGCCGCTGCGGCAGCCCGTCGGTGGTGAGGTTGATCACCGCGTCGCGGAGGTAGGCCTGCGCCGACTCGAGCGATGCCTCCTGGAAGGTGGGATCGCCCGCCATGTTCTCGAGCATCGAGGCGAGCTCTTCCTTCTTCACCTTCCCGTCGGCCGCCGACACCAGCACCATCGTCTCGGCGTAGAGCTCCTCGAGCGGCTCGCCGAGCGCCTCGGCCAGCGAGCGGCCCTGCTCGACGACCTCGAAGACCTTCGACACGTCGGCGTCGGAGATGGCCAGCGACGCCTGGATGCTCTTGAGCAGCCCGAGCTCCTCGCGCGACGCCTTGCGATCGGCCAGCGCGATGGTGGTGGCGAGGCCGAACGCGAGCAGCCGGTTGCGGTGGTTGGGCAGCCGCTCCTTGATGCTGTGGAGCACCGCGTCGAGCGACGGCGCCTGCGTGAGGCGCTTCGCCGAGGCCTCGATCATCGCCGACAGCGCCTGCGCGTCGATGCCCTCGAACTCGGGGCGCTCGATGACGCGGGTGAGGAGCCCGCCCAGCTCGTCGGCGGAGATCTGCCCGTCGGCGCTCGCGGCGAGCACCATGGCGTCGAGGAGCGCGGCGTTGCGATCGAGGCGGAGCTGCTTGAGGGTGTCACGCGGCATGGTCGTTCTCCGTGTGGAGCTTCACCAGCTCGGGCTCGGCCTGGCGCGCGACCTGCGGAGGGGTCTCCGTGGGCAGCGACCAGAGCTTGCGATCGAGCAGGTGGGTGACGTGCAGGTTGCCCATCGCCGACAGCAGCGAGCTGCGGAGCATGGGGATCTCCTTCGCCAGCTCGTCGACCAGGCGCTTGACGCGCTTGCGCTGGAGGTTCTCCTGCGAGCCGCACAAGTCGCAGGGGATGATGGGGAACTTCATCAGCTCGGCGAAGCGGGCGATCTCGCTCTCGGGCGCGTAGGCCAGCGGGCGGATCACCGTGTTCCGGCCGTCGTTGCTCTTGAGCTTCGGCGGCATGGTCGCCGTGGTGCCGGCGAAGAACTGGTTGAGCAGGAAGGTGTGGATCAGATCGTCGCGGTGGTGACCGAGCGCGATCTTGGTGCAGCCCATGTCCACCGCCGCCGTGTAGAGGATGCCGCGGCGCAGGCGCGAGCAGAGGCTGCACTGCGTCTGCCCGGGCTTCAGCTTCTCGAGCACCACGCTGTAGGTGTCTTCCTTGAGGAGCCGGTACGGGTACTCGTTGGCCTTGAGCCAGTCCTCGAGCAGCTGCGCGGGGAAGCCGGGGTGCCCCTGATCGAGGTTCACCGCCACCAGCTCGAACTTCACCGGCGCGCGCTTCTGCAGCACGCGCAGCAGGTGGAGCATGGTGTACGAGTCCTTCCCGCCCGAGATGGCGACCATGATGCGGTCGCCGTCCTCGATGAGAGAGAAGTCGTGCACGGCCTTGCCGACGTGCTGCAGGAGCGATTTCTCGAGTCGGTTGAGCTCGTCCACGTTTGACTCCAGGCGGTCAGGCCCCCCGGCCTTCTCGCGCGCGGCGGTTAGCCCAATCGCGGCTTTTTGCAAAGCGAGGCTGCTGGTTGGTGCTAGTGGCAGCGCGAATGGCTGACTCCCACACCGTCCTCGACGTCACGCGCCCGGAACAGATGGGCGAGGTGCTCGGCTCCCTCGCGCCGGTCCGCGAGCTGGCCGTCGACGTCGAGGCCGACTCGATGCACCACTTCCGCGCGCGGCTGTGCTTCGTGCAGCTCGGCACCGATCGGGACATCTTCCTGCTCGACACCCTGTCCGAAGGGGTGAGCCCGTCGGCGCTCGGCGCGACGTTCGGCGATCCCTCGGTGACCAAGTTCTTCCACGCGGCGGGCGGCGACCTGCAGTACCTCGCCGAGGCCGGGGTGCGCGTGCGCGGGCTCTTCGACACCCACCGCGCGGCGACGCTGCTCGGCTGGCCGAAGGTGGGCCTGGCCGATCTGGTGAAGGAGAAGCTCGGCGCGACGCTCAAGAAGGAGCACCAGCAGGCGGACTTCTCGATCCGCCCGCTCCCCGGCGCGCTGCGCGACTACATCGCCGACGACGTGCGCTACCTGTGTGAGGTCGGGCGCTGGGTGCGCGAGGCGTGCCTCACCGCCGGCATCCTCGAGGAGGTGCTGCTCGACTGCGATCGCCTCTGCGACGAGGCGGCGGCGCGGCCCGACCCCGAGAAGGACTACACGCCGAAGCTCCCCCGGCAGGGCCTGTCGCGCGAGCAGTTCGTGGTGGCGTGGCACGTGGCGGTGGCGCTCCACCGCAAGCGCCTCGAGTGGGCCGCGGCGGAGGACGTGCCGATGGGCCGCATGCTGTCGAACATGGCGCTGGGCGCGCTGGCGACGAAGCCGCCGGGCGAGCTGCGGGCGATGGCGAAGCTCGAGGGCGTGCGCGGCGCGTTCGTGCGCGCGCACGGCGACGAGGTGATGTCGATCATCGCGAAGGTGACCGCCGAGGTGAAGGCCGGCGCGCTCACCATGCCCGACGAGAAGAAGGACCGTGACCCGAAGCGCAAGCGGCGCGAAGACGCGCTGCTCGAGTGGCGCAAGAAGGAGGCGGCCGAGCGCAAGGTGACGCCCTCGGCGGTGCTGTCGAACGGGCTGGTGGGCGATCTGGCGAACGAGCCGCCGGAGTCGATCGACGCGCTGGCGAAGGTCCCGTACTTCGGCATGAAGCGGGTCGAGCGGTACGGGGCGGCGCTGGTGGCGTTGCTGACGCCCCTCCGGTGACCGGGCAGGTGGACGTTCGCGCCCGTGCGGTGTAGTGGTTGCCCTTCCACTCTCTTTCCAGGAGTCGCCAGTGTTCAACGGACCATCGAAGCGCCAGAAGGAACTCGCGCGCCAGGAGCACAAGAAGGAGAAGGCGGCGAAGGCAGAGCAGCGCAAGCGCGAGAAGGAGCAGCGCGGCCCGCGCGATCCGAACGCCGTCGATCCCGACATCGCGCACATCGTCCCCGGCCCGCAGCCGACCGAGGAAGCGAAGTAACGAAGCTCAGCATTTCCACGCGACGAGCCGGCACGTCTTCGTCTGCTCGTCGCACACCGCGTCGCGCTCCGCGTCTTTGCAGGGGCGCACTTTGCGGTTCTTCTCGCGCGGCACCTGCTTCGACGACACCGGGTGCAGGGACGGTTCGCGCGAGAAGCTGCAGTCGCGCCACGAGCGGCAGGCGACCGGCTCCACGGTGAAGCGCTGGCACTGGCCGGCCTCGCAGACGCAGGTCGTCCCCGCCTCGCTCATCGGGCCGCGCTCTCCGGAAGAGGCGTCCTTCGCGGGACCGCAGGCGTTGGCCGCCGCGTCCCACGCGCAGTCGGAGCGCTGCGTGCACGGCGTCGCGGCGAGGAGCGTGAGCGCGAGGAGGAGCATGGTGCGGTTGTACCGCGCCGCGAGACGTGAGACGTGACGCCCGCGTGGCGAACCTGGTGCTGCTGATCCTCTGCTTCTTCGTCGGGGTCGCCGCCCGTCGGAGCGGCAGGCTGCCCGCTGACAGCAACCGCGCCTTCAACGCGTGGATCATGTTCGTCTCGCTGCCGGCGCTGGTGTTCCGGTCGATCCACGGCGTGCACCTCGACCCGACGCTGCTGGGCGCCTCGGCGCTGCTGTGGCTGGTCTTCCTGATCCCGGCCGCGGTCGCGACGGTGCTCATCAAGCGCGGGGGCTCGGCGGCCGAGCTCGGCGCGACCGCGCTGTGCGCGGGCCTGGGGAACACCGCGTTCGTCGGGCTGCCGCTCATGGAGGCGGTCGGCGGCAAGGCCGCGCTCGGGCCCGCGGCGGTGGTCGATCAGCTCGGGAGCTTCCTGGCGCTGTTCCTCTTCGCGATCCCCTGGGCGACGGTGATGGGCGGCGGGCGGGTGACCATCGGCGCTTCGCTCCGGAAGCTGGTGCGCTCCCCGGCGATGGTGGCGCTGGCGCTGGCGGTGGTGCTCCGCGACGTGGCGGCGCCGGCCGCGGTGACCACGGTGATCGGTCGCCTGGCGGACATGCTGAGCCCGCTGGCGCTCGCGAGCATCGGGTGGCAGCTCGACCTCTCGTCGCTCGCGGGCAACGGCCGGCGGGTGCTGATCGGCCTCGGCTACAAGCTGGTCGTCGCGCCCGCGGTGGTGCTGGGCGTGCTGGTGCTGTGGCGCGGAACGCTCGGCCTCACGGAGCGCGCGGTGATCGCTCAGGCGGCGATGGCGCCGATGGTGACCGCGGGGGTGGTCGCGGCCGACGCGCGCCTGTCGGCGGGCCTGGCGTCAGCGCTGATCGCCGTGGGGGTGCCGCTGAGCCTGGTGACCGTGCCGCTGTGGTGGCACCTCTTGAGCTAGCGTCGCGCGCCAATGGACTTCGTGGGGATCCTCCAGCAGCGCCTGCAGCTCCCGGAGAACGCGGCCCGCGGCCTTGCGGGGCAGCTCCTGGGGCTCATCGAAGACACCGTGCGCGATCGGGTGAGCTTCGGCCTCGCCGCGCAGCTCCGGGGCGCGGTGCCCGAGATGGAGGAGTGGCAGCGCGCCGCGCCGACGCTCCGTCCCGGGGCGCTCTCGCTGGCCGATCTCGAGCCGCTCCCGCGCGGGCTCGGAGATCAGGCCGAGCTCCACGGCCTGCTCCAGCGGTTCCAGGTGCACGCCCGCGAGTCGAAGCTGGTGCACGAGCTGGCGCTGTCCTTCCTCGCGACGCGCCTGCTCCCCTCGCAGCTCGCGCTCGTCGCCCGCGCGCTCCCCGAGCACTGAGATGGATCTCGTCGGCGAGCTCGCGCGCCAGCTCCAGTTGCCCGAGAACGCCGCCCGGGGGCTGGCGGGGCAGGTGCTGGCGCTCATCGAGGGCCTGGTGCGCGAGCGCGTCAGCTACGGCCTGGCGGCGCGCCTCACCGACGCCGTGCCCGAGGCCGCGCGGTGGCAGCGCTCGGCGCCGACGTTGCCGCCCGGCGCGCTGTCCTCGCGCCCCAGCGAGCCGGTGACCGAGCGCACCGAGTTCCACGAGGTGCTCGAGCGCTTCCGGCTGCCCCCGAAGGTGCTGCCGGCGGTGGCGCGGCTGACGCTGCAGTTCCTCGCGGCGCGCCTCGACGATCGCCACTTCACGCAGATCGACGCGGTGGTGCGCGCCGAGCTGGGAGGGCACGCCCCGTGACGCGGCGCGCGGGCATCATCGAGCTGGTCATCGACGGCAAGGGCCCGAAGCGCGGCTTCGTGTTCGACCCGCATCGCCTCGCGCTGCCGTGCTGGGCGGAGGTCGGGCCGGCGCTGCTGGTGACCTTCGATCGCCACTTCGACACCGTGCCGCCCGTCAACCCGCCACCGCCGGGGCTCACCGACTTCGACGGCTACGCGCGCGCGCAGCTCGATCATCGCAACTTCGATCACGTGCTCGCCGCGATGGACGCGGGGGTGATCACCGACGCGATCGTGGTGGCGCGGGCGCGGCCGGTGGGCGCGGTGACGGCCGACTGGAAGGGGCACCAGGTGGTGCACGCGCCGACGCTCGACGTGTTGACCGCCGAGTGGGGCACGCCGCGCGCGAGCCCCGAGGGAAAGCGGGCGCACCAGCTGCTCGCAGAGGCGCCGCGGGTGATCCTCGACGTCGACCTCGACTGCTTCACCACGCCGAGCGACGCCGACCCGACCACCGTCGTGCCGTGGTCGAGAGAGCTCATCCGCGAGTTCCTGCGGCCGCGGGACAGCGCCGGCTTCTGGGAGCTGGTGCTCGGGCGCTGCGCGGCGCTCACCTTCGCCCGCGAGCCTTCGCACTGCGGCGGGCTGATCGCCGCGGGCCGGCTCTTCGAGCACGCCTGCGAGGTGCTCTTCGGCGAGCTGTTCGAGACCGACCTGCCGTAGTCACCGGGCGAGCGCGCGGATCGCCGCGGCGCGCTTCTTCACCAGCCCGCCGAGCTTCAGCAGCACCCCCAGCCCGCCGCCGCGCCCGCGCGCGATGAGCAGGTCGACGAACTGCGCGAGCTCGGGGTTGGCGGGGATCCACCACGGGTCGGGGTTCTTTCCGGCGTCGACGATCACCGTGCGCGGGCGGGTGAAGACGCCGTAGCTGTGCGCGCTCGCGGCCACGCCCGGGCCGGTGTCCTTGACGCCGGTCCACGGCACGTCGGCGAGGATGCCGCCGAACCCGTGGTTGTTGACGTAGCCCACGCCGACCTCCATGCGCCGCACGAGCTCCTCGCCGCGCGCGAGGTTGGTGGTCCACACCGAGCCGTTGAGCCCGTAGCGCGACTCGTTGGCGCGCCGGAGTCCTTCCTCGGCGTCCTTCACGCGCACCACGGCGATCACCGGGCCGAAGGTCTCGTCGCGCACCACGTCCATGTCGTCGGTGCAGCGATCGAGCACCGTGGGCTGGTAGCCGAGGCCGGGGCCGACGCGCGCGCCGCCGACGGTCACCTTCGCGCCCTGCCGCTTCGCCTGCTCGACGTGGCGCTCGACGAGCGCGAGCTGCGCCTCGTTCTGCAGCGGGCCGAGGTCGCTCTCGTCGTTGCCGGTCGAGACGCGCAGCCGGCCGACCACCTTCGTGAGCACCTCGACGAAGCGATCGGCGATCGCCTCCTCGACGTACACGCGCTCGATGGCGGCGCAGTTCTGCCCGCAGTTGTGGATCGCCCACTGCGCCACGCCGATCGCCGTGCGCTCGAGCTCGCAGTCGGCCAGCACCAGCGCCGCGTCCTTCCCGCCCAGCTCGAGCGAGGTGGGGATCAGGCGCTCCGCCGCGCGCGCGGCCACCTTGCGCCCGCTGGGCACCGAGCCGGTGAAGACGATGGCATCGGCCGCATCGACGAGCGCCTGACCCACGTCACCCGCGCCCTGCACCAGCCCCACGAGGCCTCTGGGGAGCACCTCGTTGCAGACCTTCGCGAGGAAGGCGCCGGTGCGCGGGGTGTGCTCCGACGGCTTGAGCACCACGCCGTTGCCCGAGAGCAGGGCGGGGAAGAGCGACTTCCAGAAGTTGCCCAGCGGGTAGTTCCACGGCGCGATGATGCCGATGACGCCACGGGGTACGAGCTCGGTCACGCCCCTCTTGCCCGGGAAGTCGAGCGACGAGAGCGCGACCTTCGAGGGCGCGAGCGTCTTCTTCGCCACGGAGATCGCGGTGTCGACGTAGGGCGCGAGCGAGGTGAGCTCGCTGGCCTTGCACTCCACGACCGAGCGGCCGGTCTCGCTCGACATGAGCTTCGCGACCTCGTCGGCCTGCGCGAGGATCGTCTGGCCGAGCGCGCGGATGGTGTCGGCGCGGGCGGCGAGGGGCAGGGCGCTCCACGAGCGCTGAGCCGTGCGGGCGGCGGCCACGGCGGCCTTCACGTCGTCGACGGACGAGGCGGTGACGGGCGTGAGCGCGCTGCGATCGGCGGGGTTGATCGTTCCGGGAGCGGTCATGGCGGGCGCACAGTGCCAACCTCGCGCCGCCGCTCAAAGGACAGAGCGCTCGGAATTCAGCCGGTGATGTTTCGCCCGCCAGTCACCTGACGAAGACGGTGCCTCGGCTGCCTGGGTCGCGCGCCTCGTCGAGGATCGCCGTCTCGGGCGTGAGGCCGACGATGTGGATCGCCCCGATGCCCTCGTCGAGCATCGCGAGGCTCTCTTCGACCTTGGGGATCATGCCGCCCTGAATCACCCCGGCGGCGATCTGCGCGCGGCCCTCGGCGGGGGTGAGGGTGGGGATGCGCGTCGTCGGGTCGTTCTTGTCGCGGAGCACGCCCGGGACGTTCGACACCAGGAACAGCCGTGCCGCCCCGAGCCGCCCGGCGAGCCGCGTGGCGACGGTGTCGGCGTTGACGTTGTAGACGTTGCCCAGCGCGTCGCCCGCGAGGCAGCCCAGCACCGGCACCACCCCCGCCTTCGCGAGCGCCTCGAGCAGCGAGACGTTGACGTTGGTGACGTCGCCCACGAGGCCGTAGTCGACGGGGGCGGGCTCGCCGGCGACCGGCACCGGCGGGCGGCGGGTCGCCTCGACGAGGCCGGCCGAGACGCCCGAGGTCGCGATGGCCGTCACCTGCGCGAGGCGCATCGCCGAGGCGACGTTGACGCCGACGCCGCCCAGGGCCTGCTTCATCACCTCGAGCGTCGCCTCGTCGGTGACGCGCTGGCCGGCGACCTGGCGGGTGACGAGGCCGAGCTTCTTCGACAGCTCCGTCGCCTGCGGCCCGCCGCCGTGCACCACCGCCACCTTCACCCCGGCGTCGAGGAACGCCTTCACCGCGCGGCCGACCGTCTGCGAGAGGCGCTTGACGTCGAGCGCGAGCTCTCCGCCGATCTTCACGACGAACCAGCGGCCTGCGAAGGACTCCAGGGTGTTCATGGCGCGGCGACATATTTCGGGTCGTCGCCCCCGAAAACATGAAACAAGCGGCGCATGAACGAACCAGCCGCCCGCCGCATCGCGCTGTTCATCGACTTCGAGAACCTCGTCACCAACACCGGCATCACGCCCTCGAGCTTCGACCTCCAGCCGTCGCTCGATCGGCTCCTCGAGAAGGGGAAGGTCATCTTCCGTCGCGCGTACTGCGACTGGTCGCGCTTCAAGGAGGCCAAGGTGCACCTCCACGAGTTCGGCGTGGAGCTGGTCGACGTGCCGCCGTCCACGCGCGCGGGGAAGAACAGCGCCGACATGCGGCTGGTGATCGACGCGCTCGAGCTCTGCTACGCGCGCGAGCACATCGACACCTTCGTGATCGCCAGCGGCGACTCCGACTTCGTGCCGCTCGCCAGCAAGCTGCGCGAGAACGACAAGTACGTCATCGGCCTCGGCGTGAAGAACTCGACCAGCCCGGTCTTCGTCAAGGCGTGCGACGAGTTCATCTACCTCAAGCCCGAGGGCCGCCGCGGGCGCGACGAGCAGCGCCGCGAGCCGTCGTCGCAGCAGCCGCCGCAGCAGCCACGCGCCGAGCCGAAGAAGGACGGCGAGAAGAAGCGCCGCGAGATCCCCGAGATCGCGCGCGAGGTGGTGCGCAACCTCCTCGGCCGGGCGACCGGGCCGATCAACCCGTCGCTCATCAAGGAGACCATCGTGCGCAAGGAGCCCGACTTCGACGAGCGCGATCACGGCTTCTCGTCGTTCAGCCGGCTCCTCGAGGCGATGGAGAAGGAGGGGCTGCTCCAGCGCATCGTGCAGGGACGGCAGAGCTACGTGACGTGGAAGGAGGGCGCGCCCGCAGCGAAGGCGGCGGCCTCAGGTGACGACACCGAGTCACACGAGCCGGCGGAGCCGGTCGAGCTCGAAGAAGAGATCCCCGACCCGGAGGAGTAGTCGGCCGGCGGGTTTCTGGGACGACGGGCCGGCGTGACCTAGCTTGCGCGCCCGTGACTCGCTCCAGGCCCCCCAAGCCCGCCTCGAAGAAGACGCCCCCGCTGAAGAAGCCGACCGCGAAGAAGGCGGCGGCGAAGAAGAAGCCCGCTGCGCGCGCGAAGGCTGCGCCGAGGACAGCGGCGAAGTTCGCCGGCCCGCCGCCGCTGGTGTGGAAGCAGGGTGGCCCGCGCCTGCGCTCCGCCGCGACGAAGGGCGGCAGCTACACGCTGATGTCCCACGACGGCGTCGACTGGACGGCGGACTTCCGCCCGACGAAGGGCCGGGCGAGCCCGGTGCTCTTCCGCCAGCCGCTCGAGGCGTGCCTCACGGCTTGCGAGCGAGACCACGTGCTGCGCTTCACCAACGAGGTGCTGGTCGCGAACGGCGCCGGCACGCTCGCCGCCGCCGACCTCCAGGGAGACGCGGTCGCCTGGAAGCGCCGCCGCTTCTGAGCGCTCAGGAGTGGAAGGCGATGCCCGGCCAGCTCGGCAGCGGCGCGTCGGCCTTCGGCGGCAGCAGGACCCCGACGGGGTACACGCACGACGTGCCCATCAGGATGCCTGCGGGCCGGTGATTGCCGCTCGCCTTGATGCCGCTGAACGGGAGCCGGCCGCTCGCGCCGGCGCTGGAGCGGTTCCAGTGCAGCACGCCCACCCGCAGCTCGTCGGCCGCGCGCTCGAACGACTCGGTGCTCCTGGTGAAGACCGCGGCTGAGAGGCCGAAGGGCGTGTCGTTCGCGTGGGCGATCGCCTCGTCGATCCCCTCGACGACGATCACCGCGAGGTCGGGCGCGAAGAGCTCGGTGTCGGTGTAGCCGGCGAGCGTGGTGACGCCGTCCGGCGCGCGGTGCACCGCCGGGCGCACGTAGAAGCCGCGGGTGCGGGCCTCGACGAGCCCGCCCGGGGCCAGCGGCTCGAAGCCGGCCGCGAGCGCCCTCTGCTGGGCGCCGAGGAGCTGCTGCCGCGTCGCCTCGGAGATCACCGGGCCCATGAAGACGCCGTCGTCCTGCGGGTGACCGACCCTGACGCTCTTCGCCGCGGCCGCGAGGCGCGCGCAGAACGCGTCGGCGATGCCCTTCGTGACGTACACGCGCGAGGAGGCCGTGCAGCGCTGCCCCGCGGTCGCGAAGCCGGAGAAGGCGATCTCCCGCACGGTGCGATCGAGGTCGGCGTCGTCGAAGACGAGTGAGGCGTTCTTGCCGCCCAGCTCGAGCGCGACGAGCACGCCGGGGCGGTGCGCGTTGGCGGCGACGATGCGCTGGCCGACGGGCACCGAGCCGGTGAAGAGGATCGCATCGATGCCGGGGTGGGTGACGAGGTGCTCCGCGACGGGCACGCCGCCCTGCACCAGGTTGAACACGCCCGGGGGGAAGCCCGCCTCCTCGAAGCACTTCGCGATCCACCACGCGGTCATCGGCCCCTTGTCCGACGGCTTGAAGACGACGGTGTTGCCGGTCAGCAGCGCGGGGACGATCTGCCCGTTGGGGAGGTGCCCCGGGAAGTTGAACGGCCCGAGGATGCTCACCACGCCGTGCGGGCGGTGACGGATCTCGCCCGGCAGGTCCTCGATGCGGTGGTCCCTGGTGAACGCCGCGCCTTCGCCGAGCGTGACGTCGACCTTGGTGATCATCGCCTGCGCTTCGGTCTTCGCTTCCCACAGCGGCTTGCCGATCTCGCGGCTGATGGCCTTCGTCAGGTCGTCGAGGTGCGCCTTGAGCGCCGCCTGGTACTTGCGCAGCAACTCGGCGCGCGCGGTCTGTCCGAGCTTCCGCCACGCGGGGAACGCGGTTCGGGCCGCGTCGACCGCGGCGTCGATCTGCGCCATCGCCCACGGTGCACGAACGATGAGCTCGTCCTGATCCGCTGGGCTCTTCACGACCAGCTCACCCTCGGGAGCGGCAGGCGTCATGAACCGGCCGGCGATGAAGTCGGTGTGCATGAGCGCTCTATATTCCGGGGCGCCGGGAGGGGCACGCGATGGACGAGCTGCTGCGCCGAATTCGCGAGGCACGAGACGACGACTCACTGCGTGCGGTCTACGCCGATCAGCTCGAGGAGCGCGGCGAGACGTCGAAGGCGGAGTACCTCCGCCTCGAGCTCGCGTGGTGGCCCCTGCGCCACGAGCGCCCACGCGGCTGGTCGCTGGTGCTCGTGCGGGAGTCGAAGACCCGCATCATGTCGATCCGGACCATCCGCGAGCTGACGCAGCTCGGCCTCAAGGAGGTGAAGGACATCTCCGACGCGGTGCTCGCGGGCGTGCCCTCCACGGCCATCCGCGACCGATCGCGCCGGGAGCTCGAGGCCGACGTGAGGTGGTTTCGCCATCACGTGCCTGATGCGGCGATCGAGCTCCGCCTCGAGGGGCGCGCTCCGCTGCGGAGCGAGGAGCTCTGGGAACGGCTCTGTACGCTGAGCGGCCAGCTCGAGCGCCCGTGGCTCGAGGCCCTCACGCGGCTCACCCGGCTGGTCTTCACGCGGCCGCTCGACGAGGACGCGCGCTCGCTCCTCGAGGCCAGGCTGGGCGCCGAGGTCTGGGCCAGCCCGGGGTTCGGTGCCGGTGAGTGGCGCGAGGGGCTCGAGCGCGCGCAGGCCGACGCGCTCGCGAGCGAGCTGAACGCGCGCTGGCCGCGCCTCGCCGAGGTGCAGGCGTCGCGCTGCTTCTTCGACTGGCCGGTGGGCCTCGAGGTGCGTCGGGTCGAGTGAACGTCAGAGCCCGAGGGCGCCGACGGCGACGCCGGTGGCGGCGATCGCCAGCCCTGCCGCGACGTCACCCGCCCCCGCCCAGCGCGGCTGCACCCAGCGCTCGAGGTTGACGAGGCGGGCGCCGAGCACGCCGATGGTGACGAGCACCAGCATGGTGAGGATCGTCAGCGCGCCGAAGACGACGATCACCGAGGCGAGCAGCGCGTAGTCCTTCATCACGCCGGGGGCGAGCAGCAGCGGCACCAGCGCCTCGCAGGGCCCGAAGACCAGCACCACGAACAACGTCCACGCGGTGACGACGCGCTTGCGGTGATCCTCGTGGAGGTGGACGTGCTCGTCGCGGTGCCCGTGGTCGTGATCGTGCAGCGTGCCGTCCTGGTGCACGTGCGCGTGGTGGTGCGGGCGCTGCTTCCACAGCCGCACCGCGCCGAGCACGGCGTACCCCAGCCCGAACGCGACGAGGATCCCCAGGCTCAGCGAGCCGCGGAGCTCCTCCAGCGCGCCGAGGTGCTCGACCGCCAGCCCGAGCGCGACCGCGCCGACGCCGATGAGCACACCCGAGGCGATGTGGCCCAGGCCGCACAGCGCGGTGATGCCGAGCGTGCGGCGGAAGGACCAGTTCTGCACGCGCGCGAGCACGACGAAGGGCAGGGCGTGGTCGACGCCGATCGCCGTGTGGACGATCGCCACGCTCGCCGCCAGCCCGAGGAGGACGCTGCTACCCGTGCCGCCCATGATCGTGCTCGTGCGGGCCGTGTTCGCCCGCGTGCTGGTGATCGTGACCGTGGTCGTGCCCGTGCTCGTGCGCGTGCGTGTGGTGGTGCGGGTGGCTGTGCACCTGGCCGTCGTGTGCGTGCTCGTGCTCGTGGGCGTGCGTGTGCTCGTGCGAGTGCGCCGCGCGCTGGCCGGGCTTCGGCCGACGCTCCTCGAGCCACTTCACCCACTCGGCGATGCCCTCTCCGGTGCGCGCCGACACCTTGAGCAGCCTCGGCGTCGGCATCACCCGCGCCAGCGCGTCCTCCAGCGCCTGCACCGAGAAGTCGCCCAGGTGCGGGAGGAGATCGGTCTTGGTCAGCACGACCAGATCGGCGCCGCGGAACATCGTGGGGTACTTGAGCGGCTTGTCTTCGCCTTCGGTCACCGCGAGCGCCACGACGTTGGCCGCCTGACCGAGGTCGTAGACGGCGGGGCACACCAGGTTGCCGACGTTCTCGATGAAGAACACGTCGGTCTCGCGCCACGGCATGTGGTGCAGCGAGTCGTGCACCATCTCCGCGTCGAGGTGGCAGGCGTTGCCGGTGGTGATCGCCTCCGAGGGAATGCCGGCCTTCTTGAGCCGCTGCGCGTCGTTGTCGGTCGCGAGGTCGCCGCTCACCGCTCCCAGGCGGAGCCGGCCGCCGAGCGCGCGCGAGGTGGCCTCGAGGAGCGCCGTCTTGCCCGAGCCCGGCGAGCCCATGAGGTTGATCGCCAGCACGCCGGCCTCGACGAAGTGCTCGCGGTTGTGCCGCGCCTGCAGATCGTTCTTCGAGAGGATCTTGTCGTGCACGTCGACGGGCACGAGGTTCGTGTCGCCACAGCCGCAGGATTCACACATCGTCGGGGACCTCCAGCTCGAGGTGGGCCAGCAGGATCTCGTCGCCGCTGACGAGCTTCGCGGGTTGATTGCAGGTGAAGCAGCGCAGCGGGCCGCCGGCCTTCGGGGGCTCACCGCACGCGGGGCACTTCCAGACCGCCGGCACGTCTTCGATGGTCAGCTCCGCGCCGGCGCAGATGGTCTTCTCGCGGAAGGTGTCGAAGGCCGTCTTGAGCAGCCGCGCGTCGACGCCCGAGATCTCCCCGATGCGCACGGTGAGGCCGGCGACCGACGAGGCGTGGTTCCTCCGCGCCTCCACCTCGACGCGATCGATGAGCGACTGGACGATGGAGTACTCGTGCATGTCACCGGCCCTCGAACTTCGGCGCGCGCTTCTCGAAGAACGCGGTGATGCCCTCCGCGAAGTCGGTGCTGTCGGCCGAGCGCGCCAGCGCCTCGAGCTCGCGATCGAGGTGGAAGTCGAGCCGGTCGACGCCGGCGGCCTCGTTCATCAGCTGCTTGGCGGCGGCGTACGACGCGGTCGGGCCTTCCGCGAGCCGCTTCGCCAGCGCCAGCAGCTCGTCGTCGAAGCTCGCGTCGGGGAAGATCTGCGAGACGAGCCCGAGGTCCTTCGCCTCGCGCGCCGACAGCCGCGGGTTGAGCAGCGCGAGCTCCATCGCGCGACGCAGGCCGACCAGCTTGGGCAGGAAGAAGGTCGAGCTCTCGGCGCCGGTGAGCGCGGTCTTGAAGTACGCGTACTCGAAGGTGGCGCGCTCGGAGGCGATCACCAGGTCGCAGCACATCGCCAGGCCCATGCCGCCCGCGGCCGCCACGCCGTCGACGGCGGCGATCACCGGCTTCGGCGCCCGCCGCAGCTCGGAGATGGTCGAGTGGAGGTACTCGAGGATCTGCTTGAAGATCGCCCCGAAGCCCGCCTGCGCGCCGCGGGTCTCGGTGAGGTAGCCGAGGTCCTTCTGATCGCCGCCCGCGCGGATGTACTTGAGGTCGGCGCCGCTGCAGAAGATGCCGCCCGAGCCGCGCACCACGAGGCAGCGCACCTTCTCGTCGCGCGCGAGCTGGAGCCCGGCCTTGCGGAGCTCCCGCGCGGTCTGCACGTCGAGCGAGTTGAAGCGCTCGCGGCGATCGATGGTGAGGATGCCGACCGCGCCATCGTACGTGGTGCGGATGTGCTGGGAGTTCATCAGCAGATCCTCGGCAGGGGTTCGCCTTCGGGCTCGGCGAGGAGCCGCCGCCCGAAGCCGGTGTCGAGCACCAGCTTGCCCTTCGGCTCGGCGATGGCGGTGCCGATGATCGCGGCGTCGCGCCCGAGCGGGTGCCCGCGGAGCGCGGCGAGCACGCGCTCGGCCACATCGGGCCGCACGCCGAGCAGCGCCTTGCCCTCGTTCGCCACGTGGAGCGGATCGATGCCCAGCAGCTCGCTCGCCGCGCGCGCCGGCTCGCTCACCGGGATGTCCGGCTCCGAGAGCAGCACGCCCACGCCCGCCTTGCCCGCCATCTCGTGGAGCGCGCTGGCCACGC
>JBMORD010000337.1:0-6039 GCA_049322495.1 Myxococcota bacterium | reverse complement strand
CGGCGGCGGGATCTCGGTGAGGTGCTTGGTGGCGAAGCCGACCGCCGAGTCGGAATCGAACGGCAGCAGCCCGCACGTCAGCTGGTAGAGGATCACCCCGACCGCGTAGAGATCGCTGCGGTGATCGAGCTGGGCGCCGCGCGCCTGCTCGGGCGACATGTACTCGGGCGTGCCGCACACGAAGCCCGCGCGGGTGAGCGCCGGCCCGTCGTCGTTGGTGCCGTCGACGATCTTGGCGATGCCAAAGTCGAGCACCTTGACGAAGTCGGCCTCGCCGCGGCGCTGCTCGACCATGATGTTCTCGGGCTTCAGATCGCGGTGGATCACGCCCGCCGAGTGCGCGTCGGCGAGCGCCGAGAGCACCTGGCTCATGATGCGGATCACCCGCGCCTCGGGCAGCGGCCACTCGCGCGAGAGGATGTGGTGCAGGTCCTTGCCCTGCACGTACTCCATCGCGATGTACATCGCCCCGTCGTCGGCCTGCCCGAAGTCGAGCACGCTGATCGAGTTGGGGTGGTTGAGGCGGCTGGCGGCCTTCGCCTCGCGCTGAAAGCGCGCCACGGTCCGCTCGTCGGAGAGCAACGCCTGACGGAGCACCTTGAGCACCACCGGCTTGTCGAGCGCGATCTGGGTGGCCTTGTAGACCTTGCCCATGCCGCCCTCGCCGATCATCTGCTCGACGCGGTACTTGTTGGCGACGGTTTTGCCGATGTGTTCGTCCGGTGCGGGCACGGGAATTCCGAGACTGTTCCACGGCGCGGCCTCGTCCGCCACACCGACTTGGCCGGAAGCGCGGGAAGCCGTGCTATGCACCGACCGCCATGCCAGCTGCCAATCGCCCCCGCGTCGCCGTGCGCGTCGTTCGCGCCGACGGTGGCCCCGAGTCGGTCATCCCCATGCGTGGAGACGTGATGCTCTGCGGCCGCAGCGGCGACCTGTCGATCGCCGACGATCCCTTCGTGGCCGACACGCAGATGCGGCTCTTCTTCTCGGGCGCGCGGCTGGCGGTGGAAGACGTCGGCGGCGGCAATGGCGTCTTCACCCGCCTGCGCGCCGAGCGGGAAGTGCCCGCGGCCGGCGAGATCCGCCTCGGGCGCCAGCGGCTGGTGGTCGAGCCGGTGCCGCCCCTCACCCCCGCGGAAGACGGCGCGACGGCCTGGGGCTCGCCCGATCCCAGGCACCGCTTCCGCCTGGTGCAGCTCCTCGAGGGCGGCGTGCGCGGCAGCGCCTTCCCGCTCAAGGAAGGCGAGAACTCCATCGGCCGTGAGAACGGCGACATCACCTTCCCCTCGGACGGCTTCGTCTCGGGCCGCCACGCGGTGCTGCAGGTGACGCCCGATCGTCTGCTGCTGCGCGATCTCGGCTCGTCGAACGGCACCTTCCTCCGCCTGGGCGCGCCGTCGTTCGTCGACAACGGCGATCAGTTCCTCATCGGCCGCCAGCTGGTGCGCGTCGAGCTGAGCTGAGCGCTCGAAACGCGAGCGGCCGACCTCCGTCGAGGAGATCGGCCGCGCGGTCGCAGGGGCTCGAAGTCGACGGCTCAGCCGTACGACTTTTCCTTCTTCTCCTGCTCTTCCTTGCAGCGGATGCAGAGCGTCGTGACCGGGCGGGCCTCGAGGCGCTTCATGCTGATCGGCTCCTCGCAGCGCTCGCACATGCCGAAGCTGCCGTCCTCGATGCGGGCCAGCGCCTTCTCGATCTTCTTGAGGAGGAACTTCTCGCGATCGCGGAGCCGAAAGGCCATCGACTGGGCGTACTCGCTCGAGGCCTGGTCGATCTCGTCGGGGAGGTCGTCGGTGTCGAAGTTCGACTCCTCCTCCATCGTCTTGCGCGCGTTCTCGATGATCGCCTTCCGGCTGTCCTCGAGGGACTTCTTGAAGCGCTTGAGATCCTTCTGTGACAGATGACCCTTGTCGGACATGGCTCCTCGCCGGCGGAAAATGAAGGCGCAGCACTATGGTGATCCGCCCGCAGCAAGTCAAGCTGCATCGAAATAAACCTATGAAATCACATGTCGGATCATAGACTCCGCCGCGCATGACCGAGACGAGTCGACTCGATCGCGAGTTTCTGAGGAGCGCGCTCACGCTGGCCAGCACCTCCGACGTCGATCACCTGCTGGTGATCGCCGACGCGGTGATCTCTCCGGCCGATCTCCGGGGGCGCAAGTGCCGCAAGAAGCTCATCTATGCGGTGACCAACGAGGGCCTCGCCGACGAGCTCCAGAAGAACAAGGAGAAGGCGATCGTCATCCCCGCGTACGACTACTCGCGCACCGAGCGGGTGAAGATGGCGGTGGTCTCGGCGCTCGCCCAGCAGCTGTTCAAGGAAGGCGACGCGGTGCTGTGCCTGACCGGCCGCATCGGGCGCACCATCGACACGATGATGACCATGCGCATCGGCGGCTCGCTCGACGATCGCGTGGCGATCGAAGGCGTGAAGCTCGGCGACGAGTTCAACTCCCAGGTGGTCGACGCGCTGATCCAGCTCGCGCTGCAGATCGGCCAGGAGGGCTTCGAGGGCCACCCCATCGGCACCATCCTCACCATCGGCGATCACAACGCGGTGATGGAGACCAGCCGCCAGCTCACCATCAACCCCTTCCAGGGCCTGTCGGAGAGCGAGCGCAACGTGCTCGACCCGAAGATCCGCGAGGCGATCAAGAACTTCTCGGTGCTCGACGGGGCGTTCGTGATCCGCGAGGACGGCGTGGTGCTCGCGGCGGGCCGCTACCTCCAGGCGACCGATCACGACGTGAAGATCCCCCTGGGGCTCGGCGCGCGTCACGCGGCGGCGGCGAGCATCACCGCCACCACCCGCTGCATCGCGCTGGTGGTCAGCCAGACCTCGGGCGCGGTACGACTCTTCAAGGAAGGCAACATCGTCCTCGAGCTGCACCAGACCGCGCGCCGCACCTGAAGCGCGCCCAACTGAGGGAACCCCATGGGAATGATCAAGTTCGAAGTGCCCAACACCCTGCCCATCGAAGAGGCGCGCAAGCGCGTCGAGGCGCTCCTCGGCTACTGGCAGCGCAAGTACGGCGTCGCCTCGAAGTGGGACGGGCTGGGCGCGACGATGAAGGGCAAGGCGGTCGGCGTGACCATCGACGGCAAGCTCGCGGTCGAGGCCTCGCGCATCGCCGGCGAAGCTACGGATCCCGGGATGCTCCTGCGTGGACAGGCCCAGAAGTACCTCACGCGGAAGTTCGCCGAGTACCTGGATGCCTCGAAGAGCCTCGATCAGATCGTCGGCGGAGAAGACTGAAACGCTGAAGGCCAGCGCTGCCGGGTGTGGGTCCGGGACCCACTGCGCCCCGGCAGCATCCGCTGGCGTTGAACACCGGTACACTCTGCCGGCAACCCACGCCGCGAAGCGCGAGCGAGGAACCCCGTGAGCAAATCGAACCCCGACGCCCAGGCCGAGCTCGAGACGATCATCAAGAGCGACTCGAGCCCCTCGCCGCTCGACGCGACGATGCCGCCGGCCGTGCCCCTGCCCGCCGCGGCGCGGGCCCCGGGATCCTCGCAGTCGCTCACCCCGGTCGGGCAGCGCTCGTCGGGCTCGTCGCAGTCGCTGACGCCGGTGTCGGGCCGTGACTTCACCAGCCCGGAGCACCGCCTCGAGGAGCCGGACGTCGGCACCCGCATCCACCACTACGAGGTGATCCGCCTGCTCGGGCGCGGCGGCATGGGCTCGGTGTACCTCGCCCGCGACACGCGCCTCGGCCGCCGGGTGGCGATCAAGTTCCTCCGCACGCACTCGCCGGATCTCACCAAGCGCTTCATCCTCGAGGCGCGCACCACGGCGGCGGTGCAGCACGAGAACATCGTCATCATCTTCGAGGTCGACGCCTGGCAGGGCATGCCCTTCATGGTGTTCGAGTTCATCACCGGGCAGACGCTCACGAAGATCGCCCCGGAGGGGAAGCCGCTCCCCGCGCCGCGTGTGGTCGAGCTGATCGTGCCGGTGGTGAAGGCGCTCGCCTATGCGCACAGCCAGGGCATCGTTCACCGCGATCTGAAGCCCGACAACATCATGATCGCCGACTCGGGCCAGACGAAGGTGCTCGACTTCGGCATCGCCAAGGTGCTCCAGGGTGACGAGCAGAGCGCCCCCGCGGCGATCAGCCGACCGCGCGCGCCGAAGACCAACCTCGAAGACGAAGACGACAGCGAGCTCACGCAGCAGGGCGCGATGATGGGCACGCTCTCGTACATGGCGCCCGAGCAGTGGGGCATCGGGGTGCCGATCGATCACCGCGCCGACATCTGGGCGGTGGGCATCATGATGTTCAAGATGCTCACCGGGAAGCACCCGCTCGACCCGCTCAAGGGCCACCAGCTGATGGTGACCGGCATGCTCGACACGCCGATGCCGTCGCTGCGCACGAAGGCGAGCGACGTGCCCGCGGAGCTCGCGGCGGTGGTCGATCGCTGCCTGCTCAAGCGCAAGGAGCAGCGCTTCCCCGACGCGGTCACCCTGCTGCGCGCGCTCGAGCCCTTCCTGCCGGGGCGCTACACGCGCGAGCTCAAGATCGACGAGAGCCCGTACGCGGGCCTGGCGGCCTTCCAGGAGAACGACGCCAACCGCTTCTTCGGCCGCGCGCAGGAGATCGCCGCCACCGTCAACCGGGTGCGCGAGCGCCCGCTGATCGGCGTGGTCGGCCCCTCGGGCGCAGGCAAGTCGTCGTTCGTGCGCGCGGGTCTGGTGCCGGCCCTCAAGCGCTCGGGAGAGAACTGGGAGTCGCTCGTGCTGCGCCCCGGCCGCAACCCGCTCGGCGGGCTGGCGGCGCTCATCTCGCCGATGCTCAACACCGCGGCGTCGATCTCCGACGAGCTGGCGGAGCAGAAGAGGCTCGAGGAGCGGCTCAAGAAGGAGCCCGGCTTCGTCGGCGCGGTGCTCCGCGGGCGCGCACGCCGCGAGAAGAAGAACATCCTGCTCTTCGTCGACCAGTTCGAGGAGCTCTACACGCTCGTGCCCGACGTCGCCGATCGGCGCGCCTTCACCGCCTCGCTCGCGGCGGTGGCCGACGACCCGACCTCGCCGATCCGCCTCGTGCTCTCGGTGCGCTCGGACTTCCTCGATCGCGTGCCGGAGGACCCGCGCTTCATGGCGGAGCTCAGCCAGGGGCTGGTGTTCCTCAACTCGCCCGGCACCGAGGGGCTGCGCGAGGCGATCGTCGCGCCGGCGGAGCTCGCGGGCTACCGCTTCGAGACGCCGGAGATCGTCGACGACATGCTCACCCACCTCGCGACGACGCAGGGCGCGCTGCCGCTGCTCCAGTTCGCCGCGTCGAAGCTGTGGGAGGCGCGCGACGCCGCGAAGAAGGTGCTCACGAAGTCGGCCTACGACGCGCTGGGCGGCGTGGCCGGGGCGCTCGCCTCGCACGCCAACGCGGTGCTCGAGAAGCTCCCGCCCCAGACCCAGCCGCTGCTGCGCGCGATCTTCCTGCGGCTCGTCACCCCGGAGCGCACGCGCGCCATCGTCAGCATGGACGAGCTGCGCGAGCTCCACACCAACCCGACCGAGCTGCAGGCGCTGGTCGACGAGCTGGTGCAGGCGCGCCTGCTCACGGTGCAGACCGGCGGCGGCGCGGCGACGGTGGAGATCGTGCACGAGTCGCTCATCCACAGCTGGCCGATGCTCAAGCGCTGGCTCGAGGAGAGCGGTGAAGACGCGGCCTTCCTCGAGCAGCTCCGCACCGCGACCCGCCAGTGGACGCAGAAGGGCCACCCGGAGGATCTGCTGTGGCGCGGCGAGCTGGCCGACGAGGCGCAGCGCTTCCAGCGGCGCTTCCGCGGCAACCTCCCGGCGACGCAGAAGTCGTTCCTCGGCGCGGTGGTCGAGCTGTCTGCGCGGCAGGCGCGGCGCAAGCGCACGCTCACCGTCGCCGCGCTCGCCTTCCTGGGGCTCCTCGCCGCGGCGGCGTCGGTGGCGGTGGTGGTGATCGCCGCCGCGCGCGCCGACGCGCAGGAGAAGGCGACCGCCGCGGTGCTCGCCGAGGCCGAGGCCCGCAAGAACCTCGAGAAGGCGCAGCAG
>JBMORD010000336.1:0-43917 GCA_049322495.1 Myxococcota bacterium | reverse complement strand
GCCCGAAGACGCGCTGGTCGTCGCGACCCCGTGAGCGTGCGAAGCTCGGCCGCATGCGGATGAAGACGCTTCGCGTGCTCGTCGGGCTCCTGGTGGTGTCTTCGGCCGCCGCCTGGCCCTGCGAGAACCCGGTCGAGCGGTGGGTGGTGGTGGTGGGCCTGAGCGCCGACGGGGCGCGGTACGCGGTGCGCATCACCACGCGGCTGCACGAGGGCGAAGACGGGCTGGCGCGCGAGAAGAGCCTCTGCGGCTACCCCGACACGCCGGAGCTCGCTTCTCCCGACGCGGTGGAGCTCGCGACCTGCACCGTGGGCGGCGCGTGCACAGCGGCGATGCCCGTCTACCCGCTCCCTCAGGTCGGCCAGCAGCCGAACGGCGCGCCGATGGTCGACGCCAGCCGCTGTGGCTCCGAGGCGCAGGCGCGGAAGAACCTCGAGAAGGCGAAGGCCGTCTTCGCGCGCGCAGGCATCGAGCTCACGCGGGGCGCGCAGGCGCTGCCCGTCACTCCATCGAAGCTCAACATCCCCGCGGTCACCGAGCTGCCCTCAGGCACGCTCGCGCCGTGGGGCGTGAGCGAGGCCGTCTCGCTCTCGCTCGACTGTCCGAGCGACGACCTCGGGCCGCGCCTGCTCGCCACCGCAGGGGCGACGGCTCCGGTGACGGCGCTCCAGTTCGAGTACGTGAGCAAGTGCCTGGAGCTCGAGTCGGCGGCGCTCACGCCCGTCGCCCTCATCGGCGTGACGAAGACGCTGATGTTCGAGACGCCGGTGACCGTGGCCGCGCGCGAGAAGCCCCTGCCCATCGCCCCGTGGGACCTGCCGCTCGCGCGCCTCGCGTCGCGGCTGCTCAACCAGCGCGGCCTCGACGCCCACCGCAGCCGGGACTACCCGCTCGCCGCGCAGCAGTTCGGCCTCGCCTTCAAGGCCGACCCCACCTTCGGTCACGCCGCGTTCAACCAGGCCTGCGCGCTGGCCCGGCAGGGCGACGTCGCGGGCGTCGTCACCGCGCTCGAGCAGGCCCTCGCCGTCGACCGGAAGACCTTCGTCGCCCGCGCGAAGAAGGATCCCGATCTCGCCTCGGCGCGGAAGAGCCCGCAGGTCGCCGCGCTGCTGCGCTGATCAGAAGTCGGCGCAGCAGCGGAAGCCCGTCGAGTAGTCCCAGTGCGTGACGGTGTGCGCGGTCGTCACGTAGTTGCAGCCGTTCCCGTTGAGCACCGTGTCCACGTAGAAGCCGCCGCGGAACGTGCCCGCCGGGTCGGCCGTCCACTCGTGGAGGTTGCCCATCAGGTCGAACACGCCCTCGGCCGAGACGCAGCCCGCGTTCACGCCCGCGCGGTCGAGCCCCGGCTGGAGCTGGTTGAGGCACGGGCTGTCGATGTGGCTGTAGATCCACGTCGCGCTGGTGCCGTACAGCTCGATGGCGGGGTGCACGCTGCGCGCGTCGTTGCACACGCCGGGCTGGCGCGTGTTGCCGTAGGGGTACGTGGTGCCCGACGGGCCTTTGCACGCGCGCAGCCACTCTGCGTCGGTGCACAGCCGCTTGCCCGCGCCCGAACACGCCGCCGCCGCCTGGAGCTGCGTCACGGAGCCCTGCGGCACCGCCCCGGCAACCGACTGCGCCCGCAGCACCCGCGTGCCGGGGTTGAAGTACGGAGACCACGGCCGCGTCGCGCCGCCGTCGAGCACCTCGAGCAGGCTCGCTTCGTACTGGTCGATGCAGAACGTCGAGACGCGCACCATGCCCGGCAGCGCGCAGCCGCCGTCGCCCGGCGAAGCCACCAGCCCCGCGTTCGGCTGCGGCACCACGTTTGGATCGCACGCCACCGCGTAGCGCGGCGTACAGCACTGCACGCTCGCTGGCCCCGGACACAGCCCCGCGGTGGGCATGCGCGTGCCGGAGCACTCCGAGACGTCCATGCAGGTGCCCGGGAGGCCGCCCGCCGTGCACGTCACGCCCGCGTCGACCGGGCCGGCGTCTGGCCAGCCTGCGTCGGGTGCACCCGCGTCACCGGCGCCGGCGTCAGGTCCTGCGTCCTCCGCCCCCGCGTCGACCGAGGCGTCGTTCACTGCTCCCGCGTCGAGGGTCCCCGCGTCGTCGTCGTCGCCCGGCGCGCCACACCCCACGAGCGCGCACAGCGTCACCGCGAGGAGCCGTCGCATGCTCAGCGCCCCTTGAAGACCGGCTCGCGCTTCTCGATGAACGAGGCGATCGCCTCCTGCAGGTCTTCGCTGGGGAAGAACGCCGAGTTCCACAGCGCGACCGCGTCGAGGCTCAGCGAGGCCTCGCGCTCGCTCGAGAAGTTCATCACCTGCTTGATGCCCTGCACGGTGAGCGGCGGGTTCTTCGCGAGGCGCCGGGCCATGGCGCGCGCCGCCTCGAGCAGCGCGGCCGGCGAGTCGAAGAGGTGCGTGACGAGCCCGAGCTCCTTTGCGCGCGCGGCGTCGAAGTCGTCGCCGGTGAGCGCCAGCTCGCGCGCCGCGCCCTGGCCGACGATGGCCGGCAGGCGGGCAAGGGTGCCCACGTCGGGCACGATGGCCAGCTTCACCTCGCGCACCGAGAAGCGCGCGTTGCTCGCCGCGAGGCGAATGTCACAGGCCGCGATGAGATCGACCCCGCCGCCGATGCACCACCCGGCGATGGCCGCGAGCACCGGCTTGCGGCAGCGCGCCACCGCGTCGTGCGTGTGCTGCATCTTCTTGATCTGCGCCAGCAGCCGGGTGCGCACCGCGGCGCCCGCGTCGGGGGCGGTGAACTCCGCGAGCTCCGCGCCCATCGCCACCAGGTCGAGGCCGTAGCTGAAGTGCTCCGCCGGCGTGTGCAGCAGCACCGCGCGCACCTCGTCGTCGGCGTCGAGCTGCGCGAAGAGCGCCGGGAGCTGCTCCCAGTAGTCCGGGCCCATCCGCTGGCCCTTGCCGGCCGCGGTCAACGCGACCTCCGCCACGCCGTCGAGCTTCGTCACCGCCGCGCACGAGAATGAGTAGCCGCTCATGCACCCGTTCTCGTGGACCGGGCGCGCGGAGTCCAGCCGCTTCCATGAATCATCGCCGCACACGTCCGTCCGTCGTGGCCCCGTGCTCGCCGCGCTGCTCGCTTCCTTCGTGCTGGCCGCTCCCGACGCCGACACCCGGAGCGATCTCTTCGTGCACGTCAGCGCGCAGGGCGGCGCGTCGCTGTTCGACGTCGACGCCTCGCTGGCGGGCGGCGGGGCGCGCGGGCCGGTGGCGGGGGTGCGCGTGGGGCTCCGCGCGTCTCGCCCACCCTTCGTGTCCGGCGGCGGTCGCCTCGGGCTGCTCCCCTCGCTCGAGCTCCACCACGACTTCGGCTCCGGGCGCACCGAGTGGCTCGGCGCCGCGGCGCTCACCGTCACCGTGTGGAAGCTCTTCCTGCTCACCCGGCTCGGCTACGGCCTGTCGGTGCAGGGGCCCGAGCCGCTCCCCCGCCACCTGCTCAGCATGTCGGCGGGGCTCGCGGTGAAGCTCGGCGCGGTGTGGCTCGAGCTCGACGTGCGCTCGGTGATGCGCTTCCGCCCCGAGGGCCGCACGCTGCAGGTGCTCACCTCCGTCGGCTGGGAGTTCGACCTGCCAGAATAGTCACGCGGGCCGATCGCCCTCTGCGAGCACGCCGCGGAAGGCAGGCGGAGCGCTCCGGGGCGGTCTGGGGGCGGAGGGACGGGACGGCCGCGCCGACGGGCGCGAGGGGCGCGGCGGGAGGGGCGGGACGCGCGCGTGGTGGAAGCGCTCGTAGCGCTCGAGGCGCGCGGTCGCGGCGAGGGCGGCGCGCAGGGACGCGAGGGTGGCCACGTCGACGGTCACGCTCGTGCCGTCCTCGAAGGTGTAGGGCTCGGCGTTGAGCGGCGCGAGCTCGATGCCGAAGCAGCGCTGGAGCACCCGCCGCTGCCGCGGCTCCTGCACCACCAGCACGTGCTCGAAGCCCCGCTCCCGCGCCACGGAGTGGAAGAGCATGAAGAGCAGCTCCACGGCCATGCGCACCTGGCCCGCGGTGAGGCCCGGCGCCACCACCCGGCGCGACAGCTCGACGAGCCGGGTGCGCGGGAGAGCCGCGTGCTGCCCCGGCGTGAGGCACGCCCGGAAGTCGTGGTCCAGCATCAGCCCGGTCGGCGCGTCGGCCGTGAGCACCCGCAGGTACGCCAGCAGCCGCCCGTGCTCGAAGACCCCGAGGTGCAGCGCGTGGGGATCGTATCGATCGAACTCCACCGCGCCCGGCCCGCCCTCCACCCACCCTCGCTGCTCGACGAAGTAGGCCCAGCGCAGCCGCCCCGCCTGCTCGAGCTCCTCAGGACGAACTTCACGCGCCGTAAGTACTGAATCCGATTGACTGACGTGCTCCACGTGTCAGCCGGTAGCACACATTCGGCTACCCGTCTGTGTCAAAGTTGACCCGCGCGACGGAAAAGTCAGCGACGGAGCTGCCTGCCGAAGGTCGGTCGGGAGGGGCGAACGGCGGGCCAGCGGACCGCGTAGCGCGTGCCCTCCGGCGTCTCGCTGACCAGGTCGACGGTGGCGCCCGCGACGTCGAGCAGCACGAGCGACTCCGAGATGACGCCGCGCACGTAGGTGGGCATGCCGCCGGTGGAGTTGAACTCCACCTCGACCTCGGTCGGCCCGCGATCGACCACCTTCGCCGAGGTCATGTTGTCGGCGGTGCGGTAGTTGTCGGCCATGCGCACCAGCGCCTTCTTCGGCCCCAGCAGGCGGAGCACGATGAAGAGCCCACGGCCCACCATGCCCTCGGCGTAGCCGCGCAGCATCTCGCGCCCCACGTCCTCGAGCGCGTCGGCCTCGTTCTTGTGCGGGCTGAGGCGCTGGGCGCTGAGCTTGAGCAGCTTCACCCACGTCTCGAGGTCGACGTCGCGCGCGCGCTGGAGCTGGAAGCTCTCGAGCTCCCGCGCGCTCAGCAGCTTTCGCCGCAGCACGACCTGCTGCAGGAAGGCGTCGACCGTGTGCTTGAAGATGACCCCCGCCATGCGCACCCCCTTCGGAGGGCGCGGAGTGTCATCGAAAACCCGGAGCCGATGCAGCAGGTTTTGATGAGGTGGAAGTACCGCGCTTCTGTAGCGGCGGTGGGACCCCCGCGTCACGGGGTGCGCAGCAGCTTCTCGAGCATGCTCGCCGCCAGCCGCACCTCTTCGCTCTGGTCGACGCGTGCGCGCCGGTTGCCGCGCGGGGCCTTGACGTCGTCGAGCAGCGCCTGGGCCTCGGTGCGGCTGGCGTTGGCGGCCTTGAGCTCCACGGCCATCGAGCGGAGCGCGTGCGCGGTGAGCAGCAGCGGGTCCTTCACGCTCTCGAGGCGCACCTTGGCCGAGCCGACGGCGGTGCGCGCGGCCTCGGTGTGCCCGCGGCTGGCCTCGAGCGCGGCGAGGTAGGTGAGGAACAGGCCCTCGTGGCGCACGTCGCCCACGTCGGACAGCAGGCCGAGCGCCTCCTGCAGCGTGGCGTGGGCGCGCGAGAGCTCGCCGCGCTCGAGCTGGAGGTGCGCCAGCTTGCCGAGGAAGTAGCCCTGCAGCCGCACCTCGCGGATGGCCCGGCACCGCGCCACCGCGTCCTTGAGGAAGGCGTGCGCCAGCTCGAGGCGGCCCTGGTCGTGGAAGATGTTGCCCATCGTGCCCAGCAGCCGCGCCTCGTTGAGGCGATCGCCCCGCTCGCGCGCCAGCGGCAGCGCCTCGTCGCAGTGCACGATGGCCTCCGCGGGCTCGTGCCGCGCGAAGCGCACGATGGCGGCGTAGGCCAGCGTCTCGACCAGCGTCGCCCGGTCGTCGCAGGCGCGCGCCAGCGTCAGCGCCTCCTCGAGGCCCTCCAGCGCCGGGTCGAGGTGGCCCGACACGAAGCGCGCCACCGCGAGGTCGGTCAAGACGCGCGCCTTGAGCGAAGCGCTGGGGGTGGTGCGCGCGAGGGTCAGCGCCTGGGTGAGCTCTTCCACCGCCTGGCTCAGCCGCCCGCGCACGCGCCACGCGTTGCCGCGCTGCCGCAGCCCGATGGCGAGCGTCTCGGCCTCCACGCCCACCGAGCGCCCCACGCGCAGCGCGTCGTCGAGCAGCGCGAGGTGCGAGGCGTACGGCCCGGTGCGCTGAATGACGGGCTCCAGCACGTGCAGCGCGCGCAGCGCCGAGGTGGCGCTGTCCTTCGTGGGGGGCAGCGTCGAGAGCGCGCGCTCGAAGACCTCGGTGAGGTTGCGCCGCTCGACGAAGAGCACGCTCATCGCCTCCTCGGTCTTCTCGGTGCCCAGCTTCTCGAGCGCCTCCTGGCCGAGGGCGAGCAGGTGCGCCGCGTGCCGCGCGCGCGCGGCCCGGGTGCCGCCCAGCGCCTCGAGCTGCCGGGTGGCGAACTCGTCGACGCTCTCCAGCATGCCCAGGCGGAGCTGCGCGGGCAGCTCCGGGGCCACCGCGTGCTGCAGGAGCGACTTGCGCACCAGCGCCGCCACCACCTCGAGCCGGCGCGGCGCGAGCGGGAAGGCGGTGAGGTCGAGCACCTCCACCGCGCTCTCGGGCGTGAAGCCGCCGCGGAACACCGAGAGCTGCGCCAGCGCCGACTGCTCGACGGGCGTCAGCAGCCGCCAGCTCCAGTCGATGGTGTTCCACAGCGTGTCGTGGCGCCCGGTGCCCGCGCCCAGCTCGAGCACCGCGGCGGGCGAGCTGAGCCGCTCGAGGAGCGCCTGCACCGTGGTGCCCTCGAGCTGCCCGGCGGCGAGCTCGATGGCCAGCGCGTGGCCCTCGAGGCGCTCGCAGAGCGTGGCGATGACGCCCAGCTCCGAGGCGCTGCACTGGGCGCCGACCAGCTGCGCGCGGGCGATGAAGAGCTGCACCGCCTCTGACGTCGCGCCGCCGGTGCGCAGCGCGCGGAGCTGGTGCACGTGCTCGCCGGGCAGCCGCAGCGCCTCGCGGCTGGTGACGACGAAGCGCACCTCGGGCGCGAGGTCGAGCCACGCGCCCACGGTGCGCGGCGCGGCGTCGAGCACCTGCTCGAAGTTGTCGAGCACCACCAGCGCCGGCCCCAGGCTGCGCAGCGTGCGCCCGGTCTGCGTCACCGAGTCGTTGGCGGCGTCGAGCGGCACGTCGACCGCGAGCGCCTGCGCCAGCGCCTTGCACACGTCGTCTGCCGAGCGCGCCGCGGCGAGGTCGACGAACCACGCGCCGCCCGCGCCCGCCCAGCGCTCGCGCAGCCGCCACGCCAGCTCGCGCACCAGGCGCGTCTTGCCCACGCCGCCGAAGCCGGTGACGGTGAGCAGCCGCGTGCGCTCTTCGCCGAGCATCGCCTCGAGCACCTGGAGGTCCGCCTCGCGGCCCACGAAGGGCCCGGCGGGCGGCAGGAGGTTGGTGCGCCCGGGCCGCTCCTGGAGGAACTCCGAGACCGCGGCGAGGAACACCTCTTCCTGCGGGAGCGACGGCCGCTTGCGCGCGGGCTTCGTGGTCTGGTCGACCTTCGGCGGGAGCACCGTCTCCTTCGTCGGCATGAGCGCCGGCGCGGCGGTGGGCCTGGCGGTCGGGTCGGGGAACAGCGCCTTGAGGGCGAGCGCCACGCGGTGCGCGGAGTGCGGCGTCTTCGTCTCGTCGAGCCAGCCCTCGAGCGCGTCGGCCGCGGCGGCGCAGTCGGCGAAGCGGTCCTCGCGGCGCGCGGCGAGCATCTTGAGCACCACCGCCTCGACGCCCTCCGGCAGCCCGGGCACCAGGCTGCTCGGCGCGGGCACGCGGTGCTCGAGGATGGCGCGCAGGGCCTCGGCGTCCGACGGCTTCTGGAAGAGGCGCTGCCCGGTGAGCAGCTCCCACGCCACGATGCCCAGCGCGAACTGGTCGCTGCGCCCGTCGAGCTCCTCGGCCTCGAGCTGCTCGGGCGAGAGGTAGGCCAGCTTGCCCTTCACCACGCCCACCTCGGTCTTCGTGGAGCGCGTCGCGGCGTGCGCGATGCCGAAGTCGAGCACCTTGGTGACGCCGTCCCAGGTGACGAAGAGGTTGGGCGGCGAGACGTCGCGGTGGACGATCTTCAGCGGCCGGCCCTGGAGGTCGGTCTTGGTGTGCGCGGCGTGCAGCCCGCGCGCGGCGTCGATGAGGCAGTGCAGGGTGACGGCGAGCGGCAGCGGCTCCCGGCGGCGGCTCGTCTCGTGGAACACCGACGCGACGTCGCGGCCGCGGAGGTACTCCATGGTGATGAAGTACTGCCCGTCGGCCTTCCCCGCGTCGAAGATGTTCACCACGTTGGGGTGGCTCAGGTCGGCCGCGATGCGTGCCTCGTCGAGGAACATGCGCACGAACTCGGGGTTGTCCGACTGGTGCGGGAGGATGCGCTTGAGCACCACCAGCTTCTCGAAGCCCTCGATGGTGCCGCCCGCCTCGTCGCCCGCCGGCGCGCGCACCCCGGCCTGCCGCGCGAGGAAGACCTCCGCCATGCCGCCCGAGGCGAGCTTCTGCTCGAGCGTGTAGCGGCCGGCGAAGACGGTCATCCGCGCCCCCGCGCGGCGACGGCGTCGGAGGCGCCCACCACCGTGTCGAGGAAGTGGTGGATCTCGGTGAAGGCCAGCGCGCGGTCGGTGTCGCGGGGGATGATGTGGAACCCCCGCTGCAGCAGCACCTTCTTCGAGAAGGGCAGGCGGTCGGCGAGGGCCAGCGCCGCGTCGGTGTCGACCACGTGGTCGTGCGCCGCGCCGACGACGAGCGAGGGGCAGGTGATGCGCGGCTCGGCGGCCTTCGCGAGGTCCTGCAGGGCCATGAGGTCGAAGGCGCGCGCCAGCGGGTAGCGCATGATGACCGGCGACTCGGCGCGCACCTCGTCGAGCTCGATGTCGGTGCCGCTCTTCTGCACCCACTTCGGGGCGACGTCGAACACCGGGAGGAAGCGCAGCGCGCGCAGCAGCCGCGCCTCGCGCTGGTGGAAGCGGAGCACCGGGGCCAGTAGCACCAGCGCGTCGACGCGGCGCGTGCGGCGGCCGGCGAGGATCATCGCCAGCAGCGCGCCCATCGACAGCCCGGCGAGCACCACCTTGCGCGCGCCCTGCACCTGCTCGAGGGCGTCGCTCGCCGCGCGGAGCCAGTCGCGGTGGTCGGCGTACAGCATCGCCTCGGGCGTCGAGCCGTGGCCGGGCAGGCGCGGGCAGAAGACGTGCGCGCGGCGCGCCGCGAGCGACTCGCCGAGCGGGCGCACTTCCCACGGGCTGCCGGTGAAGCCGTGCAGCAGCAGCACCGCGAAGTCGGCGGAGGCGAGCGACGGGCCGAGCGTGAAGGGCGCGGTCTTCGACTCCTGCGGGGACATGCGCTCGTTTTACACGCGCCTTCGCGCGCCGAGGTCGAATTCCTCGTCCCGGGTGCCGCGCTCATGGAGTGGTGTTAGGCAGACGGCATGTCCGAACAGAAGCCGCCCGAGGTGCAGCTCCAGATTCAGCTCGATGACGCCATCGCCAACGGCCAGTACGTCAACATGGCGCTGGTGAACCACACCGAGACCGAGTTCACCCTGGACTTCATCTACGTGCAGCCGCAGCAGCCGCGCGCCAAGGTGCTCTCGCGCATCATCACCAACCCCAAGCACATGAAGCGGCTGATGATGGCGATGCAGGACAACCTCGCCAAGTACGAGCAGAAGTTCGGCCCCATCGAGGTCACCGACCCCGGCACGCCGATCCACTGAGCCATGCGCTGCGTGTTCCTCTTCGCGCTGGTGGCGACGGCGGCGCTGGCGGGCGAGAAGTGCGAGAAGGACGGCATCCTCCTCTTCCCCGCGCCCGGCGCGGTGGTGCCGACCAACGTGCAGTTCCTCATCGAGGGCACCGGCAGCGCGCAGGAGCTGGTGCAGGGCCTGCTCTCGACCGACGGCATCGCGCTCATCGCGCAGGGCCACGACGCGGTGCAGCTCAAGGCCGAGAAGGGCTTCGTCTCGCAGATGGCCCGCGTCGCCGTGCGCCTGAGGCCGCTGAAGTCGCTCGAGCCCAACGTCGAGTACGCGCTGCTGCTGCCGACGAACATGGCCGGCGTGCGGCTGCTCAACGACCGCCTCGGCGACGGCTCGCTGCGCTGGCTGGCGGGCACCGCGGCCGACAAGAAGCCGCCGAAGTTCAAGCAGAAGCCCGCCTCGTCAGAGGGCTTCTACGTCACCAGCGCGCAGGGGGTGCGCAAGCAGCTCAAGCTCCGCGCGCTCGTCGACGAGGTGAGCCCCGCGTGGCTGCTGGTCTCGATGCAGCGCGCCCGCGGCGGCTCGTCGAAGCAGCAGTACCCGGTGGCGCTCGACGGCGACACGCTGGTGCTCGGCCACGACGCCTGCAGCGGCAGCTTCGGCTTCGACGACGGGCGCGCCTACAAGCTGAGCTTCGAGCTCTTCGACGCGGCGGGGAACAAGTCGCCCGAGAAGGCGGCGCTCGAGGTCGCCGCGCCGCGCCCGCTCGACTGAGCGCCCTCAGTCGTCGTGCTTGCCGTGGTGCTTGCCCTTCTTCACCTTGAACTTGCCCGGGCCGGGCGGGTCGACCACCACCGCCTTGCCGTGGTGGTAGCGGCGGTACTTGCCGGGCGGCAGGCGCACCAGCGCGGGCGGCACGCCGGGACCGTCGACCAGCACCCAGCCGCCGCGGTGATCCGCTGAGCGGTACCAGCGCGGGCCGCGGCGCACCCAGTAGACCTGGTCGACGAAGAAGACCTCGTCGTCCTGGTCCTCCACCACCTGAATGCCCGGCTCGACCACCACCACCGGCGGTGGGGCGGGGAAGGTGATGGTGGGCAGCTGCACGTTGATCTGCACCTGCGCGAAGGCGGGCGCTGCGAGGAGTCCGGCGAGCAGGAGGGTTCGCATGCGCCCCAGTACGGAACGGCGCGCGCGGGGGGACAAAATCACTTCACCTGCACGGGCGGCGGGCCCTGGTGCTGCACGAGCTGCGGCATGCCGCCCATGTGCTCCATCACCGCGGCGGTGACGTCGGTGCCGCCGGCGAGGTTCTGGATGATGGCCATCGGCGTGTAGATGAGGCCCCAGGGGAAGCCCCACCAGCCGATGAAGAACGAGAGCAGCGAGTACGGCAGGCTCGCGCCGAAGGTGCCCTGGCCGGCGCGGACGAAGTGCACCGCGCTGGTGCGCTTGAGCGTCACCACCAGGAAGGACATCGCGTAGGTGAAGACGACGAACCTGCCGCCCCGCGAGACTTCCTGCTGCACGTCGGCGACGGTGAGGCCTTCGAGTCCCTTGATGTCCATCGTGCGAGTGTAACTCCCGGCGCCGGGCGCAGGTGCAAACTACCGCGGCCCGGTGCGCGCCGCGCGGAGCCGGCGGATGACCGCGGCGAGGGCCGGCGCGCTGGGCACGCGCTCGAGCGGGAAGCCGGGCGCGCCGCTGAAGGGCACCGAGTCGGTCACCACCACGCGGGCCAGCGGCACCTTCGCCAGCCGCTCGCGCGCCGGGCCCACGAAGAGCCCGTGCGAGGCGACGACGGTGACCGGCGCCAGCGCGCCGTGGGCGAGCACCGTCTCGACCGCCGCCACCAGCGTGCCGCCGGTGGAGATCATGTCGTCGACCACCACCACCTGCTTGCCTTCGACGTCGCCCACCACGCCCTGGGCCTTCACGTCCTGCCCGGACAGCCGCTGCTTGTGCACCACCGCCACCGGGAGCCCGAGGGGCCGGGCGAAGGCCTCCGCGCGCTTCACCGCGCCGAGGTCGGGCGAGACCACCACCGCCGGGGCGGTGACGCACGCGCGCACGTGCTCGATGAGCAGCGGCACCGCGTCGGCGTGCTCCACCGGCCGCGGGAAGCAGCCCTCGACGGCGCGGCTGTGGAGGTCGAGGCAGATGACGCGGTCGACCCGGCCGGCGGCGATGAGCTCGGCCACCACCCGGGCGCCGAGCGGCTCCTGGCCCGACACCCGGCGGTCCTGGCGCGCGTAGCCGAGGTAGGGCACCACCGCGGTGACCGACTCTGCGCCGGCGCGCTGGCAGACGTCGCTGAGCAGCGCCAGCTCGAGCAGGTGCTCGCCCACCGGCGCGTGGAGCGACTGCACCACGTACACTTCCGCGTCGCGCACGTCGGCGCTCAGCGCGATGTCGAGCTCGCCGTCGGGGAAGCGCTCGACGCGACAGGGGCCGAGCGGCATCGACAGCTCACGCGCGAGGGCCTCGGCGAGCTGCGGGTGGGAAGAACCGGCGAGGAGCACGGAGCGCATGGGCGAGGCGCGAACCACACCACACGCCGCCCGGGAGGTCACCCGCGCAACCGCGGCAGCCCGGCAAGGAAGGGGCGCAGCAGCTTCAGCCGGCCATCAGGTCGCCACACCGCGGTGATGCGCAGGTCGTTGGGGAAGCCCGACAACGGCCGGCGCACCGCCCCGCGCGGGGCGTCTTCGATGACGTAGCTGCCCACCACGAAGAGCCCCAGGCCCTGGAGCACCAGGGGAATGCCGTGCTGCGGCTGCGCGACGTGGAGCGCCACGCGCACGTGGTGCCCGTGGCTGCGGAACAGCCGCAGCATGAAGTCGTAGGTCTGCGGGTTGAGGCCGCGCTCGAACATCAGGAGCGGCTCCTTCACCAGCAGCTCGAGCGGCACGTGCTCGCGGCGCGCGAGCGGGTGGTCGGCCGGCAGCCACACCGCCCAGTGCCCGCGCACCACCTCGCGCGTCACCAGGTCGTCGGCGCGGGTGAGCGGGCTGAGGCCGAAGCCCACGTCGACCGCGCCGTCGCGCACCGCCGAGACCGCCTCGGCGGGCGGCAGCTCCACCAGCTCCACCAGCACGTCGGGCAGGGCGCGCTTGAGCGACCTGAGCGCCGACGGGAGGAAGGCGTGGCTGATGTACTGGAGCTGCCCCACGCGCAGCGTCTTCTCGCGCCGCTCGCCCGCCGCGCGGCAGGCGGCCACGGCGCGGTCGAGCTGGGCGAGCGCCTCCCGGGTGTCGGCGCGCAGCGCCTCGCCCTCGCGGGTGAGCAGCACCCGCCGGCGATCCCGGTCGAACAGGCGGACCCCCACTTCGGCCTCGAGGCGGGAGATCTGCTGCGACAGCGCGGGCTGGGTCACCCCCAGCCGCTGCGCCGCCTTGCGGAAGTGCAGGAGGTCGGCCACGGCGTGGAAGGCGCGGAGATGCTTGAGCTCCATGGCGCGTTGATAACGCCGGCGAATCACAGCCGCTCGAAGGGAAATCACAACTCGCGGCGCGCCCGACGCATTCACCGCTCACACATGTGGCTGGTTCGACTGGCGCTCCGGCGCCCCTACACCTTCGTGGTGCTCTCGCTGTTGATGGCGCTGGCGGGCGTGACGGCGATCCGCCGGGCGCCGACCGACCTGTTCCCCGCGGTCGACATTCCGCTCATCAACGTGGTGTGGACCTACCAGGGCCTCTCGGCGCAGCAGATGGAGCAGCAGATCACCCTCTTCAGCGAGTTCTCGCTGTCGGGGAACGTGGCGGGCATCAAGCGCATCGACTCCACCAGCTACGACGGGGTGTCGGTCATCAGGCTCGAGCTCCACGAGGGCGAAGACGTGGCGGCGGCGACGGCGCAGGTGACGGCGGTCTCGCAGACCATCATGCGGCGCATGCCGCCGGGCACGCAGCCGCCGATCATCGTGCGCTCGAGCGCGACCTCGGTGCCGGTGCTGCAGATCGCCGCCTCGAGCGAGACCGCCAGCGAGGCGGAGATCTACGACTTCGTGAACCTCCGCGTGCGCAGCCTCTTCTCGTCGGTGCGCGGCACGCGCTTCCCGCTGCCGATGGGCGGCAAGGTGCGGCAGATCGTCGTCGACGTCGACCCCGAGCAGCTCCGGGCGCGCGGGCTGTCGGTCAACGACGTCGCGGTGGCGGTGGCGCAGCAGAACCTCACCCTGCCCACCGGCTCGGCGCGCATCGGCGACACCGAGTTCCGCGTCAGCACCAACGCCAGCCCGGAGGCGATCGACGCCATCAACGACCTGCCGGTGCGGGCGCGTGACGGCGCGGTGGTGCGGGTGCGCGACGTGGCCTGGGCGCACGACGGCTTCGCGCAGCAGACGAGCATCGCGCGCCATGACGGGCAGCGCGCGGTGGTGCTCTCGGTGCTCAAGACGGGCGACGCCTCGACCACCGAGGTGGCCGCGCGCATCAAGGCGATGCTCCCCGGGCTGCAGGCCTCGGCGCCGCCCGGGCTCAAGCTCACGCTGCTCGCCGACGAGTCGCTCTTCGTCACCCGCGCCATCCACTCGCTGCTGGTCGAGGGCCTCATCGCGGCGCTGCTCACGGCGGCGATGATCCTCCTCTTCCTCGGGAGCTGGCGCAGCACGCTCATCGTCTTCGTGTCGATTCCCCTCTCGGTGCTCGCGGCGCTGCTGGTGCTCTTCGCGCTCGGCCACACCATCAACACCATGGTGCTCGGCGGGCTGGCGCTGGCGGTCGGCATCCTCGTCGACGACGCGACGGTGGAGATCGAGAACATCCACCGCAACCGCGCCATGGGGAAGCCGCTGACGCGCGCCATCCTCGACGGGGCGCAGCAGGTCGCGGTGCCGGCCTTCGTGGCCTCGCTGAGCATCGGCCTGGTGTTCGCCGCGGTGTTCTTCCTCGAGGGGCCCGCGAAGTTCCTCTTCGTGCCGCTCGGGCTGTCGGTCGGCCTCTCGGTGATGGCGTCGTACCTGCTCTCGCGCACGCTGGTGCCGACGCTGGTGAAGTACCTCATCGCCCACGAGTCGCACGGCGGCGACGGGGCCTTCGCGCGCTTTCACCGCGGCTTCGAGGCGCGCTGGGAGCGCTTCCGAGAGGGCTACCTCTCGGCGCTGCGCGCGGCGCTCTCGCACCGGCGCACGGTGCTCGCGGGCTTCACGCTGGCGCTGGCAGGCGCGGTGGGCCTCGCGACGTTCGTGGGGCGCGACTTCTTCCCGCGGGTCGACGGCGGCCAGCTCCGGCTGCACCTCGGCGCGCCCGCCGGCACGCGCCTCGAGGAGACCGAGCGGCTCTTCGCCGAGGTCGAGGCGACGGTGCGCGAGCTGGTGCCGCCCGAGGAGCTGGAGATGCTGCTCGCGCAGCTCGGCCTGCCGTCGGGCTACTCGATGGCCGTCACCGACTCGACCAACACCTCGTCGTCCGACGGCGAGCTGCTGGTGCGCTTCAAGCCGAAGCGCTCGCGCTCGACGGCCGAGTACCAGGAGCTGCTGCGCGACGAGCTGGCGCGCCGCTTCCCCGAGCTGACGGTGTACTTCGCGCCGGGCGACATCGTGACCCAGGTCATCAACTTCGGCCTGCCGGCGCCCATCTCGGTGCAGGTCACCGGGCAGAAGCGCGTCGAGACGCTCGCGGCGGCGCGGGGGCTGGTGGCGAAGCTCGCGCACGTGCCGGGGGTGGTCGACGTGCGGCTGCACCAGGTGCTCGACGCGCCGCGGCTCCACCTCGAGGTCGATCGCCAGCGCGCGGCCGACGTGGGCCTCACGCTCCGCGACGTCGCCAACGACGTGCTGCTCACGGTGAGCTCGAGCGCGCAGGTGGCGCCCAACTTCTGGACCGACCCGGTCACCTTCAACTCGTACCCGGTGGTGGTGCAGACGCCCGACGTGCGGGTCGACTCGGTCGACGCGCTCCAGGGCCTCGGTCTCGACTCGCCGCGCGGCATGCAGCTCCTCGGCGACCTCGCCACCGTGCAGCGCAAGACGACGCCGGTGCTCACCACCCACGCCGACGTGCAGCCCACCTACGAGGTGCGCGCCGACGTGGCGTGGGTCGACCTCGGCACGGTGGCCCCGAAGGTCGAGGCGCTCGCCGCGGAGCTCCAGCCGAAGCTCCCGCCCGGCTCGAAGGTGCTGGTGCGCGGGCAGATCGAAGGCATGCGCCAGGCCTTCGAGGGGCTCACCTTCGGCCTGCTGCTCGCGGCGCTGCTCGTCTACGGGCTGATGGTCATCAACTTCCAGTCGTGGGTCGACCCGTTCGTGATGCTGCTCGCGCTGCCCGGCGCGGCGGTGGGCATCACCCTCTCGCTGTTCCTCACCGGCACCACCTTCAGCGTCTCGTCGTTGATGGGCGCGGTGATGTCCATCGGCGTGGCCACGGCGAACTCCACGCTGATGGTGAGCTTCGCCAACGAGGCGCGCGCCGACGGGCGCTCGGCGCTCGACGCGGCGCTGGAGGCCGGGCGCAACCGGCTCCGCCCGGTGCTGATGACGGCGATGGCCATGGGCCTGGGCATGCTCCCCATGGCGCTCAACCTCGGCGAGGGCGGCGAGCAGAACGCGGCGCTCGCGCGCGCGGCCCTCGGCGGGCTCGCGGGCGCCACCATCGCCACCTTGTTCCTCGTGCCCGTGGTGTACGCCGTGCTGCGCCGCGAGGCGCGCGTCGCGGAGGTCGATCCGGAGCTCGCCGAGCCCGCCGCCGCCGCCCCCTCTCTGGAAGGACTCGAGTCATGAAGAAGCTGCTGCTGGTGGTCTCCCTCGCGCTGGCCGCGGGGCTCGCGTGGCGGTGGACCCGCAGGGCGGCGCAGCTCGAGCGCGCCGAGCGGCCCCCCGCGCCGCCGGCGGTGCGCGTGGTGAGCCCCCGGCCCGCCGCGGCGACGATGCAGGTCTCGCTGCCGGGCACGGTGCGCCCGCGAGATCAGGTGACGCTCTACGCGCGCTCCAACGGCTTCCTGCGCTCGCTGCTGGTCGACCTGGGCGACGTGGTGAAGAAGGACCAGGTGCTGGCGCGCCTCGACGCGCCGGATCTCGCCGCCTCGCTGGCGTCGGCCGAGGCGCGGCTCGCGCAGGCGAAGGCCAGCCTCGCCCTGGTGCGCGGGCAGCACGAGCGCACGGTGACGCTCGGCGCGAGCGGGAACCTCTCCGCGCAGGACGTCGACGCCTCGGCGCTGCGGCTGCAGACGGCCGAGAGCGAGCTCAAGCTGGCGACCGCGGAGCACGAGCGGCTGAGCGCGCTGGTGGGCTACCTCACCGTGCGCGCGCCCTTCGACGGCACCATCAACCGCCGCTACGTCGACGACGGCGCGCTGGTCTCGGCGGAGCGCACCGCGCTGTTCGACCTCGCCACCACCGGCGCGCTGCAGCTCGACGTCGACGTGCCGCAGTGGGCGGCGGGCCACGTGCGGCCGGGGCTGCCGGCGAAGGTCACCGCGGGCGGGGTGACGGTGGCGGCCCACGTGTCGCGCGCGGCCGGCGCCCTCGACCCGGTGCTGCGCACGCTGCACACCGAGCTGGTGCCCGACGAGCCGGGCCGGCTGGTGCCGGGCGCGTACGTGCGCGTGAGCTTCGAGGTGCCGCGCGACGAGGCGGCGCTCCAGGTGCCGGGCGCGGCGGTGGCGCTGCGCGGCGGCGCGCCGACGGTGGCGGTGGTGGGCCTCGAGGACCGCGTGCGCTTCGTGCCGGTGAAGATCGCCCGCGAGCTCGGCCGCGAGGTGGAGGTGCTCGGCGACCTCGCGCCCGGCGCGCGCGTGGCGCTCTACCCGCCGCCGTCGCTCGAGGAGGGCGCGGTGGTGCGGGTGGTCGAGGCGGAGGCGCGCAAGCCATGAGCGCGGTGCTGCTCGTGGTGCTGGCCGCGCAGCCGATGCGCTTCGAGGAGGCGGTGTCGCGGGCGCTCGAGGCGCACCCCGCGCTGCGGGTGGTGGCCGCCGACGTGGCGCGCGCCGACGCGCAGCTCGAGCAGGCGCGCGCGGGGGCGCTGCCGACGCTCTCGGTGAACGCGGTGGGCACCCGGCTCGACGCCGACCGCGTGCTCAACGACCGCGTCATCGCCGGCGCCAACCAGCTCGGGGCGAACGTGCAGCTCCAGGTGCCGCTGGTGGCGGCGCGGAGCTGGGCGCAGTGGCGGCGCTCCGACGCGCTCGCCGGCGCGGCGCGCCTCGGCGTGCAGGACGTCAGGCGGCAGGTGGCGCTCGCCGCGGGCCGCGCGTGGCTCTCGGTGCTGGCGCAGCAGCGCGTGCTGCAGGCCTCGACGCGCGCGCTCGAGGTGGCCACCGCGCACCTCCAGTACGCGAAGGATCGCCGCGCCGCGGGGCTGGGCAGCGAGCTCGATGAGATCCGCGCCGCGCAGGAGGTGGCCGTCGCGCGGCAGCAGCGGGCCGCGGCCGAGGGGCTGCTCCGCCGCCTCGAGGAACAGCTGGGGACCGCGGTGGGCCTCGACGGCGCCGTGAGCGCGCTCGACGAGGAGCCCGGGCTCGAGGGCGCGGCCGGTGACGCCGAGGCGCGCGGCGACGTGCGCGCGGCGAAGGCGCGGCTGTCGGCGGCGAAGGTGGGCGCGGAGTGGGCCTGGAGCGACTGGCTGCCGCTGCTCACCGCGGTGGTGCAGCCCGGCTACCAGAACCCGCCGACGCTCACGGTGCCGCTGTGGAACTTCCAGGCGCAGCTGGTGCTGAGCCTCCCGCTCTTCGAAGGCGGGCTGCGCGCGGGCCAGCAACACGAGCGCACCGCGCAGGAGTCGCAGGCCGGGGCGCAGCTCGAGCAGGTGCGGCGGCAGGCGTCGGCGGAGCTGCGGGCCGCGCTGGCGCAGCTCACCCAGGCCGACGAGGCGCTGGCGGCGGCGCGCGACGCGGCGGCCCAGGCGCGACGCACGCTGGAGCTCGCGCAGCAGGCCTTCCGCGCCGGCGCGTCGACGAACCTCGAGGTGGTCGACGCCGAGCGGCGCTCGCGTGACGCCGAGACCCAGGTGGCGCTCGCGGAAGACGCCTCGCGCCAGGCGCGGCTCGAGGTGCTCGGCGCGAGCGGCCGCTTCCCCGCCGACTGAATCGGAGTAGAGCTTCGGCATGCCCGCTCTGTCGTGGAAGCAGCAGCCGCCGTCGGGGAAGTTCGACGCCATCGTCATCGGCTCGGGCATGGGCGGGCTCACCGCCGCGGTGCTGCTGGCGAAGGAAGGCCGCAAGCGCGTGCTGGTGCTCGAGCAGCACTACCGGCTCGGCGGCTACACCCACACCTTCACCCGCCCCGGCTACGAGTGGGACGTCGGGGTGCACTACGTGGGGCAGGTCGGGGAGAAGGGGCAGCTCCGCGGCGCGTACGAGCGGCTGACCGAGGGGCGGCTGCGCTGGGCGGCGCTGCCCGACGTGTACGATCGCGTCGAGCTCGGCGGGCGCGGCTACGACTTCCCCTCGGGCACGCGGCGCTGGCTCGAGCGCATGGTGCAGTACTTCCCCCGCGAGGAGGTCGCGCTGCGCCGCTACGTGACGCTGGCGAAGGAGACCGCGCTCCAGAGCAGCGGCTTCTTCCTCGCGCGCGCCTTCCCGCCGGCGGTGACGCGCGCGCTGCACGGCACCGTGTCGCGCGGCTTCCTGTCGCGCGCGCGGCGCACCACCGCGCAGGTGCTCGGCGAGCTGACCGTCAACGAGGAGCTGAAGGCGGTGCTCACCGGGCAGTACGGCGACTATGGCCTGCCGCCGTCGCGCTCGAGCTGGGCGATGCACGCCACGCTCGTCACGCACTACTTCGGTGGCGGCTGGTACCCGGTGGGCGGCTCGGCGGCCTTCGTCGAGGCGATGGCGCCGGTCATCGAGGCGCACGGCGGTCACCTCGCGACGTACGCGCGGGTGAAGGCGCTCGCGGTCGAGGGCGGGAAGGTGGTGGGCGTGCGCATGGAAGACGAGACGGAGCTGCGCGCGCCGGTGGTCATCTCCGACGCGGGGCTGTTCAACACCGCGCGGCTGCTGCCGCCCGAGCAGGTGCCCGCGGAGTGGTCGCGGGCGCTCACCACCGTCAGCCGCTCGTCGAGCTACTTCAGCCTGTGCCTCGGCTTCCGGCAGACCGACGCGGAGCTGGGGCTCGGCGGCACCAACCTCTGGCTGTACCCCGACGAGAAGCACGACCACAACGTGGCGCGCTTCGAGGCGGATCCCTCGGCGCCGTTCCCCATGGTGTACGTCTCGTTCCCCAGCGCGAAGGACCCGGAGTGGAGCCGCCGCTTCCCCGGCCGGGCGACGGTCGACGTCATCACCATGGCGAAGTTCGACTGGTTCTCGCGCTGGCAGGACACGCGGTGGAAGAAGCGCGGCGCCGACTACGAGGCCTTCAAGCAGGAGATGGCCGAGCGGCTGCTGGAGGTGGTGTTCCGGCGGCTCCCCCAGCTGCGCGGGAAGGTCGACGCGATGGAGGCCACCACGCCGCTGACCACCGCGCACTTCGCGGGGCACCAGCGCGGCGAGCTGTACGGGCTCGACCACACGCCGGAGCGGTACTCGTTCGAGCTCCACCCGCGCGGCGGCGTGCCGGGGCTGCTGCTCACCGGCGTCGACACCATGACCTGCGGCGTGTCGGGCGCGATGGTGAGCGGCGTGCTCACCGCCGGCGCGGTGGTGGGCCCGTGGGCGGCCATCAAGACGCTGCGGCCCGCGTGAGCGTTGTACGCTGAGCGCTCATGCGCGCTCCCCTCGTCGCCTTTCTCGTGGTCGCCGTGGTCGGCTGTGCGGACTGCTCGGAGCGCACCGCGCGCGACCTCTCGACCCTCGACGAGGCGGAGCGCACGCTCGATCGCCACCTCGCGCGCTCGTTCGACGCCGGCGTGGCCGAGGTGGCGCGGCTCGAGGCTCGCTTCGCGCCGCTGCTGGAGGTCGACGCGCAGCGCGCCGCGGGCTGGGCCGGTGAGTCCGTGCCGAGGGTGACGACCACCCGGCTGCCCGACCTCGAGGAGCTCCCGCGCGTGGTGGTCACGCTCTCGAAGCGCGAGCAGGCGCGGCGGCTCGTGAAGGAGCTGCTCGACCGCGAGGTCGTCGTCGAGCGGGTGTCCCTCACCGACGGCGGGGTCGACGTCTCCTTCGTCACCTACGACCTGGCCGCGGTGAAGCCCGCGGTGCATCGGCCGTGGCTGCCCGCGCCCGGCGACCTGTTTCCGTGCTTCAGCGAGTGCCGCGAGCGCCAGCGGCAGCTCGTGGAGTACGCCGCCCTCGAGCAGCGCTTCGAGGCGGAGCTCCCGCGGCTGCGGCAGCTCAAGTGGCTCGAGCGCTGGCGCGCCGATGACCTGACGCTGGTGCCTCGCGGGCCGGTGCGCGAGCTCTTCGAGCGGCTCATCGAGGAGGAGCTCGGGCCGGGCACGCAGGTGCGCGTCTTCAGCCGGGGGACGCGCGTCGCGGTCTGTGGCTCGGGCCGCGCGCTGGCCGACTGTGAGCGCCTCGCGCCAGCGGGCCTGCGCTGCGCGGCCTTGCCCGAGTGCAACCCGAAGGGCGAGTGCGGCGACGTCACCGCCGCGGGGTGCGGCTTCGCCATCGGGCCGTAGAGACACGAAGGGCGGAGCCGCGCAGCGCGACCCCGCCCCCGAACTGCACGCCGCGCGGCGCCTTACTTCTTCGCCTTGCGCGCCTCGTCGCGGAGCTTCACCGTCTGGTCGAAGAAGGCCTCGGGCACCACCTTGCCGCGCACCGCCGGCCACGCGCGCTGGGCGGCCTTCTCCCACGGCGCCGGGTCGACCTTCACCACGGTGAGGCCCTGCTTCTTCATCGCCGCCACCGCGTCGTCATTCATGCGCTTCGCCTCGGCGTCGATGCGCCCGTTGATCTCCTTGGCGATGGCGATCAGCTTCGGGCGGAGGTCGGCGGGCACCTTCTCCCAGACGTCCTTCTTCACCACCGTCGCGCCGATGAGGTACGCCCACGGGAAGTCGACCATCTGGTTGGCCTTGTCGAAGAGGCGCGCGGTGAGCACGTACGCGGGCGCCTGCGAGACGCAGTTGATCATCCCCGTCTGGAGCGACGGCACGATGTCGACCGACGACAGCACCACCGGGCGGAAGCCGCAGAGCTTGAACGCCTCGACCGACGCCGGGTCACCGTCCCAGGCGAAGAACTTCGCGTCGGCCGCGGCCTCGGGCGTGGCGTAGGGCTTGGTGCAGAAGATGTTCACCGTGCCCACCTGCGCCCAGGACAGCACCACGTAGCCCTTCGCCTCGATGCTCTGGTTGAGCTGCGCCTCGACCTTCGGGAACACGGCGGTGAAGTCCTGCTCGTTGAACAGGCCCGGGGTCGAGAAGACCATCGGCTCGGCGACGATGTCGTGGAGGCCGACGTTGGTGATGCTCGCCGCCGAGAGCTGGCCGACGCCCATCTTGCGCACCATGTCGCCTTCGCTGCCCTGCGTGCCGCCGGCGTAGATCTTCAGCTTCACCTTGCCGCCCGAGGCCTCGCTCCACTTCTCTCCGAGCTCCTTGAGCAGCGAGTGCCAGGTCGAGCCCTGCGGCGCGAGCGTGCCGAGCTTGATGGTGACGTCTTCAGCGTGCGCGAGCGACGCGGTCAGCAGCGCGAGGGACAGGGCAATTCGTCGGATCACGGTCGTATCTCCAGGGAGAATTCAGCGGTCAGTTGAACAGGTCGTCGGCGTGGTCCAGCAACAGCTTCGCGCGGCGCTGGGCGATGATGTTGGCGAGGCGATCGGGCTTCGACACGTTGGGGTCGGCCGCGAGCACTTCCTTGAGCGCGGCCTCGAACTCGGCGCGCTTCTGCGACTGCACCAGCACGCCCTCGGCCCACGAGACCTTCACGCCGAGGTGCTTGCCGCCGCTCACCGCGAGCGCCTTGTCGAGGAACTGCTTCGCGTTCGCCTCGGTGCCGCCGGGCTTCGAGGCCTCGAACGACACGAAGAACTCGAGCAGCGAGCCCTCGCCCCACGTCTCGTCGAGCTCGAGGGCGCGGCGGGCGAGCGCTTCGGGCGCGGGCAGCTCGGCGACGAGGCTCATGTCTTCCTTTCCGTTCGAGATGGCGAGGGCCCAGGCGGCGGCCGTCCAGTAGACGAGGGGCACGTCTTCTTTCTTCAGCCCGGCCACCGCCGCGGGGAGGTCGCGCATCGACTTGAGCTTCTCGGTGATGCCCGGGCTCGAGCGCTCGAGGCCGCGCAGCCCGTAGTCGCGGGCGCGCAGCAGCAGCTTCTTCGCGCGCGCCCGGTGCACCTTGGCGACGGACGCCTTGCCGTCGAATTCAGCGGCGTCGGCGTCCTGGGCGACGAAGGCGTAGCCGTACTGGGTGAAGCCCGAGGCGAGCGAGGTGAGCAGGCCGACGTGCTCGGGCTGGGACTGGAGCACGCTCTCCATGGTCTTGAGGCCGAAGGGCGCCGCGTCGCGCACCAGCTCCGGGTCGTCGTCGCTGCCGAGCGTGCCCGGGCCGGACAGCGCATCGGCGAGCGCGCCGGTCGCGATGGAGGCGAAGCAGCCGCTGGTGGACAGGCCCAGCAGCGCGAGGAGGAGTGCCAGTCGGATCATGGAGTCGGTCTCATAGCGTCGCAGCACGCCCCGCGAAATGGACTTTGCGCGCGCGCCCGGTCGATGGCGCAATCAGCGCAGGCGGGCGCGGAGGTCCCAACTCCTCTCGCTCTGCGCCCGGGAGAAAGCGTTGCGGGCGCGCTCGCGGCTCCGTGTTACGAGAGCGCTCCGTGGCTACCGATTCGACGGGTGAAGTGGAGTTCGAAGACGCGCTGCAGGAGTTGGCTCCGCTCGAGCGCCGGCTGACCCAGGGCGTGGGCATCTTCGTGGGCATCCTCGCGCTGGTGATGGTGGTGCTGCCGGTGGTGCAGGCGCTCGCCCGCCGCTTCGCGGACACCGAGATCCCCGCCGCGTCGGTCATCGTGCAGCACCTCACGCTGTGGGTCGGCTTCCTCGGCGCGCTGCTCGCGGCCGGCTCGGGCAAGCACCTCTCGCTCTCGACCGCGGAGGCCATTCCCGAGGGCTGGCCGCGCCGCCTCGCCGGGCTGCTGACGCGCATGACGTCGGCGGCGGTGGCCGCGCTGCTCGCCTACGCGTCGTGGAAGGTGGTGCAGGCAGACGAGTCGAGCGGGCGCACGGTGGTCGGCTCGCTGCCGGTCTCGTGGAGCGAGGCCATCATGCCCATCACCTTCGGCCTCATCTCGCTGCGCTTCGCGTGGCGGGTGGGGAAGGGGCCGCAGTCGTGGCTCGATCGCGGCCTCGCGGTGCTGGCCATCGGCGGCGCCTTCGCGCTGGGCTCGCTCGCGCCGTCGTCGACGGTGGCCACGGTGCTGCTGGTGGCCATCGGGGTCTCGTTCCTCGTCGGCACGCCGGTGTTCGTGGTGATGGGCGCGGCGGCGATGGTGCTCTTCTGGAAGGACGACACGCCGATCGCCGCGGTGCCGGCCGAGACGTTCCGCCTCGTGTCGTCGGCGACGCTCCCGGCGATCCCCCTGCTGACCATCGCCGGCTATGTGCTCGCCGAGGGCGGCGCGGCGAAGCGCCTGGTGCGCGCGTACAAGGGCTTCTTCGGCTGGCTGCCGGGCGGCGTGGCGGTGATGGCCACCGTGGTGTGCGCGGTGTTCACCACCTTCACCGGCGGCTCGGGCGTCACCATCCTCGCGCTGGGCGGGCTGCTGCTGCCGATGCTCACCGAAGAGAAGTACCCGGAAGGCTTCAGCCACGGCCTCGTCACCGCCTCGGGCTCGCTGGGGCTGCTCTTCCCGCCGTCGCTGCCGGTCATCCTCTACTCGGTGGTGGCGTCGGTGCCGGTCGCGCAGCTGTACCTCGGCGGCCTGGTGCCCGGCCTGCTGATGATGGCGCTGGTCGCGGCGTACGGCATCTTCATGGGCGTCAAGCACCACATTCCGCGCCAGGCGTTCAACGGCCGCGAGGCGCTGCGCGGGCTGTGGGAAGCGAAGTGGGACCTCGGCCTGCCGCTGCTGGTGGTGCTGATGGTGGCCACCGGCCTGGGCACCATCGTCGAGGCGAGCGCGCTGGGCTGCGCGTACGCGCTGGTGGTCGAGATGGCGGTGTTCAGGACCATTCACCCCATCAAGGTGCTGCCGCGCGTGCTGGTGACGGCGACGACGCTGGTGGGCGCGGTGGTCATTCTGCTCGGCGTGGCGATGGGCGCGTCGTCGTGGCTCGTCGACGCGGAGGTGCCCACCACGCTGCTCGAGTGGACCACCGAGCACGTGAAGAGCCCGTGGGTGTTCCTGCTGGCGCTCAACGTCGGCCTGCTGGTGTTCGGCAGCGTGCTGGAGATCTACGCCGCCATCGTGGTGCTCGCGCCGCTGGTCGCGCCCATCGGCGCCGCGTACGGCATCGACCCGGTGCACCTCGGCATCATCTTCCTCGCGAACCTCGAGCTGGGCTTCCTCTTCCCGCCGATGGGGCTCAACCTCTTCCTCTCGGCGACGCGCTTCCGGAAGCCGCTGCCGTACCTCTACCTCCGCACGCTGCCGTTCCTGGCGATCCTCGCGGTGGGCGTCATCCTCATCACCTACGTCGAGGTGATGACGACCGGCGTGGTGAACCTGGCGAAGTAGCTCAGAGCGGGAAGCGCTGGATCCAGACGTCGGCGAGGCCGGCGTCATCGGGCTCGAGGCTGAGCACCACCGCTGCGGTCTCGCTCACGGCGATCGAGAGCGCTGCGTCGCCGGGCTCGAACGTGCGAGTCCAGTTGGCCTCCCGCGTGGAGCGCTTGAGCGTGGTGCTCACCGAGCCCGACTCCCAGCCCTCGACGACGGTGACGCCGGGCGTGGGGCGGAAGACCTGCGCGACGCTGAAGCCGCGAGGCAGCGCGAAGCGCGAGGGCACGACGCCGCCGTCGAACGCATCGAACTCGACGATCTCCTGTTCGGCGCCGCGCCCCCTCACCGCGAGGATCGACAGCTCGTCGTCGAACAGGCCGAGCACCGTGGTGATGCCGTCGGGGATCGTTCTCGTCGCAAGGATGGCGACGCCATCGGCATCGATCTCTTCGACTCGCACGAAGCCAGCGCCGGCCATGACGAATCGATTGCCCGAGGTGGACTGCACGGCAGTGCGCGGCTTGAGGAAGTCGGTGGCGCAGCGTCTCGTGAAGGACTGCGTCGCTCGATCGCCGACCAACCACACCACATCGCGCCCCGGTGACCCGACGTCGCACCCGAGTGCACACTGCGCGCCGTCGAGAGAGACGATCGGCCGCGCGCCGGTACCATACAAGGCGAGCAACGGGCCCTGACCGCACGTGACGAGCTCGCGCCCCTCAGCGGAGGGCCAGTAGCCCGCGAAGTGGTAGGGCGCGCCGTCACCGCGCGAGAGCACGAAGAGGTCTTCCCCTGCGCCGACGGCATCCCAACCGGCCTGCGCGCGCGTCGAAACGGCGACTGGCGAGCTCGTCGAGAAGTAGTCGCGGAAGTCGGTCTCCTCGAGCACGTCGGCGCCAGCGTCCGTGGGCCTCGTCGTCTGGAGAGAGAAGCGGCTGCCTGCCGCGACGAATCGGAAAGACGCGTGGGGCTCCGCGTCAGCTCTGACCAGGGTGCGCTGCTCCGGAATGGCTGGAGCGCAGGCACAGGCCAGCGCAGCGAGGAACAGCAACTCGTGCAGGTGTCTCATCAGTCCGAACAGCCGTTCATCACCGCGGCGCGCCCTGCGAGCGCGACCAGCGGCGGCGCGTCCGGCGATCCGAAGCGCAGCGACAGCTCGACGTCGACCGAAGTGGAGGTCACGAAGGTGACTTCGCCAGACACCTCGAGCGCGCGCGCCGCGCCTGTCTCCCAGCTCGTGGCGCAGCTCGAGGGCCGCCAGCTCGCCTGCTCCAGCGCCCAGTCTGCAGGGAGGCGGAGCGCGACCGACGACGACTGGGACGAGTTCACCAGCACGACGAGGGCGCAGCCCGCCGGTGCGCGTGTCGGCGTGCGGAGCCGGAGGCGATCGTACGCACCGATGCTCATGCAGCCGTCGATCGGCTCACCCTCGCTCGCGCCGCCATCCGGACCGAGCGAGGACCGACCACAGCCCGAGGCGCACAGACCGAGCAGGGCGCCCAGCCGCAGCGCGCCGTGCATCAGAGCGACTTGCCGTCGTACTGGTGGGCGATCTTGAGCGTGTGCACGTCGACGCCCTCGAGACAGCGCACGTTGATCATCGCCGAGGGCTTGCCGTCGGGGCCGGTGCCCATCGCGTACGGGCGCACGCCGCAGATCGAGCAGAACGTGTGGTGGATGTTCTTCTTTCCGAACTGGTAGTCGGTCAGCTTGTCCTCGCCGCCGAGGCGCTCGAGCTTGTCGGCGGGCACGAAGGCCATGATGGCGCCGGTCCTGCCGCACATCGAGCAGTTGCAGGTGGCGAGGTGATCGAGCGCGATGTCCGCCTGGAACTGCACCGCGCCACAGTGACAGGAGCCTCGAGTGATGGTCATGGCGGCGTCTGCTACCACCGCGTCCGCCGCGTCTTCCACCGCGACGATGCGGGGGCTCACTCCAGCGTGAGGACTTCCCAGCGCAGCCGCCGAGAGGCCGAGCCGCTCACCTCGAGCTGCACGTCGGCGATGCGCGCGCTCGCCTGCGTCGTCGCGAGCCGCACGCGCCGCACCGCGCCGCTGGTGTCGACGCCGCCGCAGCCGCTGCAGGTCTTCCAGTCGCCGATGGGCTGCACGCCCGCGGGAACGCCGTCGTCCGTCGCGAGGCGCGTGGCGCGCAGCGTCGTGCCGTCCGCGAGCGTGAGCGACGCCGTACCGCCCGGCCCGAGCAGCACCACCACGTCGAGCACGTCGGCGCGGCTCGCCTCGGTCACCACCGACGGCTCGGTGGCCGGCGCGAGCGTCTGCACCTCGTCGTCGAGCAGCGGCACGAGCTGGTTCTCCACGAGGAACAGCGGCAGGCGGCCCAGCGGCGCGGGCACGTCGACGAAGCCCGGGCCGGCGTGCACCGTGCGCTCGGTCCACTCCACGAAGCGCCCGGGCGGCAGCCAGACGTGCCGCGTCGTCACCCCGCGGCGCACCACCGGCGCGCCGTAGAGCGCGTCGCCGATGAAGAACGAGTCTTCCACGCGCCACGCCTCGGGCTCGCGCGGCCAGCGCAGCACCGGGTGCCGCGTGAGGGGCGTGCCGCGCGCGTGCGCCTCGAGCGCGAGCGCCCTGAAGTACGGCGCGAGCCGCGTGTGGAGCCCCGCCGCCATGCGCCAGATGTCCTGCGTCTCGGCGTCGTCCCACAGCGTCGCCTTGCGGCGCTCACCGCCCACCGGGTTCGAGCACGCGTCCTCGTCGTGCATCATCGGCGAGAGCGCGCTCATCTCGTACCAGCGCACCAGCATCTCCTTGTCGTGCGGCGCGTCGGTGAGGCACTTGTAGCCGCCGATGTCGGTGCTCCAGTACGGCACGCCCACCAGCCCGAGGTTGAGCCCGCCGCGCAGCATCGCCGGCAGGCCGACCGTCTCGTCGAAGCTCGCTTCGGGATCTCCGCCCCACGTCTCGAGCACCCAGCGCTGGCTGCCGGTGTAGCCCGAGCGCGAGAAGACGTGCGCGTCGTGCCCCGCGACCGCCTCGAGCGACGCCTTCGCCGAGAGCACCGGGTACTCGTTGTGCACCTCGCGGCCGCTGCGCCCGTCGTGGAACGTCGAGTCGCGCGCGACGTACTCGCCGAAGTCGTGCATCCAGCAGTCGTAGCCGAGGTCGAACGAGCGCCCGAGGAGCCCCTTGAACCACGTCACCGCCTCGGGGTTGGTGAGGTCGATGGCCGACACCGTCTGCGGGCCGCCCGAGAGGAAGAACGCCGTCGCCGGGCCGCCATCGGGCGCCGTCTCGAAGAGGCCGTGCTCGGCGCCGTACGTGTAGTCGGCCGCGCTCGTCGGTGAGGTCTTCGAGAGGTACGGGTTGTTGTAGTCGCACGCCTTGAAGCCGTTCGCGTGGAGCAGCGTGGTCCACGCGCGGAGCTGCGCCTCGCGCCCCACCTGCCGCCCGGTCGGCAGCACGTGCGTCGCGTCGTCGATGGCGGTGAGCGGCAGCTTGCGCGCGCGCATCTGGGCCCACTCCGGCAGGCCATCGACGAGGTCGCCGTCGTTGATGCGGCGCCGCGGCCCGTACGCCCAGGGCGCCGGCAGCGGCGGCCGGCCGGTGAGCGCGGTGTAGTCGTCGAGCGCGTCGAGCGGCGAGTCGCGCACGAAGAGCACCAGGTCGAGCGTGCTGCCCTCGGCGGCGATGCGGAGCTCCGGCGCGTCGCTGCCAAAGTGCACCTCGCTGCGCCGCGTGGTGTCGACCAGCACCGAGACGCCGTGCGTGCCGTGGAAGAAGGGCACCGGGAAGTACGTCATCGACGGGCCGTTCGGGTACGGGTTGGTGTCGCTGCGCGGCACCTGCTCGCCGCCGCCGAGCGCGCCTTCTTCGGCCCACGAGTAGAGCGTCAGCCCGCGGTGGTCGACCGACGCGGTGCGCTGGCCCATGCCGAAGAAGTGGTCGTCGTCGCGCAGCTCGAAGGCGAGCGCGGCCTTGTTGAAGCGCCGCGTGTCGGAGATCGCCTGCGAGAGCCGCACCGTCGTGCCGTCGCGGGAGACCTTCAGCGTCGCGGTGTCGCTGCCCTGCGCGAAGTCGACGGTGAGCGACGCGTCGTCGTGCGCGCCGAGCTTCGCCTCGGTGAGCTCGAGCCAGGCGCGCTCGTTGGGGCGGAACGAGTCCCAGCCGGGGACGATCTGCCCCTCGAAGACGCCGTCGTCGCGCGTGAAGCGCGGGCCGCCGGTGGTGCGGAGCTTCACCGCCCCGTCGGCGCCGAGGATGGAGAGCGAGAAGGGCTTCGTCTCGACGACCACCGTGGCGTCACCGGCGGCGAGCCGCGCGGAGGTGGTGGGCGTCGCGGGACAGGCCAGCAGCGCCGTCGAGGCGACGAGGAGGAGGAGGCGTTTCATGGCAGAGCTCCCGGGTGAGACGGGCCGAGGCGACCTACCGTCGCACGTCGGCCGCATCCACTCGGGTTCGCCGCGCTCGGAAGCGCTGCCTGCCGCGGCGAAGCCTCGGCTTCAGTACGGGCTCTGCGTCACCACCCACGCCCCCTGGTTGCCGTCCCAATAGAACCAGGTGCCGCCGGGCGTGCTCGCGTAGGTGTAGCCGTTGATGACCTGCATCGTCGCGTCGGGCGGGAGCTGCGCGACGACCGCGCCGAGCGGCGCCTGCACCACCGAGTAGCCCTGCGACGACGACACGTAGAACACGCCGTTGCCGTAGAAGTACGGCTGGCTGCCGACGTACACGGTGATGGCGCCGACGGGCAGCTGCGGGAAGAAGCTGACCTGCGGCATCACCGTGATGTGCGGCCGGTAGCCGTAGCCGGGGACCCACATCGGCGGGCGAATCGGGCGCGGGGCGACGTAGACGGGGCGCGGCGCCACGTAGACGGGTCGCGGCGCGACGTAGACAGGGCGGGGCCCGCGCCAGCCGCCTTCATGCCAGCCCGCGGGGCGTGCTCCGTGGAAGCCGCCTCCGCGGAAGCCACCGGGGCCGTGCGCGAAGGCTGCTCCGGCGCCCAGCATCGTGACGACGAGGATGAAGTTCTTCATGGCGACCTCCTGGCGTGTGAACACCCGAGCGGGCCGGAGGTAGTCCCGGCGCTCATCACTGTGACGGCGCGGAGGCGCAGACATTCACCTACCCGGCGCGTCGGAGTCGGGGCGGCCCGCCACGTCACCTCAGCGCGCGCTCGAGCGCGGCGACCTGCGCCTCGAAGAAGCACTGGCTCACCGGGTTCCGCGGGGCGACGGCGTCGAAGCCGTGGAAGGCGCCCTCGACGAGCTCCAGCTCCACGGGGACCCCGGCCGCCCGCAGTCGCCGCGCGTACTCGACGTCTTCGTCGTGGAAGAGGTCGCAGGTGCCGACGCCGATCCACGCTGGCGGCAGTCCGGTGAAGTCCGGGCGGCGCGCGGGCGCGGCGTGCGGGGGCACGCCGTCGGAGCCGGGCGCGCGGCCGAGGTACGACTCCCAGCCGAGCCGGTTGCTCGCCGGGTTCCACAGGCGGTGGTGGCGGTCGTCGACGTCGCGCAGCACCGTGCGGTCATCGAGCATCGGGTACACGAGGAGCTGAAAGCATGGCCGCGGCGCGCCGCGGTCATGGAGGAGTTGCACGAGCGCGGCCGCGAGGCCTCCGCCAGCGCTCTGCCCGGCGATGACGACGCGCGACGGGTCGACGCCCAGCGCGCCGGCTTCGCGGTGCAGGAGCTGCCACGCGGCGTAGCAGTCCTCGAGCGGGGTCGGGAACCGGTGCTCGGGCGCGAGGCGGTAGTCGACGTTCACCACCAGCGCGCCGAGGCGCTGCGCGAAGCGGGCACAGAGCGCGTCGTCCTGCGCGGCGCTGCCGACGACGTAGCCGCCGCCGTGGATCCACAGCAGCGCCGGGCGCGGAGCGGCGGCGTGCTTCGCGCCGATGAGCCGCGCGCTCACGCCGTCGCCGAGGGCGCGCACCTCGCGCGAGACATCGGGCGGCAGGCGCGCCGGCGGGACCGGCAGGGCCTTCATCACGCGCACCAGCCAGCGCGAGCTGAGGCCGCGGGGGAGCCAGCGGGCGAGGGTGCGCAGGTCGGGGTGAAACGGGCTCACGAACACCGTCTACAGCACTCGCGACAGCGCGAGCACCACACCGGTGACGCTCTCGCCCGCGATGAGGCCCGAGGCGATCGGCGTCAGCGTGTCCTGCGAGAAGCGCCGCCGCGCGAGCACGCCCAGCATCGCGCCGGTGAACATCGTGAGGCTCGTCGCCGCCGGCAGCACCATCGCGATGCCCAGCGCCGACGCGGACGGCAGCCAGCGGCTGCGCTCGGGGCCGAGCCGCGCCTCGAGCAGCACCAGCGCCGCGCCGAGCGCCGCCGCGACGAGCATCGCCTCGCGCGCGCCGCCGGGGAGCCCGCCCAGCCCGGTGGCCAGCACCTTCGACACGCCCGCCCACACCATCACCGCCGGCGCCGGGAAGCTCTCGGAGCCGAGCACCGACGCGTCGGGCACCAGCAGCAGGAAGGCCGGCACCACTGCCAGCGCGCCGACGACGATGCCGAGGAACTGCGCCCAGGTCTGCTTCTTCACGTCGGCGCCGAGCACCTCGCCCGTCTTGAGGTCGCTCAGCAGATCCGCCGCGTGCAGCCCCACGCCCGCGGTGACGTTCGCCCCCATCACGTTCGCGGTGACGTTCGCGGGGAGCGCGACGCCGAAGACGAGCTGCGTGAGCGGGCCCATCGCCTTCGTCGGCGTGACGTCGGTCTCGCCGGTGACGCGCGCCCCGATGACGCCCACCAGCACCGCGAGCGGCAGCGAGGCGACCCCCATCCACAGCGGGATGTCGAACAGCCACCGCATCAGCACCACCAGCGGCGCCGCGAGCGCGAGGAAGACGAGCCCCAGGCGCGGTGAGGGGAGCGCGCCGCCCGCCCCGCCGTGCCGCAGCGCGCGCGCCGCCTGGAGCGCGAAGCCCACCAGCGCCGAGCTCGCGAGCAGCGCGGCCGCGGGCCAGAGCGTGAGCTGCACCATCGCCTTGAACTCCGCGCCCACCACGCCGCGCGCCACCGCGAGCGGCGCGACGATGCCCCACGTCACCAGCGCGCCGAGCAGCATCGACCACGCGGTGCGCGGCTTCATCAGCGAGCCGCCGCCGAGCAGCACCAGCGAGGCGTCGAGCCCGAAGCTCCAGGTCGAGAGCGGCGCGAAGGTCAGGCGGCCGGGCAGGGCGAGGCTCCACTTGACGTCGCGCCACAGGGTGAGGAGCGCCGCCGCGACGCTCGCGCCGAGCAGCCGCTTCGCTGGCCGCGTGTCGCCGGTGCCGTGCATCGCGCGGATGGCCTCCGCGGTGGCCACCGACATCGGGAAGGGGAGCTTCTCGCGGGTGATGAACTGCTCGCGCAACGGCATCGCCACCACCACGCCGAGCGAGGCGATGAGCGCGAACCACGCCACCATCGCCCAGCCCGAGGGCCGCGCGCCGGTCAGCAGCAGCAGCGCCGGGAGCGCCGCCATGTTCCCACCGCCCGTCATCCACGCGCCCGACGAGGCGATCGACGCCACCATCGCGTTCTCGAGCGCGGTGAAGGGCCGCCGCGTGCCGCCCGCGAGCTGCAGCGCGCGGAACAGCCCGAAGGCGACGATGGTGGCGGTGATGGTGACGCCGAGGCTCCAGCCCGTCTTGAGCACCACGTACAGGTTCGACAGCGCCAGCACGCCGCCGAGCACCATGCCCGTCACCGCGGCGCGCAGCGTGAGCTGCCGGTCACCCGTCACGAGGCGAGTTCTTTGGCCAGCGCCATCGAGGCGATGGTGCCGTCGGAGACCGCGGTGGTGATCTGCCGGAACTTCTTGCTCGCCACGTCACCGATGGCGAACACGCCCGGCACGTTGGTGCGCATCTCGTCGTCGACCGCGATGTAGCCCCACTGGTCGAGCTTGAACTTGCCCTGCAGCAGCTCGAGGTTGGGCACCATGCCGGCGAAGACGAACACGCCGTCGCAGTCGAGCACGTACTGCTCCTTCGTCTCGAGGTTCTCCACCAGCACTCCGTCGACCGTCTTGCCGTTGCGCGCGAGGAACTCCCGCGGCTGCGTCGACAGGCGGAACTCGATCTTCGGCTCGGCCCGCGCCTGGTCCTGCGCGTGCTTGTTCGCCTGGAGGTTGGGGAACTGGTTGACGATGGTGATGTGCGAGGCGAAGCGCGCGATGAAGAGCGACTCCTCGATGGCCGAGTTGCCGCCGCCGATGACCACCACGTGCTTGCCCTCGTAGTACTTCGCGTCGCAGGTCGCGCAGTACGAGACGCCCTTGCCCTTGAACTCGCGCTCCCCCTTCACGCCGATGACGCGCGGCGCGCTGCCGGTGGCGATGACCAGCCGCTTCGCGCGGATCTTCTCCACGCCGTCGAGCACGACCTCCTTCTTCTCGAGGTCGATGCTGGTGACCTCCGCGGCGAGCCGGGGGATGACGCCCGCTTCTTTCGCCTGCTGCACCATGTGGTCGGCCAGCAGGTAGCCCGGCATCGGCTTGGGGAAGCCCGGGAAGTTCGACACCTGGTGCGTCACCGCCACGTTGCCGCCGCCCAGCCCGATGTCGACCATCACCGTCTTCAGCTTCGCCTGCGCGCAGTAGATGGCCGCGGTGGTGCCCGCGGGGCCCGCGCCGAGAATGAGCACGTCGGCGTCGGTCTCGGTCTTCGTGGTGTGGCTGAGGATCGCCTCGAAGCGGTCCTTCGCCTCGAGCTCCTTCACCCCGTCGAGCAGCTCCGAGCGCTTGATGGCGCTGGTGAGCCGCTTGCCGATCTCGTGGCCGTCCTTGAAGAACAGCACCGTCGGCGAGCCCTTCACGCCCAGCTCGGTGGCCAGCTCGCGGTTCTGCTGGCGGAAGATCTTCACGAACTCCACGTCGTCGTGGAACAGGTCGGCGACCGCCTCGTACTTCGGCGCCAGCGCCTCGCAGGGCGGGCACTCCGACGAATAGAAGTCGACGACCAGGTTCTTCTTCGTGGCGAGGAGGGCGGGGAACTCGGCGGCGGTGATCTCTCGAACGGTGTGAGACATGAAAGCTCCTGTGTTGCTGGCGTTGCTCCGGGCCGCGATGCGGGGACCGCATTCGTCCCCCGGCCCTTCGCTCCTTAGAGCTCGCGCTGGCCATAAAGGGCACAGCCCAGGCCGAGGAGCTCCTTCACCGGGCGGCAGTCCGACGCGCGGATCTGCCCCTTCCAGCTCTTCGCCACCGCGCCGCACCCGCCGCCGCACGCGAGCTGGTTGCTGCACGTCGAGCAGCCGGAGATGGTCGTCACGTCGCGGCCGCTCCAGTCCTGCACCACGTCGAGCTTGAGCGAGCGCGACGGGTAGAAGGTGCCCAGCTCCTCGCCGGCCTTCCCGACGTTCGCGGTGCACGGGTAGATCGACCCGGTGGCGTCGAAGGCCCACTCGGTCTTGGTGGCCGGGCACGAGTCGAACAGCGGCTCCGGCAGCTGCCCCTCGTCGAAGAGGAAGCGCGCCACCGAGTAGGCCGGCCGGTAGAAGCGGAGGATCTCCGGATCTTCCCGGATCAGCGTGAACATGTCCTCCCAGAGCGAGAGGCGCGTGTAGAGCCGGGTGTTGTTGGTCTGGCAGTGGTGCAGCTCGTAGTTGCGCCCCACCTGGGTCTTGAAGTTCGGGCGGTCGGTCCACCCGCGGTCGATGGCGAAGTGCGCGAGGTGGCCGAAGTCGCCGAGGTTCTCCTTGTCGAGCACCGCGCGGAGGTTGATGGTGAGCCCCGCCTCGAGCGCCGCGTCGATGCCCGCCACCACCGGGTCGAACGTCTTGCCGCCGCCCTTGAGCGCGCGCCGCTTGTCGTGCATCTCGCGCGCGCCATCGAGCGTCACCTGCACCTCGCGGATGCGGCCGGTCTGGAGCAGCGGCACGTACTTCGTCAGTGAGTAGCCGTTGGTGATGATCGCCAGGTCGAGCCCGCGCGCCTTCGTGCCCTCGATGAGCTTCTCGACCACGCGGCGCTGCTTCGGGGTGTCGAGGAGCGGCTCGCCGCCGAAGAGCGTCACGTACTTGCGGCGCCCGGCGAAGGTGTCGTCGACGTAGGCGAAGAAGGCGTCGATGACCTTCTCGACGTCGTGGGTCTGCTGCGGGGCGTACTCGTCCTGGAAGCAGTACGAGCAGCCGAAGTTGCACGCGTACGAGGCGACGAAGAAGAGCTGCACCTCGTCGTCCTTCTGGCCCTCGGCGAACTTCGCCTTCGCCGCTTCGTAGCGGCGCGCCTCGTCGAGCGGCTCGACGAGGTAGCCCTTCGCCGCGAGCTCCGCGGGGTTCTCGTACTCGCCGCGCTGGAAGCGCTCGGCGGTCTGGCCGTCGAGGAGGTCTGCCTGGCCGGAGAGCAGGTTCACCAGCAGCCAGCTCGAGCTGCCCGCGACCTGCGTGAGGATGTTGTGCTTCGAGGGTTGCATCGGGGTCTCCGGTCGGGCGCGCGACCGGCTCCGAAGAAGCAGAGCCGGCTCGCGCGGTCCTGCGTTCAGTCGTGGCAGCCAGCGACGTTCTTCGAGATCTTCGCGCAGCACTGCGCGACCTTCTCCTGCGCGGGGGCGCAGCACTGCGTGGTCACGGGCTTCTTGATCAGCGTCTTCATCTCATCACCTCCTCGACATGGGCTCCGGACGCTCACGCGCCCCGGGCGGGTTTGCGACCGGACAACGTGAAGCTCGACAACAGGGCCTCCTTCTTCCGGTACGGCGCCTTCTCGCTGGCGACGGTGACGTCCACGAGGCCGGCCTCGGCGACGTGCGCGAGGTACTCGGGCTTCGTCTCGGCGCCCGCCCAGCACTCGGCGACCGCCACCGGGTCGTCGCGGAACTGCGCGGCGATGGGCTCGACCGCGAAGATGTCGCTCACCACGAAGCGGCCACCCGGCTTGAGCACGCGGTGGATCTCCTTCCACACCCGCGCCTTGTCGCGCGCGTGGTTGAGCGCGCAGTTCGACACCACCCAGTCGACCGACGCGTCGCCGAGCGCCAGCGCCTCGAGCGACGACTCGCGGATGGTGACGTGCCGCAGGCCGAGCTCGCGCGCGCGCTCCCGCGCCGCGTCCACCATCGACGGCGAGGCGTCGAGGCCGAACACGTGCCCCTGCGGGCCGACCTTCTCCGCGAGCTTCATGACGTCGCGTCCTCTGCCGCAGCCGAGATCCACGCAGACCTCTCCTTGCATCGCGTCGACCAGCTCGGCCGCGCCGCCGCACGAGAGGTTCACCTGGGGCTGCAGCGCGAGCCCGCCGTACCGCTGTTCCAGTGCCGCCGTGAGCGTCGAGGTCACGAACCTTTCGAGCCGTCAGCCCGGCGATCGGTTCACTGAATCCAACGGTCTGGGGGCGTGCTCCAACGTCCGATGTCGACTCCGTTCACCTCGGCATGCGCGACCTGTCACACCGCGGCCTCGTTCCGCGGCGACTGCAGCCGCATGCCCGAAAACTGTCCGACGGTCGCGCGGCCGGAGCTGACGAAAGACATCGCCGGCTACCTCGAGCCCGAGCGCGCGCAAATCATGCGCGTCGCCGACGCGGCGCCCTTCACGCCCGAGCGCAAGAAGCGCAATCGCGTCGAGGAGCTCATCTTCTTCGCGAAGGAGCGGAAGCTGGAGCGGATCGGCGTGGCCTTCTGCGTGTCGATGACGAAGGAGGCGCAGGCGCTGGCGGAGAAGCTCGAGGCGGAGGGGCTCCACGCGGAGCTCGCCTGCTGCCGGCTCGGCGCGGTGGACTACACGGAAATCGGCCTCGAGAAGGCGCACCCCGAGCGCTTCGCGGCGATCTGCAACCCGGCGGCGCAGGCGAAGCTGCTCAACGAGCAGGGCGTGCAGCTCATCGTGCAGATGGGCCTGTGCCTCGGCCACGACCTCATCCTGCAGGAAGAAGCGAAGGTGCCGGTCACCACGCTCGTGGTGAAGGACCGCGCGCTCGACCACCACCCCATCACCGCGCTGAGGCCCGCCCCATGACCGAGTTCGCGAAGCTCGACCCCGAGGCCGGCGTGCTGGCGACGTACTCCACCGCCGCGACCGGCAACGCCGGGCTGTGCTGCCCGGTGCAGTACGACCCGAAGCTGCTGAAGGCGCTCCCTCCGGAGGTGCTCGAGCGCGACTACGGCTGCGGAGACCCGACGCCGCACCTCAAGGAAGGCGAGACGGTGCTCGATCTCGGCAGCGGCGGCGGCAAGGGCGTGTTCCTCGCGGCGCAGGTGGTGGGGCCGAAGGGCAGGGTCATCGGCGTCGACATGAACGACGAGATGCTCGCGCTCGCGCGCCGCAACGCGCCCGCCTTCGCGCGCACCGTCGGCTTCTACAACGTGAAGTTCCTCAAGGGCCGCATTCAGGATCTCGCGCTCGACCTCGAGAAGCTCGACGGCTGGCTGGCGAAGCACCCGGTGACGAGCTCGGCGGGCGTCACCGCGCTCGAGGCAGAGCAGGCGCGGCTGCGCGCGACGGAGCCGCTGGTGAAGACCGGCAGCGTCGACGTGGTGGTGAGCGACTGCGTGCTCAACCTCGTGCGGCCGGACGACAAGGCGGCGCTCTTCAGGGAGATCCACCGCGTGCTCAAGCGCGGCGGCCGCGCCGTCATCTCGGACATCGTGTGCGACGAAGACGTGCCGGCGCACCTCCAGGCCGACCCCGAGCTGTGGAGCGGCTGCGTCTCGGGCGCGATGCGCGAGGACCTCTTCCTGAAGGCCTTCGCCGACGCGGGGCTGTACGGCATGCAGGTCGTCGCGCGCGACGCGAGGCCGTGGCGCACCGTCGAGGGCCTCGAGTTCCGCAGCGTCACGGTGGTCGCCTACAAGGGCAAAGAGGGGCCCTGCCTCGACCACAAGCAGGCGGTCATCTACCGCGGGCCGTTCAGCGAGGTGCGCGACGACGACGGGCACCGGCTGGTGCGCGGCGTGCCGGTGGCGGTGTGCGAGAAGACCTTCGGTATCTACGCGCGCGAGCCGTACCGCGCGCACTTCGACCTCGTCGAGCCGCGCGTGCCGCCGAAGCCCGAGGAGGTGCGCCCCTTCCCCTGCGGCGCCGACCTGCTGGTGCGCTCGCCGAAAGAGACCAAGGGCGAAGGCTACGCGGAGACCACCGAGGCCGGGCCGGTGTGCACCGGTCCCAACTGCTGTTGAGCGGAGGCTCGCGTGAGCGACTCGAACGCGGTGTCGGTCGCGCTCGTCACCGCGACGCCCGGGGCGTTGGTCGCCGAGCTGTCGGCCCAGGGGCTGCGCGTCGAGCTCGCCGGGCGCGACGACGCGCTCGAGCTGTTCATCACCCGGCGGCCAGACGCCGTGCTGCTCGAGGCGGCCGAGGCGTCGCTGGTGCCGACGCTCCGCCGCGCTGGCGCGCGCGCGGTGGTGCTGCTCGGCTGTGACGACGAGGCGTGCGTCGACACCGCGCTCCACGCAGGCGCCGACGACTTCGTGCTCCGCGCGTCGGGCGCGCGGGAGATCGCCCTGCGGCTGCGCAGCGTGCTGGTGAAGCAGGGCGTGCACGCGACGCTCTCGTGGAACGTCGAGCGCAAGCGCTTCATGCTCGGCCCGCGAGAGCTCGACCTGAGCCCCATCGAGTCGTCCATCCTCGGCTGTCTCTTCGAGAACGCCGGCTTCGTGTGCACCCGCGAGGAGCTCGGCCGCTACGTGTGGGCGGGTGTGGCCGTGCACTCGCGCACCCTCGACAACCACGTGATGCGCCTGCGCGAGAAGCTCGGCGCCGCGAGCGCCGGCATCGAGGCGGTGCGCGGCGTGGGCTACCGCCTCAGCCGGAAGCTGGCGTCGCCCGGCGCGCCGCGTTGACGCCCGGGGGCTCGGCGGAAGCTGCCGCGCAAGGTTGGGAGGCGGACCGAAAGCGTGACCCCTATGGTTGGGTCATGGCGAACGACGAGGCGGAAGTGGCTGCTCTTCGGGCGCGCGTGGGGGTGCTCGAGCAGCGGGTCGCTGAGCTCGAGCGAACGGAGCAGGCGCTGGCAGAGACCGAGGAGCGGTTTCGCGTGGCGTTCATGACCGCGCCCTTCGCCGTGACCATCGCCAGCGCCGACGACGGGCGCTACCTGTGGGTCAACCCCGGCTTCTGCCAGCTCAGCGGATGGACCGAGGCGGAGGCGGTGGGGCGCACGCTGGTGGAGCTGGGCATCTTCGCCGACGAGCAGGAGCTGGTGCGCATCCACACCGCGGTGGTGACGAAGGGGGTCGTCGAGAACGACGTCTTCCACTTCGGCCGCAAGGACGGGACCCGCGGTGTGGGGCTGCTGTCGTCGCGACCCATCTCGCTGCGCGGCCGGCGGTGCCAGCTGGGCGTGCTGCACGACATCACCGAGCTCCGGAGGACGGCCGACGAGCGGGACCGGCTCCAGGAGCAGCTGCGGCAGGCGCAGAAGATGGAGTCCATCGGCCGGCTCGCCGGCGGCGTCGCCCACGACTTCAACAACATCCTCACCGCCATCACCACCAACGTGTCGCTCTCGGTGATGGAGCTGCCGCCCGGCGACCCGTCGCGCGAGTCCTTCGAGGAGATCGGCCAGGCGGCGTGGCGCGCGGCGCAGCTCACCCGGCAGCTCCTCGCGTTCAGCCGCAAGCAGGTCATCGAGCCTCGCGCGGTCGACCTCGCCGGCGCGGTGGGCTCGATGGAGTCGATGCTCCGCCGCCTGCTCCCCGAGAGCATTCAGCTCGTCTGCGCGGCCCGGGGCGCCCGCCCGGCCTTCGTCGACCCGGGGCAGCTCGAGCAGATCATCGTGAACCTGGTGGTCAACGCGCGAGACGCCATCGACGGCGCGGGCACCATCTCGCTCTGCACGCGCCCGGCGACGAGCGACGAGCTGGCCCGCGCGCCGGGCTGCGCCAGCGTGCTGACCGTCACCGACACCGGGCGCGGCATGAGCCCCGAGGTGCAGGCGCAGATCTTCGAGCCCTTCTTCACCACCAAGAACGATCGCGGCACCGGCATGGGGCTCTCGACGGTCGAGGGCATCGTCACGCAGCACGGGGGCGCCATCGTCGTCGAGAGCGCGCCGGGCGCGGGCGCGACCTTCAGCGTGTACCTCCCCGAGGCGAAGGGGCCGGTGGACGTGGCGCCGAAGCCGGCGCCGCGCCGCGGGCCGCGCCGCAGCGGCGTGGTGCTGCTGGTGGAAGACGAGGCCACGCTCCGCGGCCCGGTGCAGCAGCTGCTCGAGCGCATGGGCTATGCGGTGCTCGTCGCCGCCAATGGGGCCGAGGCCCTCGAGCAGGTGCGCACCTTCCCGCGCCGGGTCGACCTGCTGCTGACCGACGTCGTGCTGCCGGGGCTCGGCGGCCGCGAGCTCGCGGAGCGCCTGGCGCCGCTCCAGCCCGAGATGGTCGTCCTCTACATGTCGGGCTACACGCTCGACGTCATCGACCGCAGCGGCGTGCTCGACCCGGGCGTGGTGCTGCTGCGCAAACCCTTCGACGCCGCGCAGCTGTCCGACGCCATCGACGCCGCGCTGAGCGCCCGCGCGGGCATCGCCAACACCGCCTGAGGGACGTGTGCATTCTGCCCCGATGGGGAAAGGAGACCCGGGCTGATTCCCCCGGTGGGGCGTTTGGCTCCGAGGCGTCATGCCCCTCCGGCGACCGCGAGTCACCCACGCCGTCTTGCTGGCGACCGTCGTCCTCGGCGCGCTCGCGCTGTGGAGCGCCCGCGGCCGCTTCTTCCTCGGCGCGGCGCTGCTGAACGCCGGCCTCGAGCTGCAAGACCACGTCGAGCCGTTCGACTTCGAGCACGCCGACGCCCAGGAGACGCCTGAGCAGGTGTGGCAGGAGTTCCAGCGCCAGAACGCCCTCGCCTCGAGCGTGCGCGAGAAGTTGCCGCGCACCACGGAGCACCCGCTGGTCGCGCTGATGGTGTGCATGGACGCCCGCCTCGACACCTCCGAGCTCGTGGGCGACACCCGGCGCTACTACTACGTGCTGCGCACCGCCGGCTCGGTGATGGACACCGAGGAGCAGGAGATGCTGGAGCTCGCGGTGCTCAACGGCGTGAAGCTGGTGGTGCTCACCCGGCACACCGACTGCGCCGCGGAGCGCGTGGCGGCCGACCCCTCGAAGCGCCACCAGTTCCCCACGCTTTCCACCGCGGTCGAGCGCCGCGCCGAGCGCATCGCGGAGTTCAAGGCCCGCCCGCTCATCGCCGAGAAGCTGCGCCGCAACGAGCTGCTGGTGAAGGAAGTGCTGATCGACACCGACTCGGAGCACCTCATGGTGCAGCAGCCCTGAGCCCGCTCCCTCGGCAGCGGGGAGCGCACGGGAGGTATGGTTCCGGGCGATGGCGTCCATCGACCTGCCCGAGCCCATTCGTCGCCTCACCTGTCCCGCCGACCGGGTGCTCCTCGGGGTGCCGGGCGCCTCGCGCGAGGTCCTCACCGGGGTGGAGGTGCTCGAGGTGCCGGCCACCGGCCTGCCGCTCGATGGCAGCGTGTACGGCTCGTTCGCCACCGAGGGCGTCTGTGTGCAGCTCCGGGTGGAGCTCCGCGCGGGGCGGCTGCTCGAGGTGCTGGTGGAGGTCGACGTGCCCGACGCAGAGCTCGAGCCGACCGCCGAGGTCATCGCCGCGCACTGGGGCCTGCGCCTGGCGCGCAAGGGCAAGGGCCGTCGCTTCACCGCGAGCCGGCCGCTCGAGGCGTCGGTGCCGGCGTCGCTGCAGCTCGAGGCGAAGGAGATCCAGACCGGCGGCGATCCGCTCTTCCGCGTGACCTTGCGCGCCGTGGCCGACGACCCGGCGTCGGTGACGCCGCTCGAGGCGCCGGTCTCGCCCGAAGCGCTCGCCGCGGCGCTCGCGGTGCCCGGCATGAGCGTCGAGGCCTGCGTGGCTGCGCTCTCCGCGCACTCGAAGACGGGCGCGCGCTCGGTGGTCCCGCCCGCGCTGCGCGCCGAGCTCGCGAAGCTGGCACCCGAAGCGCTGCAGCCGCGCACCCGGGCGCTCCTGCGTCAGGTCGACGCGGCGCTGCACGGCGAGCCCGACGCGTTCCGTGCGGCGCTCGCGGGCCTCGAGGTGCGCGAGGGCGGCTGGCTGCGCGTCGGCCCTGAGCTGCGGCGCGAGCTCGTGAACACCCTCGCCGTCGTCGGGGCGCGCGAGACGTTCGTCGACCTCGTCGTCGACGGGCTCGACTTCGGGGGGCCGGCCGCGGTCGACGCGCTGGTGGCCGCCGCCGCGCGCGTTCGCGCCGAGCAGCCGTCGCGGGCGCTCCGGGTGCCTTCGGAGGCGGTGCGCCTCGACGACCCCGACGCGCTGCAGGACGCGGTCTTCGCGGTGCTCACCGCGGGGATGTCGCCGGCCGACGTGGTGCGCAGCGGGCGCAACAGCTGGGTCGAGGCGCGGGTGGCCGCGCGCGCGCTGACGCCGCACGTCGGTCCACCGCCCGACTTCACCACCGCGCAGCTCGTCGCCGGGCTCGGCAAGCGCGCGGAGCCGGAGGAGAACTGGCGGCGCGCGTCGGTCTACCGGGCGCAGCTCCTCGCACAGGCCCGGCGCATCGACCCCGCGCTCTTCCGCTCGCTGCTCGAGGCGTGGTCGTACGACGAGGCCGCGGTGTTCCTGAACTCCGACGAGCAGGTGGTGACGCCGGCGGTGGCGAGCTACCGCCTCGGCGCGCGGCTGATGACGTACCGGCGCTCACCAAAGGGCAAGCAGCTCGTCACCGTCACCGACTGTGAAGACGAGGCGGGCGCGGCGGCGAAGCTCGGCGGGGCGAAGAAGAAGAAGGCGCCCGCCCGCCGGCCCGCCGCGCCGAAGCGTGCGCGCAAGGCGTGACCGTCACGCGGGGATGGCGTCGGCCTCGACGAACTTCGCCAGCAGCTCGGTGTGCGGCAGCAGGCGGTACTTCTCGCCGTCGACCTGGATCTCCTCGCCGGCGAAGCGCTTGTAGAGCACGCGCGCGCCGACGGTGAGGCCCGCGGTGTCGCCGGGAGGCAGCGCCTGGATCACGCCCTCCGCCGGCGCCTCGCGCGCCACCTCGGGGAGCAGGATGCCGCCCGCGCTCTTCGTCTTCGCCTCCACCGGGCGCACCAGCACGTTTCCATTCAGGGGTTGCAGAGCCATCGTCGTCTTCTCGCTTTCGTCTGTGGGGTTACGGAGCGCCGGGTGGCAGCCCCAGGAGCTGATCGATGCGCGGCTTGTCGAAGCCGACGATCATCTTTCCGTCGATGTCGAGCTGCGGGACGCCCATCTGCCCCGAGCGCTCGACCATCTGCTTCATCGCCTTCTCGTCCTTCGCGACGTCGACCTCGAGGAAGCGCACGCCGCGGCCGGTGAGGTAGCTCTTCACCTTCGTGCACCACACGCAGCTCGGCGTGGTGAACACCATCACCCGAGGTGAGGCCTTCACCGGGGCGCCGCTCGCGGGCGCGGGCGCCTCGTCGAGGAGCTGCCGGTAGTCGGCCACCGAGCACTCGCCGACCAGCATGCGGGTCGGCTGACCGTCCTCGAGGCGCAGCACGGTGGGCACCGCGCCCACGCCGAAGCGCGGGTGCACCGTCCTCACCGCGCCCACGTCGACGAGGAAGACCGTCAGCTCGGGGTGCGCGGCGCAGAACGCGTCGAAGCGCGGGCGGGTGCGGCGGGAGACCTCCGAGAAGTCTCCGAAGAAGGCGAGCAGCGCCAGGCCGCGGTGCTGCGCGAGGCGCTCGGGGCCGGTGAGGTGTTCGACGGACATCGACGACTGAGAGCCGCAAACGCTGCGCGCCGATTCACCGCGCCAGCGACCGTGACCTCCGGTGTCCGGGCTGGGCCGCATGGTGCGCGCATGGACCTCATTCAGGGAACGCTGGGCACCGAGAACAGGGGCGCACCGACCAGCGCCCCCCACCGGGCGAGCCCCGGCGCCACCGGCCGGCGGTGGAACGTCGCCACCAGCACCAGCCCGCGCAGCGCCG
>JBMORD010000335.1:0-44764 GCA_049322495.1 Myxococcota bacterium | reverse complement strand
GAGCGACGGCGCGTGGCCCTTCCGCCCGTCCATCGACGCGCTCTTCCTCTCGCTCGCCGAGCACCACGGGCGCGCGGCGGCGGGCGTGGTGCTGAGCGGCATGGGCAACGACGGCGCGCGCGGGCTGGCGGCGCTCTCGCAGGCCGGCGGGCTCGCCCTGGTGCAGGACGAAGCGAGCGCCGCGGTGTTCGGCATGCCCCGCGAGGCGGCGGCGTCTGCGCCCGGTGCGCGGGTGCTGCCGCTCTCGGCCCTCGGCGGCGAGCTGGCGAGGGCGGCGCATGACTGAGCTGCGGCGGTTGATGGAGCGCGTGGCGTCGCTGCCGGCCCCCGGTGGCGAGCTGCGCCTCCGCGTCGACGCGGGCGCGACGGCGAGCTGGCGACGGCGGTGCATGACTGAGCTGCGGCGGTCGATGGAGCGCGTGGCGTCGCTGCCGGCCCCCGGTGGCGAGCTGCGCCTCCGCGTCGACGCGGGCGCGACGGCGAGCTGGCGACGGCGGCGCATGACTGAGCTGCGGCGGTCGATGGAGCGCGTGGCGTCGCTGCCGGCCGCGGTGGCGAGCTGCGCCTCCGCATCGACGGGCTGGCGAGGGCGGCGCATGACTGAGCTGCGGCGGGTGATGGAGCGCGTGGCGTCGCTGCCGGCCCCCGCTGGCGAGCTGCGCCTCCGCGTCGACGCGGGCGCGACGGCGAGCTGGCGAGGGCGGCGCATGACTGAGCTGCGGCGGTCGATGGAGCGCGTGGCGTCGGCGCGAGCTGGCGAGGCGGCGCATGACTGACGAGCTGCGGCGGCTGATGACGCTGGTGGAGCGCGTGGCGGGCATCCGCCTCGACGCGGCCGCGACGTCGGCGCCGCTCGAGCACCTCCTCGCGGCGCGGAGCGCGGCGCTGGGCGTGACGAGCGACGCGCTGGTCGACCTCTTCGAGCGCGACCCCGCGACGCGCCAGTCGCTGCTCGACGCCCTCACCGTCAACTACACGTGGTTCGACCGCGACGCGCCGCTGCTGCAGCTCGCGGTGGAGGCGCTCGCGCCGCTCCGTCGCCCCGCGCAGGTGTGGGTCGCCGGCTGCTCGAGCGGCGAAGACGCGTACGGGCTGGTGATGCGCGGCCTCGAGGCGAAGGTGGAGCTCGAGGTGCTCGCCACCGACTTGAGCGCGGCGAACATCGCGGCGGCGCGCACCGCGCGGTACGGCGCGTGGGCGCTGCGCGAGCTCGCCGGCCCGCTCCAGCGCTTCTTCCGCAGCGAGGGCCTGGCCTTCGAGGTCGACGCCGAGGTGCGGCGGCGGTGCAGCTTCGAGGTGCACAACCTGATGACGCCTCCGCCGCCGGGGCCGTTCGACCTGGTGTTCTGCCGCAACGTGCTCATCTACTTCTCGGCCGAGACCGCGGCGGCCGTGCGCCGGCGCATGCGCGGGGTGCTGCGGCCCGGCGGCTGGCTGGTGCAGGGCGCCAGCGAGCCGGTGCTCGCCGCCGAAGAAGGTCTGTCCATCGCCGCGCTCGGCCCGCGGGTGGCGCTGCGGCATGCGCCGCCCTCGCCCGTCGCGCCGGTGCTCGTCCCGCCTGCGCCGCCGCCGCTCGTGCCGCCGTCTCCGCGCGCGGTGGAGCCGCCGCCGCCGCGCCCGGTGGATCCACCGCCGAAGAACGTCTCGTGGGAGATCCGCCTGCGGGAGGGCGCGCGCCGGCTGCAGTACGCCCCGGGCGAGGCGCTGACCGTCATCGACGCGGTGCGCGCCGAGGAGCCGCTCTCGGCCGAGGCGCACTTCTGCGCGGGCCTGGCGCTGTTCCTCATGGGCGACGCGCTGGGGGCGAGCGGCGCGCTGCGCTCGGCGCTCACGCTCGAGCCGCGGCTGTGGCCCGCCGCCTTCTACGCGGCCCGCGCCGCCGAGCTGCTCGGCGAGCGCGACCAGGCGCGCACGGCGTGGCGGCAGGTCGTCGACAATTCACAAGCCCCCGTCCCGATTCCGGCGCGGCTGGCCCTGGGTGACTTCGAAGTCTGGCGCATGGATGTCTTGTCTTTGGCTGCGAAGCGGGTGGGCTGACGGGTGTCAGCGCGCACGGGGCGCAGTTAGATTTCCGAAGGGAGGGCGTGATGAAGCCCACAGTGTTGGTCGTCGACGATGATCCGTTGTTCCTCGAGTCGGTGCGCCGGCAGTTGCAGGACCAGTTCACGGTGCTGGTGTCGCGCGACCCCGCGGCGACGCTCGAGCACTCGGCGCACTTCGATGTGGTGATGGCCGACTTCTTCATGCCGGCGATGAACGGCGCCGACTACCTCGCGGCGGTGCGCGTCAAGCACCCCGACGCGATGCGGGTGCTCATCACCGGGGGCGCCGACCTGGAGATCGGCGTCGAGGCGGTGAACAAGGCGGCGGTGCACGCGCTGCTCCAGAAGCCGGTCTCGGCGGAGGTGCTGCGGCGCACGCTGATCGGCACGCTCACCCCGCTGCCGCAGCCCGCGGCGTCGAGGCGCACTCCGGTGCCGCAGCCGCCGCCCACGACGGCGACCGCCGCTCCGCGCAGCGGGCGCTCGGTGCTGATCATCGACGACAGCGAGATCTCGCTCGAGGCGACGCAGACGAAGCTCGAGGGGGCGGGCTTCCAGGTGAAGACGCTGCTCGACCCGTTCCAGCTGATCCGCACCCTGCGTGAGGAGCAGCCCGACGTCATCCTCCTCGACGTGAACATGCCGGCGCTCGACGGGCCGAAGCTGCTCGAGGCGATGCGCGGCTACGACTTCCTCAAGCAGACGCGGGTGTTCCTCCACTCGTCGATGCCGCCGCGCGAGCTCGAGCGCGAGTGCAAGCGGTGCCGCGCCGATGGCTGGCTGTCGAAGGGCGACCCGAAGCTCATCGAGCGCCTCGAGGCGATGCTCGCGGCGCCGCGGCCGAGCTGACCCAGCAGCCCCACACTCCAGGTCCGGAAAGAGAACATGAACCTCAAGATGAGGCTGTACCTGTCGTCGACCGTGCCGACGGTGCTGCTGGCGGTGCTGATGGTGATGGTCATCGCGCGGGGCGCGCAGACCTCGCGGCACATCGCGGAGCTCGAGACGGGCTTCGTGCCCGCGACCGAGCTGACGCGCGAGCTCCAGGTCGATCTCGCCAGCATCCGCCTGGTGTTCCTCGAGGCCGCGGCGCGGCGCGACGCCGCGATGATCACCGGCGTCGATCCGATCCTCGCGCGCATGGTCGCCGCGCTCGAGAAGGGCAGGAGCAACCCGGTGCTCGACCAGCAGGGCCTCGCGCCGCTCGTCGAGCGGCTCAGGGCGTGGGTCGCGCACGGGAAGACCACCATCGCGCGGATCATCGTCAACGACCCGACGGTCGGGGCCGACGTCGAGCTGATGCGCAAGCAGAGCGCCGAGCTCGACGAGCTGATCAGCAAGGGCGTGCTCGACGTGCAGCGCCGCTCGCAGCAGTCCTTCGAGGCGCTGCGCGAGAACCACGCCGGCGGGCAGACCACCACCATCATCATCTCGCTGGTGGTCGTGGTGTTCCTCGCCGGGCTCGTGGTGCGGCTGTCGACGCGGCTGTCGGGGCCGCTGACGAAGCTCACGAAGCTCGCGGAGGCGGTGGCGGCGGGCGACCTCTCGCAGGACCCGCACATCGCGGGCACCGAACTCGGCTCGCTCACCGGCGCCTTCGAGCAGATGGTGCTGCAGCTCCGGTCGGTGCTGCGGTCGATCGACGGGCTGTCGAAGCAGGTGCTGGCGAGCGCGTCGCAGATCCACGCCGCGGTGCGCGAGCAGGAAGCGGCCTCGCAGACGCAGTCGACCGGCGCCGAGGAGGTCAACCGCACCATGCAGTCGCTGCTCGAGTCGGCGACGCACATCGCCAGCTCGGCGGCGGGCGTGGCGACCAACGCCAACCGCACGCGCGAGACCGCGCTGGGCATGACCAGCAAGATCGGCGAGCTGGCGACGCACGCCAACCGCATGTCGGAGATCCTCGAGGTCATCCGCGAGATCGCCGAGCGGAGCGACCTGCTGGCGCTCAACGCGTCGCTCGAGGGCACCCGGGCGGGCGAGGCGGGGCGGGGCTTCTCGCTGGTGGCCAACGAGATGCGCCGGCTCTCGGAGCGCGTGTCGGAGTCGGTGCGCGACGTGAAGGGCCTGGTGTCCGACATCCGCGCGTCGGCGGCGTCGACGGTGATGGTGACCGAGGAGGCGCGCACCCTGGCGGAGAACACCGCGGCGTCGGCGCAGCAGATCACCTTCGTCACCGAGCAGCAGCGCACCGCGACCGAGCAGATCTCCGCGAGCATGAAGGAGGTCACCGCGGTGCTCGGCGACGCGGTGAAGGCCAACGGGCAGACGCGTGACGTGGCGACCACGCTCTCGAGCCACGCCCAGGAGCTCGCCGGGCTCACCGCGCGCTTCAAGATGCCCGCGACGTGAGCGGCCGGCCCGGGTCTTCAATTGACCCACCCTGGCCCAACGACTATCCGCCGGGGCTCGCCCATGCTCGAGCACTCCAACGTGATGGTGAAGTCGTTCCTGTGGCTCGTGGCCATCAGCTTCGGCGTGTGGGTCTTCACCGCCGGCAAGAGCTACCGCGAGACGTGGCGTGAGAGCGTCGAGGGCTTCCGCCTCGGAGGCACGCGCATGGTCGAGGTCACCCTGGTGGCCAGCGACAAGCAGGGCCTCGCGTGTGCGTCGGACAAGGTCGTCGACGAGCTGCACTGCGGCTACCGCGCGAACTCGACCGAAGCCGGGCCGGTGTCGACGGACGACCCGAAGCTGCTCCAGCCCTTCTACACGGTCGGCGGCGAGCTCATTCTCGGGGCGGGGCTGTGGCTGTCGCCCGGCATCAAGGAGCTCCCGTCGGGGCGCTTCACGGTGGTCTGCAACTTCCACGTGGTGGGCGTCACGAGGGCGGTGGCCATTCGCTTCGCGCCGGGCGCCAACTTCGGCAACGCGGGCAAGCTGGTGCCGGTCGGCACGCTCAGCGAGTGTGTGTTCCCGTGAGCGAGGCGAAGACGTCAGCGTCGTACCGCGCGACGGGCCTGCTGCTGACGGTGATGCTCGTCGCGGGCGTGTACCTGCGGGTGCAGAACGTCGGCTTCCCCTTCCACCACGACTTCGACGAGAGCCAGTACGTCGGCTCGGCGCAGCAGTTCCTCCTCGGGAACCCCGACCCGGAATGCTGCCACCCGCCCGTGGGGAAGCTGTTGATCGGCGTGGGCATGCTCATTCAGGGCAACAACCCGGTCGGCTGGCGCTTCACGCCGCTCGTCTTCGGGCTGCAGTGTCTGGTCATCGTCTATCTGCTGACCTCGACGCTCTTCGAAGACAAGCGCGCCGGGTGGCTGGCCGTCGCGTTCATGGCCGCCGACGGCTTCTTTCTGTCCTACTCGCGCTCGTCGCTGGGCGACATCATCCTCGCGTGCCTGGTGATGTGGAGCCTGCTCGCCGCGGTGACCGCGCGCGGCTGGGGCGGGGTGCTGGTCAGCGCGTTCCTCATCGGGACGGTGGCGTCGATCAAGTGGGTGGGCCTGCTCATCGGGCTGCCCGCGGTGGTCGCCATCGTGCTGCTCAAGCGCGCTCCCTGGTACACCATCTTCGCCTTCGCGCTCGTACCGGTGGTGCACGCCGCGTACTGGATGCTGGGGTTCGCCTTGTCGGGGCAGCCGAACGGCCTGATGGCGGTGATCGACACCGTGCAGCACCGCGCGAACTTCCACCTCGGCTTCCAGCACTTCATCAACCCGCTCGAGTCTGCCTGGTACACGTGGCTGGTGATGTACCACCCGCTGGTCATCAAGCATCAGGTGGTGGGCGACACCATTCGCATGGCGTCGAGCGTGGGGAACCCGGTGCTCTGGTTCGGCGCTGATGCGTGTCTGCTGGCGCTGCCGCTGCTCGGCGCGGTGGTCGCCGCGCGCCCGGCCTGGCGCGCACGCTGGTCGAGCTGGTTCGACGCCACCACCACCCGGGCCTTCGTCATTCTGTGGACCGCGTGGCTGTCGATGCTGCTGCTGTGGATGAGCGGCAAGATCTCCACGTACTGGTACCACTACCTCTACGCGTGGGGCTTCGCGCTCGCCCTGCTGGCCGGCGTGGTGGCGCGCCTCGAGCAGCGCTTCCCCCGCGCGGTGCTGGCCTTCGTGGTGGTGGTGGCGTGCGTCGCGGCCTGGTTCGCGCCGGTGTGGGCCGAGCTGCCGCTGTCGATCGAGGCCGCGCACCAGCGGCTGCTCTTCCCGCTCTGGCGCTGACGGCGATACGAACCAGCGCCTCGCTGCGTTCGGGAGCCATGCGCTCCGCGACGGTGCTGCTGTGCGTGTCGGTGCTCTGGGGGTGTGCCCACGTGCCGCGCGGCGCGCCCGAGGGCCAGGTGCGGATCTACGAGCTGCCGCTCGAGCGCACCCGGGCGCTGGTGTTCTCGGCGCTGGCAGAGCGGGGCATCGTGCTGAAGCCGACCGCCGAGCCGAACGTCTTCGCTTCGGCTCCGCGCGTGCAGGAGGTCCGCGTCGACGAGCAGACCCGCACCGGGCCGCCGGTCTCGCGGCTGCTGGTGTCGTCGTCGTCGACGTGGGTGGTCGTCTTCCAGCCGGTCGGCCCGCGCGCGACGGGCGTGCGCGTGCTCCGCGCGGATCAGCTGGCGGGCGCGGATCAAGCCGAGCGGAGCTACCGCATGGCGGTCGCCTTCGCGCCGTCGACGGTGAAGACCGAGGTCGCGCAGTACTTCACGCGCGACCGTGAGGCCGAGGCGGTCGTCGCCGCGGTGCTCGACGGGGAGCCCGCCGTCGAGGTGACCGACCCGGAGCTGCGCGCCGAGCTCGAGCAGCCGCTGCTGGCGCCGCTCCCCGACCTCCCGAAGCAGGCGCCGCTGCCCGCCTGGTGTGGCCTCGCGCTCGGCGCGCTCGAGGGAGCGTTCGTCCCGGGCCAGGTCATCCTCCTGGCGGATCCGCTCGGCACGGCGGAGCCCTTCACCGTGCTCGACGGGTTGATCTGCCAGGCCGCGAGCCGGCGCCTGCCGCTCACCGTCGCGCTGTCCATCTCGGCGACCGAGCAGGCGGCGCTCAACGAGTACCTCGCGTCGAGCGGTGACGCGGCCGCCCGCGCGCGGCTGCTGGCGGGGCGCTTCTGGAACCGCCCCTGGCAGGACGGGCGGAGCAGCCTCGCGCTGGCCGACTTCCTCGAGCGGGTGCGCGCCCGCCGCGCCGAGGGCGCACCGGTGACGGTGCTTGCGGTCGACCTCGAGCAGTCGGGCAACGCCCGCAACGCGCGCATCACGTCGGTGCTCCTCAGGCACCGCGAGGTCAACCCCGGGCGGCTCGTCGTGGCGCTGCTGGGCAACGTGCTGGTGAGCCGCAGGCAGGGCACGCCGTGGGACGCGACGCTGCTCCCGGTCGGGGCGCGGCTCGCGGCGGTGCTCCCCGACGAGACGCACGCCTTCGACGTCGCCTACGAGCCCGGCACGCACTGGGCCTGCCACCTCGCGCAGCGAGGCGCGCTCGCCTGCGGCACCTGGGCGGCGATTCCCGGGCCACGCCAACAGCTGCAGCACGTCACGCCGCAGCCGTTCTTCCGCGCGTTCGAGCGCGTCTCGCCCGACGGCTTCGACGGCCTCTACTTCGTCGGCGGCCCGGTGAGCGCCTCGGTGCCCGCGGTGGAGTCGCGGCGCGGTGACGAGGGGCGCGTCGAGCTGAAGGCCCGGGTGAGGGAGCTGCCTCCGTTCGGCGCGTACTGAAGCGTGTCGGGGCTACCGGTTGGGCCGGCCGACCCGCACGTCACGCCACCGCACGCCGTCGAGCGCGGTCACGTAGCCGGTCGAGTTCTTCACCGACACGATGGCCTCCCGCTCCGACCGCACCGTGTACTTCACCTCGCCGCCGAGCTCGGAGATCTCCCGCATGCGCGCGATGAGGTCGGGCGAGAAGTCGTACGAGCTCTTCACGCGCAGCTCGTAGTCCGAGGCGTCGAGCGCCGCGGTGATGACGAAGTTGTCCGCCAGCAGGCCGCCCGGGTGCACCCGGCGGTCGTTGCCCTCGAAGATGTCGTACAGCGCCTGCAGGTTCCCGAGCGGCAGGTACACGAGGGACGCCTTGCGCCACGAGAACTCCATCGTCTCGAGCCTGGTGAAGTTGAACTCCACGGCGAAGTTGACCGGCACGTTGGGGATGAGGCGCTCGCGCCGAGGTGCGCGAGGTGGGAGCTCTTGAAGACGTGCGAGACGTCAGCCAGCCCCATCGACGTCTTGAGCTGCACGTCCTCTTTCTTCACGCGGTGCCAGTCGGCGATCTCCTGGAGGTGCTCGTTCATCACGCCGAGCACGCTGCCGCGCGGGGCGAGCATCACCGGCCGCGGGTAGGGCGCCGAGAAGATGCTGTCGATGCCGCGCGCGCAGATCGTCCCGAGCAACGACAGCCCGCCGCCGTCGGCGTTGCTGGTCTGGGGCACGCAGAGGAAGTGCAGCTCCATCGGTGAAGTGCGGATCTGCTGACGCGAGAAGTAGTAGTTGTTCGACATGGTGCGCTCCCTGTGGGTCGCCCTGGCGATGATGGCCGCTCCGGCGCGCGCAGAAGGGAACGTGAACTCAGGCGCTGAACCCGCTGCTGCAGGTCTTCGGTGACTGCGTGCGTGCGAAGCCGGTTCCTGCTCTTTGAACGGAACTCCGACGCGAGTTCTTCGACAGCGCGAGTGAGATAACCAGTCGCTGACGAGAGGCAATCCGTTGATGCGCGTCACGCCACGCGCTGCCTTCGAGAAACTCTCAGCTGATCATCGCTCGCCCGGCGCAAAGAATGCGTGATGACGGGCACGACGCCCCGGCGTGGTTACGAACGGCTCGTGGCAACTCAAACGGTGTGGCACAGCCTGTCGACCTCGGAGGCGTTGGAGCAGTTGAAGTCCCGGCAGTCTGGCCTGACGCGGACGGAGGCGTCGCAGCGGCTGGCGGAGCACGGCCCGAACGAGCTCAAGGCCGCGGACCGCGTCTCTCCGTGGCGCATCCTCGCGGAGCAGTTCAAGAACGTGCTGATCATCATCCTCCTGGTGGCGACCGGGCTCTCGGTGGCGCTCGGGCACGGGGTGGAGTCGCTGGTCATCGCGGTCATCGTGCTCTTCGCGGTGCTGCTGGGCTTCGTGCAGGAGTACCGCGCGGAGCGGGCCATCGAGGCGCTCAAGAAGCTCGCCGCGCCCTCGGCCAACGTGCTGCGCGACGGCGTGGAGCAGAAGGTGCCCGCGCGAGAGGTGGTGCCCGGCGACGTGCTGGTGCTGCACACCGGCGATCGCGTGCCGGCCGACGCGCGGCTGCTCGAGGCGGTGAACCTCCAGGCCGAGGAGGCGGCGCTCACCGGTGAGTCGGTGGCCGTCGAGAAGCAGCTCGAGAAGCTCGAAGGCGAGCTCCCGGTCGGCGACCGCACCAACCTCGTGCACGCGGGCACGGTGCTCACCTACGGCCGCGGGCGCGCGGTGGTGGTGGCCACCGGCATGCAGACCGAGTTCGGGCGCATCGCGCAGCTGCTGCAGACGGTCGAGACGAGCCGCACGCCGCTCCAGCAGAACCTCGATCGCGTGGGCAGCGCGCTGGCGAAGGTGGCGCTGGTGGTGGTGGCGCTCGTCGTCGCGCTCGGCCTGTTCCGCGGCCAGCCCTTCGTCGAGATGTTCATCTTCGGCATCGCGCTCGCGGTGGCGGTGGTGCCCGAGGCGCTGCCGGCGGTGGTCACCATCTCGCTCGCGCTCGGCGTGCAGCGCATGGTGAAGCGGAACGCGCTCATTCGCCGGCTGCCCGCGGTGGAGACGCTGGGCAGCACCTCGGTCATCTGCTCCGACAAGACGGGCACGCTGACGCGCGACGAGATGACGGTGCGGCGCGCCTTCGTGGGCGGAGAGCTCTACGAGGTCACCGGCGCCGGCTACGAGCCGAAGGGCGACTTCGTGCTCGGCGGCGCGCGCGTCGACACGCCGCCGCTGCGCGCGATGTTCGAGGCGGCGGTGCTCGCGTCCGACGCCACCGTGTCGCACGACGCGGAGCGCGGCTGGCACGTCACCGGTGACCCGACCGAGGGCGCGCTGGTGGTGGCCGCGGCGAAGCTGGGCCTCGACAAGGCGAAGCTCGACGCCGACAACCCGCGGCTCGACGAGGAGCCCTTCAGCTCCGAGACGCGGCGCATGACGACGCTCCACCGCACCGCCGAGGGGCGCACGCTCTTCGTGAAGGGCGCGCTCGAGGCGGTGCTCGACGGCTGCGAGACCTGGGAGACGCCGCGCGGGCCGGCGCCGCTCGACGATGCGGGGCGCGCGCAGGTGCACGCGGTGGCGCAGGAGTTCGCCCGCGGCGCGCTGCGCGTGCTGGCCATCGCGCGCAAGCACGACGGCGCCCTCGAGGACGCCGACGTCGGGCTCCACTTCCTCGGCCTGGTGGGGATGATCGACCCGCCGCGCGCCGAGGTGTTCGACGCCATCCGCACGTGTGAGAAGGCCGGCATTCGCGCGGTGATGATCACCGGCGACCACCCGGCGACGGCAGAGGCGGTGGCGCGCGAGCTCGGGCTGCTCCGCGGCGGGCGCGTGGTGACGGGCAAGGAGCTCGACGCGTGGGACGACGCGAAGCTCTCGGCCGAGGTGGAGGACATCGACGTGTTCGCGCGCGTGTCGCCGGCCCACAAGCTGCGCGTGGTGACCGCGCTCCAGAGCCGGGCGCACGTGGTGGCGATGACCGGCGACGGGGTGAATGACGCGCCGTCGCTGCGCAAGGCCGACATCGGCATCGCGATGGGCATCTCGGGCACCGACGTCTCGCGCGACGCGGCGGCGATGACGCTCACCGACGACAGCTTCGCGAGCATCGTCGCGGCGGTCGAGGAAGGCCGCACCGTCTTCGGGAACATCAAGAAGTACCTCATGTTCCTGCTGTCCTCGAACATCGGAGAGATCGGCCTCATGGCCGGCACGGCGCTGTTCGGCATGCCGCTGCCGCTCTCGGCGGTGCAGATCCTCTACGTGAACCTCGCGACCGACGGCCTCCCGGCGCTCGCCCTCGCGGTGGATCCGCCCGAGGACGACCTCATGAAGCGCCACCCGCGCGACGCGAAGGCGGGCATCTTCACCCGGCCGGTGGTGACGCTGATGGCGGTGGGCGGCGTGTGGTCGACGGTCATCAACGTGGCGCTCTTCTGGTGGGAGACGCACTCCGGGCGCACCCTCGAAGAGGCGATGTCGATGACCTTCGTCTCGCTGGTGCTGATCCAGTTCTTCAAGGCGTACAACTACCGCTCGGATCGCCGCTCGGTGTGGCACCGGCCGTTCGCCAACAAGTGGCTCAACCTCGCCATCGTCTGGGAGCTGGCGCTGATGATCGCCATCCTCTACGTGCCCTTCCTGCAGCGGCTGTTCGGCACCTTCCCGCTCACGCTGGTCGACTGGGCCATCGTGGTCGGCGGCGCGGCGACCATCGTGCCGGTGCTCGAGACCGCGAAGTGGATGGAGCGCCGGGGGTGGTTCGGCAAGCTGGATTGACGGATGACCCGAAAATCGGCGCTCGTTCGACGAACAGCCCATGTCGCCGCTCGTCCTGACCGCCGTCCTCTTCGCCCTCGCGCCGCCCGAGCGTGAGGAGGCCCTCGCGCCGCGCCACCCGGGAGACCTCGTCCCCACGCGGGCGGGCGACCTGTACGTCCTCGAGCCCCGGGGAGACGGGGCCGGGCTCCGGCGCCTCACGCGCGACGGGCCGGTGGAGTTCGTCTCGACGCCCTTTCTCCCTTCGCGCGTGGCGTGGAGCGAGGCCGACGGGCTGTGGCTCTGCTCGGAGACCCGGGTCGCGCATCGCCGCGCAGACGGCACGTGGCACACCGTCGAGGTCCCCCAGGCGCGCGGGGAGACGGTGGCGCTCCTCGTGCTCGGGCCCGACCATGTCGCGCTGGTGCGCCAGGTGTGGGAGGTCGGCAGCGAGGTGCTGCACGTCGGTGAAGGCGGCGTCACGAAGACGGAGTCGCTCGGTGGCAAGGTGCGCCTCACCACCCCCGTGGTGGACGGGGCGGGGAGCTGGTGGGCGACGCTCAGCATCCCGTACTCCGAGCGCACGGGCTTCGTGCGGGTGCGCGACGGCGAGTGGCGCGCGTGGACCAGCGACGGCAAGTGGCCGGACGACGCGCCGACGCCGGAGGGCTTCTCGCTGGCGGGCACCGCTCAACCGGGCGTGGGCGGCGATACCGCGCGCTCCTTCCTTGCGCCGGCGAGGGAGGGCTTCTTTCAGCGCACGCAGTTGAGGCAGCTGCAGGCCGTGCGAGGCGACGGGACGAGCCGCGCGCTCGACGTGGGTCCCTCGGGGCGCGTGCTGCAGTCGCTCGCGTTCGACGGCGCGCGCGACGAGCTGGTGCTGATCAGCGGCGGCCGTGAGGCGTACGGGCTCGACGACTTCGGGCCGACGTTCCCCCTCGAGCTGACGCGCCTGTCCGCCGAGGGCGCCGAGCGGGAGCGCGTGCCGGTGCCGCTCCCGGAGTGGTTCGAAGACGGCGGTCCCGGCCGGGTGGCGGTGGCCGGTGACGTGACGTGGGTGGCCTTCACCGACGGCGTGTTCCTCGCGCGCCGTGACGGCGCGTGGTCGGCGGTGGTGTCGGCGCCGTTCAAGGCGGAGGTGGTCGGCAAGCGCCGCGAGGCGCGCACCGGGCTCCTGACGAGCATCGGCCTTGCGCTCCTCGGTGGCACGCTCGCGCTTGGCGCCGGGGCGCTGACGAGCGGTGTGCGCAGCGCGCCCTGGTACGAGGGCGGCGTGGAGACGCTCGCGGGCGGGCTGCTCGCCCTCGCGCCGGCGCTCATGGTGTCGGAGCTGTCGCCGTTCTCGCACTCGTGGAACGTGCCCGGCGGCGGGCTGGCCATCGCCCTGATGGGGCTGGTGGTCTTCGTGCCCGCGTCGACGCTCGCGGCGGGCTTCGGCGCGTGGGGCGCAGGGCAGCTCGCGTTCCCCGCGGAGCGGTCGGGCGCCGGCCTCGGCGGCGCGTTGCTCGGCGCGCTGGCGGGCACGGCGCTGTACCTCGTCGTCGACGCGCTCTTCGCGAGGGTCCCGGGTGGCGAGGTCTTCTCCCGCGCGCTCGGGGCGGGGCTGCTCGGGGCGTCGGCGACGCTCGGGTATCAGCTCCTGCGCGGGCCGCGGGTGCGCTGAGGCTCGCTTCGACCGAACCCGCCGAGCCGGAGCGGCACGAGCGCGTCGTCCGTCACGCCGTCGCGGAGCGCGCGCCGACCGGCGTCGGTGAGGCGCAGCGCAGCCCGTGCCCACGGCGACTTCGCGTCACGCGGAGCGCGCTCGAGCAGCGGTCCGCGCGCCCACTGCTCGAGGCGGCTCGGGACGGCGTCACCGAGCACTTCGAGCGCGAGCTTCCACCGCTCGCTGTCGCTGCGCAGCACCTCGAAGGGCGTCTTCCAGGTGTCGAAGGCCGAGAGCAGCGAGACGTCGAGCTCCGACAGCCGCACGCGCCGGCCTGCGCGCCGTGGCTGCGTGGCGGCGAGCGCCGCTTCGCGCTCGAGCAGCGACGGTCGACCTTCGACGAACGCGTCCCAGGACCTCGCGCCCTGTCGAAGCTCGGCGGCGCTGAGTCGACGCAGGGTGGACACCGCCTCGGCGAGCATCTGCGGAGGCGCGGAGGACACAGAGACAGGCAGCGACGCCAGCCACACGTCCTTCATCTTCGCCGCGCTGGCCAGCGCGCACGCGCGCCACAGGCCGAGCGTCTCGAGGAGCGTGTCGCCCTTCCACACGACGACGGGCGCGGAGCTGCGCAACCGCGTGCGACTCCCCAGCAGGCGCGCGCGCTGAATGACTGGCGCGAGGGAGGTGTCGCGGAACACGAGGTGCGTCGCCTGCTCGAGCTCGCGCGTCGAGCCCGGGAAGACCAGGCGCCACAGCCGCGTCTCTCGCCGCACCTTCGGGCCGAGGTGCTCCACGAAGCGCGCGAAGCCGTCGGTCAGGAGCTCTTCGGAGACGGCAGCCGGCACCAGCTGGACCTCGTGGCCGACCGCCGCCATCAGCCGGCCTTCCTCGACCCGACGCAGGGTGAAGGGCACCTCCAGGGTCGAGGTGCCGAGCGGGGTCTCGAGCCGTTGAACGCAGAAGACGCGCGAGCCGCACCACGCCGCGAGCGAGCCGCGCGCTCCGCTCACATCTTCGCCTTGATGGTCTCGAGCATCTTCTTGATGGCCGCGTCGTCGAGCTTGCCCTCGTGCACGAAGATGACGTTGCCGTCCTGGTCGAAGGCGATGACGTCGTTGTTGTCGTCGGCGAGCTTCCACTCCTTCACCAGCGTCTTGTGGAGGTCGCGCACGTAGATGGTGTCGGGGTAGTCCTTCTGCTTGGCCTTGAGCTTCCCATCGATGGCGAAGTTCGGCAGCCAGGTGGCCGCCATGTTGATCACCGCGACCGACTGGTACTTCTCCTTGGGGAACTTCTCGGCCTTGAGCGCCTCGCTGGCGGCGTTGTTGAGGTCGGAGAAGTCGGGGTCGACGTAGAACAGCACGTGGATCTTCCCCTTCAGCTCGTCGCTGCTCCAGGCCTCGCCGGTGACGCGGCCGCCCTCCTTCTTGTCGAGCGTGATGCTCTTGAGCTTCTCGCCGACGGGCGGCGCGGCGAGGGCGGTGAGCGAGACGACGGCGAAGAGTGCTGCGAGACGAAGCGCCATGGGTGTTCCCCTGCGGAGAGTGAAGGTGGTGGCTGCTGCGAGGACGGCGGACGGTGGCGGAAATTCGCCCCGGCGGCAAGGCGCCGAACGTCTCGCACTGCGTCATTCAGGGCGCGCCGGTGATGATCAACCCGTTGTCGCCGACCAGCCAGAAGCGCGAGGAGTCCCACGCGGTGAGGTCTCGCACGGGCTGCGCGTCGGTGTAGTGGAGCTTCCACTGTCCGTCCCACTCGCGGACGTAGCCGTACACGGTCGACAGGAAGAAGTGGTCGATGCTGAACGCGCGCACGGTCGTGTAGTGGACCTGGCTCGGCGGCGCGATGCGCTCCCACGTGCCGTTGACGCGGCGGAGCACGGTGCCGGTGTCGCCGACCGCGACCGCCTCCGTCGGAGAGACGGCCCACACCGCGTTGAGCTTCTGGACACCCTGCATCGGCAGCGGCTCTGACACGAAGGCGCCGCCGACCAGCCGGAGCACCACCGGGCGTGTCTGCATCGCGGTGGTGACGGAGCCGACCGCGAAGAGCGCATCGGGCGCGCTCCCGTGCGCGTCGACGAGGGTGACGTTGGGCACCGGCGCGCCCGAGACGGTGACGGGGCCGACGCCGTCCCACGACGCGCGGCGGCCGTCGCGGAGCACGAGCTCGAGCTGCACGCCGCCGTCGGGGGCCGTGAAGCCGACCATGCCCGCCACCGCGGTGGGGAGCTGCTGCGCGGGCCCGCAGCCCTGCTCGCGCGTGGCGACCGCGAGGCGGCCCGCGCCCATCGCCGCGCCCGCGACGAACGCGCGCCCGTCGGGGGCCGACCAGACCGCGCTCATCGTGCCCGGACACGCGCCGCTGCGATCGACGAAGCCCGCGTCAGGCTCGTGGAGGAACAGCTTCGAGCCGCCGGCGATCCACAGCGACTCGGGGCCGAACGTGCTCGCGGAGAGGAAGTCGTTCGCGTTGCCTTCGAGCACCGGGTCGCGCACGAAGTGGAGCCCCGCGTCGTTGCAGCCCTCCTCGTCGATCAGCGTGTCGCAGTCGTCGTCGCGGCCGTTGCAGCGCTCGGGTTGATCCGGCGCGACGCGCGGGTCGCGATCATCGCAGTCGTTCGCCACCGCGGCGCGGTCGGGCTCGCAGCTCTCGGCCGCGGTCGAAGGGTCACCGAAGCCGTCCCGGTCGACATCGGCCCAGGTGACGGTGCAGCGCGTGAGCGTCACCCGCAGCGCGCGCTCGAGCTGGAGCGTCGCGCCCCGCGGCGTGGTGAGCTCCACCGTCCACTCCCCGGGCAAGACGCCCGCGGGAACCGTCGCTTCGATGGTCTGGCTGTCGAGCCAGCGCGGGTCTGCGAGTTCGACGCGCTCGTCGCCGACCAGCGCCACGCCCACCTTCGCTTCGACCTGCGAGGCGGCGCGGCGATCGAAGTCGACCTGCGCGAGCGGGAGGAAGTGCGCGCCGTGCAGCGTGATGACGCCGCCCTCCGCGGAGACGAGCGACGCCGGGCTGATGCTCGTGAGCTCGGGCGTGGGCTCGGCGGCGACGCAACCCGCGAGGAGCAGCGCGAGACCGGCCGCGAGCTGGCGTCGACGCGAGGGATGCGGCGGGGCGGGCGTTTCACGCGAAGGCGTCGCGTGCGTCGTCGGCGCAGCCTCCCGGGTCGCCTGCGCGCACGCAGGTGATGGCGCTGCATGCGTCAGTCGCGCGACAGCGGACCGCGTCGCGTGCGTCATCGGCTCGACATGCGTCTGTGGCGCGAGCGGAGCTGCGTGTGTCACCTCACGCTGAAGCAGGTCGCCTTCGGTCGCACCGGCACACTCCGACTCCGGCACAGCGGCGTCGTGCAGGCGGAGCGGTCGAGCAGCGCGAGCAGGCACGTCGGCGACTGTAGCGCCCCGCGCGCCTCCGCTCCTCTGGGTCGTGCAGAATTCCGCTCCCACCAAATGCGTCATCGGGCGGATGTCGCGCCCCGGCGCGCGATGGTCCGCTGCGACCCATGCGCCGACGTGTGGTGCGACTGGTCTTCATCAGCGTGTTGGCGCCGCTCGCCTGGTTGGCGTGGCATCCGGAGCGGCTGGTGTCGCCTCCGCCGATTCCGGCGTTCGTTGTCGAGACGGAGCGCGAGCTCGCGCCCGGCGCGACGCTGCGCAAGGGCCACGTGCGCGGCACGTCGTGGCGGGTGATCGACTTCACGCTCGAGCTCACGAAGGTGCGGCTGCGCATCGGGACGCGCGATGGGGGCGGGCGGTTGGCGGAGCTGCTCCCCGAGGGCGCGTTCGCCGCCGTCAACGGGGCCTTCTTCGAGCGCGACCTCTCGCCGCACGGCTGGCTCGTGGACGACGGCTGGGAGCTGCACCCGCTCGCGCCGCAGAGCCCGACGCCGGTGCTGGCCGTCTCCGGGTCGCGCGTCTTCATCGGTCCGCACGCACAGCTGCCCTTCACGCCGGAGCTCGCGCTGCAGAACTTCCCGCTCCTCGTGGCTGACGGCGAGGTGAAGGTCGCGCTCCACGACGGCGACCCGGGCTACCCGCGCACCTTCGCGTGCCTCACTGGCGACGCGCGGCTCCATCTCGTGGTGCTCCTGCCGGAGTTCCTCGGCCCGTCGCTCCATGAGACCGCGCGCCTCGCCGCGTTCCCTGCGGCCCTCGGAGGCCTCGGCTGCCGCGCGGCGCTCAACCTCGATGGCGGACCCTCGTCGGGCTACTGGGCTGGTCCGGATGATCAGGTCGAGCCGGGCACCCCTGTCGGCCACGCCATCGCCCTGCTGCGGAGGTGAGCGCGAGGCACACGCGATGCGTGCGCCCACCCATGGAGGTGCAACCCATGGAAACCACCAACCAGCGTGTGTTCTCGATCGCGGAAGCGTTGCGCTTCGCGTGGAGCGCGTTGAAGACCAACATGAATCCGCTCGTGATTTTCGGCGCGGCGTACGCACTGCTTGCGCTGCTCCAGTCGGCCTTCCAGCGGGGCAAGGCGGGGCTGCTCGCGCTGCTGGTGCAGGTCGCGCAGCTCGTCATCGTGCTCGCGCTGACGCGGGTGGCGCTGAAGATCCACGACGGCGTGGCGCTCGACTTCAGCGACAAGGGCAGGTTCGTCACCGGCTTCGCGAGCTACTTCCTCACGTCGCTGCTCTACGGGCTCATCGTGTTCGGCGGCATGCTGCTGGTCCTCGTCCCGGGCTTCATCTGGGCGATGCAGTTCGGCTTCGCGATGCTGCTCAACGCGGAGTACGGGCGTGACCCCATCGAGGCGCTCAAGGAGAGCTCGCGGCTCACCCGCAGCCACCGCTGGGAGCTGTTCCTCTTCGCGCTGACGCTCGCCGGCATCAACCTGCTCGGGCTGCTCGCCTTCGGCATCGGCATCGCCTTCACCATCCCGCTGAGCATGCTGGCGATGACGTACGTGTACCGCCGGGTGCAGGCGCACGGACCGCAGGAGGTCCGCCCGCCGCTGTCGCTGCACCCGACCTGATCAGCCCAGCAGCGTCGGGAGCACGGCGCCGCTCGCCCCGAGGATGACGTGCTCGAACGACGCGACGTTGAGCGGTGGCTCGGCGTTGACCAGCCAGGTCTCGGCGCCGAGCGAGCGGGTGCGCTCCACCAGCTGCGAGGCCGGCGCGACCGCGCCCGAGGTGCCGACCGCGAGGAAGACGAAGTGGTGCCGGTGGGCGCGCTCGACGAAGTGGTCGATGCGCGCTAGGTCGTCCGGTGCCAGCCGCTCCCCGAACCACACGATGTGCGGCCGCAGAAGCGCGAACTCGCCGCGGGCGTTGCAGCGGCCGCACGCGGGCAGGCGCGTCGGCTCGTGCAGGGCGTCGTCGGCGAAGGGCTCGCGGTCACAGCGTGAGCAGCGCGACTTCCACAGGCTGCCGTGGAGCTCGACCACGCGCGACGAGCCGGCCGCCTGGTGGAGGCCGTCGATGTTCTGCGTCACGAGGAGCAGGCGATCGCCCAGACGTCGCTCGAGCTCGGCCAGCGCGCGATGACCGGAGTTCGGCTCGACGTGCTTCGCGGCGGCGTGGCGCTCCGAATAGAAGCGCCACACGAGGCCGGGGTCCTGCACGAAGCCCTCCACCGAGGCGACGCGCTCCACGGGCTGGTTCTCCCAGAGGCCGTTGGCGCCGCGGAACGTGGGGATGCCGCTCTCGGCGGAGATGCCTGCGCCGGTGAGCACGAGGACGTGCGTGTCGTCGGTCAGTCGAAGGGGTGTCATGGTGGCTGATAGAGCACCCTGAACTCTATTCCTGACGGGGCGCGCACTGCGCTCACGAGCGCTTCGTGCTCCCGACTGGCGGCGCGGCGCAGAACGGCGGCGACGGCCTGGCGCCTGGGGCTCGGCATGCAGGCGCGGCGAACTCCCCCTCGACCTTCCGGGGCGTAATCCCTCGGTGGCCGTCGTGCGTCCACATGCGTGCCAACTCGTGTGGCGGTGCGTGGCGCTCAAGCTCATCCACCCGCTGCTCGATGGCGCGTCACGCACCCCAACCTCGTCGCCATTCACGACGCGGGCGAAGAGAAGGGCGCGGTCTTCATCGCCATGGAGTTCATCGACGGGCAGACGCTCCGCGAGTGGCTGCGCACGAAGCGGCCCGAGCGCGCGCTGACGAAGGTGGGTGACGGGCTCCGCGATCCACGCCGCGGGGCTGGTGCACCGCGACTTCAAGCCCGGCAACGTGCAGGGTAGCGCCGGCGGCCGCGTGCTCGTCACCGACTTCGGCCTCGCGCGGTCGCTGCGCCAGGGGCGCGCCGACGCGCTGCAGGGCGGAACGCCGCGTACATGGCGCCCGAGCAGCGGCGCGGCGAGGCCGGTGACGCGCGGATCAGTTCGCCTTCTGCGTCACGCTCCACGAGGCGCTCATCGGGCGGCGGCCGTCCCTCGAGGGCGGCGTCGAACTCGAGCGCGCCGGCCTGCCGATGACCAGCGCCGGGCCCTGCGCCGTCTGGCGACGAGCGTCAGCTGCAGGACCACGTCGGCGCCACAAGAAGGCTCGCCGCCCGGAGATTGCCTGGGCACGCGCGCCGTTGGCAGCGTGATGGTCCCGTCTTGCGCGGGCGGCACTTCATCTTCGTGACCGTGAGAAGCGCGCGGCCTTGCGGAGCGGAAGAAGGCTGGAGCACTGGCTCGCGGCACCTGTCTCCGCTCCTGCGCACAACTGCCGAAGAATGGGCAGCTGCGCGTACGAGTGGAAAGTGCGGGCTCAGAAGACGTGCGTGGTGTCTCGCGCTCGCAGCCGGTGGGCCAGTCGGGCGCTGCGCGAGAGGTGGGTCTCCGCGGGCTCTGCGTTGGCGCAGCGCTCGGCGTGGAAGCTGGCGGCCGCGTAGTCGCGGAGCCGGTGCTCGTAGAGCTTGGCCAGCTTGAGGTGCAGCTCGGCCGGCTCCCGCGCCTGCTCCAGCGCGCGGTGGAGCGCGGCGACCGCCTCGCCGAACTCGCCGCGCCGTCGACGGAGCTCGGCGTGGAGGCTCCATGCCTCCGAGGCCACGCGCCCCGCCGTCGCGCGCTCGAGGAAGCGCAGCGCGCGGGCGTCGTCTCCTCGGCGCGCGGCGACGAAGGCGAGGCCCAGCGCGGTCTCGGGGAGCACCGGAACGCGCTCTTCCCACGCGGCGGTGAGGCGCTGCACCAGGTCGACCATGCTCCGCACGTCGCGTTCGTTGTGGGTCAGCACGCGCGAGAGCACCGCGACGCGCCCGGTGCGCAGGTAGTCGAACCACGCGGCGGGGATGAGCGCGCCCTCGAGGTCTCCCTTGCGGTGTACGTCGAGCACCCGTCGTTCGAGGGTGGTGAGCTTGAGCTCGTCGAGGTGGTGACGGAAGACCCGCCGCGCCGCGTGGAGCAGATCGACGTGCGGGCGCTCGGGCGGTGGCGGCAGGCGGTTCATCACGAAGCGCGCCTTGAGCAGGGGCCAGTCGAAGCTGCGGCCGTTGAAGCTGATCAGCACCGTCGCCTGCTCCACGCGCTCGGCGAGCCACTGGAGCAGCGGCCGCTCCTGGCCTGGGCCGGGGAGGTGGACCTGCGAGATGACCGTGCGCCCCTCGCGCGGTTCGGCCGTGCCGAGGAGGAAGGCGAGGGTCCCGGTGCCTCCGGCGAGGCCCGTCGTCTCGGTGTCGAAGTACAGCGGGCGGGAGGTGTCGAGCGTGCCGTCGGCGAGTGAGAGCGCGGCGAGCGCCTCGGCCGAGTGGAGCGGCGCCGGGCCGTGGTCATGCTCCACGAGGTGGAGCGGGCCGTGCGCGGTGTCACGCGCGGGGATGAGCGCGTGAAGCGCGTTGCGCGGGGCAGGTGCGCGCGGCGGCGCGGCAGGGAGTCGCGAGAGCTTCGCGCCGAGGATGCCCGGCGTCGTGGGGGCCGTGGTCAGGCGCGAGAGCTTCGCACCGAGGGGGCTCGCGCTCGGCGACGCCATCGCCGCACGTGGGCGGTCGAGTTCCGCTGTGGCTCGGGGCGTGAGGTCGTTGAGGCTGGGTCGGCCGGCTCCTTCGCGCTGCGTTGCAGCGCGGAGCCTGATGATTTCCTCTCGCGCCGCAGCACGGTCGGACTCGCGTGCGGCGTCTTCCGCAGGATGCGCTCCACGGTCTCCGCGCTGCGCGACGTGTTTCTCGCGATGCGCGGCGTGTTCCTCGAGGTGCGCGTTGGCACCGTGTGTGGCGTCTGCTTCTGGCCCCGCAGCTCCACGGTCTCCACACTGCGCGTTGGCGCGATGTGCGGCGTCTTCCTCCGGCCGCGCTGTTCCACGGTTTCCGCGATGCGCGGCGTCTTCTGCTGGCTGCGGCCCGCCTCCGTGATGCGCGTCCTGTTTCTCGCGATGCGCAGGAGCGTGATCCGCCTCGCGTTCACTGTCTTCCGCCGGCCGCGCAGTTCCGCGGTCTCCGCGATGCGCGGCGCGTTCCTCGCGCTGCGCGTTGGTGCGATGTGCGGCGTCTTCCGCTGGCCGCGCTTCGCAGTCTCCGTGATGCGCGGCGTGTTCCTCGCGCTGCGCTCCAATTCGCGCCGTTTCCTCGCACTGCGCAGTGGCACGATGTGCGGCGTCTCCCGCTGGCCGTGCAGCTCCACGGTCTCCGCGCTGCGCGGCGGTCTCCTCGCGCTGCGCTGTGGCGCGATGTGCGGCGTCTTCCTCCGGCTGCGCGCCTCCGCGGTCTCCGTGATGCGCGGCGCGCTCAACGCGCTGCGTTCCAGCTCGGAGGCTGATGGTTTCCTCACGCTGCGCATCGGGTCGGTCGCCCTGCGGTGTGGTCCGGTCCTCGCTCGCCTTCGGCGGCCAGGCAGCGTTCGCGGAGCGCGTCCGAGCAGGCGACTGACTGTCGGGTGCCATCGTCACGCGTCTCACCGCAGCGTCGCGAGGATGCTCAGCGCCAGCGCCTTCCTCCCCGGCGCGCTCGGGCCCACGCACGACGGACAGCCGTGCTCGCATGCGCACTTCTCGAGGAGCGTCCTCGTCCCCTCCAGCAGCGTCGCGCGCTCGTCGAACAGCCGCGACGCGAGCCCCACGCCGCCGGGCACGTGGTCGTAGAGGAACAGCGTCGGCTCGTACACCGCGTCGCCCCGCGCCCCGCTGCCGTCCCTCGAGCCGAGGCAGCGCCCGAGGTCGCGCGGGTCGATCATCAGCCCCACCGCCGCCACGGTGTGCATCGCCGCGTTGAGCCCGCCCAGCGCGTCGAGCAGATCCGGCCGGCGGTTGCCGTGGCTGATCAGCTCCTGCATCACCGGCTCCGGCACCGTCAGCCAGAACGCCGTGGTGTGCATCTGCATCTCGGGCAGCCGCACGTCGCCGTAGCCGACGTTCTCGTGCGTGTGGAACTTGATCTTCTTGTACCCCACCACGCGCTCGACGACCGACACCTCGCCGTGCCCGAGCTCCACGCGTGGCGTCTGCGCCTCCTGGCCGCGCGCGAGCACCGTCACCTTCGTGTAGGTCATCGCGTCGGTGAAGTAGTCGGGCTCCACCGGGCGCACGAAGGCCTTGTGGTTCTCGAAGTCGAGGCGCTCGACCTGAAACTGCCGCCCGTCGTGTTGGTAGATGGCCTGCTCGTGGAGCATGGTGTGCGTCGAGCGCCAGTCCATCTCGGCGATGGTCTTGTCGGTCGAGAGGTCGACGATGACGAAGTTGTCCCAGCCCACGCTGCGCAGGCTCACGTCGTTGGCCGGGTAGGCGTCGGCGCTCCAGTGGTACGTCGCGCGGCCCGAGGGCGCTGGCGCGGCGTGCACCACCTGGTGTGACGAGAGGTACTCGAGCACCTCCTTCACCTGCTCGGGCTTCACCTCGCGGAACGGCTCGTCGCTCTCGAAGGGCAGCTCGAAGGCCGCGCACTTGAGGTGCTGCACCAGCACCTCGACGTTGTCGGGGTCGATGCGCGCCTGCTCCACCGGCGCCGAGAGCAGCTCCTGCGCCGTGCCCGCCACGTACTGGTCGACGGGCGCGCTCGAGGCCACCATCAGCGAGAGGCTGGTGCCCTGGCGCCGGCCAGCGCGACCGAAGCGCTGCCAGAGCGCCGCCACCGAGCCCGGCCACCCCGCGCACACCACCGCGTCGAGCGCGCCCACGTCGATGCCCAGCTCGAGCGCGCTGGTGGCCACCACGCACCGCACGTCGCCGCTGCGGAGCCGCGCCTCGATGTCACGCCGCTGCTGCGGCAGGTAGCCCGCGCGGTACGCCTGGGCGAGCTCGGGCGAGAGCCGCGCCTCCTCGAGCGCGTCGCGCAGGTACTTGAGCATCACCTCGACGTTGTTCCTCGACTGACCGAACAGCAGCGTGGGCACGCCCGCCTTCACCAGGTCGGCCGTCAGCCGCGCGCTCGCCTTCACGTACGACTGGCGGATGCCGAGCTCCGCGTTCACCACCGGCGGGTTGTAGAGGAGCACCCGGCGCTCCCCGCGCGGCGCGCCGCTCTCGCTCACCAGCTCCACCTCGCGGCCGAGCATCTTCGAGGCGTGCTCGCGCGGGTTGCCGATGGTGGCCGAGGCCATGAGGTACTGCGGCCGGCCGCCGTGGAAGCGCGCCACGCGGTCGAGCCGGCGCAGCACGTTCGCGAGGTGCGAGCCGAACACGCCGCGGTACGCGTGGAGCTCGTCGATGACCACGTACTTGAGCCCCGCGAAGAAGCGCGCCCAGCCCGCGTGGTGCGGCAGCACGCCCGCGTGGAGCATGTCGGGGTTGCTCAAGATGACGCCGCTGCGCTCCCGCGCCGCGCGCCGCGCGTCGGCCGGCGTGTCGCCGTCGAAGGTGACCGCGCCGTGGTCGAGCTGCGCCTCCTTCATCAGCGCGCGCAGCGACTCTTCCTGATCTCTCGACAGCGCCTTGGTGGGGAAGAGGAACAGCGCGCGCGCCTCCTGGTCGGCCGCGAGCGCCTGCAGCACCGGCAGCACGTAGCAGAGGCTCTTGCCCGACGCGGTCGGCGTCGAGACCACGAAGTCCTTCCCCGCGCGCGCCAGCTCGAAGGCCTGCGCCTGGTGCGTGTAGAGCTGCTTCACGCCCCGCGCCGCGAGCGCCGCCCGCACCCGCGCGTCCATCGTCTCGGGCAGCGGCGCGGTCCGCGGCGTCGTGCCCTCGAGCGTCTCGTCGAGCACGATGTTGCTCCACACGCGGCGGTCGGCCTTCCACTGCTCGAGCAGTGCGTCGACGCCATGCGTGGCCGCCCAGGGGTTGCTGCGCTTTCCAGAGAAGGTGAGGTCCATCTGCTCTCCCGTTCAGTGGGCGCACCGTACGGGTGTTCAGGTGGCTGCTCAAGTTTTCAGGTTCGGTCGCGGGCAAGCCAGGGGCTTTTCCGGCCCCCACGTTGCCTGCCGTCGGGCGGACTTGTCAGACCCCCTCGCTACAGTGGGCGCGTTCGACGGTGGAGGGGGCGGGGAATGGACGCGAAGGTGGCCTGCGCGCAGCAGGCAGCAGAGAGACACGGCGTGCTGACGAGAGCGCAGGCGAGGGCGCTCCTCACGCGGGACCAGGTGAAGCGGCAGCTGAAGACGGGGGCGTGGGTGCGGGTCTACCCGCAGGTGTTCCGCGTGGCGGGGGCGCCGCAGACGTACACGCAGCAGCAGCACGCGGTGGCGGCGTGGCTGGGGGCGCGGGGCGTCTTGAGCCACCGCACGGCGGCGCTGCTGCACGGGCTGGAGCTGAGCGCGAAGGAGCCGCTCGACGTGACGGTGAAGCACCGCGTGAAGGGGCCCGCGGGGGTGAAGGTGTACCGCCGCAAGCTGGGCGCGAAGGAGACGACGGAGCTCGACGGGCTTCGCGTCACCACCGTGGAGCGGACGCTCTTCGACCTCGCGTCGTGCGTCGACTCCGCAGACCTCAAGGCGCTCGTCACGCAGGCGCTGCGCAAGCAGCTGACGACGCTGGAGGCGCTGCGGAAGGTGGCGGCGTGGAAGGGATGGCCGGGCGTGGGGGCGCTGCGCAAGGTGCTGGCGGAGCTCGACGGCCAGGGCGGCCCGACCGAGAGCGCGCTGGAAGACCGGGTGCTGGAGCTGCTCGAGCAGGCGGAGCTGCCGAAGCCGACGGTGCAGAAGCAGGTGAAGGCGGGGAAGCGGCGGGCGCGGCTCGACTTCCTCTACGAGGCGCAGCGGGTCGTCATCGAGGCGGACGGGTACGCGTACCACGCCGACGTGAAGAGCTTCGAGGCCGACCGGCAACGGAGAAACGCGCTCATCGCGCGCGGCTACCGGGTGCTGCAGTGGACCTGGCGGGCCCTCGACGAGCGGCCCGAGGAGCTCGTCGCCGAGCTCCAGGCGGCCCTGCTCACGGCGCGGTGATGAGGCACCGCGTGATGGGCACCATCTGATCCGCCGTCACGTACAGGAAGTACTGCTGGCCCGAGGTGAGCGCGGCCGGCGCGCCGGCGACCGGGAACTTCTGCCGGAGGCCATCGGGCACGACACCGTACTTCACGGTGCCGCTGACGAGCGGCGTGCCGTCGGCCGGCACGTCGAGGCGCCACAGCGTGCCCTCGGGCAGGTCGAGGTTGGGGAACACCGTCGGCGGGCGCGAGCTCGCGCTCATCACGTACACGTAGCGCGCGCGGCCGTTGCCCCAGGTGATGGTGCCGTCGGCGGCGATGCCCTCGCGGCCCTCACAGGCCTTCGGCTGGAAGTAGAACTGCTCCGAGAGCGGCCCCAGCCCGTCGGACACACCGACGAAGTTCGCCGCCGTGAGCCCGCGGTACTCCATCTCGCGCTGCCAGAAGGCCTTCATGCGCGCGCGGTCGGTGGTGAGGAACACCGAGTCGTCGGGGTGCGCGAGGTCTGACTTCGAGAAGCCGTTGTTCTGCTCGGCGGGGAAGGCGCCCAGCGGCACGGTGCTCACCACGCCCGCCCCCTGGGCGACGCCGCGGTCGGTGAGCTGGTTGGCGAGGCTGCCCTCGCGGTCGATGTCGAAGATGCTGGCCGCGCCGTTGGGCGCCGCCGACGAGTGGCAGCACACGCACGACGCCGCGTTGATCTGCGAGCGCACCCAGGCCTCCTCTGCGAGGTACGCCGGGTCGTTGCGCCGGGGGTCGGGCTGCGCGTACCGCGCGTCGGCGTCCTTCGGGTAGTACGGCCGGCCGCCCATCGAGTTCGCGCACACCGCGTCCTTGCGGAACGAGCGGCCCTCCTCGGTCGCGCCGTGGATGGTCTCCCACAGGCACACCATGCCGCCGTCAGACGTGCCCGCGGGCTCGCCGGGCGCCGGCAGCAGGCACACCCGCCGCGGCTCGACGAAGGCGTTCTCGGTGACGACGATCTCCGTGCTGACGCCGCCGCAGATGGGCGCCGCGTCCCAGTAGCCGCCGGCGAAGGTCTCGCACCCGGTGCGCGCCGAGCCGCACTTCGAGGTGTTGTCCGTCACCATGTAGATGCGCGTCTGCTCGGGCTTGCGCGCGTCGAGGCAGGCGCCGAGGTACGCGGCCGGCGTGCACACCGTGCCGCTCTCGAAGGTGCCCTTCACGTCGCTGCAGTCCTTCGCCGCGGCCTCCACCGTCCACTCGCCGAGGTAGTCCTTGCACTCGGTGAGGCGGCTGAACTGCCCCGTGTACTCACAGTGGCCGATGCGTCGGTCCGACAGGGTGGGTGCCTTCGACCCCCCGCCGCACGCGGCGAGGAGGGACAACAGGGCCAGCCAGGGAAGCGTCTTGGTGCTCATGCCCCACTTACGCGTGGGGCGGGCGCGTGTTTCGCGGATCATTCCTCGAAACAGAACAGCCGCGCCTCGGCGCTGCACGGCCAGTACTGCACGAAGGAGCCAGGGGCGTCGCGCACCTCCTGGACGGTCGCGAACGAGCCTGCGCTGGCGGACAGCCACGCCTCGCAGTTGGCGCCACCCGGCTCGCCCACCCACACGCGCCCCGTGGTCACCGGTGCGCCGCGCTCGTTGAGCGAGATGGCCACCTCGCCACCGCCCGCGAGGATGGAGCGGTCGCCGACGGGCCTCGACTCGTCGACGAGGTACCACGGCCCTTCGCCGCGGATGCGCACCGCGGGCGCGGCATCGCCGACCGTGAGGTAAGCGCGCCACAGGCCGCCGAGCTGCGCGGCGGTGGCGGCGCGCTGACAGAGCGCATCGGCGCCCGCGGGGCCGGTGGGGAAGCCGGCAGCCGCGCCGAGGTTGGCCGACCACATCGACTCAGTGACGAAGACGCGCTTCACCGCGACGTGGAGCGGGCGGTTCACGCTGCGGGCGCCGAGGCCGATGACGTCGAAGGCGACCGGCGCGCCGCTGGCGACGCGCAGCGACGAGTCGACGTACCACTCGGTCTGGCGGCGCTGGAAGCGGGTGAACTTCACGCGGTCGAAGGCGGTGAGCTTGTGCACCAGCTCCGCGGGGACGACGCCGCGGCCGCGATCGGGGAAGCGGCACGTGATGGGCGACGTCGCCCGGTCCTTCGGGAGGAAGCTGACGAGCATCAGCTCGCCGTTCCCGCCGGTCCAGGTGAGCTCGAGCGGCTGAGCATCGATGGCCTCGACGCGTGCCGGGAGCCCGGTCGGCGCCCCCGGGAGCTCGATGGCGCTCCCCGCGAAGGGCGGCGTCGCGCTCGGGAAGGCCACGTCGACGAGATCCTGCGGGAGCGCCTCGGGCGTCTGCAGCGAGTAGAAGGCGTTCGAGGCCGAGTCGCGCATGCGCGCCAGCCGGAGCGTGGTCGCCCCTGCGGTGAGCGTCATCTGCTCGCCGACGTCGCGCAGGCGGGCCGGGGCCGGGTCGCGGCTCAGGGTGATGGTGTGGGCGCGTTCCTCGCAGCGGCCGTCGGCGACGTACCCCTCGAGGTCGGTGGTGACGGCCGCGGAAGGCATCACCACCCCCGAGGCGACCGTGGTCTGTCCCTCGTCGTCGAGGGCGAGCACCAGGGCGGTGGGGAAGTGCACCGCGGGCGGGAGCGTCGGGGCCGGCGCTCCGCAGGCGGCGAGGCCCAGCGCGGCGATGGCGAGCGAGCGGAAGGTCGTCATGCCCGAACCGATACGTCCAGCCGCCCGTCGGTCTCGCGGCTGGCAACGGAGAGGCTGTGCGTGCCCCCGGCTTGCCAGTCGTTCAGTGCATCGCACGTGATTCCGGGCGCTTCCCGCCGTGAGCGCTTCCGGCGCCCACGACCGGCGACTCGCCGCACGCTCCGCCGCCTGCATGGCACCGACGGGGAGCCGTCGCGCTCCCCGCGGTGCGCGCTCCTCGCGGCGAGGCGCTACGGCCTCGTGCAGCCCCAGGCGTCGCCTGCACCTCGTGCGAGTTCGGCGACCGGCCGCGCGCCGTCTCGCTCCAGGCGCTGGGCTCTTCCGCGGCACCGACGGCGCACCCGTCGCGCTTCCTGCCGTGCACGCGTGGACCGTCGCCCGCACCCCGCGCGAGCTCGACGCGGCACGACGGCGCACCCATCGCGCTTCCCGCCGTGCTCGCTCCTCTCGAGGCACTACGCTGCGCCGCATGAGCGCGGTCCCTCCTCCCGGTCTCGTGCAGCCCCACGCGTGGTTCGTCGCCTGCACCTCGCGCGAGCTCGGTGATCGGCCGCGCGCCGTCACGCTCCAGGGCCGGCCGCTGGTGCTCTTCCGCGGCACCGACCGCGCCCCCGTCGCGCTCCTCGACCGCTGCCCGCACCGCAACGTGCCGCTCTCCGCGGGCCGCGTGCGCGCGCGCGACGGCCGCCGCGAGCTCGAGTGCGCGTACCATGGCTGGCGCTTCGACGAGGCCGGCCAGTGCACGGCAGTCCCGGGCCTGCTGCACTTCGAGCCGCTCCCCAGCCGCTGCGTCGAGCGCCACGCCACGCGCGAGCTCGACGGCCTCGTGTGGGTCTGGGCGAGCGCGAACGTCACGCCCACCGACGAGCCCTTCCGCTTCCCGCACCTCGAGACGCCCGGCTACACCACCGTGCGCCGGAGCTTCGTCGTCGAGGCCTCGCTCCACGCCGCGCTCGAGAACACGCTCGACGTGCCGCACACCGCGTTCCTCCACGGCGGCCTCTTCCGGACCGATGAGAAGCAGAACGTCATCGACGTCGTCGTGCGCCGCGCTGCCCGCCACGCCGAAGCGGAGTTCCTCGGAGAGCCCGCCCCCCGCGGCCTCGCGGGCCGGCTCCTCGCGCCGGGCGGTGGCGTGGTGACGCACGTCGACCGCTTCCTCCTCCCGTCCATCGCGCAGGTGGAGTACCGCCTCGGCGAGGCGAGCCACCTCGTCGCGTCGACCGCCTTCACGCCCGTCAGCGACGACGAGACGCGCGTGTACGCGGTGGTGACCTTCAGGCTCCCGCTGCCCGGCTGGCTGGTGAAGCCCTTCGCCGTGCCCGTCGCCTCGCGCATCTTCGCGCAGGACCGCGTGATGCTCGCCGCCCAGCGCAGGCAGGTCCGCCGCTTCGGAGGCGAGCGCTACACCTCGACCGAGCTCGACGTGCTCGGGCCCCAGATGACGCGGCTGATCAAGGCGGCGGCCTCTGGCGAGTCAGCCGAACCCCACGAGCACCGCCTCCAGATGCGCACCTGACTTGCCCCCGGGGCTCCGAACGGGCGAAAACCCCGCAGCCCGTCCCCCACCGGAGTCTCCATGAATCGTCTGTTCCCCGCCCTCTTCGCGCTCTCGCTGTCCGCCTGCTTCTCCGCCGTCCCCGAGGCCGAGTGCCTGAAGGACTCCGACTGTGACGCGGGCACCTGCGTGGAGCTGCGGTGTACGAGCGGCCTCCAGGGCACCGGCGGCGGCAGCAGCACCGGCGGCGGCGGGGGCAGCACCGGCGGCGGCGGGGGCAGCACCACCGGCGGAGGCGGCGGCTCCAGCACCGGCGGCGGCGGCGGCTCCAGCACCGGCGGCGGCAACGTGGGCGGCGGCGGTGGCGTCGGCGGAGGCGCGGGCGGGGGCATCCCCGTGGGCGGTGGCGGTGGCGGCGGTGCGGGCGGTGGGGTCCCGATGGGTGGCGGCGCGGGCGGCGGCATGCCGCTCGGCGGCGGCGCGGGGGGCGGCACGGCGTGCGGCTGCATCGACGGTTTCGGCCAGTGCCAGCCGGGCGACTCCGCGCTCGCGTGCGGCGCCGCGGGCAACCGCTGCATACGCTGCAACCTCGGCGAGCAGTGCGTCGGCGGCGCGTGCGTGATGACGGCCTGCGGGCCGATGTCGTGCGCCGGCTGCTGCACGCAGGGCTTCTGCGTCACGCCCGGCCAGCAGACCCGCTTCACCTGCGGCACGGGCGGCCAGGCCTGCACCCAGTGCCCGCAGGGCCAGAGCTGCGTCAACGGCGCGTGCGCCACGCCGCCCGCGTGTGACGCCACCACGTGCCCCATGGGCTGCTGTCAGAACGGCCAGTGCGTCGGCGGCACCTCGCGCATGGCGTGCGGCATCGGCGGCCAGGCGTGCATGCGCTGTGGCATGGGCCAGCAGTGCGTCGGCGGCGTGTGCGGCGGCGGCGGCTTCGACGCGGGCGTGGTGGTGGACGCGGGCGTGCCCGACGCGGGCGTCACCGTGCCCGCCGGCAGCCCCTGCACCACCGCGACGAGCTGCCAGCCGCCCCTCAACGCCCTCTGCATCCAGGAGAGCATCGCCGGCCAGGTGACGGGCTACACCGGCGGCTACTGCACCGCGCCGTGTGGCGCGGGCACCGCCTGCACCGGCGGCGGGGTGTGCATCACCGAGAGCTTCTTCGGCCAGGCGCAGAGCACCTGCCGCGCCCCGTGCGCGCAGCCCGGCACGCAGAGCACCTGCCGCACCGGCTACGTGTGCCAGCCGTCGCCGAACTCCACCACGCCCGGCTTCTGCCGCCCGCGCTGCAACACCACGGGCGCGCTGTCCGGCTGCCCCGCGGGCCAGACCTGCAACGCCATGACGGGCGTCTGCGGCTGATGCTCCACGCGCTGTTGCTGGCCACGCTCGCGCAGCACCCGCTCGCCGCCGACGACGCCGCGGCCCGGCTCGCCGCGGTCTCGAAGTGGAGCCGCGGGCAGAAGCCGCAGCTCTCCGCGAAGGACGCCCGCGCGCTCGGCGCCGAGTGCGTCGAGCTCCCCGCGGTGAAGGAGACGGGCTGCGAGGTGCCCGCGCGCCTGTGCCGCCTCGTCGAGGGGGACGACGGGAGCTCCGGCACGCGCGTCGAGGCGCTCTCGTTCCACCTCGAGGGCCACGAGAAGCCGGTGCGCGTGTGGTGGGCCGCGACCTACGAGCCGCGCCGCTTCGAGTGCGACCCGCCCGAGAGGCTCGACGGCGCCGACGCGCCCGCCCAGCGCGAGGCCGAGGTCGCCGCCTGGCGCAAGGCCCACGCGAAGGAATGGCAGCGCTGCCTCGCCCGCGTCGAGAAGGACGCCCGCGACGACGCCGAGGAGCTCGCCTGTGACGTGGTGCTGATCAACGCCTGCCGCGCCGAGGCCTTCCTCACCTGCCGCGCGCGCAACCTCCGCAAGGGCGTGGTGGCGCTCGAGCACCTCCATCGCGTGTCGTTCGACTGAGCCCCCGGTCTCGGGAGAGTTCGGCGCGACCGCTCCCGCGCAAGTCGCGAGCACCCGGTCAGCACATCGTCCACTCCATTGGACACTTGAGTTGCCTCACGTCGCGTGCGGTAGCGTTCGCTCAACCATGTCCGTCCGTCAGTTGGGTCTGCTGCTCGACACCCTGCCGATTGCCTTCGTGGGACATGACTCGGATGGGCGGGTGGTGCTGTGGAACCAGGCGGCGGTGGAGCTCCTCGGCTGGCCGCGCGAGGAGCTGCTCGGGAGCGCGTCGCCGCTCCCGGAGGTCCTGAGTCGTCCCTCTTCCGCGGCGCGCGGCGCGCTGCACCCGCTCGTGCTGCGCCGGCGCGATGGCTCGCGGGTGTCCATCATCTCTGCGGCGATGCCGATGGGCGGCGCCGGCGAGACGGCGTGCGTGCTGTGGCGCGCCGATGCGATGAGCCGCGAAGACGAGGCCAAGCTGCGCGCGATGTGCGACCACGCGCCCGACGGCATCGTGGTGTTCGATGCGGCGGGCGTCATCGCGGAGTGCAACGCGGCGATGGCCGGGCTCCTCGGCGTGAGCGAGGGCTCGCTCACCGGGCGCACGCTGGCGTCGCTGGCCGCCAACCACGACTCGGCGCGCGCGCTCGAGCGCCTGACGCGCACCGAGGGTGACGACCGGGTGCTGGTGGCCGAGAGCGTGTCGCTCGAGCGCCTGGGCGGCCACGTGGTGGTCGACCTCCACGTGTCGTCGTTCGCGGCCTCGCGCTTCGTGGGCTTCGTGCGCGACGTGAGCGACTCGGTGCAGGCGCGCAACCAGCTCGCGCTCTTCACCCGGGTCTTCGACGCGAGCGCCGAGGCCATCCTCATCACCGACGCCAGCAACCGCATCATCAGCGCCAACGCGGCCTTCACGTCCATCACCGGCTTCACGCTCGACGAGGTGCGCGGGCAGGACCCGTCGGTGCTGGCCTCGGGGCGGCACGACCGCGCCTTCTACGAGGCGATGTGGCGCACGCTCGAGGAGCAGGCCACTGGCAGGGCGAGCTGTGGAACCGCCGCAAGTCGGGCGCGGTGTTCCCCGAGTGGGCGACGCTCACCGTGGTGCGCGACGAGCGCGGGCTGGTGCGCAACTACGTGGCCGTCTTCTCGGACATCAGCGCCATCAAGCGCAGCGAGGAGCAGCTCGCCTTCCTCGCGCAGCACGACCACCTCACCGGGCTGCCCAACCGCACGCTGATGCTCGACCGCCTCACGCAGGCGCTGGCCACCGCGCGGCGCGAGGGCGAGTCGGTGGCGCTGCTGCTGGTCGACCTCGACGACTTCAAGGCGGTCAACGGCAGCGCGGGCCACCAGGTGGGCGACGTGGCGCTGCGGCGCATGGGCGAGCGGCTGCGCGGGCTGCTCCGCCAGTCGGACACCGTGGCGCGCATGGGCGGCGACGAGTTCGCGCTGATGATCCCCGGGCTGCGCGACCCGCGCGACAGCCTCCAGGTGGTGGAGAAGGTGATGGCCGCGGTCTCGGCGCCGCTGAAGGTCGAGGAGCACGAGCTGACGCTGGCGGCGAGCGTGGGCGTGGCGGTCTCGCCGCAGGACGGGGACACCGCGGCGGCGATGCTGAGGGCCGCCGACGCCGCGATGTACTCCGCGCGGAGCGCCGGGCCGAACGCGTGGCGGTACTCGACCGACGACCTCCACCAGCGGGCGCGTGAGCGCCTCACGCTCGTCACCGCGCTGTCCCGCGCGCTGGCCCGGGACGAGCTGGTGCTCCACTACCAGCCGCAGCGCGACATCCGCGACCTCTCGCTCACCGGCACCGAGGCGCTGCTGCGCTGGCGGCGCGGCGACGAGCTGTGGGCCGCGGGGCGCTTCATCGGCGCCGCCGAAGACTCGGGGCTCATCGTGTCCATCGGGGCGTGGGTGCTGCGCGAGGCGTGTCAGCAGGCGGCGCGCTGGCGGCTCCCGGTGTCGGTCAACGTGTCGGTCAAGCAGCTCGAGGAGGCCGACTTCGTGCGCTTCGTCGAGAAGGCGCTGCGCACCACCGGGCTGAGCGCCGACCTCCTCGAGCTGGAGGTCACCGAGAGCGTGGTGATGCACGAGCGCGGGCTGTGTGTGGAGCAGCTCCAGCGGCTGCGGGCGCTCGGGGTGCGCATCGCGATGGACGACTTCGGCACCGGCTACTCGTCGCTCTCGCAGCTCAAGCACCTGCCGCTCACGCGCCTCAAGGTCGACCGCGCCTTCGTGAAGGACCTCACCACCGACCTCGCCGACTTCGCGGTGACGCAGGCGGTGGTGACGCTCGGGCACGCGCTCGGGCTGCAGGTCATCGCCGAGGGCGTCGAGCACGAGGAGCAGCGCGCCGCGCTGCAGTCGCTGGGCTGCGACGAGCTGCAGGGCTTCCTCTTCGGCCGCCCGGTGCCGCCGGAGCGCATCGAGGAGGAGCTCGCGCGCCGCGCCCCGGTGGCCTGACGCGGCCGCGCGATTGCCGTACGCTGCGACGCGGGGGTGACACACATGGCGAGCCTTCCCTGCGTTCGCGACTTCATGGACACGGTGGTGCACACCGTGAAGCCGGAGCTGCCGATTCTCGAGGCGGTCGACTTCCTGCTCGAGCACCACGTCACCGGCGCGCCGGTGGTCGACGACGAGGGCCGGCTCATCGGCATGCTCACCGAGAAGGACTGCCTGCGCCTGCTCTCGAGCGGCGTCGACGGCGACGTGCCGCGCGGCGTGGTGCGCGACTACATGACGACGAAGGTCGACTCGGTCACCCCGGAGATGAACGTCTATTACGTGGCCGGCCTCTTCCTCGGCGCGAACTTCCGCCGCTTCCCCGTGGTGCAGGGCGGCCGGCTGGTGGGCGCCATCACGCGCTTCGACATCCTCCGGTCGATTCGTAGGGCGCTGAAGCCCGCCTAATTTCCCGCGCGCAGCCCTCGCTGGTCGTCGGGCGACGCGGCGCTACCGTGGCCGCGAAAGGACCTCGTCATGCGCTCGCTTCCCCTGCTGGTCGTCGCGCTGTGGGCCTTCCCCGCGCTCGCCACCAACGACAACCCGAAGTGCAAAGACTCGCCGCTCTTCACCCGCATGCCCGAGAGCTGGATCTACGGCTGCGACGAGCGCGCCTTCGACTCGCACGAGTTCCTCGTGGGCAAGGGGAAGAAGCAGACCGTCGAGGGGAAGAAGTCGGTGACGCGCTACTACCCGCAGCCCAACGCGACGGTGAAGAACAGCGAGCTGCAGATCATCCGCAACTTCGAGAACGCCATCACGAAGGCGGGCGGCAAGGTGGTGTATTCCGAGAAGGCGCGCGCCACGCTGCTGCTGGTGCAGGGCGAGCAGGAGCTGTGGGTCGACGTCACCGCCGAGTTCACCGGCAAGTACGGGTTCACCATCATCGAGAGGCAGGCGATGAAGCAGGACGTGGTGGCCGACGCGGCGGCCTTCGCGAGCGACCTCGCGGCCACGGGCCACGTCGCGGTGTACGGCATCTTCTTCGACAGCGGGAAGGCGGACCTCAAGCCCGAGTCGAAGCAGGCGCTCGAGGAGATCGCGAAGCTGCTGACGACCGACGCGTCGCTCAAGCTGTGGGTGGTGGGGCACACCGACTGGGAAGGCTCGCCCGACGCGAACCTCGACCTCTCGCGCCGCCGCGCCGACGCGGTCATCAAGGCGCTCGTGGGGCAGCACGGCATCGCCGCGGCGCGCCTGGCGCCCTTCGGCAACGGGCCGTATGCGCCGGTGGCGAGCAACGACGGCGAGGCTGGCCGCGCGAAAAACCGTCGCGTGGAGTTGGTGAAGCAGGGCGGCCGGTGACGCGCCCGCGCCGCGGGTGCTAGGCACTCGGGGTGCGCGTTCGTCTCGTGGTGAGCCTGTGGGCGGTGGTGGGGTGTGGAGCGTGGGCCGCGGCGCCGCCGCTGGAGCTGCCGAAGCTGTCCGACGCCGAGAAGAAGAAGCTCGACGAGAACCAGGTGGTGCTGCGCGAGCTCAAGCCGACGGACAACCGCGGCGTGTCGGCGGAGTCGATGGGCGTCATCGACGCGCCGCCCGCCGAGGTGTGGCCGACGGTGCGCGACTGCGAGCACTTCTCGAAGTTCCTGCCCAACACCAAGGCCAGCTCGAAGAAGGAGGAGAACGGCGAGGCGCTGTGCTTCGACGAGATCTCCCTGCCGTTCCCGCTCACCAACCTGTGGGCGTACACCCGCTCGACCATCACCGAGCGGGACGGGGCGTACCAGCGGGCGTGGTCCTTCGTGCGCGGCACCTACAAGCGCAACAACGGCGCGTGGACCGTGCTGCCCTGGGGCGCCGAGGGGAAGAAGTCGCTGGTCATCTATTACATCGACTCCGACCCGGCGATGCTGATCCCCGACGCCATCATCCGCGCGGCGCAGACCGGCTCGCTGCCCGAGGTGTTCACCGCGCTGCGCAAGCGGGTGAAGGCGCTGCAGGGCAAGTGAGCGACTGCCCTCCGGTGGTGGGCGGCGCGCGCGTGGTGTGCTTCACGCGCCTCGACCGACGGCACCGGCACACCGGCAACACGCTGCAGCTCGCGCACGGCCAACCGCTGCCTCCCGCCCGCGCGCTCGTCATCGCGCGGTACGACGGCGACCCTCAGTTCTACCTCTTCGGCTGCGACGAGACGTGGCAGCCATGCTCCGACACCTGTCACGAGTCGCTCGAGGCCGCGCAGGAGCAGGCCGAGTTCGAGTTCGAAGGCACGCGCGCGACGTGGGTGTCCGTCACGCCGCGCGACTGAGCGGGCGTGACACGAGCGCCTCGACGTCGGCGGGGGTGATGCGGCGCACGTCGTCGGTCTGCCGTGGCGCCACCTTGAGGAAGGCGAGCGCGTCGCTGGCCGTGGCGAAGCTCTTCGCGTGCAGCGTCGAGCGCGAGAGGAGGTTGATGGCCATCACCACCGTGCGCAGCATCGCCGCGCCCAGCCCCGAGCCCGGGATGACGATGGCCAGGCCGAGCAGCTTGCCCTCGAAGGCCGTGGTGAGCTGCGCGGCGCGCTGGCGCACCTCCGGTGAGATGCGCTCCATCGACGGCGCGGCGGAGATCATCAACGACACCCGCCCGTGGCGCTCGATGACCTCGCGCTCGACCCGCTCGAGCTCGTCGAGGCCGGCGACCGTGCCCGCCGAGAGGAACTGCGCCACCACCAGCGAGTCACACACCGCGACCCGCAGCTCCGCCGCCTGCACTGGAATCTCACGGAAGGGCATTCGCGCGCGAAGAAGCAAGCCGCGCACCTCGCGCAGCCCCTCGATTCACGAGCGCTGGCGGTGGGTCATTTCGCGTCGGGAGGGGTCGCCGCGACCTGCCTCAGCTCACGGTGCGGGCTGGATGCGGCAGTGGCCCTTGACGGTGCCCACGCAGACGAGCGCGTACCCGTCGGACTTCTCGCCGTCGGACAGGCAGGCGTCGTCGGGCACCTCGATGGCGCCGTCGAGCACCTTCACGCGGCACACGCCGCACGCGCCCATCTCGCAGCCGGCCGAGAGCGCGATGCCCGCCTTGCGCGCGGCCGCCAGCACGTGCTCGCCGCTCTTCACGGGGAACGACTGGGTCTTGCTGCCCTGCACCAGCTCCACGGTGTGCGTCGCGCCCGACGGGTCGCCGTCGTGCGACATCGAGAACTTCTCCTCGAGCACCTTCACGCCGGCGAAGCGCGCGTCGACCACCTTGCGGGCGAGGTCCATCATCGGCTCGGGGCCGCACATCGCGATGACGTCGGGGGCCGGGCGCCCTTCGAGGAGCGCGCCGAAGAGCTCCTGCATCGGCGGGCCCTTCTGGCCGGCGGCGTTGGCCGCGTCGTCGAGCACGTGCACCACCTCGAGCTTGCCGCCGCTCGCGGCGACGAAGGCGTCGAGCTCCGCGCGGAGGATCTGCTCGGCCTGGGTGCGGTTGAAGTCGAGCAGGGTGATGGCCGAGGGCCAGCCCTTCTTCTGCTCGTCCTGCAGCATCGAGAGGAAGGGCGTGATGCCCGAGCCGCCGGCGATGAAGAGCGCGCGCTGGAAGCCCGCGGGCAGCACGAACTGGCCGTACGGCCCCTTCACCTCGAGCACGTCGCCGACGGCGAGCTTGCTGGTGAGGTGCGGCGAGACCTGACCGCCCGCGACGGCCTTCACCGTGAGGCGCAGCGGCTGGCCCGGCCCGCGGCTGAACGAGTACGCGCGCCACGGGAGCTGCGGCGTCGGCCTCAGCAGGACGAACTGGCCCGCCTTGAAGTCCATCGTCGCGTCGACCTCGAAGCTCACCGACGAGGGCGTCTCGCGGGTGACGCTCGTCACGCGCCAGCTCAGCGTCTGGGGCGCGGCGCGCTCCGGCTTGGGGGCCTTCTTCTTGAACAGCGAACCAAGGAAACCCACGGGCGACTCCTTCGGCGAATGACCTGGGCCGCCTGTACCATACGGACGGCGCGGCGCACCCATGCAGAGCTTGCGGGCGGCTCAGCGCCGGCGCCGCAGCACGCCGAGCATCACCACCAGCCCGAAGAGGTCGAGCCCGGGCGTCGCGCCGCAGCCGCAGCCGCGGTTGAGGGCCGGCCGCAGCGCCTCGGTGCCCACGGCGGTGCGCACCACGGTCATCGCGGGCGGCGTGCCGGCGTCGGTGCCCGCGTCGCCCACCGGCGGGTCGCCCGCGTCGGCGAGGCCGGCGTCGAAGCCCGCATCCACCCCCGCGTCGCGCATGCCGCCGTCGGGCCGCACGCCGCCATCAGGCCGCACGCCGCCGTCCGGCCGCACACCCGCGTCGACGCCTGCGTCGAAGGTGTCGAGCCCGCCGTCGTAGAGCACGCCCGCGTCGTCGACCATGCCGAGCACGTCGATGCGGTCGACGTGGTAGCCGAAGCGCGCCTGCGAGCCGTCGCTCACCAGGCGGAGGTTCACCGTGTCGCCCGGCACGGCCACCGAGGTGAGCCCGGTCGGGGAGCTGCCGCCGATGACCTGGAAGAGATCTCCGTCGGCGTTGAGGAGGTACAGGTTGTCGCAGTGCTGATCGACGCAGCTGTTGTGCACCTCGAGGTCGAGCCGCGAGAAGTGGAGGAGGAGGCCCGTCGCGCCCGGCACGCTCACCGTGCGCACCTCGTCGGCGCCGTTGCGGTAGTTGCCGGTCGCGTCGCGGGTGGGCCCGATGGACACCGGGAGGCTGATCACCGGCCCCATCGCCGCGGGCGCGGACAGGATGCGCGAGAGCCCGTGGCGGATCATCGTGCGGCGGATGACCGTCGCGTTGGCGCCGGCGTTGGCGGTCTGATCCGCGGTGAGCAGCGCCTGGCTCGCCTGGAAGAAGGTCGCCGAGGTGCCGAGCAGGAAGTGGCCCTCGAACACCAGCTGATCCGTGAGGTCGGCGCCGAGCTGCCCGCGGAGGTCGTACAGCCCCGACGACCACACCTCGCCGTCGTCGTGCACCTCGCCGGCCTCGTCTTCGGGCCAGTGCTTGGCGCCGTCGACGCGGCGCAGGCACTTCGGCGTGGTGGTGGAGTAGCTCGTGCCGTCCCAGTCACCGACGCAGGCGGGGTCGGCGAGCTGCGGGTGGCCGGCGTCGGCGCCGAGCGCGAGGCCGAACGAGACCGCGAGGTAGTCGCCGAAGCCCTCGCCCATCGCGCCCTCGTCGCCGCCGCCGAAGCCGGGCACCTGGTCGTCCTGAATGGAGTGGCCGTACTCGTGGACGATGATCTCCCCGTCCTCCGCGTCGTCGACGCCGCCGGTGCCGAACGAGAGCCGCTTGCTGCTGCTCGTGTAGAACGAGTTGTCCGCCGTCTGCGCGTCGACCGTCGCGCCCTGCACGCGGTTGTTCACGTCGGTGAAGCCGAGCGCCTGGATGCGCTCCTGCGCGCGGTCGAGGTGGAAGTAGGTGTTGGCCTGCTCGAAGCCGAGCTGATCTCTCGTGAAGAAGTACTCGTGCATCGCCGAGGTCGCGCGCGCGCTCGAGGTCTTCGTCGTCACGTCGGCCCACGCGCCGGTGAGGTTGCCGCTGACGTCGAGGCGCTGCAGCGACACCAGGAAGCGCGCGGCCTCGAGCGCCGGGGTGTTCGCGTTGTTGCCGTCGACGAACGTGGTGTTGCCCGTCGAGGCGACGGGGTTCATGTCGTAGACGTACGCCGAGCCGGTGGCCATGTTCTGGAAGTGCACGCCGTCGCGGCGGCCGAGCTCCCCGAGCGACGCGGCGTCGAGGAAGAGCGTCCAGTCGTGCGGCGGGCTCGCCTCTTCCATGGGCAGCGTCACGCGCCAGGCGACGTGCGCGCGGCCGCCCTCGACGAAGAGCCCCAGCGTCGCGGCAGGCTCGGCGGAGAAGGGGCCCTGGCCCACGAGCTCCTTCGCGCGGGCGACGGCCGCCGCGGCGCTCTGCGCCGACACCGGCGTGGCGAGCGAGGCGTCTTCCTGGTGGTTCAAGTTGACCGCGCGCACCACGCGCCGGGCGCCCTCGTCCTTCACCAGCACGATGACCTCGGCGTCGAACACCGGCAGCGTGGCGCCCGCGAGGTCCTGCTGCTGCGCGAAGCGGAGGTAGCTGCCCGAGAGGCCGCGCTTCGTCAGCGCCAGCTTCAGCGAGAGGCCGGGGCGGTCGAGGTGAAACTCCTTCGCGCGCGCCGCGAGGAACTCCCGCGCCGCGCCCTCGAGATCCGCGCTGGACACGAAGAGCTCCCCCGAGAGCAGCTGCGGGCGGTCGTGCTGCTCGCTCCACAGCGAGTCGGTGGTGGTGCGCGGCGTGCTGCGGGCGGAACGTCCCGCCTCACAGCCCGCGACGGCCAGCGCGGCGAGGAGACAGGAAACGACGACGTGACGCATGGGCTCTCCCGGAGGTCGGGTTCCCCGCCCGACGCGCGGCGCCTTGTAGCGGGGCTCGGGACTGAAAGTCGATGCCGCGCGCCGTCAGAACCCTTCGACGCCGAAGGTGCACAGCGGGCACGCCACCATCGAGCGCACCGCTCCGGTGGGCAGCGTCTCGCCGACGCACCAGCCGCCGAGCTCGCGAATGAACCACGCGTGCCGCACGCCGCGCGGCTCGCGCAGCACCTGGCCCAGCCCCGCGCCGGGCGTGCTCACCGAGAGCATGCAGCTCGCCCCGCGCACCGGCACGAACGAGAGGGTGGTCATCGCCCCGAAGGGCGGCGCGACGCCGGGGCGGCACTCCACGCTCGAGATCGTCGCGGTGAAGGCGTCGGTCGGGCAGGTGTCGGCCTCGCACGTCGACGCGCCGTCGGAGCAGGTGAGGCACTCCGCCGACTCGTCGTAGCTGCAGGCGCGGCCCGCATCGGCGACGCACTCCGAGACGCAGCGCCGCTCGACGCACGAGAAGCCGGCCGGCGTGCCGAACAGACACCACCGGCTCGCCCACGGCATGCCCGCGCAGTCGGCCGCGGTCGCGCACTCGCCGCCATCGACGACGCCCGCGTCCACGCCCGCATCGGCGCCCGCGTCCACGCTCGCGTCCGCAGCGCCGGCGTCGGCCAGGTCATCCGCCACGGGCACGAAGCACTGGCACGCCGGCACCGACAGCAGGAACAAGCCAAAGGCGAGGATCCGCGGAGGCAGCATCAGCTCAGCCGTCTACCCCACGCTCGACGTGGACACCGCCAATCTCGCGAACCCAGCCGGCGCCCGACAGCGCCCACAGCCGCTGGAACTCCACCAGCGCGGCGCGGTGCGCGCGGTCCGACGAGTGGGCGACGCCGCTCCAGGTCCACTGGCGCGGCACGGGCGCGCGGCCGAGCGAGAGGTCGAAGGTGGGCTCGGTGAAGGACACGGTGACACGCCAGCTCGGTACGTTCGCTGCCACGCCGTGAGGATAGCGGGATCAATGCCCGTGCGTCGCCGCGAGCGCCGCGTTCGCGCCCGCCGGGTCGACGAACATCAGCGCCACGCCGTGGCGGCCATCGGGCCCGAGGTTGGTGTGCACCACGCGCGCCTCGAAGGCGAGCACCCGGCCGAGGTGGCGCAGCTCGAAGGTGAGCTTGACGATGGTGTCCTGGGCGACGGGCCGGGCGCTCCACAGGAAGCAGCCGCCGCGGCGGAACTCGCGCTCCCACGCGGTCTCCCACGACTGCTGATCTTCGAACACCAGCCAGAACGGGTCGTCGCCGCGGCGCACCGGCTGGAGCGCGGGCACGAGCTCCGCCATCAGCTCGGCGCCGAGGAGGTAGCGCACCGCGAAGCCCGCGCGCACCACCACCCGCAGCTCGGGCGGCACCAGCACCTGCCGCGTCACCACGCCCTCGAGATAGAGCGGCAGCTCGCCGGGCAGCATCACCTCGAGGTGCAGCCGCGTGCCCGGCCGCGGGTTGGAGCTCGACACCACGAACAGCCCCGTCGCCGAGACGTCGTTCGTCAGGCCGGAGTGCGCGAAGCCCGGCGCGTGCTTCTCACCGAAGCGCACCTTGAGCCGGCGCGCGTGCCGCTTCGACGTTCGCTTCTCGCTCATGCCCACGAGGAGAGGGCAGGCGCGCGCGGAAAGGGAAGGTGCCCCGGGCAGAACCTTCGCGCCCGGCTTGCAGCGCGCGTGGCGGGAGGTATGAGGCCGGGAGATGACGCCGCTCGTGCTCGCCAGCCTGCTCGCCGCCGCTCCCGCCGGGGCGCCGCGCGATGAGCTCCGTGTCGGGCTGGCGTGGCGGCTGTGGGGGCGCAACCTGCAGCTCCACGGCGTCGACGCGCGCTACGTGCCCGGGCTGTCGGTGGGCACGCTGCCCAGCGGCGCGGTGCTCGACGCGCAGTGGTTCCCCGCGGCCCACTTCGTCGACGACTGGCGCGCCGACTTCGGCGTCACGCTGCGCGCCGACTTCGCCCCGGCCTTCACCGCCTGGCTGGGCGACGCGCGCTTCGACGGCCACGCGGCCCGGCTGCGCACCGGCGTGATGTACCGCTTCCCGATGCGCTACCTCGAGCCGTCGGTGCACCTCGGCTTCCACACCTTCGACGCGGGGCTCGCGCCCGGAGGCACCGACGCGGCGCCGCGCCCGCTCCTCGCGAACGTCACGCTCCAGGGCCCGCGCCTCGGCGTCGCCGCGCGGCTGCTGGAGTTCTGGCGCATCACCTTCGACGTCGCGGTCGGCGTGGTGTGGGTGGTGTCGACCGGCGAGCTCGGCGCACCGGCGTTCTTCCCGGGCGCGCGCGGCGCCGCGTGGGACGCCAACCTCGGCCTCGCCTTCCGCACCTGGCGGTGGCTCGACCTCCGCCTCGGGGTCGACGTCACCTCCCACGAGCTCGAGCTCGGCCCCGGCGCCCGCGCCAGCGACACCTTCTACGGGGTGTCTTTCGGCTTCGTCTTCAAGGGCAGCTGAGGCGATCCAAAAGACAGCAATTGGTTTTCAACCCTGCGATTTCATTCCTGAAGAGTGATGCGGTCTGCAACGTCTAAAAATCTGGACGTCCTGAGCAGATCCAATGGCTTCGGAATGTGCATGCGGCTTGCTGGGAGAGTCATCCCATGTCGCCGGGTCTGTCCAGACTGCTCGCGCTCTGCGCGCAGGAGCTCACGGGGGAGTTCGTCGCCTCCGACGAGGCGCTGGAGCTGCGGGTGTACGTGCAGCGGGGCCGGGTGGCGTGGGCGACGAGCAGCCGCGACCGCGACCTGTTCGTGCGCGTGCTGCGTGAGACGACGCGGCTGAGCGAGGAGCTGATCGAGGAGATCTCCGAGCTCTGCCTGCGCGAGAACCGGCACCTGGGCGAGACGCTGGTGGCGAGCCGGCTGGCGACGGTGGCGCAGGTGCGGACCGCCCTGCGCGCGGAGATCGAGATCACGCTGGAGCTGCTCGAGCGCGCGGGCCCGATGCGCACCGTCTTCCAGCCGCTGCGCAGCACCTCGACCTACGACGACGCGCTGACCTTCGAGCCGCAGCAGCTCGATCGCCTGCACCTCGAAGACGTGGTGCCCGAGATGGACGCGGCGCTGGTCGCGGCGCTCGGCTGACGCTCAGCGCTCGAAGCAGGTCTTCCCCGTTCGCAGCGCCTCGAGCGCGGTGGGCAGCGTGCCGAAGAGCGGGGCCGGGAGCGCGTCGAGCGGGTACCAGTCCCAGCGCTCGACCTTGTCCGGCTCGCGCACTTCCGGCTCGCCGCTCACCCAGTCGGCGACGAACGAGAGGTCGACGTAGTGCTTCGGCGCCCAGGCCGTGAAGTTGAGCACGCGCAGGAAGCGCGGCGGGCCGATCTCCAGGCCGGTCTCCTCGCGCACCTCGCGGCGGATGCACGCCTCGAAGGCCTCGAGGTGCTCGAGGTGGCCGCCGGGGGAGGCGTACTCGCCCGCGCCGTGCGCCCCGCGACGCCTGCCGAGGAGCAGCTTGCCGTCCTTGAGCACGAGGACGCCGATGCCGACGCGCGGTCTTTCCATGGGCGGAGGGTGCCACACGTCTCGCTGCGCCGAAGGCGCTTCGTGCGGAGCGCGCTGATGCTGGCGGAGGAGCCTTCCGGTAGGTTCCTTCGGCGTGAAGGTCCTCTGTCCCTCGTGCGAGCGGTTGATCACCCTCGAGCAGTTCCGTCTCGATGGTGCGGCGCTCGTCGTCACCTGCCAGGCGTGCTCGGCGCAGACGCGCGTCGAGCCGATGGCGCCGCTGGCGGCCGCGGAGCCGGTGATGGCGCCCGCGCCGCGGACGTCTGCGCCGGCGCTGCCGAAGGTGTCGCTGGCGTCGACGGGCGCGAGCAACGTGGTGGTGCTGCGCACCGCGGGGCACGAGGCGGTGCAGAAGGCCGCGCGCGCCGCTGACGAGGGGCCGTGGACCATCCCCGACGGGGCGTGCCCCAAGTGCGTCGCGCGCCGGCGGGACGGCGTGGAGGCGTGCCCGTCGTGCGGCATCCGCTACGAGAGCTTCGACGAGGCCACCGTGCTGCCGCCGAAGTGGCTGCGCGACGAGTGGGTGGCGCTCCTGCGCGACTGGGGCAACGAGGCCCTGCACGCGCAGCTCCGGAGGAAGGCGCAGCAGGTCGACGCGCTGGCGGCCGTGGGGCGGCTCTATCGGCTCCGGCAGGCGGCGGTGCCGGAAGATCCCGCAGCCGCGGAGGCGCTGGCGGACATCGTGCGGCTCGCGTCGGTGCCGATGGGGCTGCCGCGCCGCGAGGAGGATCTCGTCGAGCGCCGGCGCAAGGCGCTGTTCGTGGGGGGCGCGGTGTTCCTCCTGCTCGCGCTCCTCAGCGGGCTGGTGTGGGTGCTGCTGGGGCGGTGAGCGGGCTCAGCGCGGCGGGCGCGTCGAGTAGTGCACCACGCCCTCGGCGTCGACCCAGCGGTGGATCTGCGGGCCGGGCTTGCCGTCGTCTTCCTTCGCGCGGGCGGCGCGCTCGGCTTCGCGGGCGGCGAGCTCCTTCTCGCGCTTCTCCTGCTCCGCGGCGAGGGCGCGCTGCTG
>JBMORD010000334.1:0-6213 GCA_049322495.1 Myxococcota bacterium | reverse complement strand
GCTCCGCTCGTGCGCGGCGCCTCGCATACTGCCGCGAGGCACCACCACTCCCTCCGCTGCCTCCGGCGGTTCATTGCTCCGCTCGTGCGCGGCGCCTCGCATACCGCCGCGAGGCACCACCACTCCCTCCGCTGCCTGCCTGTTACCTTGCTCCGCTCGTGCGCGGCGCCTCGCATACTGCCGCGAGGCACCACCACTCCCTCCGCTGCCTCCGGCGGTTCATTGCTCCGCTCGTGCGCGGCGCCTCGGCGCGGGCCGTGCCGTCTGCTCGAAGGCAGCCAGCACGGCGTCCACCCACAACTCAGCGACCGCCGCAGGCTCCGCGGGGTTGGCGAGCCGTCGGGCGGGTCACCGGCCGCCGCCGCCCATCGCGTGACCCGGTCCGCAAATTTGTCGCGAGCGCCACGCGCCCCCCGGTTACCGGTTGATCAGCTGTCGTCTCTCAGGGGGACCCATGGCCGAAGTTTCCAACGAGTTGCACGCGGCGATGTCGGCGGCGTGGGCGTCGCACGGGCGGAAGCTCTCCTCGCTGTCGTCGGTGCTCGGTGAGACCTTCGACGCGCTCCTCGCGGAGTTCTCGCAGCGGGTCCACTCGGGCCAGCCACGCGCGCGCGAGCACGTCGCCGAGCTGCGCTCGCACTGGCTCTCGCTGATGACCGACGGCCCCGGCGCCGACTACCTCGCGCGCGCGAAGAAGGTCGGCTCGCTCCAGCTCGAGCTGGGCGTCGACCCGCGGCAGCACGTCGCGCACTACAGCCGGCTCATCGCGCAGGCGACCTCCGCGCTGCGCAGCCAGTCGCGCGAGGCCGAGGCGATGGTGGTCTTCAACCTCCTGTCCATCGACCTCATGGTGGCGATGCTGGTGCACGAGGAGCTCGCGGTGGCACGCAGCGAGGCGCGGCGCATCGAGGAGGTGGTCGCCGGCACGCGGCAGCTCGCGACCACGGTGACGCTCTTCAACCAGGCCTCGAAGTCGATCGCCGTGCTCGCGCGCAACGCGCAGCGCACGTCCGAGGGCTCGCAGGTGATCAGCGCCGCGGCCGAGGAGATGGCCACGTCGATCCGCGCCATCTCGAACAACGCGAGCGAGGTCTCGAGCGCGACGGATCAGAGCCGCGACGCCATCGGCAAGGCGCAGGAGATCGCCCAGGCCGCCGAGAACGTGATGCAGGAGGTCGCCCAGAGCGCGGTCGCGGTATCAGGCGGCGTGCAGTCGCTGACCGAGACCTCGCGGGAGATCAGCTCCATCGTGGGGCTGATCTCGAAGGTGGCGGCGCAGACGCGCATCCTCGCGCTGAACGCGGCCATCGAGGCGGCGCGCGCGGGCGCGGCGGGCAAGGGCTTCGGCGTGGTGGCCAGCGAGGTGAAGACGCTGGCGCGCACCGTGGCCGACGCGACCGGCGACATCTCGACGCGCATCGAGCGGCTGGCGCAGGTGGTGACCGAGCTGGCGGCGCGCGCCAAGGCGTCAGAGCAGGGCACGCACTCGGGCACCGAGCAGGTGGCCCACATGCGGCTGCTGCTCGACGAGGTCGGCGGCCGCATCGGCAGCGTCGCGAGCAACGTGCACGGCATCTCCGACATCCTCCAGCAGCAGGAGCTCGCCAGCGCCGAGGTGGCGAAGAACATCACCCGCATCGCGATGCTCGAGCGCGAGAGCTCCGCGCTGGTGGTGCACATCGCCGAAGAGACGCGCGCCGCCAACGACACGCTGACGAAGAACGGCCCGGTGGCCGCCGAGACCTCGCCGCGCGTGCTGCTCGAGGTCGCGAAGATCGACCACGTGCTGTTCAAGAAGCGCATCGTCGACGCGATGCTCGGCGGCGTGACGTGGAAGGCCGCCGAGGTGCCCGACCACCACCACTGCCGCTTCGGCAAGTGGTTCGACGGCCCGGGCGGCAGCTGCACCCACGTGCCCGGCTTCACCGCGCTCGAGGAGCCGCACCGCGCCGTGCACGCCGCCGCGCGCGCCTGCCTCACGCACCTCGAGGCGCAGCGCCATGACGAAGCGCTCCTCTCGCTCGAGCAGATGGAGCAGGCCTCGAAGCTCATGCTCGCCCGCCTCGACGAGGTCGGCGCCGCGCTCGAGGCGGATCAGTCGATGAAGAAGGCAGGCTGAGCCGACCCGTGAGCGCGAGCCCCTCGCGCGACGCGCTCAGGTCCTTCAATTCCCGATCGGACCTGTTCATCGAGACAGTCGCGCGGAGTCACCCTGCACCCGGATGAAGGGTAGGCGGCGCCCTGCGGCGGAACGTCGCAGAACCGACTCGTTGCCCGGTGCGTCATGCTGTTTACGGTGGCTGAGAGGGCCTGTGCACGACCCATCCGTCCGGCTGTTCGACTTTCTCGACGCGCTCCCCGACGCGGTGCTGGTGATCGACGCCCGCGCGCGCGTCGCGCACCTCAACGCGGCGGTGACGAAGCTGCTGGGGTACACGAAGGAGCAGCTCCTCGGCCACCCGCTGTCGGCCCTCATTCCCCCGCGGTTCCGGGACCGCCACGCCGACGCGATGAAGCGGTTCGAGCTCACCCGCACCGCCTCGGCGATGGAGCGCCGGCCGCTGCTCTTCGCGCTCGGCCGCGGCGGCGCGGAGGTGCCGGTGACCATCTCGCTGGCCCCCTTCGAGGTGGACGGCGAGCGCTGCACGGTGGCCATCCTCCGCGACGCGTCGCGCTTTCATCAGCAACTCGGCGAGGTGACGGTGCAGGCCGAGACTGATCCGCTCACCGGGCTCGTCAACCGGCGCGCGGCGCTCGATCGCCTGGGCAACCTCGTCAGCCGCGACGAGCCCTTCGCCCTGCTCTTCCTCGACCTCGTGCGCTTCAAGCAGTTCAACGATCAGCACGGCCACCACATCGGCGACGAGGTGCTCACCGCGGTCGCGGGGCGGCTGCGCTCGTCGGTGCGCGCGCCCGACACCGCGGCGCGCTACGGCGGCGACGAGTTCCTGGTGGTGATGGTGGGCATCAAGGACCGGGTGCTGCTCCAGGCCCGCGCCGAGGCGATGGCCGATCGCCTCGGCCAGCCGATGCACGTGCGCACCGTCACCCAGGCGCCCGGCGTCACCATCGGCGCGGCGCTCTTCCCCACGCACGGCGCGACGGTCGAGGCGCTGCTCCAGAACGCGGATCAGGCGATGTACTGCGCGAAGCGGGCGGGCAAGTCGTACTGCCTCGCCGGCGAGTCGCCGCTGCAGTTCACCGCGCTCCAGCTCAGCCGCGGGCTGCTGCCCACCTGAGGCCATCCCCGCCGCGCTGATGACTGGACAGCCTCCGCGCCAGTCCGAGCACCAGGCTCCATCGGCCCGCTCGACACGACCTCCAGCATCAAGCGGCTGGCAGTTGAATCTCGAGCCGTGCACCTCTCGTGGGCGGCGCGGTCAGGGCGGCGCGACCTCCGTGGGCTTCGGCGACGTGGCGAATCAACGCGAGCCCCAGGCCATGTCCGGGAATCCTCCGGCTGAGCGCCTCTCGCGTGCGGAAGAAGGGCTCGAACACGGTCTCGCGCTCCGAGAGACTGACGCCGGGCCCGTCATCGTCGACGCGCAGCACGGCGACGTCGCCCGCTCGTGAGACCTCGACCTTCACCGAGTCGCCAAACTTCAGCCCGTTCGCCACGCCGTTGGCCACCATGGTCCCCAGGAGCACCGCATCTCCACGCACGAGCGCGTCGCCTTCCATCAACTGCACCCGCGCTCGCTCGGACGTTGGCAGGTCCAGGACCACGTCCTCGATGAGGTCGCGCAGCGACACGAGCTCCCGGGCGTTGACCGCTGCCTGAGTCGGTACCGACAGAATGAGCAGTCGCTCCACGAGCGCCGACAGCTCGGCGACCTTGCGCTGCACCACCGCAGCACTCTCGCGAGCGTTGGGCTCCGCCGCGCCCTCCACGAGCAGCTCGAGCTCGGCCTGAATCGTCGTGAGTGGCGTGCGCAGCTCGTGAGCCGCGTTCGCGGCGAAGCGTTGGGCCTGCGCCAGCGCGCGTTCGACCCGGGCGATGAGCTGCGCGAGGGTCGCTCGCAGCGCGTCCACCTCCGCGACGTGCTCATCGTCGCCGAGCGTCGACCGCGTCAGTGCGTCGACCTGGAGCTGCGCGATGCGCTCCCGGAGCCTCGTCAGCGGCGCCGTGACGCGTCGCGAGAGGGGCCGGCTCGCGGCCCACGCGAGCGCCGCTGCGAAGAGCGCAGCGAGGAAGGCGGAGCCCGCGAGCAAAGGCAGTGGCTGGGAGTGAGCACCGCCGACCACGGCCCAGAGACCATTCGAGGTCGACGCCCGGCACACGCGCAGCGCGCTCAGGGTCGCGCAACCCGATGAGGCGGGCAGCTCGACGAGTTGCTCGCCGCTCATCAGGGCTCCGCTGCCGTCGTACACGGCCAGGAGCATCCCCGTGTGCCCCATCTCCTCGGCTTCGTCGCGCTGGACCCGACGGATGGCCTCAGCGCTGTTGGCCTCCTTGCCCAGCTCCTCAGCGAAGGTGACCGCGGCCTCCTCCAGACGACGGTCTTCAGCTCGCTGCAGCACGAGACTCGCCACGAGGGTCGTCGTCAGCGCGACGAGGACCGCTGACGCCGAGGCGGCGAGCGCAGCACCCAGCGCGACCCGGCTAACGATGCTACCTGCCATCGCGGCGCTCCTCCGCGAGCGCGTAGCCCTCGCCGCGAAGGGTGCGAATCAGCTCTGGCCCCAGCTTTCTGCGGAGCCTGCCGACGAGCACCTCCATGCTGCTCGACGCCGTCTCGCTCGACTCCCCCCAAACACTCTCGAGGAGCTCGCCGCGTGGGACGACGCGACCCGCACGGCGCGCGAGAACGTCGAGGATCGCCCACTCCTTCGCGGTGATGGCGACGACCCGGCCGGCGCGCGTGGCATGGCGCCCGGCAAAGTCGAGTCGCACCTCGTCGCTCTGGTACGACAGGCCGCGCGGCAACGCCCCCCTCCGACCCAGCGCACGGACGCGAGCTCGCAGCTCGGCGACCGCGAACGGCTTGGCGAGAAAGTCGTCTGCACCCGCGTCGAGGCCCTCGACCCGGACCGCGATCTGGGACAGGGCCGTCAGCACCAGGATGGGAGTCGAAGCCCCCTCGGCGCGCAGCTCCCGACAAAGCTCGAGACCAAACCCATCGGTGAGGCGGAGGTCGAGGACGAGCAGCTCGATGCCCTCTGCGACGCGCCTGCGCGCCGTCTGGAGGTCGTCTGCAGTCGTCACGGCATGACCATCGGCTCGAAGCGCTCGCGCCACGACGCTCCGCACCTCGGCCTCATCGTCAACGACCAGCACCCGCATCGTCTCGCCTCGCGTGCTCCGTTACTGGGCCGCGCCACTCCCCGCTTCGAGCGGAGTGCCCCGTTCGTCATAGACGATTTCCAGCGAGCCTTTGGGGGTTCGCACCTGCACCTCCCAGGTCGTCTTCCCGCCTTTGCGCATTCGCTCGACCCCCGTCACCCTGGCCTTCCCAGAGGCAGACGCGCGGTGCGCCTCCTTCACCAAGGCCGGGAGGTCGTCGAATTGGACCTCCTCTTCCTCCGAGCGGAGCACGCCGTCAGGGGTGACCTCGACACTCAAGCGCCGCGTTCGGCCGTCCTCCTTGAGGTCGAACTCTGCCTCGTACTGCACCACGGCGCCGCGTCGCTCGAGCTCGAACACGCAGCGCGTGGCCGCGGGGTACGCCTTCTTGATGGCGGCGCGCACGGCTTCCGGGACGTCGTTGCTCGGCACCTTGTCAGCGGCAAAGCCCGACACACTCCAGAGACACACCGCGCTCGTCACCACGAGGCTCTTCAAGCTCTTCATGAGGCTGCTCCTTCACGACGGGGTTGGACTGGGGGCTCATCGACCGAGTCTTCTGCAGGGCGGCTGGCTCCCAGCCAGCCGTAGAGCGCCGGCGTCACGAGCAGGGTGAGGATGGTGGAGCTGACGAGCCCGCCGAGGATGACCACCGCCATCGGGTGTTCAATCTCATGACCGGCCTGTTGGCCACCGAGCGCAACGGGCACCAGCGCCAACCCCGTGGCCAGCGCCGTCATCAGAATGGGAGACAACCGCTCGCGCGCGCCGCGCACCACCAGCTCGGCGCTGAAGGGAATGCCTTCTTCGCGCTCGAGGTGTCGAAAGTGAGAGACGAGCATGATGCCGTTCCGTGCGGCGATGCCGACGACGGCGACGAGGCCAATCAGGGTCCCCAACGAGACGACGCCGGAGACCGCGGCCGCGAC
>JBMORD010000333.1:0-45369 GCA_049322495.1 Myxococcota bacterium | reverse complement strand
GTGCCATCGAGCGGGCCTTCAAGTACCAGGGGCGCCCCTACGACTTCGACTTCGACTTCTTCAGCGACGCGACGCTGGTGTGCACCGAGCTCGTCTACAAGTCGTACCAGCCCGCCGCCGACCTGCGCGGGGTGACGATCGAGCTGGTCGACGTCGCCGGCCGCCGCACCCTGCCCGCCAACGAGTTCGCCAAACGCTTCGATGCCGAAGCCGGCACGAAGAACCAGCAGTTCGACTTCGTGCTCTTCCTCGACGGCAACGAGAAGACCGGTACGGTGAAGCCCGCCGACGAGACTACCTTCCGCGGCACGTGGAAGCGGCTCAAGTGGGACGTCGCCCAGCAGTGACTCTCACCGGCCGTAGGTCGTCTTCCAGTAGCCCGTGCCCTCGCGGCAGTACATCGCGGCCCAGTCCTGCTTGAACTGCGGGTCGGCCGGCCGCGAGTCGGTGCGGAACTCCTTGAAGGGCACGCGGATCTCCTGGTTGGCGAACAGCGCGGTCTTGCCGAAGCGGTGCACGACGTTGCTGGGCAGGCGGAGCTCGCAGTTCGTCAGCTGGAACTGGTTCTGGTTGAGCACCACCACCGCGCGGTTGCCCACCGCGTTGGCGGCCGAGATGCGCACCGTGCCGAAGAGCTGGGTGATCGCCGGCTTCGTGGGCTCCGTCTTCGCGGGCTCCGGCTCCGCCACCTTCGTGGGCTCCGTCTTCGCCGGCTCCGGGTTCTTCGCGGGCTCGGTCTTCGTCGGCGAGGGGTCGGTCTTCCCGGGCTCGGGGTTGTTGAGCTTCGCCGGGTCGCGCCGGGCGACCGCGACCGCCTTCTTCGGCGACGCGTCGAGCGAGGCGTAGAGCTTCTCGGGCATCTTCTGCTCGTCGTCGAACACGAGCTGCGCCAGCGAGCCCTTCACCGAGAGCACCGCCGCGTGGCCGTAGACCGGCCGCTTGCCGTCGGCGTCGGCTTCCCCGACGAGGTTGAGGCGGTCGCCCTCCGAGACCTTGTCCTTCTTGTCGAGGAGCATCAGGTCTTCGCCGTCCTTGCGGATCACCTTCCACACCTTGCCGTCGACCTTGATCGTCTCGAGCGCGGCGACGGGCTCCGGGTCCTTCGCCGGCTCGGGATCCTTCGCGGGCTCGGGGTCCTTCACCTCCGGATCCTTCGCGGGCTCGGGATCCTTCACGGCGACCGGCTCCTTCGCGGGCTCGGGATCGGCGGGCGGCGTGACGGCGATGGGGTCCTTCACCGGCGCGGGCGGCTTGTCGGAGCTGAGGAGCACCAGCGCACCCCCCGCCACGGCGATCAGCACGACGAGGCCGCCGATCACCAGCGGCAGCCGGCTCTTCGGCGCGGTCAGCGGCACGTCGTCTTCGGGCTGGGCGGGCCCCGCGGGGGGCCGCGTCTGCACCACGGTCTTCGGTCGCTGGGGCGCGGCCGGCGGCGAGGTCTGCACCACGGTGCGCGACTTCGGCGGCGCGGCGGCCGGCGCGTCTCCCGACGGCACCAGCACCGACATCGCGCGCTGCGCCGGCGTCATCACCGAGCCCGACGCCGTCTGCGGGCGCACTGACTCCGACGGGCGCATGAAGGTGCCCTCGAGCTCCGGCTCGCTGGCCTGGATCTCCGGCATCGCGCCCTTGCGGCGCATCACCGACAGCTTCGACTGGAGCTGCCGCTCGGCGGCGAACTCCTCGGGGCACATCGCGCGCACGTAGTTGCCCACGTCTTCCGCGCTGACGTTCATCTGCTCGCGCACCGCCAGCTCGTTGAGCGCGCGCGCGAAGTCGTCGGCCCGCTGGTAGCGCGCGGCGGGATCCTTCGCGAGGGCGCGCATCACCACCTGCTCCAGCGTCGGCGAGATGTCGGGGCGCGCCTCGCGCAGCGAAGGCACCTCGGCCACCGCCATCTGCGCCACCATCTCGCTCATCGTGCCGCCCTGGTACATCGCGCGGCCGGCCAGCATCTCCCACACCACGATGCCCGCCGAGAAGATGTCGGAGCGGTGATCGACGGGCTTGGCCAGCGCCTGCTCCGGCGACATGTAGCCGAGCTTGCCCATCACCGTGGACGGCAGGGTGTGCTTCGAGCGCGCGGTGCTCTTCGCGAGGCCGAAGTCGATCACCTTGACCTCGCCCTCGTACGACACCATCACGTTCTGCGGCGAGACGTCGCGGTGCACGATGCCCAGCGGCATGCCGTCGGCGCCCACCTTGCGGTGCGCGTAGCCCAGCGCCTCGTTGATCTTCTGCCCGATGAACACCGCCGTGGGGATCGGCATCTGCGTCGCCTGCCGCTCGACGCGCGTCTCGACCCGCGACAGATCGACGCCCGGGACGTACTCGATCGCCATGTAGAGCGTCCCGTCGACCTCCCCCATGTCGTACACCTGCGCGATGTTCGAGTGCGTCAGCTGCACCAGCACCCGCGCCTCGTGGTGGAAGCGATCGATGAAGCTCTGATCGTTCATCAGGTTCGGCAGCACCGTCTTGACGATGCACAGCTTCTCGAAGCCGGCCGCCCCCGTGAGGCGCGCGAGGTGCACCTCCCCCATCCCCCCCTGGCCCAGCATGAAGAGGAGCTGGTAGCGGCCCAGCATCCGCCCGTCTTGAGTCGTCATCGCGGTCACTCTACAGGTCTCGACGGCGGTCGCATGGTTTTGAGTCAGGACATCGGGTCTCGAGATGTGTATATGGGGCGCCACGAGCCACGTTCGTTCCGCGGCTCAGCAGTCCGTCAGGTCTCGTAGCTCAGCTGGATAGAGTACTGGCCTCCGAAGCCAGGGGTCGTGGGTTCGAATCCCGCCGGGACCGCAACCGTCGGCCGCCGCACCGAAGCAGGTGCGGCGGCCGTTTTCTTTTCCCAGTGTCAAAGTGACGCGCGCTGTGGCGCAGGTCGCCTGCCGTTGTGTCAGGGCCTGCCCACCGCTTGCGCAGTCTCCCCAGCGTTTTCAGCGACTTGACGCACACGGGCAATCGGCACGGCCGATGCTCGTGGTGTCCCCGAGAGTGGCGGGCTGGCCTCGCCGCTCCGTGGGGAATAACCGAGGCGCTCCGTGCGTTTGCACGTTCACGCGACCTCCCTGGGAGCGACACTTCATGTTCGGCCTGACGAAGACGACCAACCAGTCCCGAGCGCAGTTCGAAGCGCTGCTGACGCCCTGGCTCGATCCGCTCTACGCCTCGGCGCTCCGGCTCACGCGCAACGAACGGAACGCCGAAGATCTCGTGCAGGACACGGTGATGCGCGCCTGGCGCTTCTTCGACAAGTTCGAGAAGGGCACCAACTTCCGCGCGTGGATCTTCAAGATCCTCACCAACACCTTCATCAACAGCTACCGGCGCAACACCCGCGAGCGCAGCCTCCAGGACGAGTCGGAGCGCCAGTCGGTCGAGGCGCGCTTCTTCTCGTCGGATCTCACCGAGCAGGTGCAGAACCCGGAGGAGTACCTCCTCGAACGGGTGATGAGCGAAGACGTGCTCAAGGCGATCGACTCGCTGTCGATCGACTTCCGCATGGTGGTGATCCTCGCCGACCTCCAGGAGTTCTCGTACAAGGAGATCGCCGACATCCTCGACATCCCCGTCGGCACGGTGATGAGCCGCCTCTTCCGCGGTCGCAAGCAGCTCCAGAAGGTGCTCCTCGCCCGCGAAGAGGCCGGGGCGGACAGCACCATCGACTTGAACGCGTACCGCGAGCGGAAGAAGCTCGCGTGAAGCAGTGTTGTACGTGACGACCGCATGAACTGCCGCGACCTCGAGAGCGAACTGACGCCCTGGCTCGACGGCGAGCTCATCGCCGAGGCGCGCGTCGAGTTCGAGGCGCACCTCGCGACCTGTGAGCCCTGCCGCGCGCACGCCGAGCGGGAGCGCCACAACCTGTCCCTCATCCGCCAGGCGGCGAAGGCCGACGCGCCGACCGCCCCGCCCGCCCTCAAGGCGAAGCTCTTCGAGAGCATCCGCGCCGACGCCGATCGCCGCCGCGGCGTCACCGTGCGCCGCGTCACCGCGCTCGCCGCCGGGGTCACCCTCGCGATCGTCGTCGGGCACCAGGGCTGGCGGGTGCACCAGCGGCGCCTCTACGAGCAGGACGCGGCGCTGCGTCACGCGCGCCAGTTCCCGCTCGAGATCGAGCAGTCGCCCGAGGCCATCGAGCGCTGGTTCGGCGGCAAGGTCGACTACCGCGTCAGCGTGCCGCGCTTCCCCAACACGCGCGTCGGCGGAGCGCGACTGCTCCAGGTGCGCGACAAGCCCGCGGCGTACATCCGCTACGACGCGCCCCGGCAGATGGGCCTCTTCGTCTACGGCGACGATCACGACGTCGACGTGGGCAGCGAGCCCGCGGTCGGCTCGAGCCACGGCTACAACGTCGTCAGCTGGCGCGAAGGCGACGTCGTGTACCAGCTCGTCACCGATCTCGACGAGCACGACATCCGCGAGCTGATCCCCAGTCCCCCGGGAGAGTCGCTCACGCCCCGCACGCCCGAGCTCGACGTGCGCCCCGCCGCGCTCCAGCGCTGAGCCCGCGCGCGCCTCGCGTTTCGTTGACCCCCCCGGAGGGCCCAACTAGCCTTCTAACTACTCATGTCGAAATCAGTTCTGATCGTCGAGAAGGACCTCGCGTTGATGAAGGAGATCCGCGAGGCGTTGAAGGGCCGCAGCTTCGAGGTCGAAGAGACGACGGACGGAAAAGGCGCTCCCGAGCTGATCCGCAAGAAGAAGCCGGAGTGCGTGGTGCTGGCGGTGGATCTCGACGCGGGCCAGAACGGCTACATCATCTGCAAGAAGCTCAAGAGCGACGACGAGCTCAAGGGCGTCCCGGTGGTGATCATCGGAGACCCGAAGGGCTTCGCGCAGCACCAGAAGCTCAAGACGCGCGCGGAGGAGTACGTCGGCAAGCCGCTGTCGACCGACGCGCTGGTCGACGCGGTCGGCAAGCTGATCGGCTTCCCCGAGAGCGCCCCGGCGGTCGACGAGGGCTTCGACCCCGGCTCGCTGCTCGACGAGGCGAGCGAGATCCCCCTCGAGACGCCGCTCGAAGAGGTCGGCAGCGGAGAGGCCGATCTCGCGATGGTCGACTCGATGTTCGACGAGAAGCCGGCGGAGGTGTCGGAGATCTCGCTGGAGGAGGAGATCAGCCTCTCGGGCGAGTCGGAGGAGCCGCAGGAGCCGATCGAGAAGACGGTGGTCGGCTTCATGCCGCCCCCGCCGCCTCAGCATCCGGCGCCGGTGCGCACCTTCACGTCGTCTCCGTCGATGAGCGGTGACTCCGAGCTGCGCACCCGGGTGACCGAGCTCACCGGCGCGCTCGAGGAGGCACGCGGTCGCGGTGATGAGCTCGAGGCCCGCATTCGCGAGCTCGAGAGCGAGCTCGAGTCGAAGAACACCGAGCTCGAGGCCGCGCGCGCCTCGTCGGGCAAGAGCGACAACAAGGAGGTCTTCGCGCTCCGCGAGGCGGGCACGAAGAAGGACAAGGAGAACCTCCGCCTCAAGAGCGAGCTCAACGCCAAGGAGCAGGAGAACGTCGAGCTCCAGGAGAAGGTCAACGCGCTCGAGCAGCAGCTCTCGGAGTCGAGCGGCGAGCAGGCCAAGCGCGACGCCCAGGTGAAGACGCTGCAGGCGAAGGCCGATCAGCTCGCCACCGAGCGCAAGAAGGTCGACCAGCAGCTGCTCTCGGCCCGCGAGGAGGCGCGCTCCGCGTCGGCGAAGCTCCAGACGCTGCAGGCCGACTTCGACAGCCTCCAGCAGCGGGTCGCCGAGCTCGAGGGTCAGGCCGACGGGCTCCGCGCCAGCCAGCAGGAGTCGGAGACCGCCCGCCAGACCGCCGAGTCGGACCTCGCCGAGGCCCGCGGGGAGATCGAGGCGCTCCGCGCGCAGCTCGACGAGCGCTCCCGCGAGGCGGACGAGCTCCGCTCGCAGCTCGAGCAGACGCAGATGGATCTCGAGAGCGCCCGCACGCAGGTCACCACCCAGGCGACCAGCTTCGCCGACGAGATCAGCGGCCTCCGGCAGCGCCTCGCCGAGGCCGAGTCGGCCACCTCGCGCGCAGAAGACAAGATCTCCCGCTCGCAGGCCCGCCTCAAGGCGCAGCAGGATCAGCTCGAGCGCATCAAGGGCAGCCTCCAGCAGGCGATGGACACCCTCGCCGAGTCGCCCGCCGAGAGCGAAGATCTCGATCTCGACGAGCTCGCCGAAGCCTGAGCTGCCGAGCCCCCCGGCGCGTCACTTCCCGTCGTCGCGCTTGGGGGCGTTCTTCTTGTCGATCTGCTTCTTGGCCAGAATCTGCACGCTGCCGGGCACGTTCTTGTCCTTCGCCAGCGACTTCACGTCGTGCTCGTGCAGCGTGTTGATGAGCCGCATCGAGACGCCCTGCGGCACCTTGGGGTTCTTCACCAGCGCCAGCTTGATGGCGTATTTCCGGAGCCACTCGCGGTTCGTGTAGATGACGCGCAGCACGTCATCCATGCAGATCTTGTTCTGCGCCTGGGCCAGCACCTCGCCGTCGGTGATGCGCGGGCTGCGGATCACCGCCACCGCCACGAGCTTGTTGGAGTCGCGGATGAGGATGCTCCGCGCCTCCTTGTTGCCCTTGGTCGCGAGCTTGATCTTCTCCGAGACGTTCATCGACATGATGCGCTTGGAGAGGGTCAGCTTGGTGCCCTCTTCCATCGGCGGCGCGTGCCCCTCTTCGCCCGCGTACGCGTCGGGCATCGAGAACTCGGCCATCACCTGATCGGCCGTGGGGCCTTCCTGGGGCGGAGGCTGCGTCGCGGCCTGCGGGCCGAAGAGGCGCACGCGCGCCTCGAGCATCTGCGGCACGTCCTCGAGCATCAGGCCGTTGCGCACCGCGAAGTCACAGACGCCGTCGATCAGCGCGCCCGCCGCGTTCGGGTTGCGCGCCAGCGCTCGGACGATGCCGTCATGGCGCAGCAGGCGGAGCTGGTTCTGACCGACGATCTCCGCGGTGCGCTTGCTGCACGAGTCGGCGATCGCCTCCACCGCCTCGTCGGGCGTGTTGCCGTTGAGGATCAGCATCTCGGCGTAGGCGTCGTTGCCGCCGTACATCCGGAGGAACCAGCCCAGCACCGGCGGGTGCACCTCCTCGTCGCGGAAGCCGGACGCGGCGATGCGATCCTGCAGCGAGGCGGCCGTCTTCATCGCCTGCTCGCGCACGGTCGCTTCGGGATCGAACGCGAGCATGAAGAGCGCGCTGAGCAGGTCGGCGGGCTGCAGCGGCACGAGCGCCTTGGCGGCCATCATGCGCAGCGGCACGGGCGCCTTCGGGTCGACGTGCTTCTTCATGTTCTCCGGCAGGAAGTCCGCGGTGATCGGACACGCCGGGAGCTCGGCCGGCTGGGTACCGTCGCTCATGCCTGGTTCCTCTCGTGGATGATGCGGAGCCCCTCGAGCGTGAGGAACTCGTCGACCTCTTCGATGGCCTTCGACTCGCTGGCGATGAGCGGCGCGAGGCCCCCCGTCGCGATCACCTTCGTCTGCGGCCCGAGGTCCTTCTTCATGCGGTCGCAGATGCCGTCGACCAGCGACACGTAGCCGAACACCAGCCCCGACTGCATCGAGTGCACGGTGTTCTTGCCGATCACGTGCGGCGGGCGCGCGAACTCCACGCGCGGGAGCTTCGAGGCGTTGCGGGTCAGCGCGTCCATCGCGATGGTGATGCCGGGGGTGATCGCCCCGCCGGCGTACTCGCCCTTCGCGGTGACGGCGTCGAAGGTGGTGGCGGTGCCGAAGTCGACGACGATCAGCGCGCCCTTGTGGCGCTCGTAGGCGGCGACCGCGTTCACCACGCGATCCGCGCCGACCTCGCGCGGGTTGTCGTAGAGGATCGGCATGCCGGTCTTCACGCCCGGGCCGACGAACATCGGCCTGGTGTGGAAGTACCGCTCGCTCATCTTCTCGAGGTTGAACTGGAGCGTGGGCACCACGCTCGACACCGCGACCGCCGTCACCTTCGAGGCGTCGAGCTTCGCGTGCGCGAAGAGCTGGAGCGTGAGGATGCCGTACTCGTCGTACGTGCGGCGGGAGGTGGTCTCGATGCGCCAGTGGGCCTTGAGGATCTTCCCGTCGTAGACCCCGAGCACGGTGTTGGTGTTGCCGACGTCGATGGCGAGCAGCATGTCGCCCGATGTTACCGCCCCGCGCGCGCGCCGGTCATGACTTCCGGGCGCGCACCTGCTCCACATCACCCGACAGCACCCGCTCGAGGCGGTCGCCGACCCGCAGGAGCAGCGCCCCCGCGTCGTCGATGTCCTCGGCGATGCCGCGGAGCTCGCGCTGATCGGCCCGCACCAGGACCTCCTGCCCGAGCATCGGCGAGGCCAGCGCCCGCCAGGCCGCGCGCACCGGCGCGAAGCCCTCTTCGGTCCAGCGGTCGACCCACTCCTCGAGCTTGCCGAGCAGCGCGGCGAGGAAGAGCGCGCGGTGCACCCGGTTCCCGCGCTCGAGCGACACCGAGGTGGCGAGCTCGGCGACCTCCGGCGGGAAGTCGGCGCGATCCACGTTGAGGTTGACGCCGATGCCCAGCACGATGAAGTGCACGCGCTCCACGTCGGCCGACAGCTCGGTGAGGATGCCCGCCACCTTGCGGCCGCCGATCTGCAGATCGTTGGGCCACTTGATCGCCGCGTCGACGCCCGAGTCACGCAGCGTCTGCGCCAGCGCCACCGCCGCCACCAGGGTCACCTCGGCCGCGCGGGCCGGAGGGATGTCGGGGCGGAGGATCACGCTCATCGCCAGGCTCTTCCCGGCGGGCGAGGCCCAGGTGCGGCCGCGGCGCCCCTTCCCCGCCGTCTGGTGCTCGGTGACGATCACCTCGCCGTGGAAGCCGCCCTCGTGCGCCAGCTCGAAGGCCTTGGCGTTGGTCGAGTCGACCGTCTCGTAGTGGTGGAGCGTGCGGCCCAGCTCGCGCGTGTTGAGCAGCGGCGTCACCTCGAGCGGGCTCAGACGGTCCGGCACCTCGAGCAGCCGGTAGCCGCGCGAGGCCTGCGCGTCGATGCGGTAGCCCAGCCGACGGAGCTGCTCGACGTGCTTCCAGACCGCGGTGCGCGAGAGGCCCAGCTTGTCCGACAGGGCGGCGCCCGAGACGTAGTCCTCGCCGCTCTCCGCGAGGAAGGAGAGGATCATCTCTTCGTTGGAGAGCTCCGCATCGGCCGCGTCCATGGCGAAACGGTAGTTCCCGCCCCCACGACGTTCAAGCCGCTCACCCCTTCGGCGGGGTGAACTGCAGGAGCGCGAGCGTCGACTGGGGGATCTGCTTGCCGTTCGACTCGAGCACCGTCGAGAGGCGCACGATGCCCACGCCCGGCGCGAAGGTCATCTCGTTGACCAGCGTGGTGCCCTCCTCGACCCTGTTGCGGCTCTCGACGATCACGCAGCCCTCCCACCGGCCCGCGGGGGCCTCGCAGGGCTGGTTGGCGGCGACGATCTCGTAGTTCTCGATCGACGACACCGAGACCACGTTCGTCCACTTCGTGCCGGTGACGATCGGGTTGCGGAGCAGGTAGCGCTTCTGATCGCGCACCCCGTACTGATCGACCAGGAACTGTGCGCCGGTGGAGTCCTCGGTGAAACCCTCGGCGTTCTTCCGCCCCATCGACACCTCGATGGTGCGCGTCTCGCCGAGGAGCTTCACCTCGTAGTTCCAGCTGGTGCCGGTGGTGAGCGGGTAGAAGTCGCCGGCGGTCTGGGTGGGGCCGGCGGCCTCCTTCTTCGTCGCCGGGCCGGTGACGCAGGCCGAGGCGAGCACGAGCGCGACGGTGAGCAGCTTCTTCATGGGTGTTCTCCCTGGGGTTTCCTGCGCGCGCGGAGCTCGGACAGGGCCTGCTCCGCGCTCGCGCGGATGAGCGGATCGTCGTGACCGGTGGCGACGAGGTCGAGGTAGGCCTCCGCGTCGGGCCCGCCGATGGCGCCGATGGCGAAGATCACCTCGCGCTGGAAGACGGGCCCGCGGCGGGTGGCGGTCTCGATCAGCGGGTTGACCGCCTCCGGTGCGCGGAGCTCGACGAGCTGCCCCATCACCGCGCGCAGCACGTCGAGATCGTCGCCGGTGAGCTGCGCGAGCAGCGCCGGGAGCGCCGCCTTGTCGTGGCGCGCGACGAGGAGCCGGAGCGCCGCCTGGCGCACGGCCGGATCGCCGTCCTTCAGCTTCTCGTGGAGGGTCGCGCTGCTCGCGTCGGCGAGGGAGAGCCCCGCGGCGGCCTCACGCACGGCCTGTGCGAGCGCCTGCTCGAAGGTGTCGCGGATGGCGGCCTGCATCGCCTCCACGTCGTGGCCGGCGGGCGGCTTCACCTGCCGGCGGCGATCGATGGTGAAGGACCCGCTGCTCCCCTGCTGCCGCAGCTCGAGCACCACGGCGACCGCCGCGGTGTGCTTCTCGAGATCGGGCTCGGTGAGGCCGGCCGCGAGCTTCACCCGCCAGGCCTTCACCTCGGCGGGGGGCTTGCGGTCGTCGAGGGCGAGCTTGAAGCGGGAGCGCTCGAGCTGCGCAATCAGCTGCGAGCGGAGCTGCTGATCGGACAGCGAGATCACCTCGCCGCCCTCGAAGGCGTCGACCTCGAGCCGCTCGATCCACGGCTGGGGCGATCGCGAGCAGGCGATCGTCAGGAGGACGATCGCCCACCAGCCCCGCGCGAGCCGCGTGCGCTCCACGGCTCAGCTCGCGGGCGGCTCGGACGGAGGCGGGGGCGGCGGCGCCGGAGACTCGGAAGGCGACGACGACGGGGCGCCCTCGGCGGACGCCGGAGCCTGCCCCTCGGCGGAGGCCGCAGGAGCGCCCGGAGCACCCGGAGCGCCCTCGGGCCGGCCACCACGGCGACGGCGACGGCGACGACGGCGACGACGGCGGCCCTCGCTGCCGGGCTCACCGGGAGCGCCGGCCTCGGCCCCACCCTCGTCGGGGCCGTCCTCGCCCTCCTCGCCGTCCTCTTCCTCGTCGGCCTCACCCTCGGGCGCAGGCGGCGCGTCCTCACTCCGCGCGACCGCCGGCACGCCCTCGGGGACGGTGGCGGCGGCAGCGGCGCTCTCGTCCGACGAAGGCGTCGCCTCGCCGGGAGCGGCTTCGGCGCCCTCGGCGCGGGGCTCGCGGTGCTGATCGCGCTCGCGGTGGCGCTCCTCGCGGCGCTTGGCGGCCTCGTCGGCGTCGAGCTTCGCCTGGGCGAAGAAGGCCTCGTCGATGTCGAAGACCTCGATGGTGGTGACGCTGACGCCCACCTTCGCCTCGAAGAACTTGTCGGCGAGCGCGTCACCGGCCCACAGCATGACCAGCGCGCCCGAGGTGCACTCACTGCGGGCGTCGCCCCGCGCCTCGGCCGGAGTCACGAGCAGGCCGATGTTCGCCCCGGTGTGCTGGAGCTCGCGGCGGAGCTCCTGAACGTGGCGGCGCTCGACCTGGGTGGCGCCCTTGAGGAGGCGCACCGCGTAGCGGATCTCGAGCGAGCCCTCGCGACGGCGCGCGGTGAGGAGCGGGCCCTCCTTCGAGCGGCGCGCGACCTTGAGCTCGCGGAAGTGCAGCGCGTGGAGCATGCGCACGCAGGACTTCTCGAACGTCCCGAACTCGAGATCGGCCAGCTTCTTCCGGAGCACGCGGGCCATCGCCTTGCGTGCGTCCTTGCCGGCGTGCTTCGCGGTCTGGATGAGCGAGAGATCCTCGGGCGTCGGTGTCGCAGCGCCCGGCTCGTGCTGCTGCTGCTGCTGGGCGCGGCGCTCGCTCTTGAGCGTGACGCGGCCGTTCTCGAACGGGAGGTTGCAGGCCGCGCAGAACGCCGTCTGCACCTCGAGCGGCGTCGGGCCGCCCTCGGCCTGCGGCTCGATCGACACCTGCAGCTCGTTGGCGTCGGTGCGCATCGCCGCGAAGAGCGGCTTGCGGCCGTCGTCGAGGCGCTTCTGGTTGTCCGCCGCGAGCCCGTCGAGGAGCTGGGAGATCGAGCAGTCGTCCGCCACGCCCTCGCGCGCCTTGAGGCGGGCCAGCAGCTCGGCCGGGGTGAGCGCGGTCTGCGCCTCCTGGAGCGCCTCGAAGGCGACCTCGGCGACGGGCGGGAACTTCTTCTTGCGGTCGTCGTCGCGCCGCTTGCGGTCGCTCTGGCGGCCGATGCTGCGCAGGTACTCCGCGTGGGGCTCGGGGTGCCGCTCCGACGGGCGGAGCGGGGGCAGCGCCTCCTCGGGGTTCGGCTCGATGACGCCGGTCGCAGCCAGCGCCTCCGGATCTTCCGGCAGCATCCAGTCGATGAGCGCGAACGTGTCCTTCGCCGTCACCTGGAGGCGCCGATCACGCGGTCGCTTCGCCATCGCGGCGAGGCGGAAGAGCATCGTGACTTCCGGCGTCTTCCCGATGTGAGACAGCAGGCCCTTCTCAATGGCGCGCTTCGTAATGTCCGTCGCGAGGAGCGGCGTGCCCGCCTCCTCGAGGACGCGGAGCGCCGCTTCGTAGAATGTCATGGGTATTTCCCAGCAAATTCATGGACTTCCAATGAAGTCCAAACAGAGACGCGGATGGTACGCAGGGGTACACTGCAAGTCAACGTGTGATGCTGCGGTTCCGGGTCGGACACAGCTGGCAGCGGGAGTCCGCGGGGCCCGGAGGTCCTCGCGACGCGTTTGCCTTCGAGCTCGAGGGCATCAACGTGCTGCCGGGCGCCAACGACGAGCCGCTGGTGCACGTGCTCGGGGCGCTGGTCGAGACGGTGACGGCGCTGGCCATCGACGGAGAGCGGGCGGGCCAGGTGTCGCTGGAGGACGTGCACCTCGAGCTGTGCTTCTGGCGGACGCAGGGGCTCGAGGTGGCAGTGTCGGTGATCTCGCTCTCGCAGCCGCCGCGACAGGTGCAGGCGCCGCTGGCGGTGGAGCTGCCCGCGCTCGTCGAAGCGACGGTGCGCTGCGCGCGGACCTTCTTGAGGGACGTGTCGGCGCAGCGGCGCGCGCTCGGTGACGACGCCGAGGGCCGCCAGCTCGAGACGGAGCTGGTCTCGCTCGAGCGCAAGCTCAAGCGGCTGACGGGGGCGCCGATTCAGCAGCTGGGGAGAGAGGCGCCGGTCGCGTGGAGCGCGGTGCGGAGCGCGGACGCGGGCCTCGGCTTCTCGCTGCGCGACGACGAGGGGCGCACCCAGGCGTGGACGCGGAAGACGCGCGCGGGGCTCCCTCCCCTGCTCTTCGATGGCGAGCTGACGCTGGCCGACGGCACCACCCGCGGAGGGCTCCCGTTCCTCTCGATGATGGGGCTGGCGCGCGCGGCGACCGAGGGGCAGGCGCGGCTCGGCGCGCACCGGCTCGAGGCGGACAAGGTGTTCCTCGCGGGGCTCGACCTGTGCCTCGCGCTGCGCTCGCGCAACCCCGCCCTCGGCGCCAACCCGTGGGTGGAGGCGCTCCAGGTGCGCTGCGCCGACGGGCTGACCGCGCTGCGCCAGCCGGTGCCCGACACCACCGCCGCGACGGTGAGCCCGCCGCGCTCGACGCCCGGCGTTCCGCTCGCGCCGGTGGGCGAGCTGCGCCGCGTGACGCTCCAGCCGAAGTGGAGCCGGCCGGTCGCGCTCGGAGAAGAAGGCGGCCGCGTGCTGCTGGGCAAGCGCTGGCTGGTGGTGCACTCGGCGCACGCGGCGCACGCCTTCACCCGCCAGGGAGGCACCGCCTTCCGTCACCTCGCGGTGCGCGGCGTCGCGGTGTCGGCGGAGGGCTTCGCGATCTGCGCGGGGCCGGAGCGGATCCTCGGCTTTGACGGGCGCAGCGCGGCGGCGAGCTGGCTGCGCGATCACGACGGCGCGCACGTCGGGCCGCTGCTCGAGCGGCACGACGACGCGCTGGTGACGACCCTGGGGCGCCGCGGCCTCGTGGCGTGGTCGTCGACCACGGGCCGGGAGCTGTGGCGCTTCGAGCCCGCGCGCACGCAGAGCGTGGTCACCACGCTGCTCGGCCACCGGGTGCTGGTCGGCACCGACGGGGGCACGCTCTTCGGGGTCGACGCGCTCGACGGACAGGTGCGCTTCCGGGTGAAGGCGGGCCTGCCGGTGGTGCGGGCCCCCGTCGCGGTGCGCCACCGGGCGCTGGTGGTGCTCAACCGCGGCGAGCACTCGGCGATCTACCTGTGCGACGCGCTGGCCCGCGGCGACACCACGCCGGCGGGAGCGATCGCCTGGACGCGAGAGCTGATCCTCAGCACGCCGAGCAGCCCGGTCGCGGCGCGCGGGCGCACCTGGCTCGGCGGCGCGCGTGACGGGCGCACGCTGGTGGTGTGCCTCGGCCCGCGCGGGCAGGTGCTGTGGGAGAAGCCGGTCGCGTGCGATGCGCGCAGCCTCCAGCTCCTCGCCTTCTCGGGGGGCGTGATCGCCGCCGACGCGCGCGGCGCCGCGGTGCGCCTGCTGCCCGATGGCTCGACCGAGTGGGTGCTCGGCTCGTCGGGCGACGAGCTCAGCCGGCCGATCGCCCCGGTGATCCGCCGCGCGACGCTGGTGCTCCCCGGGCCCGTGACGCGGCTGGTGCAGCCGCAGGGAGGCCGCGTGCTCGCCGAGCTCGCGACCGGCGCGCGCATGCTCGATCTCGTCGCCGACGCGAAGCTGACGATCTCGGTGCTGCGCGAGCCCGGCGCGCTCGACGTCTACGTGCCGGGCACCGCGCTCTCGGTGGTGCGCTCAGCGCGATGACCACCAGGCCTTGAACTCGTCCCACGAGATGCGGCCCGAGCGGTTGGCGTCGATCACGTCGAGCGCCACCGCGAGCTCGGCCTCGTCGGGCCGCTGACCGAGCGCCTCGAGGAGCCGCGAGAGCTCCGCGGCGTCGATGCTGCCCGAGCCGTCGCGATCGAAGCTCTTGAAGATCTCGAAGGTCTCCTCGTGCTCGGTGTCGTCGAGCTCGGGGTGCGAGACGGTGGCGTGCATCGGCGGCGTGGCCGCGCCGCGGCGCTTCTTCGGAGCGGGCGGCGGCGGTGGCTTCTTCGGCGCGGGCTTCTTCTTCGGCGCGGCCTTCGCGCGCGTCGCCGGCTTCTTCACCACCTTCTTCTTCGCGGTCGGTTTCTTCGAGGCCATTCGTCGGTGGAGAATGCACCACGAAGCTTCCGGTCGGAATGACGTTGTGGCACACAAGGCCATGCCTCGTGAGCTGATCGACCTGCACATCCACGTCGGTGGCGCCGTCGCCCCCCACATCCTCTGGTCCATTGCGCACCAGCAGGGCTTCAAGCTGCCGGTGAAGAACTACTTCGAGTTCGTCGAGCTGATCACCGCCTCGCCCGACAAGGTGGACAGCCTCGACAGCTACCTGAAGATCATGCACCAGTGGACGGAGAAGATTCAGAGCTCCCCCGCGGCCATCGAGCGCTCGGTCTACGAGGTGATCGGCAAGGAGTACCGCAGCTCGCGCGTCACGCAGATCGAGCTCCGCTTCAACCCGATGAAGCGCAACCTCTCGTCGGAGCTCGATCTCGATCACATCATCTCGGCGGCGATCCGCGGCATGGATCGCGCGGTGCTCGAGTACGGCGTGAAGGCCTGCCTGATCTTCTGCCTCGCCCGCGAGTGGGACTCGAAGCTCAACAGCATCATGGTCGAGAAGGCGATCAAGTACCGGCACCGCGGCGTGCTGGGCATCGATCTCGCCGGCACCGAGTCGAACGCGCTGGAGCTCAAGCCCGAGGTGGTGACGCACTACGAGGAGCTCTTCGCGCGGGCGCGCAAGGCGGGCCTCAAGACCACGGTGCACACCGGCGAGACGAAGGGCACGGGCGCCGAGGGGGTGATCGCGGTGATCGAGAAGCTCAAGCCCAACCGCATCGGCCACGGCATCCGCGCGGCGTACGACGAGGCGGCGATGAAGCTCCTCAAGGAGCGCGACGTGGTGCTCGAGCTGTGCCCCACCTCGAACCTCCAGACCAAGGCGGTCGAGGGCATCAAGGAGTTCGAGCACATCGTGCGCACCTTCTGGGATCGCGGCGTGAAGATCACCTTCAACACCGACGGCCCGTACCTGCTCGACACCGACATGCGCCGGGAGATCGAGCTCATCGAGCAGAACGGGATCCTCACCGCGCACCAGGTCGAGCAGACGCTGGTGTGGGCGCGGGACTACTCGTTCATCCCGAAGACTCCGGCGAACGGCTGAGCGATGTACCGCACGCTGCTGCAGCCCCTGCTGTTCCGCCTCGACGCGGAGACGGCGCACCACCTCGGCCTGTGGGGCCTCTCGCTCGCGGAGGCCGCGCCGGGCGTGGCGAAGCTGCTGCGCCGCCGCGCGAAGCCCGAGCGCTCGAGCCTCAAGACGCGCGTGGCGGGCCTCGACTTCCCCAACCCGGTGGGCCTCGCGGCGGGGCTCGACAAGAACGCCGAGGCGATCGTCGGGCTCTTCGCGCTCGGCTTCGGCTCGGTCGAGGTGGGCACGGTCACGCCCCGCGCGCAGCCCGGCAACGACAAGCCGCGCATCTTCCGCCTCAAGGAGCACGAGGCGATCATCAACCGCATGGGCTTCAACAACGAGGGCATGCACGCCATGGCGGGCCGGCTGCGGGAGCTCGAGTGGCGGCCGGCGCCGATCGGCGTCAACCTCGGCAAGAACAAGGACACGCCGCTGGAGGCCGCGGTCGACGACTACGTCAAGGGCGCCGCCCTGCTCTCTCCGCTGGCGGACTACGTGGTGGTCAACCTCAGCTCGCCGAACACGCCCGGCCTGCGGCAGCTCCAGGAGCCGGAGGCGCTCGCGCAGCTGCTGCGCGGCGTGCGCGCCGAGGTGAAGGGCCGCCCGCTGTTCCTCAAGATCGCGCCCGATCTCGGTGACGAGGCGGTCGACGCGGTGGTCGACGTGGCGCGCGACTGCGGCACCGACGGGCTCATCTGCACCAACACCACCATCACCCGCCCGGTGGAGCACCCGCTCGCGAAGGAGACCGGCGGGCTCTCGGGCCGGCCGCTGCTGGCGCGGAGCACCGAGGTGCTGCGCCGCGCGTTCAAGCGCGCCGACGGCAAGCTGCCGCTGGTCGGGGTGGGCGGGATCTCCAGCGGCGAAGACGCGTGGCAGAAGATCTGCGCGGGCGCGTCGCTGGTGCAGGTGTACTCCGGCTTCATCTACCGCGGCCCGGCGCTGGTCACGGAGATCCTCGACGCGCTCGAGACGAAGCTCAGCGAGCTCAAGCTCGGCTCGCTCGCCGAGGCCGTCGGCCGGGACGCCTGAACGAGCCTGTCAGGGGGCGCCGCTAGCGTGGCGCCCATGACGCGACGAAGACCACGAGACGGGCAGTACCAGGGCGTGCTGGGCGACGTGACGAAGCTGCTCCAGGCTTCGCGCGCGGCGTCGGCGCGATCGATCAACGCGCTGATGACCGCCACCTACTGGCTGGTCGGCCGGCGCATCGTCGAAGGCGAGCAGCACGGGCGGCAGCGCGCGGCCTACGGGGCGCAGCTCGTCGAGCGGCTCGCACGAGATCTCACGCGGCGGTTCGGGCGCGGCTTCGGGCAGCGGAACCTCGAGCAGATGCGCGCCTTCTTCCTCTCGAGGAAGGAGATCCCGCAGACGCCGTCTGCGGAATGGGCGCTGAAGAAAGCGCAGACGGCGTCTGCGGAATTGCTGCCGCGGGTGGCGGCCGCCTTCCCGCTCCCGTGGTCGCACTACGTGCGGCTGCTGTCGGTGCGGGAGCCGCTCGCGCGCTCGTTCTACGAGGCCGAGGCGCTCCGCGGCGGGTGGACCCACCAGCAGCTCGACCGGCAGATCCAGAGCCAGTTCTACGAGCGCACGGCGCTGTCGAAGCACAAGGCCGCGATGCTCGGCCGTCGCCCCACGGAGGACACCGTGACGCCCGAAGACGCCCTCAAGAGCCCCTTCATCCTCGAGTTCCTCGATCTGAAGGACGAGTACTCCGAGAACGAGCTCGAGGAGGCGCTCATTCAGAAGCTGGAGGGCTTCCTCATGGAGCTCGGCGGCGCGTTCAGCTTCGTCGGGCGGCAGCGGCGGCTCCGCGTGGGCGACGAGTGGTACCGCGTCGATCTCCTCTTCTTCCACCGGGAGCTGCGCTGCCTGGTGGTGATCGACCTCAAGCTCGGCAAGTTCACCCACGCCGACGCGGGGCAGATGCACCTGTACCTCAACTACGCCCGCGAGCACTGGATGCTGAAAGGCGAGAACCCGCCGGTGGGGCTCATTCTCTGCGCGGAGAAGGATCAGGCGGTGGCGCGGTACGCGCTCGAGGGGCTGCCGAACAAGGTGATGGCCGCCGAGTACCGCACCGCCCTGCCCGACGAGAAGACGCTCGCCGCGCAGCTTCGGCGCACCCAGCTCGCCCTCGCCGCGCGCACCGTCAGGTGAGCACCTCGCCGGCGATCGGCAGCGCGGTCACCTTCTCGCGCGCCACGCGGCCGTCCTTCGCCCAGGCCTGGCCGAAGTCGGAGAGGAAGGTGGCGAGCACCCGGCCGATCATGTGCTCGAGCTCCGCAGCGTCGACCTGCAGCCTGGCCTCGAGCGTCGCCAGCGCGCGCTTGCCCGCCGAGGCGCGCAGCACCGCGCCCGTCACCGGCGCCTCCTCGAAGATGCGCGTGCAGAGCTCGGTGAGCTTCAGCGAGGGGAACGGCGCGACCTCGAGCACCTCGTCGACCTCGGCGCGGGCGACGACGGCGGCGAGCAGGCGGGTGGCGGTGAGCTCCGAGAACTTCGCGCCGAAGCGGGCGATCACCTCGGCCGGAGACTCGCCGAGCAGCGCCTGGAAGACGGCGCGCTGGTGGCGCACGCGCTGGAAGACCGACTCCAGCTCCGCCAGCTCGCGGCGCGAGCGGAAGGGCACCGGCTCGGCGCCCGGCACCTTGAGCGCCTTGAGCGGGCGGCGGCGGAGCAGCGCCGAGAGCACGGCGATCTCCTCGTCCATCGCCAGCCAGGTCTCGGCGAAGCGCGAGTGCTCTTCCTGCGAGAGCTTCTCGGCCTGCCGCTTGAGGCGCAGCGTCAACGAGAACCCGCACTGGAAGAGCGCGCGCAGCGTCGTCTCGCGCACCACGTCGGTCGCGCGGTGCGGGTCGCCGCCGGTGTAGTGCTCGAGGCCGAGGTCGAGGTAGTCGCGCGTCTGCTCCGAGAGGCGCTTGACGGCCAGCGGGTCGCCGGGCTCGGCGCCATCGGCCACCAGCACGCAGTTGACGAGGTAGCGCACCTCGCTCTCGATGTTCTGGCGCTCGACCGGGTCGAGGCCGCGGAAGGCCGCCGCCACGTAGTCGACGTGCCCCGCCTGGTGGGTGAGCGCCGTGGTCGCCGCGCTCTTCGCGCCGAGCTTCTCGGGGTCGACCCACGCGAAGACCTTGAGCGCCTCCTCGAGCGGCGGGAAGCCCAGGTCCTCGAGGCGGGCGCGGCGGAACTGGTAGGCCGACTCCTCGAGCTCGGTGGTGGCCTCCCAGCGCACGGCCTCGAGGAAGCGCGAGAGCTCGAAGGGGTTGTGGGTGGTGAGATCGTAGGTGAGCCGGCGCAGCGCCGCCTCGTCGACGCCGTCGATGCGGAACTCGAGGAGGTAGCGCCCCTCGGCCATCTCCATGGTGGTGCCCTGGGGATCGACGTCGGGGTTCTCCTCGAGGTCGTGGATGACGGTGAGCTTCTTGAAGATCAGCTCGAGCACCTCGATGTCGAGCGAGCGCACCTTGGCGACGAAGTCTTCGTCGTCGTCACCGCGCGCGGCGCGCAGCCAGTGGAGCACCTCGAGGGGATCCATGCGGTCGCGCTGCCAGGCGGCGAGATCGACGAAGGTGCGGAACTGCTCGGGCGTGGCGAGCTGGACGATCTCGGTCGAGTCGGCGAGGCCCACGTCGATGATCGTCGAGTAGACGTCTTCGGCGGGGAGCGAGCGGACGAGGGCCTTGCCGTCGACCTCCTCGAGCATCGCGTCGAGGCGGTGGCGCGGGGCGAGCTCGGTGAGCCGGCGAACGAGCTCGGCGCGGCGCTGGAGTCTCTTCTCGTGGCTGGAGGTCACGCGCGCCGCGTAGTCCGCCCGCGGCGCGGGTTCAATCGCCGCTTCAGTTGATCCCGCCGCACAGCCACTTCACGTTGAAGGCGCGCAGCACCGGGGTGCTCTGGCCGTCGACCGAGCGGAAGACGAACTCCACCCGGAGGAACTGCGTGTGGGGCACGCCGGCGGAGAGCAGATCGACCGGCGAGGTGGTGAACGGGCCGTAGCGCACCAGCGAGGTCGAGTTGAGCTCCATGCGGGTGTTGGCCGCCTTCACGAAGACCTGGAGCGTGGTGTTGGCCGGCACCACGGCGTCCCACGTGAGCTGCCGCCACTCGTTGTCGGCGGCGCAGGCCTCGAAGTCTTTCGAGTAGGTGCCGCGCGGGGCGGTGAAGTTGCGCAGCTGGTACCCGGTGAAGTCGGAGTACGTGTACAGCCCCGAGGGCTGCTGCGGGGTGCGGGTGATGGCGCCGGTGACGGCGTCGACCTTCGAGGCGTTGCCCGAGTAGTTGTTCACCCACGGGTGGCCGTCGGCGTCGATGCCCACGCCGATGCTCTGGCTGGTCTGGGCGTCGGTGATCTCCACGAACTGGGCGGTGCCGAAGGGGATGATCGCGCCCGTCTCGGCGTTGAAGCGGATGAGCTGGGCTCGCGGCGTGCCGCCACGCGAGGCGTCGGCGTCGGCCCAGCCCGACATGTAGACCTGCCCGTTGGCGTCGACGGCGATGCCGCGGCCCCAGATGAAGGGTGTGCCCTGGGGGCTGCGGGCCGCCGAGAAGTCGAAGCGGGTCCACGTCTGGGTCGAGTGATCGTAGCGGCAGGCGATCGGCCCCTTCACCCAGCCGGGGAGCCACACGCGGTTCTTCCCGTCGATGCCGAGGCCGTAGGCCGCGCACTCGCTGGTGTTCTGGATGGCGTTGGTGATCAGCGTGCCGCCCACGGTGTCGATGAGGGCGAGGTGCGCCGCGCCGGGCTCGACGACCCACAGCCGCTGCTGGCGATCGACGATCGCCCCGTACGGCCCGAAGCCGATGTCGAGGTACGTCGGGCCGCCCGGGCGCACCGGGAGCAGCTCGCCGTTGACCGAGCTCATCTTGTAGACGCGGCTCTCGAAGTGGATGCCGACCCACACGTCGCCGGCGCCCCCTTCCGGCCCGGCGGAGATCGCCAGCGCGCGGCCACCCACGTCATTCGAGCCGGGAGGCACGCCGCCCACCGGCCTGGTGAAGAGCACGCACTCGTCGTACTCGGCAGGGTTGGCGAAGTCGGTGGGGATGATCATCTCGCCATCGGCGCGGTTGGTGCTGATCTGCCCGTCGCCGTTGAGATCGCGGCTGGTCTCGATGGTGCCGTTGCCGTTGCGGTCGATGCAGGAGCTGACGTCGTTGGCGATCTTCGTGACCGAGCCCTGCTTCCCGATGCCGCGGTTGGCGACGAACATGTCGCCGAAGAGATCGATCGCCGTGCGGCTGGGGTGCCACGACTGGTTCCCGCGAATGGCGTGGACGTTGCCGTTGGTGCAGGGCGGGCCGGCGCTGTTCGCGCAGTCTTTGGGGATGACCGAGATGTAGCGGCCGACTTCCTTCCCGGTGCGCGTGTCGTACTTCGACACCCAGCCGTTGGCGTCGTTGGCGATCCACATGAAGTAGAACTCGGCCGAGCCCTGGTTGAGGACCACGTGGCCGTTGGGATCGATGGTGACGCCGGTGCCCTGCCCGCCCACGCCGCCGTCGAGCGTGAAGCCGCCCGGGCCGACCTGACCGGTCTCGGTGCCGTCGCCGCCGTCCGACGTGCCGCCTCCGCCGCCGGTCGCCGAGCCGCCGCCGGTGCCGCCGCCCGTGCCCGCGTCTCCGCTGCCGCCGCCGTTGCCCGAGCCGCCGTCGTTCTTGATCACCACCGCGCCGCCACACTGACACTGGCAGCCGGTCACCGAGAGGACCGCCGTGAGGGCGACCCAGAGAGTTCGCTTCATGGGGCGGCAGTGTCGAGGGCGCGCGACCGGTGCGTCAACCGACGATGCCCAACAACGTGCGCCAGACCTCGTCGTGACCGAGGTTCTCATGCGCTGAGAAACCGAGGAGCGAGTTCGCGGGCAGCTCGAGCTGTTTGCGGATCGCGTCGAGGCGCGGCTTGCGCGCGGCCTTGCCGAGGCGATCGAGCTTGGTGGCCACCACCAGGATGCGCGGCGGCTTGTCCTGGAGGAAGTCGAGCATCTCGAGATCGTCGGAGGTCGGGCCGATCTCCGCGTCGATGATCGTCACCACCACCTTCAGCGTGTGCCGGTTGGTGAGGTAGGTGTCGATCATCTTGTCCCACTGCAGCCGCTCGGACTTGCTCACCTTCGCGAAGCCGTAGCCGGGGAGATCGCACAGGCGCAGCACGCGCTCCTTCGCGCGGTGCTCGAGGGTGACGTCGAAGAAGTTGAGGGTCTTGGTGCGGCCCGGGGTGTGCGAGACGCGGACCAGCTTCTTGCGGTGCGCGAGCGCGTTGATCATCGACGACTTGCCGACGTTCGAGCGCCCGACGAAGGCGACCTCGGGGATCGGGTGGCGCGGGTACTCGTCGAGCTTGGTCGCGGTGGTGACGAACTCTGCTTTGAGGATCTTGATGCTCATGGCGACTTCGCGAGGCGGGTGTCGGGGGGCGCGAGCGGGATCACCACCGCCGACTTCCGCTTCTGGCGCTCGACGGTCCAGTGGTCGATCGACTTGAGCTTGGCCGCGAAGTCGAAGGGCTTGAGCGAGGGGCTCGAGCCGTCGTGGCAGGCGCGGCACGACTTCTCGCCCGGGTCGACGAGGCCGACGAGGCGCGCCAGCTCGGGGTCCTTCATCACGAACTGCGCCGAGTAGTACTGGCCGCCCCCGTGGCAGGTCTCACACGAGACGTGGGCCACCTTCTGATCGACCTGGTTGGGCGAGTGGCACGAGAGGCAGCGCATGTCCTTCTGCTGCTGCGCCGACAGCACGTCGCGCGAGCGGGCGTGGGAGGTCGCCTGCCAGGCGGCCCAGGCGTCGGGGTGACAGGCCTGGCAGCTCTCGGAGCCGAGGAAGTCGTACGCCAGCGCGGCGAGGCTCCCCAGGGCGATCGACAGCACGGCGAGACGAGAAAGCAGCAGACGCATCGGCAGTTGCGTAGCATCCGGCCCCGCCCATGTCGCGCCTCGCGTTCGTGTTCGCGCTGCTCCCTGCCCTCGCCGTCGCCCGGCCGTGGCAGGGCATCGTGCCCGGTGGTTCGAGCTGCATCGACGTCGTCGGCAAGTTCGGCGAGCCGACGAAGACCGTCACCGCCAACGGCCTCGAGGTGCTCGTCTACTCGGGCGCCAGGGCGATCAAGGGGACCGTGCAGGCCCAGTTCAAGTGCGACCCGACCTCGAAGGAGGTCAAGCGCATCGACGTGTACCCCGAGCCGATCCTCGACGCGGCGGCGATCGAGAAGAGCTACGGGCAGGCGTGCGAGGCGACCCAGGCGCAGGAGCCCTGCTACTGGAAGCGCGAGACGGCGCAGAAGCACGTGTACTTTCAGTACGCGAAGCTCGGGCTCGCGGTGTTCTTCAAGGAAGACGGGAAGACGGTGCAGTCGTTCGCCTTCCTGCCGGCGAAGGACAAGTGAAGCTCTACGGCCTCACCGGCGGCATCGCGACCGGCAAGTCGACGGTGACCGCGATGTTCCGCGCGCTGGGGCTGCCGGTGATCGACGCCGATCAGCTCGCGCGAGAGGTGGTCGAGCCCGGCCAGCCCGCGCTGGCGGAGATCGCGGCGCGCTTCCCGGGCGTGCTCGGCGCCGATGGCCGGCTGGATCGCAAGAAGCTCGGCGAGCGGATCTTCCAGGATCCTGCCGAGCGCGCGGCGCTCAACGCCATCACGCACCCGCGCATCCGCGAGCTGGCGCTCACCCGCACCGTCGAGCTCGCCGCGACCGGCGCGCCGGTGGCGCTCTACGACGCGCCGCTGCTCATCGAGAACCGGCTGCACGAGGGGATGAACGGCGTGATCCTCGTGTGGTGCCCGCGGGAAGTGCAGCTCGAGCGGCTGCGCGCGCGCGACGGCCTCACGCTCGAGCAGGCCGAGGCCCGGCTCGCGTCGCAGCTGCCGATCGACGACAAGCGCGCGTTCGCCACGTGGATCATCGACAACGGCGGGACGCTCGAGGCGACGCGTGCGCAGGTCGAGCGGATCTCGCGCGAGCTTTGAACACGCACAGCAAGCGAGAGCGAACAGTCAGGACGACGACGCAAACACCTGCGCGATCAGCGAGCGTGTACGGGACTCGTCGGGCGGGATGATGCGAGCGGGGTTTTGGAACTCGACGAATGCGGCCTGGTTCACCAGCATCGGCTGCCCGAACTCAGTGAGCGCGTACGCTGAGGGCACAAGGCCGAACCCAGAAAGTCCTCCGAGAAAGGCCTCATTCTCTCTGACCTCGGTAAGGACACCTTCAGCCTCAGCCTGAATGCTCGCCCCCAAGGTCGGCGTTGCTGGGATGTGGACAAATGCAAGTCGTAGTGGGGGATGGCGTATGAGGCCGGTTCTCATGTCCTTGAGTCTCGAGAGGGCCCAATGTCGCCACTTCTGAGGTTGGTTCCAAAGGGCATTCCACTCGCGGTTCTTGCACTCGATCGAAACCGAGCAGCCGCCGGCCGGATGCCAAAGGATGTCGCGCCCAGCCTCCTGGTTGCCGAAGAGCCGAATCCTGCCTCCACCCGCGGCGTGCAGTCGGTAGCCGAGGACGATCGTCTTGGCACCGTCGAGCCAACGCAGATCACCTGCAGCTGAGCAGAGTTCGCGCGTCAAGAGCGTGTCGTCGATCTCGCAACCCTCGTGGGTGGAGAAGTGGAGCAGCGCCGCGGCGACGAGTTGTCCCTCGGCGAGCATCACAATCTGTTCATCGGGCATCGACTCAGTTGGCGTCTTCCTGAAGCGAAGTGGTCGGGCTGGTTCGACGCCAGCTTCCGACGCAACGAAGTTGTCATTGGCCTGGCGCAGCAGCTCGACAACCCTGACGAGGCTTCCGCGGACCGTCCGGCCTCGCGCTCGGAAGAACGTTTCGATGCAGTCTGCCGCAGCGCCGAAGCTCTCAAGCGCCTTCGAAGCGAGAGGGGCCATACCCGAGATCTAGCGCGAGAACTGACATCGCTCGCATCGGAGAGATGCTTGCCAACCCGCTCTCCCCGACCACCAGTCGTCGCGTCAGACCCCGAGCTTTCTCCACGGACTCACGGACCTTGATGTCGGCTGGCGTCAGCTGTGGTGGGCATCTCGGCGGGATCCGCGGCGCGAGGCGGTGCCGGGAGCTCGCGCAGCGCCGCGACCGAGACCTCGCCGCGTCCCTGCTCGCCGCTGGCTGCGTCGACGATGCGCCAGGCCATGCTCTTGCCGAAAAGCGGCTGCGACTCGAGGAAGATGCAGCGCAGCTCACCGGGCTCGAAGCCGCACTGCGCCTGGATCGCCGCGAGCAGCCCCTCGTCGTGCAGGTGGCCTTCGCCGAAGTTCCACCCGAGGGCGAAGCCGGCGACGAGCTCGCCTTCGACCCACTCGTAGTCGTCGACGCGGTCGACCGCCTTCGGCAGCAGCGACACCAGCGCGCGCCCGTGGAGGTGCATCACGCGGAAGGCGAGCACCTTCCCGAGCAGCCCGACGGCCGTGCGCCGATCGTACACGCGCAGCAGCTGATCCATCGGCCAGCGCGACGACGTGGTGAGGCGCTCGAGCTTGCGGCGCGCGTCTCCGCGGAACAGCCACACGCTCGTCGCCCAGTTCCCCGCGTAGTAGCGCATCGAGAAGAGGAACGAGACGAGCCGCGGCGCGAAGTTGCCGAGCAGCGGCACGCCGATCAGCACCAGCGCGAGCACCGGCACCATCACCGCCCCTGCCGAAAACACGCTCACCTCGGGGTGCGCGAAGAAGAGGAAGAAGCCGCCGTAGACGACCATCACGTTCCACTCGAGCGGCACGCCCATCGGCACCGAGCTGGTGATGAAGCCGTGGAGCGCCAGCATGAGCGCGAGGCCGACCAGCGTGGCGTCTCCGCCCGACGCCAGCCCGAGGACGATCGGCACCGAGAACTCCAGCGCGGCGCCGAGGTGCGCGAGGGTCGTCGCGAGCCGCGAGGGGCGCAGATCGTCGGGGAACGCGCGGTACATGCGCCGGCGGAGGAACGGCAGGCGCAGCACCGGGCTGTTGCTGACCATCACCCCGACCACCGCCGGGAAGTGGTGGTTGAGCTTCGACACGCCCGCCCAGAACCACAGCGCGAGCTGCACCGCCTTCGCCCCGGCGATCCAGTTCGGCGCGAAGAGGAAGCAGGCGATGGTGGTGAGGTAGTGCTCCGAGCGCGCCGCGAAGAAGATCGTGCGATCGACCACCGCCAGCAGCGGGAGCAGCACCAGCACCGGCCACAGGTGCTCCGCCGCGAGCTGCGGGGCCAGCAGCGCGCGCACGAGGCTCACCTGGAGCGCGGCGTACAGCGCCACGTCGAGCCAGGTGCGCCGCTGCCCGCCGACGAGCGGCCACGACGGGAAGAGCGCGCGCTTGGTGGTGCCCGGCCGGAGGAAGTACAGGAAGCCGCCGACCGGCGGGAGGTAGCGGCCGGTCAGCGGTCCGCTCCCGCAGCCGAGGCCGAGCGACTCGAAGCACAGGCTCCAGAGGATCGCCTTCTGGAACGCCAGCGGCTCGAGCCACCAGCGCGGCAGCTCGGCGATCGGCCCCAGGGAGATCGAGCAGAACGCCGCCCAGGCCGCGACGTACGCGGCGATCTTCACCGCGTAGAGCAGCACCACGCTCAGCGGCGAGCCGTAGCCCTGCAGCGCCCACGCCTCGCAGACGAGGCGACACCGCTCGAAGAACGGCTTCCGCTCCCACTCCAGCGCGTCGTAGGGCGGCGCCGTGGGCGTGATGAACGACCGCGCGAAGGACATGCGCGCGAGTCTCGCCGATCCGAGTAGGTTCCGCCGCGTGAGCCTCTCTGCCTTCGTCACCGGTTACCCGGGCTTCATCGGCAAGCGCCTCGTCCGCTACCTCGCGGAGCAGAACCCCGACGGGCACATCACCCTGCTCGTGCAGCCGAAGTTCGTGAAGGAAGCCACCAGCTACGTCGAGAAGCTCCGCGGCGCGAAGGTGGAGGTGATCGCCGGCGACATCGTCGACATGCACCTCGGGCTCTCGGGCGTCGAGTACCAGCGCCTGGTCGAAGACACGACGCACATCTTCCACCTCGCGGCGATCAGCTACCTGGGCATGGCGCGGGAGGTCGCGCGGCGGGTGAACGTCGACGGCACGCGCAACGTGCTCGAGCTGGCGCGCGAGTGTCAGCGCCTCGAGCGCATGGTGCACTTCAGCACCTGCTACGTGTCGGGCGATCGCGTGGGCGTGATCGCCGAAGACGAGCTCGAGATGGGCCAGTCCTTCCGCAACGCCTACGAAGAGACCAAGTACGAGGCCGAGCGGCTCGTGCAGCGCGCGAAGAGCACGCTCCCGCTGACCATCATCCGCCCGGCGACGGTGGTGGGAGATTCCGAGACGGGCGAGATCGATCGCTTCGACGGCCCCTACTACCTCGGCATGCTGCTGGTGCTCTCGCCGCTGGTGCTGCCGCTGCCGCTGCCGGGCAACGGCGTGGCGCCGCTCAACGTGGTGCCGGTCGACTTCGTGGTCGAGGCCACCTGGGTGCTGGCGCGCAACCCCGACGCGGTGGGCAAGACGGTGCACCTCGTCGACCCCAACCCGATGAGCGCGCGCCGGGTGTACGAGCTGATCGCCGAGCGTGCGAACAAGAAGCTGCCCCGCTTCACGATCTCGGCGCGGGCCACCGATCTCTTCCTCCGCATCCCGGGCGTCGAGAAGCTCGCCCGGCCGCAGCGCGCGGCGATCAACTACGTCAACCACCTCGCGCTCTACAACTGCCACACCGCCCTCGAGCTGCTCGATGGAACGGGGGTGCGGTGTCCCCCGCTCCAGAGCTACCTCGACAAGCTGATCGACTTCGCCCTCACCACCTGGAGGGCGAAGAAGGCTTCAGAGGCGCACGAGGAGATCGACGACCCCCTCGATCGCCGCTGACGCTCACCACACCGAGCAGCGGTCGGCGCCGGCGCGGACCATCTTCGCGCCGTCCTGGCACTGGAAGGCGGCCTTGAAGGCGTCGGAGTTGCCCAGCGGCCCGTTGACGCGCCAGTACGGCGGCGAGTGCGGGTCGGTCTTCGCGCGGAGCTCCGCCTGCTCGGGGCGCACCTTGGTGCACCACGACTGCGCGAAGCCGAGGAAGAACTGCTGGCTCTTGTCGAAGCGCGCGTCTTCGGCCGCCCCGCCCTTCTTTGCGTACCACTCGATCATCGCCGCGTGCGCGAGCTTGAGGCCGCCCTGGTCGGCCACGTTCTCGCCGAGCGTCAGATCGCCCTTCACCTTGAGGTCGCCGATCGCGGGGTAGGCGTCGTACTGCTTCTTCACGCACTCGGCCCGGCCGACGAAGTTCTTCCCGCTCGCCTCGGTCCACCAGTCCTTGAGGTTGCCGTCGGCGTCGAACTGGCGGCCCTCGTCGTCGAAGCCGTGGGTGATCTCGTGGCCGACGACCATGCCCATCGAGCCGAAGTTGACGGCGTCGCTGGCGTCCTTGTTGAAGAAGGGCGGCTGGAGGATGCCGGCCGGGAAGACGATCTCGTTCTTCTGCGGCTCGTAGTACGCGTTCACCGTCGGGGGCGACATGAGCCACTCGTTGCGATCGACCGGCTTGCCGACCTTCGCGAGCTGGCGGGCCGACTCGAAGCGGCTGGTGGCGAGCGAGGTGTTGAAGAACGACTTCCGATCGGTCTTCAGCGCGCCGTAGTCACGCCACGCGTTGGGGTAGCCGATCTTGTTGTTGCCCACCATCGACCGCACCTTCACCAGCGCCCGGGCGCGGGTGTCGGCGTCCATCCACGAGAGGGTCTCGAGGTTCTTCTCGAACGAGCCCTGGAGCGCGGCGACCATCGCGTTGGTGCGGGCCTTCGACTCCTCGGGGAAGTAGCGGCGGGCGAACTCGCGGCCGAGCGCCTCACCCAGCTCGCCGTCGACGAAGGCCACGCACTTCTTCCAGCGCGGGCGATCGGCCTTCGCGCCGGTGAAGTTCTTCGACATGAAGGCGAAGGCCTCGTCCTGGAACGCCTTCGGGAGCGCCTGCACCGAGCCACGGAGGATGGCCCACGTGAGGTACGGCTTGAGCACGTCGGCCTTCGTGTCCTTCGCGATGGCGCCGAGCTCCGCGAAGAAGGGGATCGACGAGACGTTGACCGCCTGCGCGTCCTTCATGCCGAGCGCGGTGAAGTACGCGTCCCACGCGAAGTCGCCGGCCTTCTCCTTGAGGCCCTTGCGGTCGACGCGGTTGTAGAGCTTCTGGGGGTCGCGGCGCTCGACGCGGGTGAGCGACACCTTCGCCAGCCGCGTCTCGAAGGCCATGATCGTCTCGGCGGCCTTCTTCGCGGCGTCGGGCTTCTCGCCGGCGAGGGTGAGCATCTTCTCGACGTACGCGAGGTAGTTGGCGCGCACGTCCTTCATGCGCTGCGAGTCGTCGAGGTAGTAGTCGCGATCAGGCAGGCCCAGGCCGCCCTGATCGAGGCCGACGATCACCTCGGTGGCGACCTTGAGATCCTGCTGGCTGCCGACGTTGAAGAACGGGTGGTAGCCGGCGAGGTGCAGCGCGCCGACGATCTTCGCGAGCTCGGCCGTCGACTTGAAGCTGGTGTTGGCCGCGATGAACTTCTTCACCTCGGGCAGCGCCTTCTCGATCGCCGCCTCGTCGGTGCAGCTCGCCCAGGCGTCGCCGAGCTGCGCCGCGAAGGGCGTCCCCGCGGGGAGCTTGCCGGCCGCGGCCTCCTCGAGGATCTCCTTGAGCGAGGCCTCGTTGCGGTCGGAGATCGACACGAAGCCGCGCGAGTAGATCGCGCGATCGGCGGGGATCTCGGTCTTCGCCATCCAGCCGCCGCAGGCGAACTGGTAGAAGTCGGTGCACGGGTCGGCCGACAGATCCATCGCCGCCTCGTCGAGGCCGGCGGGCATCGGCTTGCCAGGGTCGACGGTGAACTTCTTCGGCTCGACCTTCGCGACGGGCGCAGGCGCGGGAGCCGGCTCGGTGGGACGGGTAGCGGCCTCCTGCGTCGCGCAGGACGCGAGCAGGAGAGCGCCGAGGAGCTGCTTCTTCATGTGTGGCCTCCAGGAAAAATGTGGAGGCCTTCTAACAGTTACTTCTGTCCGAGCATTCCCTTCTTGAGGCCCTCGTCGACGGGGCTCGAGCCGAGCCAGACCGAGAACAGCGCGTCGGCGAAGTCCTTGCCTTCGGCGGTGTAGGAGTCCTTCGCGCCGTCGATCACCGTGCCCTTGCCCGGCACGTACTGCACCACGAAGACCTGGCCCTTCTTCATGTCGACGATCTTCGACATGAACTTGTCGAGGCGGTCCTTGAGGGAGGCCATGTTCGAGCCCGCGGCCTTCTCGAAGCCGTTCTTGATCGACTCGCTGATCGTCTTCGCGTCGAGGTCGCGGAGCATGGTGAGCTCCACGCGGCGCACCTCGTCGGCCTTGAGGATCTCGTCGGCGCTCTTCGAGGGGTGCTCGACGTAGAGCGACGCGACGTACACGTTGAAGATGAACTTCTTTCGAAGGCCCATGCCGTTGAGCGAGAGGGTCTTGCCCTCGACGGTCGTGGTGTCGGCGGCCTTGACGCCCTCGAGCTCGGCGGCGAACGCGGGCAGCGAGAGGAGAGCGGCAGAGAGGAAGAAGCGCTTCAGCATGCGGGTCGACTCCTTGCGGTGATCATCCGTGGGACTTCGCGAACTGCTCCATGAAGGACACGAGGGTCTCGATGTCCTGGACCGAGACTGCGTTGTACGCCGACACCCGAAGACCGCCCGCCGTGCGATGCCCCTTGAGGCCGATCATGTTCGCCTTCTTCGCGTCGGCGACGAAGGCGGCGTCGAGCGCCTCGGACGGGGTGCGGAAGACGATGTTCATCACGCTGCGGGACTCCTGCTCGACGGGAGCGACGTAGAAGTCCCTCATGCGATCGAGGGCGCCGTAGAGCAAGTCAGCCTTCGTCCGATTCCGCTTTTCCAACGCCGGCAGGCCGCCCTGGGCCTCCATCCACTCGAGGACGTTGCGCACCAGGTAGATCGCCAGCGTGGGGGGCGTGTTGTAGAGCGAGTCGTTCTCGGCGTGCGTCGAGTAGCGGAAGATCTTCGGGATGTCCCTGCGGCCGGTGGCGAGGAAGTCCTTCCGGGCGATGGCCACCACCACCCCTGACGGCCCGAGGTTCTTCTGCGCGCCGGCGTAGATGAGGTCGAACTTCGAGACGTCGAGCGGCCGCCACATGAAGTCGGAGCTCATGTCGCAGACGTGCGGCACCTTGCCGGTGTCGGGCAGCACGTGGAACTGCGTGCCGTAGATGGTGTTGTTCGAGGTGGTGTGGACGTAGGCCGCGTGGGGGTCGAGCTCGAGCTCGGCCTGCTTCGGCACGCGGGTGTACTTGCCGTCGGCGTTGCGGGTGGTGGCGGCGACGCGCGCCTTGCCGACGAGCTTCGCCTCGTCGAAGGCCTTCTCGCTCCACACGCCGGTCAGCACGTAGTCGGCGCTCTTCCCCGCGGGGAGGAAGTTCATCGGGATCAGCGCGAACTGCATCGACGCGCCGCCGCCGAGGAAGAGCACGGTGTGCGTGTCGGGGATGCCGAGCAGCCGGGTGAGCCGCGCCACGGTGTCGTGGTGCACGGCCTCGTAGGGCTTGTCGCGGTGCGACTGCTCCATGATCGACATGCCGGTGCCGGCGTAGTCGAGCAGCTCGTCACGGGCCTTCTCGAGAGCGGGGAGCGGGAGACCGGCGGGGCCGGCGCTGAAGTTGATGGCGCGCATGGGCGCAATGTAGCGGTGCGCGCAGGGGCCGCCAGCACAGATGAGCGGGCGTTCCTCCGCGTCAGCGCAGGGCCTTTCGACTACTTTGGGCTCGATGTCGCTCCTCGAGCTGGTCCAGCGCCGCTGCGTGATCGTCACCGGCAAGGGCGGCGTGGGGAAGACCACCGTCACCGCCGCGCTCGCGCGGGGCTACGCGGCGCAGGGGAAGCGGGTGCTGGTCGCGGAGATCGTCGCCAGCGCCGAGACGCCCTCGCAGCTCCACGTCGCGCTCGGCGGCCCGCGCCCCACCGAAGAGCCGACGCTCGCCCACGAGCACCTGTGGGTGGTGCTGCTGACGCCCACCATCGGTCACCTGCGCTTCCTGCAGGACGCCCTGCCCCTCAAGGTGCTCGCCGACACCGCGATGCGCAGCCAGGGGCTGCGGCGGTTCCTCGCGGCCGCGCCCGGCTTCTCGGACATGGGCGTGATGTACCGCATGCTCGATCTGCTCAAGCGCGCGCGCCCGGGCGGCGAGCCGATGTGGGACGTGTGCCTCATCGACTCGCCCGCGACGGGGCACGCGCTGGCGCTGGCGCAGATCCCCGAGTTCCTCACGCGGGTCATCCCCGGCGGGCCGATCTACCGCGCGGCGCACGAGGGCGTGGCGACGCTCACCGATCCGTCGATCACCGGCTGCGTGGTGGTGACGCTGCCCGAGACGCTGCCGATCACCGAGGCGCTCGAGCTCGAGAAGGGCCTCGCGCGCCACCGGCTGCCGGTGTCGGCGATCGTCGTCAACCGCGTGCCGGTCGACCCCTTCTCGCGCGAGGAGCGGGCCGCGCTGAGCGCCCTGCCCCGCGAGGTCTTCGGCGCCCGCGAGCTGCAGCGCATCGATCGCGCCCGCGCCGCGCTGGAGCTGCTGCGCGCGAAGCACCCGAACGCCTCGGTGGTGCTCCCCGAGGTCGACGGCGGCGCGGCGACGGCGGCCGAGCAGCTCGTCAGCCGGCTGTGAGCCGGGCGGTTATGCTTGCCGCGATGTCGGATCTCCCGAAGCTGGTGGCCGAGAAGAAGGTGATCGTCTGCTGCGGTGCGGGAGGCGTCGGCAAGACCACCACCGCGGCGGCCATCGGGCTCGCCGCCGCGAAGCAGGGCCGGCGGGTGCTGGTGCTCACCATCGATCCCGCGCGGCGGCTGGCGCAGGCCATGGGGCTCTCGGCCCACATGCGCGAGCCGGCGCCGGTCTCCGCGGAGCGCCTCGCCGAGGCGGGCGTCACCACCGGCGCGCTCGACGCGTGGATGCTCAACCCCGACGTCGTCTTCGAGAGCATCGTGCGCCGCATGGCGCCCACGAAGGCCCAGGCCGACCGCATCCTCGCCAGCCGGCTCTTCCGCCACCTCTCGGAGCTGGTGGCCGGCATGCAGGAGTACACCGCCGCCGAGGCGCTCTACGAGCTGTCGAGCAGCGGGCGGTACGATCTCGTGGTGCTCGACACGCCGCCGACGCGCAACGCGCTCGACTTCCTCGAGGCGCCCAGCAGGCTCGCGCGGTTCCTCGACGAGAAGATCCTCTCGCTGTTCCTCCCGTCGCGCTCGCGCGGGCTCTTCAAGAAAGCGACCGAGCTCATCGGCACCGTCTTCAACAAGGTCTTCGGGCCGGAGTTCTTCGCGGAGCTGCAGGAGTTCCTCGGGGCGATGGGTGGCATGTTCGGCCCGATGCGCGCCCACGCGGAGGGCGTCCGCGCGCTGCTCACCTCGCGCGACGCCGCGTTCCTGCTGATCACCAGCCCCGATCAGGCGGCGCTCGCCGACGCGCGCTTCTTCCGCGATCGGATCGCCGAGATGAAGCTGCCGTTCGCGGGCTTCATCCTCAACCGGAGCTGGGTGCGCACCGAGGGCCTCGTCGACCCCGACTCGCTCCAGCTCGAGGCGAGCGCGGCGCTGCGCTCGGGGCTCGAGAAGCTGCGCGCGCTGGCGCGGCTCGAGCACTCGCGCATCGCGAGAGATCAGGCGCTGCTCGAGCAGCTCCGCGGCGAGGTGCCCGCGTCGGCGTTCGCGATCGCCGCGCCCTACCTCGGCGAGGCGATCGAAGACCTGCGCGGCATTGCGATGCTCGCCCGCGGCATCTCTCCATCGTAGGGTGCGCGCATGCCCCTCCAGATCGAAGACCTCCAGGTTGGCACCGGCGCCGAAGCGAAGGCCGGTCAGTCCGTCAGCGTGCACTACACGGGCACGCTCACCAGCGGGAAGAAGTTCGACTCGTCGCGCGATCGCAACGAGCCGTTCGAGTTCCAGCTCGGCGCGGGCATGGTGATCAAGGGGTGGGATCAGGGCGTGGCGGGCATGAAGGTCGGCGGCCGCCGCAAGCTGACCATTCCGCCCGAGCTCGGCTACGGCCCGATGGGCTACCCGCCGGTGATCCCCCCGAACTCCACGCTGATCTTCGACATCGAGCTCCTCGAGGTCGGCTGAGGTCGCTCGCGCCGTGCCGGCGATGAACGAGAACGTGCTGAACGCGAACGTGGGCCACCGGCTCCGCGCGCTTCGGCTGTCGAAGAACGTCAAGCAGGCCGACGCCGCGCGCGAGCTGGGCGTCAGCCCCGCGTACCTGAACCTCATCGAGAAGGGCAAACGCGTCACGCCCTTCCCGCTGCTGTGGAAGGCGCTGCGCTTCTTCCAGGTCGACCCGGAAGAGTTCATGGCGCAGCTCGGCGAGGGCCGGGTCGACGAGGCGCTCGCGCGGCTGCTCGACGAGCCGCTGCTCAAGACGCTCAACCTCGATCAGGACTCGCTGCAGTCGCTGTCGGCCGAGCCGAAGCTGGCCGGCACCGTCGCCGCGCTGTTCAACCTCTACAAGAACACCCGCTCGCAGCTCGAGAACGTGATGGCGCAGCTCTCGAGCGAGCAGCGCGCGCACGGCCCGTCGAGCGGCAGCGAGGCGCGCTTCGACTACTCGCCCTTCGACGAGGTGTCGGACTTCCTCCAGGCGAACCAGAACTACTTCCCCGAGCTCGAGGAGGAGGCCGAGGCGCTGCGCCGCGACTTCGCGCACGAGCGCATCTTGAGCTCGGGCGCGCTGATGAAGATGCTCGAGGCCCGCTTCGGGGTGAAGACGAGCTTCATCGAGGCCCCGAAGGGGAGCTCGGTGGTCCGCCGGCTGACGAGCGAGAGCAAGACGCTCGAGCTGTCACCCAACCTCACCGAGCAGCCGCTCAAGTTCCAGATCGCCGCCACGCTCGGGCTGATGGTGATCGATCGCACCCGGCTCCTCGAGCGGATCATCGGCGCGCGCACGCGGCACGCCGAGACGCCGAAGCTGATCAAGGTGAACCTCGCCAACTACTTCGCGGGCGCGCTGATGCTCCCCTACGGCGACTTCTTCCGCGAGGTGCAGCGCACGCGGTACGACATCGAGCTGCTCTCGTCGATCTTCGGCACCACCTACGAGACCGTCGCGCACCGGGTGTGCAACCTCGCCGACCCCAAGCGCAAGGGCCTGCCGTTCCACTTCATTCGCACCGACATCGCCGGCAACATCAGCAAGCGCTACTCGGGCACGGGCTTCAAGTTCGCGGCGGCCGGCAACTGCGGCAAGTGGGCGGTGCACCTCGCCTTCCTCAACCCGTCGCAGCTCACGCGGCAGTACTCGGCGCTGCCCGACGGCACGACGTACTTCGACTTCGCGAAGGTGCAGCTCCAGCCGATGGAGGGCTCGATCGTCCGCGGGACGGCGTACTCGATCGGCCTCGGCACCCACGCCGAGAACGCGCGGCACCTCGCCTACGGTCTGCCGACCACCGACCTCAAGCACGACGCGGTGCCGATCGGCGTCTCGTGCCGCTTCTGCGAGCGCACCGACTGCAACCAGCGCGCGGCGGCCAGCTACCGCTTCGCCTTCTCGTTCGACGAGTACACCAAGAAGGACTGCTTCTTCTCGCCGCTGGTGCAGAGCGATCGCCCCGGAGGCTCGTGACGATGAAGCGGCTGGCGCTGGGGCTGCTGCTGGGCGGCTGCATGACGCAGGCGTGGACCCTGCCGCAGCCGTACTTCCGCACCACGCAGCCCGACGGCGCGTGGGGGCGCGCGGTCACCGCCACCGAGCGGCACTGCGGCGGCATCAGCACCGTCAACGACGAGGCCAGCGTGATCGTCGGCCGGTGGATGCCGTGGACGACCGGTGACGGGCTGGTGCTGACCCAGTGCCTCGTGTCGCTGCTGCGCGGCGACGAGTACGTGCGCGACGTGCGCGTCACCTTCGCCGCGCGGCGCTGCCCGCTGGCCGATCTCGATCAGGATCTCGAGGCCCTCGCGCGCACCTGTGAGGTGAGCGACACCGTGCCCGAGCAGGTCAAGAACGGGCTGGTGGACCTCGGCCGGAAGCTCGAGGCCGACCTCAACGCCGTCCGTTGACTTTCGAGTCAGAGGCGCGCCTGATTCGCGCCGCATGCGCGCCCTCCCCCTCGTCGTCCTGTCGCTCGTTGCGTTCTCCTGCGGCCAGAAGCCCGGCCCGATCGTGCTCGAGCCGAACGCGGAGCTCGCCGCTCCGGGCGTGCAGGCCGACCCGCCGGCGGGGCCGTTCAACGGGACAATCACCGTCACCTTCACCTCGGACCGCCCGGCGACGATCTTCCTCTCGACGAACGGCGAAGATCCGCGCAGCAGCTCGGTGGGCCGCGTCTCGGGCCCGTCGCCGCTGACGCTGGAGGTCGGCGCCACCACGCACGTGAAGTACTTCGCGTCGGTCGACGGGAAGGACAGCGAGCTCTTCGAGGGCACCTGGACGCGCGCCGGCGGGCCGAAGGGCACCATCAGCGGCGTGGTGGTGATCGGCGGCTACGCGGTGGGCAAGAAGGCCGGCCTGTTCCGCAACACCAACCTCAAGGACCTCGGCACGCCGATGGCGCGCGGGGAGATCCCCTTCACCTACGAGGGGCTGGCGAGCGGGAACTACCGGCTGACGGCGATCTCCGATCGCAACGGAGACGGCCAGCTCATCCCCTTCCTCGACTTCCAGTCGGACACCACCACCGTCGAGCTCGACCTGAACGATCCCTTCAAGGCCGGGCCCGAGGGCGTGCGCATCTACCTCGGCGCCTCGGGCACCGGGCTGGGCACGCTGCGGGGAACGATCACCCTGCCGAAGCCGCCGGCGCTCCAGAACCTCCAGCTGTCGCTGCTCGACCCCTCCGCGCTCAGCGGGGGCCTCGACCCCGCGACGCTGCTGCAGCAGCTGCAGAACGGCTACCGCATCTTCACCACGCCCAACGAGACCGAGTACCCGTACGTGCTGACCGATCTGATGCCGGGGCGCGTGACGCCGGTACCCTCGCTGATCGGCTTCGCGAACGGCGGCGTGGCGATCAACCTCCTCGCCAACCCGCTCCAGCCGGTGAACATCGTGGCCGACGAAGAGACGGTCGCCGACTTCGCCTTCGGGCCGGTGACGCTCTCCGGCGATCTCGCGCTGGGGCCGAGCTCGGCGCCGACCGGAGGCCTGGGCTTCGGGGTGGTCGCGGCGCGCGCGGTCTCGATCAGCGAGGGCGTGCAGGCGGTGCTGATGCCGGTGATCTTCACGCAGGATCCGATGACCAACACCGCCCGCGCCACCTTCTCGGGCACCTGCTTCCGCGCGAACACCACCGTCAACTTCAAGGTCTTCACCAACGCCAACGGCGCCAACCCCATCACCGACGCGCTGGGCTGGGTGGTGAACGTCTTCGGGGGAGGCACGCCGAACGCCACGGTGCGCACCACCACCGCCGACGCCACCGTCGACATCACGCTCCCCTGAGCCTCAGGCGGCGGTCGCGCGGAGCACCTGCGCCGGGCCGCCCTCGGGGCACGCCTCGAGGAACTTCGCGCGGGAGCGCGCGGAGAAGCTGTTGCGGCGGATCATGCTCGAGAGCAGCGTGAGCAGCTCACGGGTGTGATCGAGCCCGCGGTCGACCGCCGCGAACACGTCGACGCCATCGCCGCGGTACACCTCGCGCGAGGTGAGGCGCGGCTTCGCCTTGAGCTTGCCGAGCGGCGAGCCGAGCGCGACCGAGAAGAGGTAGAGCCCGCGCATCCACCCGTCGACCTCGAGCTTGGTGGGGGCCTCGCCGAAGGCGTCGTTCGACGACACCCGCAGCAGCTCGTAGAAGCCGCGGCCGATGCCCTTCACCGCGCTCGCCTTGCGGATCTGCAGCTTGGCGCGGATCGCCGGCGTGCCCACCAGCGGGCTGCCGTGGAGATCCTGCATGAAGAAGAGCGACTGCGCCCACTCGATGCGGCCGCGGAGGCTGCCTTCGTTCTCGCCCTGCTTGCGGTGGGTGGCCACCAGCTGCTGCGCCAGCGGCTCGAGCGCGCGCGCGACGCACAACCCGGTGAAGTAGCCCGCCAGCGCGGCGAGCCCGGCATCGACGCCCACCAGCGCGCCGTTCGCCACCAGCTCCGCGGCCTTGAGGCCGAAGTGCACCGGGGCGCGGATGGTCATCAGCTCGCTGAAGTGCGGGCGGTGATCGCGCGCCAGCCAGGTGTCGAAGCCCATGGTCCACCCGCCGAAGCGCGGCAGCTCGGGCAGCGCGGCGCCGAACCGCGCGTACTCGAGGTCTTCACCGAGGGCGCGCGCGAACTCCGGCGGGAGGGTGTTGACGTGAGCGGCGAGGCGCTCGACCGCGGTGAGGTGCGTCAAGAGGGCTGACACGGCGCGGCAGACCATACTCCCTTCCTTCCCCTGCGCCGTCCTTTCCTGTGGCCCCTTTCCGATCGTTCGCTAAGGTCCGGCGGCGTTTTTCGCCCTCAGGAGTCCTCGCCTCATGAATTTTGCATTTGCTGCCGCCGACGCCTCGAAGGCCAAAGCGGACGTGCTGGTCTTCGCCCTCTTCGACACCGATCTCACCGACAAGAAGGCGCCGCTCAAGGCCCTCGCCGCCGTCGACAAGAAGACGAAGGGGCTCTTCCTCAAGACGGCCCAGGCCGAAGGCTTCAAGGGCAAGAGCGAGCAGACCTTCGTCTTCCAGACGCACGGCAAGGTGCCGGCGGCGCGCGTGGTGCTGGTCGGCCTCGGGGCGCGCGCGAAGTTCACCGCCGAGACGCTGCGCCTGGCGGCCGGCCGCGCGGTGAAGGCGGCGCTCAAGGTGAAGGCGAAGTCGGTGTCGGTGCAGCTGCCGGTGGTGCGGGAGCTCGACCAGGCGATCAAGGCGCTGGTCGAGGGCTTCGAGCTCGGCGCGTATCGGTACGATCGCTGGAAGACGCAGAACAAGGACGAGAAGAACGCGCCGAAGGTCGACAAGGTGCACCTCTTCCTCCCCGACGGCGTGAAGAAGGAGAAGGCGCACGACGAGATCGCCGCGCACGCCAGGCTGGTGGCGCACGCGACGAACTGGGCGCGCGACCTGGTCAACGAGCCGGCGGGCACGATGACGCCCACCATCCTCGCCGACGCGGCGAAGACCATGGCCAAGGAGGTCGGCCTCAACATCGCGATCGGCGATCGGAAGAAGATCACCGAGCTCAAGATGGGCATGTTCCTCGGGGTCGCCCGGGGCAGCGTCGAGGAGCCGCGGCTGGTGCAGCTCTCGTACATCCCCCGCGACACGGCGGCGGCGAAGCGGCAGCCGGTGTGCTTCGTGGGCAAGGCGATCACCTTCGACTCGGGCGGCCTCTCGCTCAAGCCGTCGGACGCGATGATCGACATGAAGACCGACATGGCCGGCTCGGCCGCGGTGCTGGGCGCGATGAAGGTCATCGCCCGCATGCAGCCGCCCTTCCCGGTGCACGCCTTCTTCGGCGCCTGCGAGAACATGCCCTCGGGCAACGCGTACCGCCTGGGCGACGTGCTGGTCTCGAAGCTGGGCAAGACGGTGGAGATCACCAACACCGACGCCGAGGGGCGCCTGGTGCTGGGCGACATCCTCGCGTACGCCAACGAGCTCGAGCCGGCGGCGATCATCGATCTCGCGACGCTCACCGGCGCGTGCATCATCGCCCTGGGCAACTACTTCGCGGGCGCCTTCTCGAGCGACGATCAGCTCTTCTACGACGTGTCGGAGTCGGCGCGCGTGGCGGGCGAGGAGCTGTGGCGCCTGCCGGTCAGCGAGTACATGCGCGACGTGCTCAAGAGCGAGATCGCCGACATGAAGAACGCGGGCGATCGCGCGGGCGGCGCCAGCAGCGCGGCGCTGTTCCTCAAGGAGTTCGTCGGCGAGACGCCGTGGCTCCACCTCGACATCGCCGGCCCGTCGCAGGCGCCGAAGGAGCGCGGGTACTACAACAAGGGCGCCACCGGGTACGGCGTGCGCACGCTGGTGGAGTTCATCACCCGGCGCACCCAGCAGCTCGCCGCGGGGAGCTGAGCGCTCCACACCGCCGGCGGTGCCCGACGCGGCGCTCCTTCAGCGGGGCGCCGCGTCGATTCGTTTCACGGCTCAGCGGGCAGCGTCGATGCGCCGCTTCGTGAGGTCGAGGTACTGCGGATCCATGTCGATGCCGACGAAGCGGCGGCCCTTGGCGACCGAGGCCACGCCCGTCGTGCCCGAGCCGCAGAAGGGGTCGAGCACCACCGCGTCTTCGTCGGTGCAGGCGTCGACGATGCGCTCGAGGAGCGCGATCGGCTTCTGCGTGGGGTGGCGGCCGTGCGCCTTCTCGCTCTGCTTCGGCGTCGGCAGCGACCACAGCTTGCCGTCACCCTCGTCGCCGAGCTCCGCGTCTTCGCTGCGCGGCAGGGCCCACACGTCGCGCATCTGCTTGCCGCCGTTGGCCGCCTTCATGTCGTGGTAGTTGAACTTGTGCTGGAGCTTGCCCTTGCCGCCGTTGGGCGAGGCCCAGACGAGGATCTCCGTCGAGTGCGTGAAGTAGCGGCACGCGAGGTGCGGGCTGGCGTTCGGCTTGTACCAGGTCACGGTGTTGAGCAGCTTGTAGCCGAGCTGCTGCATCGCGAAGCCGACCGAGAAGATGACGTGCTGCGTGCCCGACACCCAGATGGTGCCCGTGGGCTTGAGCAGCCGCTGGCAGGCCTTGAGCCACGCCGAGGTGAAGGCGTGATCGTTCTCGATGCCCTTGCTCGCGTCCCAGTCGCCCTTCTTCACCGCCGCGCGCTTGCCGCCCGAGCAGGTGAAGCCGCCGTTCGAGAGGAAGTACGGCGGGTCGGCGAAGATCAGATCGAAGGTCTGGTCCTCGAACTGGTCGAGGAGCGCCAACGAGTCGCCCTTGTAGAGGACGTAGTCCTTGCTGCGCGCGTAGACGTGATCCGACAGCTCCGGCGTCGCGCGGGGCCGCGCGATCGAGATCGATGACGACATCCAACCTCCGAGGGTGAACGAGAGGGCCGGTGCTACAGGCCTGATCGACACGGTACGTGAGGGGATCGACCTCGCAAGTTCTTGGCCGAAATTCAGGCCGCGGCGGCCTTCTCGAACGACTCGTAGAGCGTCACGCCCTCCGGCGAGCGGGGCTTGCCCTCCTCGCGGGCCAGGGCGCGATCGAGCGAGAGCAGCGCGATCTCCTGCTGGGCGTCGGTCGGCGGCTGGGTGGTGATGTTCTGCAGCCAGATGCCCGGGCGCGTGAGGCCCTTGATGAAGGCCGGGCACGAGTCCTTCGCGGACCAGCGCTGGAGCTCGTAGGCGATGCCCGCGATGGGGAACGCCATCGGCACCTTGATGAAGACCATCAGGAGCTGGTTGACGAAGTCGTTCTCGTGCAGCCGCGGCACGAAGGGCAGCACCGCCACGTGGAGCAGCACCGCGACGCCCACCACGATGAAGAGGAAGCTGGTGCCGCACCGCGGGTGCCTGGTGGTGAAGGGCCGCGCCTCGTCGACGGTGAGCGGCTTGTAGGCCTCGTAGGTCCAGATCGCCTTGTGCTCGGCCCCGTGGTACCGGAACAGGGTCGCGGCGTCCTCCGTCTTCGAGAGGATCCACACGTACCCCACGAGGATCGCCACGCGGAAGAAGCCGTCGACCAGGTGGAACCAGAAGCTCTGCGTGTCGAACGACGGCCCCACCGCCCTGCCCACCAGCCAGGTGAGCGCGTGCGGCAGGCCGATGAAGAAGAGCACCATCACCACCGTGGCGATGCCGAGCATGAAGTCGGCGCCGCCCGAGCCTTCCTTCTTCGGCGCCGGTGCGCCGCCGGGCGAGGGCTCGCTGTCGGCCGCGGAGACGATCGTCGAGAGCAGGAAGGCGAGCAGCGTCGAGGCGCCGGCCGACGACTTCTTGCCGCCCTCCTCTGGCGGGAGGCCGTGCTCGCTCGAGAACTTGAGGGCCGAGAAGCCATTGTGCAGCGACTCCGCGAGCACCAGCGCGCCGCGGAAGATCGGCCAGCGGAGGAACTTGAGCCCGGGCAGCAGCTGATTCCACGCCTGCTCGCGGATCGCGATGCCGCCCGCGTAGCGCCGCACGGCGACCACGAACGACTTCGGGCTCCGCATCATCACGCCTTCGACGACTGCCTGGCCGCCGATGTACGGCTGGCGGGGACCTGCTTCCTGGTTGCTCACCGGGGGCGAAATAGCCTCTTGGCGCCGCCAGCGCCACCGAGGGAGGCTGCCCGACATGGCGATGCCCCGGGACGTCAAGGCGCTCTTCTCGTCGCTCCCCGAGGCGCGGGCGCGGAGGCGGGCGGCCGAGGAGCAGGCGCTGGCCGAGCGCGCCGACGCCCTCCGTCGCGAAGCCGAGGAGCGGGAGCGGCAGCGCCAGCAACTCCGCGCGGAGCTCGCCGTGACGTGGGACTGGCTGCAGCAGGACGGACAGGAGCTCGCCGCCGAGATGCGCGCCGCGGGCTTCGGGCGCCTCGAGCTGCTCGGTCCGCTCGGAGAAGACGGCCAGCCGTCGACCGACGTCGGGGCGCGGCTCCTCGTGCTGATGGACGACGGCGCGCTCGAGATCGTCCGCCAGGACGAGTACCGCGTGCTGCGCTACCTCGCGCGGGAGCTCGACGATCTGCTCCGCGAGCCGCCGGCGATCCTGCGCGCGCTCATCGAGGCGGTGCGCAGCGAGCAGATCTGGGAGCGCGTCGCCGAGCAGCTGGTTTGATTGCTCCGGCCGTGCGCGCTCGCAAACACCGCGAGCGCGTCCCCACGGCCGTGCGCGCTCGCAGACAGCGCGAAACGTAACAGCCGGCGGATCCAGGGGATCCACCGGCTGCGCGGTGCAACGAAAAGGGAGACAGCTCAGCCCTTGTGGGCCGCGCCCTTCTTCGTCTCGTACTTCTTCTTGAAGCGGTCGATGCGACCCTGGGTGTCGACCAGCTTGTACTTGCCGGTGAAGAACGGGTGGCAGTTCGAGCAGACTTCGACGGAGAACGAGCCGCGCGTCGAACGGGTCTCGATGGTGTTGCCACACGCGCAGTGGATGCGGGCGGGCGGGTAGACCGGGTGGATGTCCTGCTTCATGACGGTGACGACCTTTCAGACCGCCTTGCAACGGGACAATCCCGATGGACCGGCGGGGCGAGGCTCTTAACCACGGCTCCCCGGCGGGCGCAACGGGCCGCGCTCACAGCTCCGACAGGGCCGCCAGCCGGTACTGGGCCGCCTGGGCGATCGCCTCGTTGCTGCGCGGCAGGTCGGGGAAATGGCCGATGAGCTCGTGCCAGGTCTGCTTCCGCTGGCTGATCGCGTTGCGGTAGGCGCGGAGGGCCGCGTCGGGCTCGTTGCGCCGCTCGTGGACCTGGCCCAGCAGGTAGTGCCCCACCGCGAGGGTCGGCTCGAGGAAGAGCGCGCGGGTGAGCTCCTGCTTCGCCTCGTCGAGGCGGCCGACCTGCATGGCCGCCAGGGCGAGGTAGAGCCGCGCCTCGACGCACAGCGGCTCGCGGCTGAGGGCCTGCTGGAAGCAGTCGCGGGCCTCGTCGAGGTTGCCCATCAGCGCGTGCACGTTGCCCAGCGTGAGGCGGGCCGCGAGATCCTCCGGCTCGTCTTCGGCCAGGAGGTGCGCGGTGCGCAGCGCGCGCGGGAAGTCGCCCTTCTCGATGGCGGCGATCACCCCGGCGAGCCGCTCGACGGGCGTCAGCCGGACCGCCGGCCGCGGCGGTGCGCTCGGCGCGGGAACCACGGGCGCCTCCGCGGGCTGCGCGGCCTTCGCGGCGGCGGCGCGGGCGTCCTCGCGGCGCTTGAGCTCGCGCAGCACCGACTCGACGTCGGTCGGCGAGCGACGCACCTGCGGCTGCGGCGGCGCGACGGGCGGCAGCGTCAGCGGCGTGGGCCGCGACACCTGGGTGGCGGGCACCGGCGTGCGCCGCGAGACGGACATCGGGCGCTGGTACGCGAAGGTGCCGCCCACCTCGACCATCTCGAAGCGCGTGCTGATCTTGAACAGGCTCTCGGAGTACCCGAGGAACATCCACCCGCCCGGTCGGAGCGACTCGAAGAAGCGCTCCATCACCCCGACGATCGTCGGCTGATCGAAGTAGATGATCACGTTGCGGCAGAAGATGACGTCGAGCGAGCGCGCGCTGACCTGCGGCCACACCGGCGCCGCGAGGTTGTGACCCTCGAAGCGAATCAGCTCGTGCAGCGCGGGGATCACCTCGTACCCGCCCTCGATCGGCACGAAGAAGCGCTGCACGCGCTCCTCGCTGATCCCCACCAGGCGGCGCGCGGGGAACTGCCCGCGAGAGGCCGACTCGGTCGCGGCGGGGTTCAGATCGGTGGCCCAGATCTCCACCGACTCCGGCGTGCCGCCCCGCTCGAGCGCGACCATGGCCAGCGAGTACGGCTCCTCGCCGGTGGCGCAGCCGGCCGACCAGAGCTTCACCGGCCGCCCCTCGGCTTTCCCGCGCTCGAGCACCTGCGGGAAGACGGTGCGCTCGAAGGCCTGGAACTGGCGCGTGTCGCGGAAGAACTCGGTCTTGCCGACCGTCACCAGGGGAATGAGCGAGCGCAGCTCATGCTCGCCCGCCCGCTGACGGAGCCGGCTCACGTACTCGGCGGCGTCGGTGATGCCGAGCGCCGGCATGCGCGCCTGGAGCGCGAGGCGCAGGCCGTAGTACCCGTCGGGGGTGATCTTGAGCCCCGCGCGCTCGAGGAGCAGCGCGGCGAGCTGCTCGAGGGAGCCACGCTCGATGGAGAGCACCTGGCTCACGACACCCACCTCACCAGCTGATCGCCGATCTCGTCGAGCGGGAGCACCCGCTCCGCCGCGCCCAGCGCCACGGCCGCGCCGGGCATGCCGAACACCACGCTGGTCGCCTCGTCCTGGGCGATGGTGTGCCCGCCCGCCTCGCGGATCGCCTTGAGCCCCTGCGCGCCGTCGCGGCCCATGCCGGTGAGTACGACCCCAACCGCCCGCGAGGAGAAACTCTGCGCCACGCTCTTGAGGAGCAGATCGCACGACGGCTTGAAGCCGCCCACCGGCGCGCCGTCGTCGAGCCGTAGCACCCCGCTCGGCTGGACCAGCATGTGGAGGTGGGAGGGCGCGAGGAAGCACTCCGACTTCACGAGGCGCTGGCCGTCGGTCGCCTCGTGCACGCGGTGGCCCGTCTCGGCCTCGAGCCAGCGGGCGAGATCATCGGAGAAGCCGGGGGTGATGTGCTGACAGAGCACCACCGGCGCAGGGAAGTCGTCGGGCAGATCGCGCAGCAGCTCCGCGAGAGCCCGCGGCCCCCCGAGCGACGAGGCCACCGCCACCACGAAGAAGGCCGGGCGCACGACGGGCAGCGAGG
>JBMORD010000332.1:0-45373 GCA_049322495.1 Myxococcota bacterium | reverse complement strand
AGGGCCCGGCGCGCACCGGCGTCACGGCGATCATCCCCAACGACGGCAACATCTTCATGGACCGCCTCGCCGGCGGCGCCTTCGTGCTCAACGGCGCGGGGGAGGTGAGCGGGCTGACCCAGGTGGTGGAGTGGGGCCTGCTCGAGACGCCGATCCTCCTCACCAACACCATGGCGGTGGGCGCGGTGTCCGACGCGCTGGCGCGCACCATGGTCGAGAAGCACCCGGGCATCGGCCACGAGCACGACGTGATCATCCCCGTGGTCGGCGAGTGCGACGACAGCTACCTCAACGACATCGCCGGGCGGCACGTGAAGGAAGAGCACGTGCGGCAGGCGCTGCGCACCGCGCGCAGCGGCCTCGTCGCGGAGGGCGCGGTGGGCGGCGGCACGGGGATGATCACCTGCGACTTCAAGGCGGGCATCGGCACCAGCTCGCGCAAGCTCCCTCCGGTGCACGGCGGCTACACGCTCGGCGTGCTGGTGATGAGCAACTTCGGGAAGATGCACAACCTCCGCGTGGCGGGCATGCCGGTGGGCGAGGTGCTCGCCGAGAAGTTCCGCGGCATGCCCCGGCGGCTCATGAGCTACGGCTCGATCATCGCCGTGGTGGCCACCGACGCGCGCTGCTCCCGCACCAGCTCAACCGCCTGTGCAAGCGCGTGTCGCTCGGCATCGGCCGCGTCGGCAGCTACGCGGCGCACGGCTCCGGCGAGATCATCGTCGGCTTCTCGACCGCCAACGTGGTCCCGCGGCGCACGCGGAAGATGGTCTACAAGATGAAGCTCCTGCTCGATGCGCGCCTCGACCCGCTCTATGAGGCGGTGATGGAGGCCACCGAGGAGGCGATCCTCAACTCGATGTGCATGGCCACCGAGATGGCCGGCGCCCACGGCCACGTGGTGCCCGCGCTGCCGCTCGACGAGGTGCGCCGCTTCGTCGACGCCACGCGGCCGATCTTCGCCTCGGTGAAGCTCCGCCCCGATCAGCCCGCGGTGCCGGCCACGGAGGACCAGCCCATCGACTCGCAGCTCGGCTTCAACCTCGACGAGGCCCGCCCGACCGCGGTGCGCAGCGCCGAGGGCATGCCGTTCCCCACCAGGCCGCCCCCGGACGCCAACGACGAAGACGGGTGATCGCGGGGGGCTCTTCTGTTACGCAGCGCGCCCAGTCGGTTCGAACTGATTTTCAACAGGAGCCATCATGGCCAACAGCAAGTCGAAGCACCGCCGAGTCCGCAGCAAGATCCGTCTCAAGTGGAAGAAGCGCCTCGAGCGCAAGAAGGCCGCCGCGAAGGCCGCGGGTGGCAAGAAGAAGAAGTGAGCTGAAGGCGTTCGTTTCGCAGTCTCCACGGCTCAGCGCGACGTGCGCTGGGCCGTGAACGTTTCGACCGATCGGCAGCCGGCGTCGTCGTTGAGGAGCTGGCGCGTGTAGCTCCCGACGAGGCGGATGCCGCCCCCGTCGAAGGCCGACGCCTCGGGGATCACCAGCGCCTTGAGCCGGTGGCGCTCGCCGACGAGCACGCCGCTGAGGAGCAGATCGTACGAGTCGAGGTAGGTCCCCGCGAGGGTGACGTCCTTGAGGGTGGTGGTGACCTGCGACGGCGATGGCTGCGCGAAGGTCCACGAGGCCACCCGCGGCCCGGGGCACGCCTCGTTGATGCCGCCGTCGGTCACGCCGCCGTCGCCGCGATCCCACTCCACGGTGTACGTGCCGTCGACCGGCGCGCAGGTGTGGCAGGGCTGCGGCTCGTCACAGGCCAGCCCGAGGACCGCGAGCAACGTCACGGAGATGAGAAGGGGTCGCATCGCGCTTCCATACTACAAGCGCCCCATGCTTCCGGCTCCGGTGCTCGGGTTGATCGATCGGCTCCCCCGCGACAGCGACGTCGTCTTCGACGCGGACGGCACGCTGTGGCGCGGCGACGTGGGCGAGGACTTCCTGCGCTTCGCGATCCACCGGCGGCTCGTGGCCGGCTCCTACGAGCGCTACGAGGCGCTCCTCCACGAGTCGGCGGCGCGCGCCTACGCGTACTGCGTGGAGGTGATGCGCGGCCTCGAGGCGGCCGAGCTCCAGGCGGCCTGCGACGCCTTCTTCGTCGAGCGCTTCCGCGGCCGGGTGTTCAGCTTCGTGCGGCCGCTCCTGGCGGCGCTCGGCGCGCGCGGCTGCCGCGCGTGGATCTGCAGCGCCTCCCCGCGGTGGACCGTCCTGCCCGGCGCGGCGCTCCTCGGCATCGCCGCCGAGCGCGTGATCGGCGTCACCTGCGCCCTCGACCGCGGCCGCCTTTCGGGCGTCGTCGAGCAGCCCGTGCCGGTCGGCCCGGGGAAGGTCACCTGGCTCGAGCGCTCGGGCGTGCGCCCCGCGCTGGGCGTCGGCAACGGCGACTTCGACGTCGACATGCTCGCCTTCGCCGCGCACGCGCTGGTCATCTCGCCGCCCGACTCCGAGAACCAGCTCGTGCGCCACGCGCGCGCCCACGGCTGGGCGATTCTCACGGCCGGAGACTCGCGCGCGTGGCGCACGGTTGAAGACCCGGGCCCAATGACGGCATAAGGGCCCGCCATGCGTCTTCATCCGTCGCTGCTCGCGGTCTGCCTCGCCTCGGTGCCTGCGCTCGCCCAGCGCGTGGTGATCCTCGAGCTCGACGGAGACACGCAGGGGAAGCTCCGCGCGCAGATCGAGGCCGCGGTGAAGAGCGCCGGGGTGGTCGAGGTGGTGCCCCTCAAGACCTTCAAGGACGCGGCGGCGAAGAAGAAGCTCAAGGGCGCGGCGGCGATGACGCCGGTGGGGGTGGCGCGTGCGTCGCGGGTGGTGAAGCTCGACGCGGCGGTGGGCGGCGAGGTGAGCGGCGGCTCGTACAAGGTGATGATCTACGACCGCGCCGGCGAGCAGCTGTGGACCAAGGAGCTCGCGGTCAAGAAGGGGCTGCTGAGCGACGACTTCGCGAACAAGCTCGCGCGCGCCATCGCCGCGGCGGCAGAGCAGGGCGCCGCGCGGCAGACCACGCCCGACCCGAGCGGAGGCGGCGAGGACACCGGCGGTGGTGGTGAAGAGACGGCGGGGCTCGATCTCACGCAGACCGACGGCAGCGGAGAGCGCGGGGTGCTCACCGGGCAGCAGCAGCCACCGGCGGAAGAGCGCGACACCGACCTCGAGGATCCGAACCGCAGGCGCCGGGGCAGGCAGATCCCCGTGCCGCTCTTCCGCGTGTGGGTCGCGGGCACGACCACCTGGCGCACGCAGTGCCTGCGGCCGGGCGTCACCAACTGCAAGGAGTACGATCTCGCCACCACGCCGCCCACCGGCATCTCGATCGACTTCACGGCGACCGTGCCGTACCTCGGGCTGTCCCTCAACGCCGACGTGTTCCCGCTGGCGCGCTTCGAGAACCGCGTGCTGCAGGGCCTCGGGCTGCTGGTGGGCTTCATGTACGGCCAGTCGCAGACGCGGATCATCGAGGAGACGCCGCAGGGCCAGGGGCCCGACAAGACGGTGAAGAGCGACGATCTCGCCTTCTCGCTGCAGCTCGCGTGGCGGTGGCACTTCCAGCTCGGCTACGGCGATCCGCAGCCCGTCGGCTGGGTCGGCCTCAAGGGCGGGTTCCAGTCGCGCAGCTTCCTGATCGACCCCAACGCGGGCACCTCGCTCCCCTCGAGCGATCGGGTGTTCCCCACCGGCTTCGGCTTCCCGACGATCGGCCTCGACGCGTCGGTGCCGATCAACCAGTACGTGCGCGTCGACGCGGGCTTCTCGTGGTTCGCCAACCCGCGGCCCGCGGCGGAGCAGATCGTCGGCTACGGCAACCTCAACGATCCGACCGGCGGCGCGACGGCGACGGGCTTCGGGCTCGAGGCCGGCGTGTCAGGCCAGGTCTGGGGGCCGCTCGGCTACGTGCTGCGCTGGCGCTACATGGGCTTCACCGACCGCTACTACGGCCAGGGCCAGAAGTGGACGGTGTGCAACGAGCAGCAGTGCGGCGGCGTGGGCGAGGAGTCCTTCCACTCGATCATCTGGGGCGTCACGGCGTCGTTCTGACCTGTGTTGACACGTCCTACCTGAATCCCTACGGTGCGCCGCCCTTTCAGGAACCGGCCGCATTTCTTCGAGGAATCCATGAGTCTTTGTCGCTTGAGCACCTTCGCCGCGATCGTCTTCGCGCTGTCCGCGTGCCCTGTCCCGAACCCCACGCCTGACGCGAACGGTGGTCCCTTCGTGCCCGAGAACCCGCTGCCGCGTGATGCGTGCTCGGGCGGCTGCGCGGCGAACCAGGTCTGCGACACCGCGCGGCGCACCTGCGTCGACGCGTGCGGCGGCTGTGACGCCGGCACCTGCGTGAAGGTCAGCGAGGGCGTCTACCAGTGCCGTGAGGCGGCGGTCACCTGCGGCGGCAACCTCTGCGAGCCCGGCCAGGTCGCGTGCCTCGGCGGCGCGTGCTCGTGCCTCTCGTCGCTCTCGGGCGCGCTCGACACCTGCCAGGTGGCGGGCAAGTGGTGCAGCGGCAAGACGTGCGCGAACCCGAAGGCGCTCGAGCAGTGCACGCCGGGCAGCACCACGGCGACCTGCCCGACGGGCTACGCCTGCCAGACCGTCTTCGGCGAAGACATGGCCATCTGCACCAAGACGTGCATGAACAACAACCAGTGCGAGCGCGGTGAGTTCTGCTCCGAGGTCGGCTGCCTGCCCTCGGGCCTGTTCAGCAACCAGGAGTGCAACCAGAACATCCCCGCGGCCGACGGCGGCTGGGAGCGTGAAGACGGCGGCACGGCGGCGCTCCGTCGCACGGTGCCGGTCTCGAACACCTGCCTCCTCAAGGGCAATAACGGCGTGCCCACCGAGGGTGAGGGCAAGGGCTCCGGCAACTGCACCTACGCGGTGTTCAAGTTCTGGAACGACGGCGTGTACCCGTTCACCACCTGCCGCCCGCCGGGCAACGCCACCGAGGGCCAGCCGTGCCGCACCGACTACGCGCAGGGCAGCGTCGCCACGCAGTGCGGCACCGGCCTGCAGTGCGCGCCCACCAAGGGCAACGGCGAGGGCGTGTGCCTGCGCATGTGCAACGCCCAGCCGCCCGCGTTCGGCTTCACGCCCGAGCCGGCGTGCAACACCGACGAGGCGTGCGTGAACATGCTCCGCTACACCGACCCGAACTCCAACGCGGTGCTCGGCGTGTGCATGAAGAAGTGCAACGTCTTCGACGCGATGAAGAACACCTGCGCCAACGTGGGGATGACGGCGTCGAGCTGCGTGCCGACCGAGGCCAGCGGCGAGCTGGTGGTCACCACCAACGGCGACGGCATCTGCATCCCGCAGCAGGCGTCGATCGCCCAGGCGGGCGCGGAGTGCGCCGAGACCGACTCGTTCCGCGGCGCCGCGTGCGGTTCGGCGCAGCTGTGCACCTCGCTCTCGGCCGACGTCAACGCCACCTGCACCGGGGTGTGCGATCTCGACTGCAACCCGGTCGACGGCGGCACCGGCCCGGCCCGCTGCGCCACCGAGCCCAACGCGCGCTGCGCGAACGGCAAGACCTGCCGCCGCGTCACCAGCACCACCGGCGCGCGCGTCGGCTTCTGTCTCTGAGCTGAGCGCCGCGTCTCCGCGGTGAGGGAGGGCCGCTCCGTGCTTCGCGGGGCGGCCCTTCGTGCGTCTTCAGACCTGGATCAGGCCCTTGCGCAGGCCCTCGGTGACGGCCTCGACGCGGTTGGTGACCTCGAGCTTGCGGTAGATGTGTTCGAGGTGCGTGCGGATGGTCGCCTTCGAGAGGTTGAGCAGCTTCGCCGCCTCGGAGTTCGACACGCCCTTGGCGATCAGCTGGAGGATCTCGGTCTCGCGCGCCGAGAGCTTCTTGCCCTCGGGCTCCCCGTTGGTGGGCGCGGCCGGGGCGGTCTCGGCGGCTGGCGCCTCGCCGACGCGGAAGTGCTTGAGGAGGCGGCGCGCGAGGCTCGGCTGGATCACCGTGCCGCCGGCGCGCACCTCCTTGATCGCCTCGACCATCTTGTCGGCGGGGGTGCCCTTGAGGAGGTAGCCGGACGCGCCGGCCTTCACCGCCTCGAGCACTTTGTCCTCCTCGTCGAAGATGGTGAAGATCAGGATCTCGATCTCCGGCAGCTCGGCCTTCACCGCGCGCGTCACGTCGATGCCGCTCATGCGGGGGAGCCCGAGATCGAGCAGCAGCACGTCGGGCTTGAGCCGGCGCACCTCCTCGAGCCCCGTCTCACCCGAGAGCGCGGTGCCGATGATGCTGAGCTCCGGGCTCGCCTCGAGCAGCTTGAGCTGGTTCTTGAGGATCTTGGTCTGGTCTTCGACCACGAAGACGCGGATCGGCGCGGGCGAGGTCGACTCAGGCGTTTCCACGACGACTCCTTCTCAGGTGAGGGCTCACGGCTCGAGCGGAACGGTGAAGGTGAGCTGCGCGCCGGCGCCGGGGCGCGCCTCGATGGTGACGTCTCCGCCGAGCTTCATGGCGCGCTCGCGGAGGTTGATGAGGCCATAGTGGCCCAGCTTCGGGGCCGAGGGGTCGAAGCCCTTCCCGTCGTCCTTCACCGAGAGGCCGACCTGCTCCGGCCCGAAGTGGAGCTTCACCTCGACGCGCTTCGCCTCGGCGTGCCTGGCGGCGTTCGACAGGAGCTCCTGGAGCACGCGGAAGAGCGCGAGCGACGTCTCGGGCGGCAGCCGGCGGAGCAGCGTGCCGCTCCGCTCGAAGTGCACCGGCAGCTGCGTGCGCTCGCCGAAGGTCTTCACGTAGTCCTCGACGCCGCCGGCGAGATCGAAGTCCTCGCGCATCATCTGCAGGCTCCGGCGCAGCTCCTCGATCGCCTCCTCGGCCGACTGCTTGAGGTCGGCGACCTCCTTCTTCACCGCCTCGTCCTGCGCGAGCTGCGCCACGTACTCCGACTGGATGATCAGCGACGAGAGGCTGGCCCCGAGCCCGTCGTGGATCTCGCGCGCGAGGCGGTTGCGCTCCTCGACCACCGCCAGCTCCTTGAGATCGCCCTGGAGCTCGACCACCTCGCGCTGCGCCGTCACCTCGCGCTCGTTCAGGTAGACCAGCACGTAGATGATGATGAAGTTGAGCCCGAGGAACCACAGGAGCGTCAGCACCTCGATGGCGGTGGGGCTCCGATCGAGCAGCTGATCGAGCCGCGCGGTGATCGGCAGCGCGAGCAGTGGCGGGAGGATCGCCAGCGGCTTCGGGTAGAGCAGGGCGAAGAGGGTGGTGAAGAGCAGCTGCGTGGCGAGCAGCGGGTTGGCGAGGCCGCCACCCTCGTGCGGCTTGACCACCACCACCACCATCACCACCAGATCGAAGCACAGCGTGACGTAGGTGACGATGCGGCCCGCGCGCTCGTTCCGCAGGACGAGGTAGTTGGCCACGCTGTACAGCAGCATGAAGAAGTAGCCGCCGAAGGCGAGGGCGCTGAAGTCGAAGTACCAGCGCCACACCGGCACCGCGAGGATGCCGAGGCCGAGCGTGAGGAACATCATGCGCGCGTAGAACAGGGCGCGCGCCCGGGCCTGGAAGCGCTCCTGCACCCACGAGCGCGCGGCGTCTTCGGCCGAGACGTGCTCGTCGAGGCCCCGCTTCTCGAGCACGACGGCGACGCGGGCGCGGCGATCTTCGGTCAGCTGCAAGGTGTGGCGAGTGTACCCCCATGTCGTGCATACAGGTGGCGTGAGCGCACTGCCCGAAAGCGTGCTGATCGTCGGCGTCGGCGGCCTCGGCTGCCCGGTGTCGCTGGCGCTGGCCCGCGCGGGCGTGGGGCGCCTGACGCTGGTCGACGACGACGTGGTCGACGTCACCAACCTCCACCGCCAGCCGTGGCACCACCTCGACGACGTCGGGCGCGCGAAGGTCGACTCGGCGGCCACGAAGCTGCGCGCCTCGTTTCCCGGGCTGGTGGTCGAGGCGCGCCGCGAGCGGGTGAGCGCCGCCAACGCCGAGGCGCTGTTCCGCGCGCACGCGCTGGTGATCGACGCCACCGACGGAGTCGACGCCAAGTTCCTGCTGTCCGACGCCGCGGTGCTCACCGGCACGCCGCTCGTCTACGGCGGGGTCCTCCGCTTCGAGGGGCTGGCGATGCGCATCGACCGCGGCGGTCCGTGCCTGCGCTGTCTGTTCGAGGCGCCGCCCGACGACGTGCCGACCTGCGCGCAGGCGGGCGTCCTCGGCTCGATGGCCGGGCTCGTCGGCGGGCTCCAGGCGGAGCTCGCGCTGCGCGCCGTGCCGCAGGCGGGCGTGGCGATGCTCCACGTGATCGACGGCGCGAGCCTGGCCTTCCGCACGGTGCGGGTGCGCCGCCGGGGCGACTGCGCGGCGTGCGGCGAGGGGGCGCGGGTGCAGCTGCTCGATGGCCGCGCGGTGGCCTGTGCGGTCTGACGGGGCTGCTGCTACAGAGGTCGCGTGGTCCAGCGCATCGACATCACCCGCGAGGTCTGCCCGATGACGTACGTGCGCGTGAAGCTCGCCATGGAGCTCCTCGACGACGGCGCGACGCTCGAGGTGCTGCTCCGCGGCGCCGAGCCGCTGAGGAACGTGCCCCGCTCGGCGCGGGAAGACGGCCACGAGATCGTCTCGCTGGTCGAGCAGGGTGACGCCGCGCTCCTCACGCTGCTCGTCCGCCACGGAGGTCGCTGAGGTGCCCACGGTCGAACTCCCCTCCGCGCTGCGAGCCCACGCGGGGAACCAGGCGCGCGTGCAGGTGTCGGCGGCCACGGTGGCCGAGGCGCTCGAGGGCGCGTGCCGGATCCACCCGCGGCTGCGCGCGATGCTCTTCCTCCCGTCGGGCCAGCTGCGGCGGACGATCGGCGTCTTCGTCGGCGAGGACGACGTGCGCGACGCCCTCGCGCAGCCGCTCGGGCCACGCGACGTGGTGGCGGTGATCACCGCGATGGCAGGCGGGTGAGCGGTGCTGCGAGAAGATCAGATCCAGCGCTACAGCCGGCAGATCCTCCTCCGCGAGGTGGGCGGGCGGGGCCAGGCGAAGCTGCTCGCCACCTCCATCGAGCTCGTCGGCAGCAGCCCGGAGCTCGACGTCGCCGCGGCCTACCTCGCGGCAGGTGGCACGCCGATCCAGCTCGACTCGCCGGTCGGCGGCTTCGTCGCAGGGGCGTCACTCGACGCCCTCAGCCCCGATGCCCGCGCCAGCTCAGCTCCGCAGCTCACCCTCGCCGCCGCGCCCGTCTTCCGGCCCGCTCAGGTGGTCGTCACCGCGCGCTCGGTGTCCTGGCGCCTGGCGTCGGCGTGCCCCCGCTGCGGCTGGCAGGACAGCGTCGGTCCCGCCGGCAACTCGGTGCTCCTCGGGGCCCTGGCCGCCCTCGTCGTGCAGCGGTTCGCCCTGGGCCAGCTCGAGCCGCTCGGCCACCTCGTGTGGGATGGGGCGGGCTTCCGGCCCGCTGTGATGCGCTGCGTCGAGCACCAGATCTCTCAGTGATCCTGCGCACCTCGACCGGAGAACGGGTCTTCGCTGTTCAGAAATGGTCGTTTGAACTATAAAGCCGCGTCTTTTTCTGGCCGCAACTCGCAATTCTTCAGGGGCTGCGGGGACTTCTGCATCGGAGCTGACACGCAATGGCGCAAGAGACGGGCTTCACGGTCTGGCTGACGGGCATGCTGGGCGCAGGAAAGACGACGCTGGCGGGCTACATCGAGGCGCGTCTCCGGCAGGTGGGTCGGAAGGTCGAGGTCCTCGACGAAGACGATCTCCAGGACGATCTCTGGAAGGAGGTCGAAGGCGGCACCAAGGACGAGCGCATGACGATCGCGCGCCGCCTGGGCTACGTGGCCGATCTCCTGACGCGCAACGGCGTGGCGGTCCTCGTGGCCTGCGCGAGCCCCGACAAGGCGTCGCGCGAAGAGAACCGCCGGCGCATCCAGCGCTACATCGAGGTCTACGTCGACTGCCCGACGGACGAGCTCATCAAGCGCGACACGACCGGCAAGTACAAGAAGGCGCTGGCCGGTGAGATCCCCAACTTCGTCGGGATCACCGAGCCGTACCAGCCGCCCGCGTCGCCCGAGGTGACGGTGCACACCAACACCGAGTCGATCGAGGCCGGCGGGCTGTCGATCTTCCAGTCGCTCCTCGACCTCTCGTACATGACGCCTGAGGAGCTGAAGGTCATCACCGGCACCAAGATGAAGGCGAACCCGAAGCCGAAGAAGGGCGCCAAGCCGGCCAAGGCGGCGAAGCCCGCCAAGGCGGCCAAGGCGGCTCCGAAGAAGAAGGCGAAGAAGTAACCCCTTCGGGTCTTCCTCTCGATTTTGTGGGGCGGCTCCGTTAAGGCGCCGCCCCATGTCGTCTTCAGCGTCGCCGAGCCAGCAGCCGGTCCTCTCTGTGCAGCAGATCGAGGCGCTCTGCGCCGGGTCTGCCGAGCGCGTCAGCCAGCTCAAGGCGTGGTTCGCCAGTCAGGGCTCTGCGCTGGTGGCCTTCTCCGGCGGCGTCGACTCGGCGCTGGTGCTGAAGTTCGCGGTCGACGTGCTCGGGGAGCGCGCGGTGGCGCTGACGGCCATCTCCCCCTCGGTGGCGCCGGACGAGGCCGACGAGGCGCGCGAGCTCGCGCAGCGCCTCGGCGCTCGCCACGTGATGGTCGACTCGAAGGAGCTCGAGGATCCGCGCTACGCGGCCAACCCCTCGAACCGCTGCTACTTCTGCAAGACCGAGCTGTACTCGATCACCGACAAGTACCGGGCGGAGCTCGGCCTCGCGGTGGTGGTCGACGGCTTCAACGCCGACGACAAGAAGGATCACCGGCCCGGCCACCAGGCGGCGCGCGAGCACGGCGTGTTCTCCCCGCTGGCGCAGGCGGGCCTCACCAAGGCCGAGGTGCGCGCGTGGTCGCACCGCCTCGGGCTCCCCACCTGGGACAAGCCGCAGATGGCGTGCCTCGCCTCGCGGCTCCCCTACGGCACCCAGGTCACCGTCGAGCGCCTCAAGCAGATCGGCGCCGCCGAGAAGGCCGTGCGCGCGCTGGGCTTCGTCAACTTCCGCGTGCGCTACCACCACGAGGTCGCGCGCCTCGAGGTCGCCGCCGACGAGCTCCCGCGCTTCTTCGAGCAGCGGGAGGCCGTCAACGCCGCCTTGCGCGCCCAGGGCTTCACCTTCGTCGCCCTCGATCTCGAGCCCTTCCGCTCGGGGCGCCTCAACGACACCCTCAAGCAGGGGCTCTCGCTTCCCGTAGTCAGCTGAAGGTTCGCGACGCAGCGAGTCAGCCGACGCCGCCCCTCGCGCGCGGCGAGCCCTGCTACAGTCGGGGCTCGTTTTCCCGGCCGATTTCGGAGGTCGTCTCTTCATGCACTCGCCTGTCACCGCGTCGCGCACGCCGCGCACCAGCCTCGCCGCGCTCTCGATCGCGATCTTCGTCGGCCTCGGCTGCTCGGGCTCCGGCTCGGGCTGCTCGACGTTGACGCCGTACCCTGCTGGCACCCACTACGTGGGGCCGAAGAACGACAACGCGATCAACATTCGCCTGTCGGCGGCGGGCATCAACTACCTCAACTCGAACTGGCAGACGCTCATCGAGGCCTTCGCGCCCGGCCGCCAGCTCGCGCTGCCGGTGGCGTGCATGACCCAGAACGTCTCGGTCATCGGTGACGTGGTCATCTCCGACCAGGGCTCGGCGGGCTGCACGGCCGAGAGCTGCGGCCGCCTCGACGGCAAGTGCGACGCGAAGGACGCGCCGGCCAACGTGGTGGTGCAGCTCACCGGCTTCTCGCTCACCCCGCGCCCGCCCGACGTGCTCGACGCGACGGTGCAGCTCACCATCAACACCGGCAACCTCTACGTCGACACCGCCGATCGGAGCCACGGCGCGTGCACCTGGCTGTCGGCCGTGAAGTGCTCGATCAACTTCAACACCGCGCGCGCGTCGCCCAACGAGAACCGCATCCGCGCGTCGGTGAAGTTCTCCATCGACACGCGCTTCGACAAGCTCCTGTCGTTCAGCGTCTCGTCGCTCTCGGGCACCGAGATCTGCGGCGCGAGCGGCGCCCAGCCGAAGCCGCAGTGCCTCGACCCGGCCGATCTCAACTTCAGCGGCGAGAACACCTGCGGTGACGTGTACTGCGGCGTCGCCGACTGGGATCCGATCAAGAACACCGTGCTGCAGCTCCTCTCGTCGCCGCTGCAGACGCAGATCCGCAACGCGATCGGCGGCCAGACCTGCATGGCCTGCCAGACGAACGCCGACTGCCCGACCACCACCGACGGCAGCAACCAGCAGGCGACGTGCAACGGCGACAAGGTCTGCATGCTCGGCACCCAGTGCGTGCCGCGCTTCCTCGGCGTCGAAGGCAAGGTGGGCCTGGGCGGGCTCCTCGGCAGCTTCGGCGCGCCGGCCGATGCGTCGCTCGAGCTCTTCGTCGCGGCGGGCGCCACGGCGACGGTCGATCAGGGGCTCTCGCTCGGTACGCGCGTGGGCATCAAGCCCGGCGCGGTCGCCTCGTGCGTGCCGCCCCAGGCGGCGCCGCCGATGACCATGGTGGCCTTCCCCGACTTCGACGGCGAGGCGACGCCCAACTCGGGCTTCCACGTCGGGCTCGGGCTCTCGTCGAACTTCCTCAACAACGCCTTCTGGAGCGCCCACCAGTCGGGCGCGCTGTGCCTCAACCTGACCAGCGAGAGCGTGGGGCTGATCAACACCGGCCTCTTCAAGACGTTCCTCCCGTCGCTCGGCAAGCTGGCCACCCGCGACGGGAAGGACGCGCCGATGATGGTCGTGCTCCGGCCCGCGCGCCCGCCGACGGTGGTGGTGGGCGAGGGCACCTACGATCCCGTCACCAAGAAGCCGATCAAGCCGCTGCTGCTGGTGACGATGGCCGACGTGAGCATCGACTTCTACGCGATGTTCGATGACCGCCAGGCGCGCCTCTTCACCCTCACCGCCGACATCTCGCTGCCGCTCTCGCTGATCTTCGAGGGCTGCGACAAGGTCACGCCGGCGCTCGGCGATCTCAAGATGCTGATCGGCAACATCCGCACCGCCAACAGCGAGATCCTCGCGGAGGATCCGCAGGTGCTCGCCGACCTCGTGCCGGCGGTGATCGGCCTCGCCGAGCCGGCGCTCGCGGGGGCGCTCCAGGGCTTCGCGCTCCCGGCGCTGGGCAGCTTCAAGCTCAAGGTGAACGAGGTGAAGGGCGTGGGCCGCATCTCCGGCAGCGACGCCTTCAACCACCTCGGCATCTACGCGCAGCTGCTGCCCGCGAACGCGTCCTGCGCGGTCTCCGCGCCGAAGCTCGAGGTGGCGATGAAGTCGGCGCGCATGCCGAACGCGGCCGAGATGCGCCTCACGGGGCACCACGCGCTGCCCTGGCCGGAGGCGCTGCTCGACGTGCGCACCTTCGGCAAGTCGGGCAGCGCGGAGTTCTCCTTCAAGATCGACGACGGCCTGTGGACCGACTTCCAGCCGGTGAAGGGCGACGAGCTCCTGGTCTCGCACCCGCGCTTCCTGATCCAGGGGCGGCACACCATTCACGTGCGCGCGCGCATCGCCGAAGATCCGCACGCTCTGTCGGCGCCGCGCTCGATCGGCTTCCTCGTCGACTGGGAGGCCCCCGAGCTCTCGCTGACCCCTGACCCCTCGACCGACCGGGTGGTGGTCGCCGCGCGCGACGTGCTGTCTGGCGATCGCCTCGAGTTCGCGTACCAGGTGGGTGACGGCCCGCGCTCGGAGTTCGGCGCGGAGCGTCCGATCTCCCTCTCTGCGGTCGAGCTGCAGGGCGGGGTGACGGTCTTCGCCCGCGACGAGTACGGCAACGTCGGGCAGGCGACGTGGCGTGCGCCGCAGGTCGCGCTCCGGCCCGAGCCGGTCGCCTCGATCCCCGGCACCCTCGACGCGCCGCACGGCGCGGGCTGCTCGACGGTCGGCGGGCTCGAGCTCCTGGCGCTCGGGGCGCTGGCGCTGCTCCGTCGTCGTCGCTGAGTCGTCGTGCGGCGCTTCGCAGCCTGCCTCGCCCTCGTCGCCTCGGCGGCCTGGGCGAACGATCATCGCGGCTCGCTCGGCCTCACCCTCTCAACCGGCGGTGAGTTCGTCACCGCCATCGCGGTCGCCGGAGCAGGCGACCGCGGCGGGCGCATCCCCATCGAGCTCGGCGCCACGCTGGCGCTGTTCGATCGCACCGAGCTGCGCGTCGCGGGCCGGCTCGAGCCCGGGCTTCCGCCGCTCACCATCCTGGGCGGCTCGCTCTACGCCGGAATCCGCAACAGCTTCGGCTTCGAGCGCTGGAAGACCTTCTTCGATCTCGACTTCGCGGCACACCTCGCGCCGCAGCTCTCCCTCGGTGGGCGCGTCGCGGTCGGGCTCCAGTACGACGTGCTCCCCATCATGGGCGTCTACGCGACGATCGGCGGGCAGCTCGGCGGCTTCGCCGGGCTGCGGCTCTCGTTCGAGGGCATGGTCGGCGTGCAGTTCCGCACGTACCTCTTCGAGTGATCAGCGCTGATCAGCGTTCGCTTTTTTTGACGCTTGATTTTCGTGTGAGACCATGTGTGCCCATGAACGACAACGCACGTCTCACCTCGGTTGTTTTCCGCCTGAACCGTGATCGTCTGGATCAGCTGAAGGACCTCTCGAAGGAGACGCGCATCCGCCAGAGCGAGTACCTCCGCGAGGCGATCAGCGACCTGCTCGAGAAGTACGAGGACAAGCTCAACGACTGAGCTGCCGCTTCACGCAAACGGCGGTTCCCCGGGCACACCGGGTGCGAGCCGCCGGTCGTCCGCGGAGAAGGGATCATCGGCGGGCGGGTAGAAGACCTCCCACAAGATGAGCCCGTTCGCGGGTGCTCGGAAGCGGGGAAACGGGGCCGCCCGCTCGAGCGCCGCACGGTAGTCGGCCTCGCTCGCTTCACCTCTCGCCACTGCCACGGCCGCGCCCACGAGGAGTCGGACCATGTAGCGGCCGAAGCCGGCGCCGCGCATCCGCACCTCGACGCGGTCGCCCTCGCGCACGACGTCCACGGCGTCGATGGTGCGCGCCTTCACCGGGCTCGAGGCATCGTGGAAGGCGGCGAAGTCGCGCGTGCCCACCGCGAGCGAGAGCAGGGCGCCCACCCGCTCGGCGTCGGCGGCCACCTTCCACGTCCACGGATCGTCGCGGCGCCCGAGCCGGTAGCGGTACTCCTTGCCCGAGCTCTTCCAATGCGCGTGGAACTTCGCGTGCGCGGGCCGCACGCAGGCGATGCCCACGGTGGCGGGCAGCTCGGCGTTGATCCGCGCGGCGACCTCAGCGTGCGAGACGCCCTCTTCGACCAGCCGCATCGAGAGCACCTGCATGCGGGCGTGCACCCCTGCGTCGGTCCGTCCCGATGGGACGGGATTTCTCTCGAACCCCGCGCGACGCAGCGCCGTCAAGAGCGTGTCCTGCACGGTGGGCCCGTCGGGCTGGGACTGGTAGCCGCGGAACGCGCCGCCGTGGTACCAACACCACAGCGCGACGACTCTGGAGGGCATTGCGCACATGGGGCCGAACGATCCGGGTTGGCTGTTCCGCGAGGGTGATCTGATCCTGGGTCCCGTACCCGCGCAGACGATCATCGACAAGCTCTACGCAGGCGAGCTCATTCCCCAGAGCGAAGTGCAGCTCATGGGTTCGGGCCGCTTCCAGAAGGTGAGCGAGGTCGCCGAGTTCAAGCTCCACGTGGCGAAGGCCGAGGCGAAGAAGCGCGTCGACGCGCACGCCGACGAGCACCACGCGGAGGTCAAGCGCAAGACGCTGCGCGGGGTGGCGATCGGCGCGGGCATCCTCGTCACGCTGGGCATCATCGTCGCGGTGGTGGGCAACTACCTCGCGGTGCACACCCCGACCGGGAAGACCGCCGAGGAGCTCGCCTGGGGCGACATCACGGTCGATGCGCCGACCATCACCAAGGCCAAGCGCCGCGTCGACGACGAGCTGGTCGACTACACCGGCAGCGGCAAGAAGCCGCCCCCGGCCGGCACCAACCCCACCGCCGGCACCGCGCCGATCGCGAAGGTCCCCGCGGGCACGAAACCTCCCACTGGCAGCAAGCCGCCGATGGGCAACTCAGATCCCGACGGCATGCAGATGGGCGAGGTCGACGAAGCGGGCATCAACGCGGTGGTCGCGAAGAACAAGGCCACGCTCATCCCCTGCATCAAGACCGTGGCGAAGCCGGGCGTCTTCTTGAAGATCCCCATCGAGTTCTCGATCGCGGAGGCGGGGAAGGTCTCGAAGGTGTGGGTCGACAACTCCGAGCTCAAGGGCTCCGGGCTCGAGGAGTGCCTGCTCAAGGAGCTGCAGAAGTGGCCGTTCAAGCCGGGGCACTCGGGCAACTCGGTCAACCTCTCGTTCAACGTCGGCAAGAAGGGCTGAGGGGCCGGCTGAGGCTTCGAATCAACGTTGTTGCGCGATCGGCGCGCGGCTGAGAGAAGCCAGCGCGCATGGCCACCGCCGAAGACGTCCTCACGCAGAGAGCATCGCAGGTCGAGGCGGGCAGCTTCCGTCACACGGTGCTGCTCGCGGCGCGCCGCTTCAAGTCGTCGTGGGTCGAGCTGGGCAAGCTCCTCACGAAGGTCCGCCACGAGGCGCTCTACCAGGAGTGGGGCTTCCCCAGCTTCGAGGCCTATTGCCTGTCGGAGCTGCGCATCAAGAAGCAGACCGCCGACAAGCTCACCCGCAACTTCGGCTTCCTCGAGAAGCACGAGCCGCAGGTGATGCAGACGCCGGAGCTCGCGGAGGCCGCGCCGGCCTTCGAGGTGGTCGAGGTGCTGGCGCAGGCCGAGGAGCGCGGGCAGCTCTCGGCGCAGGAGTACAAGTCGATCCGCGACTCGATCTGGAACCAGGAGAAGCCCACCAGCGAGCTGCGCCGCGATCTCGTCGAGCGCTTCCCCGCGCCGCCTCCTCCGGAGCGGGCGAGCGACGGCGGCGGCGCGGAGCTCAAGCGGCTGTGGGGGCTGGCCAAGAAGCTCTCGGCGGAGCTCCACGCCAACCGCAAGGTACCCACGGCGATCCGCGAGCGCGCGGACGCCCTGGCGCAGGATCTCGAGGAGCTCGTCTCGGCGAAGGCCGAGGCGTGAGCTGAACCGTCAGGTGACTGACGAGTGGGTCGGCGTGAACTCGTCAGGGCTGGTTGCTAGGGTTGCAAGGCCCCCCGAACCCGGCGTTACAGTGGTGGGAACGGGCATCAGGGCCGTCAGGAGGACGTAAGTGAAGAAGGGCGAGCATCACGTGAACCTCTCCTGTTCCTTCTGCGGCAAGTCGCAGCGGGAGGTGCGCAAGCTCATCGCCGGACCCACCGTCTACATCTGCGACGAGTGCATCAAGCTCTGCAACGACATCATCGCGGAGGAGGCGGAGAAGGAAGAGGCCAAGCCGGCCGTCAGCCTCCCCACGCCCGTCGAGATCAAGACGTTCCTCGATGACTACGTCATCGGGCAGGACTTCGCGAAGCGCGTCCTCTCGGTGGCGGTCTACAACCACTACAAGCGCATCTATCAGCGCAAGCCGGCCGCGCGGCCGCGCCCCGGTGGCGTGAAGGGGCCGGGCCCGGAGGACGTCGAGCTGTCGAAGTCGAACATCCTCCTCATCGGCCCCACCGGCTCGGGCAAGACGCTGCTCGCGCAGTCGCTGGCGCGCTTCCTCAACGTGCCCTTCACCATCGCCGACGCCACCAGCCTCACCGAGGCCGGCTACGTGGGTGAAGACGTCGAGAACATCATCCAGAACCTGCTGCACAACGCCGACTACGACGTCGAGAAGGCGGCCCGCGGCATCGTCTACATCGACGAGATCGACAAGATCTCGCGCAAGAACGGCGACACCCCGTCGGCCACCCGCGACGTGGGCGGCGAAGGCGTGCAGCAGGCGCTGCTGAAGATCATCGAGGGCACGCGCGCCAACGTCACCCCGCGCGGCGGCAAGAAGTACAACCAGCAGGAGTACATCCAGGTCGACACCTCGAACATCCTCTTCATCTGCGGCGGCGCCTTCCACGGCATCGAGCAGGTGATCCGCCGGCGTGTGGGCGAGAAGGGGCTCGGCTTCGGCGCGAAGATCGAGTCGAAGGAAGAGCGCTCGGTCGGCGAGCTGCTGGCGATGGTCGAGCCCGACGATCTGATGAAGTTCGGGATGATCCCCGAGTTCATCGGGCGTCTGCCGATGGTGGCGACGCTCAACGATCTCAAGGAAGACGATCTCGTCACCATCCTCACCGAGCCGAAGAACGCGCTCACCAAGCAGTACCAGAAGCTCTTCGAGATGGAGAAGGTGAAGCTCAGCTTCACCCGCGAGGCGCTCCGCGCGGTGGCGAAGGAGGCGCTGCGGCGTCACTCCGGCGCGCGCGGGCTCCGGGCCATCATGGAAGATGCGATGCTCGAGATCATGTACGACGTCCCCTTCCGCGAGGGCGTCAAGGAGTGCCGCATCACCGACGGAGTGATCCTCAAGAAGGAGCCTCCGCAGATCACCTTCGAGAAGGAAAAGAAGTCGGCCTGACCTCCTCCGCGGGGCCGGGTAGGGTGCTCTGAAGCATGCGGCCGTCTCTCCTCCTCCTCTGCGCGCTCGTGGGTGCGAGCTGCACCTGCACCAGCCCCGCACCTCCGGCGGCCGACGCGGGCGCGTGCGTGTGCGCGCCGCCGGTGGTGGCGTCGGTGCCGCCTCCGCAGCGGAGCCCCGCCCGTCACGAGCCGAGCAGCGAGAAGCCGCACGTGCACCCCATGGCCGTGTGCGAGGCGCGGGGGCGGCTCCCGCTCGACGCGGCGCAGGAGTACTTCGAGGCGCGCGACTACGAGCGCGCCCTCTCGTGCGCGGCCCAGGCAGCGGCGCTCTCGCCGTCCGACGTGCTGGCCCACACCGTGCGCGCCAACTCGCTCGCCGAGCTGAACCGCCACGACGAAGCGGTGCTCGCCTTCTCGCGGGCGCTGTCGATCGACCCTGACTCGCTCGACGCGCTCGCCGGCGCCGCGCACTTCTACGCGGTGCTCATGCCCTCGAGCCGCGAGCTCGACGAGCTGGGCAGCACCTACGCCGAGCGGGGCTTCGAGCTGGCGACCAGCCGCCGCGACGACTTCTTCTCGGTCACCTTCGCGCGCATCTCGGCGATGGCCTTCAACGATCTCGGCCAGCCGCACGACGCCCTCGAGCGCGCCGACTGGGTGCTGGGCCGCGAGAAGGCCGACCCGGAGGCGCTGTACGAGCGCGCGGTGGCGCTCTTCGAGCTCTGTCGCTTCGCCGACGCGAAGGTGGCCTTCGCGCGGCTGCTCGACGATCGCGAGCGCGCGGCCTGGGCCCACCAGCACCTCGGGCTGATCCTCGAGCGCGAGGGGCGCGAGCGCGAGGCGACCGAGCACTTCGGCAAGGCGCGCGCCCTCGACGCGGAGGCGTTCCCCGCGCCGGTGCTCCTGTCGCCCGAGGAGTTCCGGGCGGAGCTCGACAAGGCGATCGCCGCGCTCCCCGACGACATGCGGCGCGACCTCACCGGCATCCCGGTCGAGGCGGAGGATCTCCCGGCCGAGGCCGATCTCACGTCGGGCGAGCCGCCGCTGTCTCCGGGCATTCTCGGGCTGTTCCGCGGCACGCCGCTCGGCGAGGCGTGCGAGCCCGAGCCCGACGCCCGGCCGGGCACGCCCTGTCGGTCGATCGCCCTGTACCGGAAGAACCTCGCGCGCGCCGTCACCACCCGCGACGAGCTGGTCGAGCAGATCCGGGTGACGCTGCTGCACGAGGTCGGGCACCTGCGCGGTGAAGACGACTCCGAGCTCGCCGCCCGAGGTCTGGAATGAGCAACCCCGTCGTCACCGTCAGCGCGAAGGCCGCGAAGTCGCTCCGCCGTGGCAACCCCTGGGTCTACCGCACGGAGGTCGTGGGATGGCCGCCCGACGCGCTCCCCCGCGGGGCGATCGTCGACGTCGTCGATCCGCAGAAGAACCCCATCGGGCAGGCCTTCGCCGCGTCGAAGTCGCCGCTGGCGATCCGCCTCGTCTCGAAGCGCCTCGGCCGCGAGGAGCCGCTCGACGAGAAGTTCTTCCGCGCGCGGCTCGAGGCGGCGTGGCGGCGGCGCGAGTCGCTGCACCACCGCGACGCCTTCCGGGTGGTGCACGGCGAGTCGGATCAGCTCCCCGGGCTCTTCGTCGATCGCTACGGCGACGCCCTGACGCTGCAGACGCTGTCCGAGGGCGCCGACGTGCGCAAGGAGACCTGGGCGCGGCTGATCTCCGAGGTGACCGGGCTGAAGACGGTGGTCTGCCGCGACGACGCGTCGGGCCGCGACTGGGAAGGCCTGCCCCGCGAGAAGCGCGTGCTGCTCGGCGCCGGCGCGACGAAGGTGAGCTACCACGAGGGCGAGAACCGCTTCGAGATCGACCTCCTCACCGACTCGAAGACCGGCTCGTTCCTCGATCAGGTCGACAACCACGTGCGCGCCGGCGAGCTCGGCCGCGGCGCCGCGCTCGACACCTTCAGCTACCACGGCGGCTTCGCGCTCGCGCTCTCGCGGCGCTGCTCGAGCGTGATCGCCGTCGAGCAGGACGAGGCGGCCGCAGGGCGCGCGCGGGCCAACGCCGCCGCCAACGGGCGCACCAACGTCACCATCGAGCACGCCAACGCCTTCGACGTGCTCCGCCGGTTCGCCGACGAGGGCCGCAAGTTCGACACGGTGGTGGTCGACCCGCCCGGCCTCGCCAAGCGCAAGGAAGGGCTGGAGGCCGCCAGGCGCGCGTACCACGAGCTCAACCTGCGGGCGCTCAAGCTGCTCAACCCCGACGGGCTGCTGGTGAGCTGCAGCTGCAGCGGCAAGGTGACGCGGGCGATCTTCGAGGAGATCCTCGCCGGGGCGGCGGCCGACGCGAAGCGGCAGGTGCAGGTGCTCGAGCGCCGCGGCGCGGGCATCGATCACCCGCCGCTCTCGGCGCTGCCCGAGACCGAGTACCTCAAGGCGTGGTTCCTGCGGGTGCTCTGAGGGCGCTACTTCACGCCGAGCTCGCGCTTGAGCTTGAGCACGAGCTCGAAGTACTCGGTGCGGTTGAACCCCACGTTGAGGATGTGGAAGTCCTTCTTCGACAGCCCGACGCAGCCGAAGCAGTAGGTGCAGTCCGAGAGGTTCTTCGAGAAGTACACGTACGCGCTGTTCGCGCAGTTCTCGCTCTGCACCGAGTACGCGCAGGCGTTGAGCGACTTCGAGTCGACGCAGTGCGTGCAGTTGTTGCACAGCTCGCAGCGGGTGCAGTGCGTGCAGCCGTAGCAGCCCTCGCACTCGTTGCAGAACATGCAGTTCGCACAGCGGATGCAGTCCGAGCAGGCGTAGCTGCCGGGGTTGCCGGGGTCGGCGGCGAAGCTGCTCGTCAACCGGGCCAGCTCGTCGAGGAACTTCCGCTTGTCCAGCGTGCCGATGAGGGCCCGGGCCTCCTGCGGATCCATCTGCTTTCGGGTTTCGCGCGCCACGGCGGAAGTAAACCCTCAACGTCATCGGCGGCGCGACAAATTCTTTCTCGGGCTGTTCTGTAAAGACCACGCGCAGCGGTGCTCGAAAGCCGGGGTGCGCCGATGCCCGACAACGGGGCATGCGCCTCTCCGAGCCCCGAATCGCCGTCGCTGCCCGCGTCCCCGTCGCCCGCGCCGCGCTCCGTTCGCTGCCGCGCCCGCCCGCGCGGAGCCCCATCGCCCGTTCCCCCTCGTCGTCGAGCTTCACCCCGGCGCGCCCGCGGGCCGTCGAGCTGACGCCGCCCGCGCCCGCCAGGCAGCCGACGATCATCAACCAGAAGCTCTACGACTACCTGCAGGCCAACCCCGGGATCCGCACGGTCCAGCAGCTGATCAACAAGACGTACCCGAAGGGCCAGTTCGACTCGACGTGCCGCGACCTGGGGCTCGACCCGAAGGCGCTCGTCAAGTACCGCTCGGCGGCGCTGATCGATCTCGCCGTGAGGCCGCCTCCGGGTGACGGCACCGCGCCGCGCACCGTGGCCGACGCCAACCGCTTCTTCATCACCCAGTACCAGAACGACACCTACAACCGGGAGAGCGGCAACGCGTGGTCGAACAACTGCGGGCCGACGAGCCTGGCGATGGTGCTCAAGGTGAACGGCAAGCTGCCGCAGGGGCTCACCGCGGAGCAGCAGATCGACTACGCGCGCGGGCTGATGTACCCGGCGCTCGCGAAGAGCAGCGGGAAGGACGTCACGCTGGCCGACGGCTCGAAGGTGCGGGTGCTCGACGCCGACAAGATGCTGACCAACATCACCGCGGCGACGGCGGGCGCGCAGGCGGGCGGCCTCGCGGGCGCGACGCACCAGAAGGGCTGGGCCGACTTCGACGCGGCGCTCAACGCCGGCAAGTCGCTCGTGGTCGAGGGCAACATCTCGAGCCGGTGGCGCGGCAACTTCGCGGGCCACGAGGGCAGCTACCAGCTCGGCGGCAACGGCCACTTCCTGGCGGTGCTGGGCAAGACGGCCGACGGCAGGTACCTCGTCGCCGACCCGATGTTCTCGGGCGGCACGGTCGAGCTGTCGCGCGATCAGCTCGCGGTGTTCTTCGCGAAGCAGAACGGCGAGCCGAGCTTCGTCGCGCCGTGATGGGCTGATCGCGGGCGCGCGCGCAGTGGTATGAGCGCCGCGCCGTGGATCTGTCTCACCTCAACCCGCCTCAGCGCGAAGCGGTGCTCACCACCGAGGGCCCGCTGCTGGTGCTCGCCGGCGCGGGCTCCGGCAAGACGCGGGTGATCACCCACCGCATCTGCCACCTCCTCGACAAGAAGGTGCCGGCGCGCGCGATCCTCGCGGTGACCTTCACCAACAAGGCCGCCTCCGAGATGAAGGAGCGCGTGGTGCACATGGCCGGCCAGCGCGCGCTGGGGGTGACGCTCTCGACCTTCCACGCGTTCGGCGCGGAGGTGCTCAAGGCCCACCTCTCGAAGCTCGGCTGGCCGAAGAAGTTCGCCATCGTCGACACCGGAGACCAGCTCGCGCTGGTGCGCCGCGCGATGAAGGAGCGGCAGATCGACGACAAGGTCTTCGACCCGCGCAAGGTGCTGACGCTGATCAGCCGGGCGAAGAACTCCGGCCAGGCGCCGGAGCCGAAGCCCGACGGGCAGGGCGACGATCTCGATCTCGCCGCGCACCTCGTCTTCCCGCTCTACCAGCTCGCGCTCAAGGCGCAGGGCGCGGTCGACTTCGACGATCTGATCGTCTTCCCCTCGCGCATCTTCGAGCAGTTCCCCGAGGTGAAGGAGCACTACGCGACGCGCTTCCGCTACATCATGGTCGACGAGTACCAGGACACCAACAAGGCGCAGCTCGACCTGCTGCGCCACCTGGGCGACGGCCACCACAACGTGTGCGTGGTGGGCGACGATGATCAGTGCATCTACTCGTGGCGCGGCGCGGAGGTGCGCAACATCCTCGACTTCGAGCGCCTCTTCCCCGGCGGCAAGGAGGTGCGCCTCGAGCAGAACTACCGCAGCAACCAGGTGATCCTCGACGCGGCCAACGCGGTGATCGAGAAGAACCCCGATCGCCGCGCCAAGCGCATGTGGAGCGAGGTGAAGGGCGGCCCGCGCATCACGCTGTGCTGCGCGCCGAGCGAGGAGGACGAGGCGCGCTGGGTGGCCTCGGAGATCAAGCGCGCGGTGCTCGAGGGCATCAGCCCCGACGACATCGCGATCCTCTACCGGGTCAACGGGCAGTCGCGCTTCCTCGAGGAGTTCCTGCGCGAGCGCGAGGTCCGCTACGAGGTGCACGGCGGCACGGAGTTCTTCGATCGCCGCGAGGTGAAAGACGTGATCGCCTACTTCAAGGTGATCGCCAACCCGAAGGACGAGATCTCGCTGCTGCGCATCATCAACACGCCCGCGCGCGGCATCGGCGACGTGACGATGGAGCGGCTCACCGCCTGGGCGCTCGAGCAGGAGCTGCCGCTGTGGAAGGCGCTGGAGCGCGCGGCGGAGATCGAGTCGCTCCCCCAGGGCGCCGCGGAGAAGGTGCTGGAGTTCGTCGCGCTGATGGAGCGCTACCGCAAGGCCTTCAACAAGGGGAACCTCTCGCACGTCACCCGCGAGCTCCTCAAGGAGATCGACTTCGTCGGCAACGCCCGCGCCCAGGCCCCGTCGCTCGCGTCGGGCGATCGCAAGGCGAAGGCGGTGGCCCAGGTGCTCCTCTCGCTCGAGGCCTACGAGAAGCGGGAAGGGCCCAAGGCGAGCCTGCTCACCTACCTCAACCGCCTCAGCCTCGACACGAAGGACGAAGAAGACGAGCCGCACCACCTCGCCGGGCGGGTGACGATGATGACCATCCACGGCTCGAAGGGCCTCGAGTGGAAGCTGGTCTTCATCGTGGGCGTCGAGGAGGACCTCCTGCCCCACAGCGGCATGCAGGGCGAGCCGCCCAACCCCGAGGAGGAGCGGCGCCTGTGCTACGTGGCGATGACCCGCGCCCGCGAGCGGCTGGTGATGAGCCGCGCCGCGACACGCATCAAGCGGGGCAAGGAGGTCCCCCGCACCCCGAGCCGCTTCCTGTCCGACATTCCTGAGCAGATCTGCGATGTTGTGGAGCTGGCGGCGATCCCCGTCGGGCCGCCGACGGTGAAGGAGCAGAGCTTCTTCGCCAGCCTCCGCGATCGCCTCAAGGCCGCGAAGGAGGAGAAGGACGGCACGCCTCCCTCGGGATCAGGCCTTGACAGAGCAGGCAGCGACAGGTAGCAGGGCCGCCCTTTCTGATCGAGGTTTCCAAAGCCATGCCGCACCAGCGTACGTACAGCGCGAAGGCGAAGGACATCAAGCACGAGTGGCACGTCATCGACGTGGCCGACAAGGTGCTTGGCCGCGCCGCCACGCAGATTGCCACCCTGCTCAAGGGCAAGCACAAGCCGATGTACACGCCGTCGATCGACACGGGCGATCACGTCGTGGTGATCAACGCCGAGAAGATCAAGGTGACCGGTAAGAAGGCCACCCAGAAGATGTACTACCGGCACCCGCACGCGGGCTTCCCCGGCGCTCTCAAGGAGTCGAACTACGAGACGCTGCAGCGCCGCCACCCGGAGGACATCATCCTCAACGCGGTCCGCCGCATGCTGCCCCGCAACGCGCTGGGCCGGCAGATGATGACCAAGCTCCGCGTCTACGCTGGCGACAAGCACCCGCACGGCGCGCAGAAGCCGGCGGCTCACCAGCTCAAGGCGTAATTTCTCCCCCAAGGATTTGAACCATGGCCAAGTCTGGCACTGAAGGTTTCTACGCTACCGGCCGCCGCAAGGAGGCCACTGCCCGCGTGTGGGTCAAGCCCGGCACCGGCGCGATGATCGTCAACGGCCGTCCGCTCACCGAGTACTTCGGGCGTGAGACGTCGATCATGATCATCAACCAGCCCCTCCAGGTGCTGGAGCAGATGAACAAGGTCGACATGACGGTGAACGTGCGCGGTGGCGGCCTCTCGGGCCAGGCCGGCGCGATCCGTCACGGTCTGTCGCGCGCGCTGACCCGGCTCAACCCGGAGTTCCGCTCGCCGCTCAAGAAGGCCGGCTTCCTCACCCGCGACTCCCGCGCCGTCGAGCGCAAGAAGTCCGGTCAGCCGGGCGCGCGTCGCCGCTTCCAGTTCTCGAAGCGCTGATTCGCCAACGAGTCTGCTTCACACGAGCCGCCGCTCCGTTTCGGAGTGGGCGGCTCGATGTGTTTCTGGCTCCCACCGCCGCTTCCGCTGCCAGCGCACGAACTGCGCGTGGTACCGTCGGCGCACCATGGAGCTCAACGAGATCCTCACCATCGCGCTGCGGGGCGGAGCGTCAGACATCCACCTCAAGGCGGGCCTGCCCCCGATGTTCCGCGTCGATGGCCAGCTCGTGCCCCTGAAGGACGGCAAGCGCCTCCCGCCGGAGGAGGTGGCGCGCATGGCCTTCGGGATCATGAACGAGTTCCAGAAGGAGAAGTTCAAGCAGAGCAACGAGGTCGACCTCGCGTACGGCGTGCCGGGCCTGGGCCGCTTCCGCGTCAACGTCTTCCAGCAGCGCGGGACGATCGGCGCGGTGCTCCGCGTGATCCCCTTCAAGATCCAGTCGATCAAGGAGCTGATGCTCCCGGTGGTGCTGGAGAAGATGGCGCTCGAGGAGCGCGGGCTGATCCTCGTCACCGGCACCACGGGCTCGGGCAAGTCGACCACGCTCGCGGCGATGATCGATCACATCAACTCGAGCGAGACCAACCACATCATCACCATCGAGGACCCGATCGAGTTCCTCATTCGCGACAAGCGGTCGATCATCAACCAGCGCGAGGTGGGGGTCGACACGATGTCCTTCAGCCAGGCGCTCAAGAGCGCGCTGCGCCAGGACCCCGACGTGATCCTCGTCGGCGAGATGCGTGACATCGAGACCATCGAGACCGCGCTCCACGCGGCCGAGACGGGCCACCTGGTGATGTCGACGCTGCACACCCTCGACGCCTCGGAGACGATCAACCGCATCATCTCGGCCTTCCCGCCGCACCAGCAGAAGCAGATCCGCATTCAGCTCGGCTCGGTGCTCAAGGGCGTGGTCTCGCAGCGCCTGGTGCCGCGCGCCGACGGCAAGGGCCGCGTGGCCGCGGTGGAGATCATGAAGGCCACCGCGCGCATCAAGGAGATGATCGAGGACAAGGATCGCACCAAGGAGATCCCCGACGCGATCGCCCAGGGCAACATCAGCTACGGCATGCAGACCTTCGATCAGTCGCTGATGATGCTCGTGCGGCAGAACCTGGTCACGTACCAGGAGGCGCTGCGCCAGGCGACGAACCCCGACGACTTCGCGCTGCGCTTCCAGGGCATCAGCTCGACCTCCGACGCCAAGTGGGACGGCTTCGACGGCAAGCCGGGCGAAGAGAAGGCCGCGCCCGGCAGCGCCGCCTACGTCGCGCAGATGACCGGAGCCGCGGCGGCGCCCGCGCCGGCATCCCGCCCGGCCGCTCCCCCTCCGCCCGCCGCGCCGAGACCCGCCGCGCCCGCGCCCGGCGCCGCGCCTGCCGCCAAGCCGGCGGCTCCGGCGGCCAAGCCCGACGACGACTTCCAGATCGAGCGCTTCTGACGGAACCGCCGCACTGCGTCGCTGTCTGTGCGTGAAGCCCCGGTGTGGTGCCGGGCTCTTTCCGAACAGGACCTCGCATGGAACTGCGCACTGGCCGTGTGCCCGCCCGTCGTGTGCTCGTCGGCGACGACGGCGCTCCCCTCGATCACGATCGTGTCCTCGCGCTGGCGTTGCGCTGGGGCGAGCAGCCGCTCTCGCTCGAGCACGTGCGGCCGGGCTCGCCGCGCGCGCCGCTGGAGGGCGTCGAGCTCCGCTGGGAGGGGCCGCTGCCGCTGTTCGCCCTCGCCGACGGGGTGCGGGCGTGGGTCGAGCGCGAGGGGCAGTGGGCCGCGGCAGGGCGTCGCCTCGCGCTCGAGCCCGGTGAGGCGCTGGTGGTCGACGCGGGCGAGGTGGTGCTCGAGGCGCGGCTGCAGCGGAAGGCAGCGCGGCTCCCGAAGACCCGGGCGCACGAGAACTTCTTCTTCGGGCTGGTGGTGACGCACGCGCTGATGATCTTCACCGCGGCGGCGGTGGCGCTGGCGATCACCCCGCGCGTCGACGAGCCGTCGTGGTGGGGCGCGCCGAACGCCCTGCGCCGGCTCGCCTCGACGCCCTTCACCGACGTGCCGCGCCCCCGGTCGCCGCAGCTCGAGGAGCGCGTGAAGGAGCTCGTCGCGCGGCGCGACTTCTCGCCGCAGCAGCCCTCCACGCGCAGCGAGCGCTCGGCGCTGTCGGTGGTGCAGCGGCTCCTCGGTGGCGGCGGTGGGGTGTTCGGCGCCGGTCTCGGCGCGGGCATCGACGCCGCGCTCTCGCAGCTCGGCGGCGGCCAGAACGCGATGGCCGGCGACGGCCTGGTGGGCGTCAACGCGCGCAACCTGGGCGGTGGCCTCGGCGGAGACGGCCTGAGCCTCGGCGGCCTGCCGGGTGCCGGTCCCGGGGCCGCGAGTGGACCACCGGGCGGGCTGCGCGCGCACCGCGCGGAGATCGTGCTGTGCAGGGACTGCAACCTCACGCCTCAGGGCTACGACCGCGAGCTGATCCTCAAGGTGGTGCGGCGCCACCAGAACGAGATCCGCTTCTGCTACGAGTCGGAGCTGCAGAAGACGCCCGAGCTCGCCGGCAAGGTGACCGTGGCGTGGACCATCGGCCCGACGGGCGCCGTCGAGTCGGCGGAGATCGCCGAGAGCGGGCTGTCGAACGCCAACGTCGAGGCGTGCATCGTGCAGAAGGTGCGGCGCTGGAGCTTCCCCGAGCCGCAGGGCGGCCAGGAGGTGGCGATCACCTTCCCCTGGGTGTTCCAGGTTGCGGGGGCAGGCGACTGACGCCTACTCGTCCTCGTCGGCGTCTTCTTCTTCCTCTTCGTCGCTGACCTCGACGCCTGCGTTGCGCGCGCTGCCGGCGATCTGCTCGAGGCGCTTGCGGCGCTCGGGCCCGAGGATCCGCTGCTCGGCGAGGAACGCGAGGAGCGCGATGACCAGCTCGATGGCCTTCGGCACCTCGGACGAGGCGACCGACTGGGCGAGCTGATCGATCGCGTCGTCGAGGTGCTCGGGGGTGATGGGCTGCGGCCCGTCGCTCCACGCGGCCTCGAGCAGCGTCTCGGCCACCTTCACCGCCAGCGGGCGATCGCCGGCCGGCGCCTTCTTCGAGAAGGCCTCGAGCCAGCCGTCGATCGACTCCTGGGTGACGGTGGCGAGGTACACCAGCGACTCCAGCGTCTCGGCGACGAAGTCGGCGTCGAAGGCCTCGGGATCCTCCGCGTAGCCGAAGGCCTCCTCGAGCAGCGTCTGCGCGATGAGCGCCTCGGCCTCCTCGGGGGTGGCGCCTTCCTTCTCGAGCGCCGCCTTCGCCGTCGCCACGCGCGGGCCGAGCGTGGGGTCGAACGCCAGGCGCCCCGCGGCCGCGCGCACCGCGAGCACGATCAGCTGCTGCTGCGCCTCGGGCGACGGGCTCTTCGAGTTCCGCGCCTTGAGGACCGCCGCCCGCGCCTTCGGGAAGGCCGAGGCCGCGTTGATGAAGGCCGACTCGTCGGAGTCGAGCGTGGCCTCGTTCTCGAGCTTGTCGAGCGTCGCAACGGCCACGGGGAGATCGATGAAGCGCGCGATCAACGGGTGCATGGAGCGCCGATAGCACAGTACTTTTCGGCCGTGCCGAAAGAGGGGACCACCGCCTTCGATCACGCCGCGAAGCTCCTCGCGGGGCGCGACAAGACGCGCGCGCAGCTGGCGCAGGCGCTCGAGCGCAAGGGCTTCGACGCCGGGGCGATCGCCGATGCGCTCGCGCGGGCGGGCGCGCTCGGCTGGGTCGACGACGCCCGGGTCGCCCGGCGCCGCGCGGCGGACGGGCTGCGCGACGGCTGGGCGGGCGAGGCGCTGCTGGCGAAGCTGGTCGCCTCCGGGCTCGAGGATCGCATCGCCGCGCAGGCCATCGCCGCGGCGATCGACGAGCTGGGCTGGGTGGCGCTCGACGCCGCCCGCGCGCTCCTCGGCAAGCGCCGGCTCGAAGGGGCGAAGGCGGCGCGCTTCCTCGCGAGCCGGGGCTTCGGTGAGGACGTGGTGGAGCGGCTCGTGCCCAGCATGTAGGGTGCGCGCCGCAATGAAGCTCCCCGTCGTCGTGCTCTGCGTCGTCGCCTTCGCTGGCTGTGCCTCCTTCGGGACCTTCGCCGGTCAGGAGGGCGAGGTGTCCTACGCCGACTCCGCCGAAGCGAACATGAAGAAGGGCGACGACGCGATGGAGGCGAAGAACTACGCCGAGGCCGCGAGCTACTTCGAGTTCGTCAAGACCAAGTACCCGTACCTCGAGCTGGCGAAGACGGCCGAGCTGCGCCTCGGCGACGCCGACTTCGAGCGCGAGCGGTACCTCGAGGCGCGCGATCGCTACCAGAACTTCGTGCGGCTCCACCCCACGCACCCGAAGGTCGACTACGCGGCGTTCCGCGCGGCGCTCACGCACTACAAGGAGATCCCCTCCGACTTCTTCCTGCTGCCGCCGGCTGCGGAGAAGGATCAGGTCGAGGTGCGCAACGCGCTGGCGGCGATGAACGACTTCCTGCGCACCTACCCGCAGTCGGAGCACGTGCCGGCGGCGAAGAAGGCGGCCGACGAGGTGAAGCTGCGCATGGCCGAGCACGAGCTGTACGTCGCCGACTTCTACTCGAACCCGCTGCGGGCGCGCTGGCCGGCGGTGGCGGCGCGGCTCGAGGTGGTGGCGAAGAACTACTCCGGCATCGGGCTCGACGAGCGCGTGGCGTTCGGGCTCCACGACGCGTACCTCAAGATGAACCAGCCCGCGAAGGCGCGCGCGGCCCTCGAGCGGTACGCGAAGGCCTTCCCCGACGCGCCGGCGGCGAAGAAGGCGCTCGGCCTGGCTGAGAAGCTCCCGACGGTGGACCCGGCTCCGGCCGGCGCGCCCGATGCGGGCTCATGACTGACGGCCAGCGGATCCTCGGCTTCGTGGCGGCGGTGGTGGCGCTCGGCCTGGTGGTCGGCGCGCTGGTGACCTCGATCTTCGGCGCGAGCGGCCCGGAGGGGGCGATCGTCACGCGCCTCAAGCGCCTCGAGCGCGACGGCGTCGAGCTGCCGGTCCCGGGCGGCGCGCTGGTCGGCAGCGGCGTGCACTTCCAGCGCATCTCGGTGCAGCTCGACGCCGACGGGCGCGGGGCGCTCGTCACCAGCACGCTCGACTTCACCGGGCACCTGCAGCGGGGCGGGGCGACGCCGCCCACGAAGGTGTCGTCGCTCGGCCTCGAACGCGCGCGCTTCGTCGAGCGTGACGGCGAGTGGGTGCCGGAGTCGACCGAGCTGCCGCGGCTCACGGCGATCCTCCGCGCGCTCGAGGCCCGCCGCCGCGCGCTCGAAGCAGGAGAGGCGCAGGCCGACGGTGGGGTCGCGTGGCCCGCGGTGACGAAGCGCGCGCTCTTCAGCGAGGCGTGGTTCATCCGCAGCGAGCGCGAGCTGGTGGAGATCGCCGAAGACTTCCACCTCGTGGGCACCTCCGCCGAGCGGCCCGTCGACGAGCGGGCGACGCGGCGGCTGTCCGTGAAGGAGGAAACCGACGGCGGGTTTAGCTTTCCCGAGGGGATCTTGTAGGGTACGCGCCTTCATTGACGCCGAAGCTGGAGCACTCCCGATGGATGACGCGCTGAAGCAACTCCTCACGCTGGGCCGCGGCTACTTCGAGAAGAAGCAGTTCCGCGAGGCGGAGGGGTACCTCACGCAGGTCGTCGAGCAGAACCAGTCGTTCGCCGACGTCTACAACATGCTCGGCGTGATCTACCACGACCAGGGGCAGTTCGCCCGGGCGCAGCGGGCCTTCGAGGCGGCGCTGCGGATCAACCCGGCGTACACCGACGCCGCGCTCAACCTGGCGATCATCTACAACGACATGGGGCGGTACCGCGAAGCGAAGGAGGTCTACTCCGCCGCCCTGAGCCGCCAGCGCAGCAACCCGCAGCGCATGGACCCCTTCGTGAAGGGGAAGATCGCCAACATGTACGCCGACATCGGCGACGTGTACGCCTCGTCGGGCATGCTCGAGGAGGCGGTGGGCGAGTACCGGCGCGCGCTCGAGCTGGGTCCCACCTTCGTCGACATCCGCCTCAAGCTGGCCGACGTGCTGCGCGATCTCCGCGACTTCGAGCAGTCGCTGCAGGAGTTCGAGGCGATCCTGAAGCAGAATCCCAACTACCTCCCGGGTCGCGTGCACTACGGGGTGACGCTGTACGCCGCCGGCCGCCGCGCCGACGCGATCACGGTGTGGGAAGACGTGCTGGGGCGGAACCCCGGCAACAAGAGCGCCGAGATGTACTTGAATCTCGTGCGCGACATGCCGACGACGCCGGGCGTGGCGGGGACGAAAGAGGCTGCAAAAGGTGGGTCGGTTGAGTGATGCTTCAGAGCCAGCGAGCTATTGCGTCGCAGGGAGTCGCGATCGTGTCTGACGGGTATGCCCTCAAGTTCATCTCCGGCAAGTACCAGGGCGGGGAATTCCCCCTCAAGGGCGACAAGCAGCTCATCATCGGCCGCTCGAGCGAGCTCGACATCGTGCTCGTGGAAGACATGGTGTCGCGCAAGCACGCGAAGATCACCATTCAGGGCGGGAAGATCAGCATCGAGGATCTCGGCTCGACCAACGGGACCTTCGTCAACGGCGAGAAGGTGAAGCAGTCGCGCCTCAAGGAAGGCGACCGCATTCTCGTCGGCACGTCGATCCTCAAGCTGGTGAAGGCCGGCGCCAACGCGCCCGAGCTGTCCGACGCGCAGGTGAAGCAGAACCTCGAGCAGGTCGCCGCGGTGCAGAGCCAGCGGCAGACCAAGACGGCGATGACCGGCAAGCTCGAGGAGGTCCCGCTGCCCGATCTGCTCCAGCTCTTCCACACGTCGAAGAAGAACGGCGTGCTGGTGGTCACCAACGAGCAGGAAGGCCGGATCTACCTGCGCCAGGGCAAGGTCTACTACGCGGTCATCAACGACAACCACGACCTCGGCCCGCAGAAGAGCTTCAACCGCATCGTCACCTGGGAGCACGGCGAGTTCGAGCTGCGGCCGCCCGACAACCAGGAGTTCATGACGGAGCTCGACGACTCCACCGAGCACCTGCTGATGGAGGCGCTGCGCCAGCTCGACGAGCTGCGGCGCGTGTCGGGGCAGCTCCCGCCGATGGATCAGACGCTCACCCTCGCGGTGCCGATGCAGCCCGCGCTGCGCGATCTGGCGCCCGAGGAGCTCGACGTGCTCCAGCTGATCATCAACTGGGGCACGCTGCAGGGCGTGTTCGACAACGCCACGCAGGACGACGTGGCGATCGCCACCTCGGTGGCCAGCCTGCTCGAACGCGGCTACCTCCGCGGCGCCTGACGTGCTTTACGGCGCGCCATGAACGCGCCCGTCGAAGTGCCCAGGCTGACCTCGCTGTCGAACTGCGCCGGCTGCGCCGCGAAGCTGCGGCCGGATCTCCTCGGTGAGCTGCTGGCCGGCATCCCCTCGGTGAAGGCGAAGGACGCGCTGGTCGGCTTCGAGACGAGCGACGACGCGGCGGTGTACCGCCTCACGAAGGATCTCGCGGTGGTCGAGACGGTCGACTTCTTCCCGCCGGTGCTCGACGACCCGTACGCCTACGGGCAGATCGCCGCCGCCAACGCGATGAGCGACATCTGGGCGATGGGCGCGAAGGCGCTCTTCGCGCTCAACCTCGTCGCCTTCCCGAAGGAGCTGCCGACGAAGCTCCTCAAGGACATCCTCCGCGGGGGGGCGTCGAAGGCGAAGGAGGCGGGCATCCCGATCCTCGGTGGGCACTCGGTGCAGTCGCCGGAGCCGAAGTACGGCATGGCGGTGACGGGCGTGGTGCACCCGAAGAAGGTGCTCACCAACGCCGGTGCGCGCGCAGGCGACGTGCTGATCCTCACCAAGCCGATCGGCACCGGCATTGCCACCACCGCGCTCAAGCGGGGCGTGGCCTCGAAGGCGCTGGTGAAGCAGGTGACCAGGCAGATGGCGACGCTCAACAAGGCGGCCGGCGAGGTGTTCGCCAGCGGGAAGTTCACCGTGCACGCGCTCACCGACGTCACCGGGTTCGGCCTGCTCGGCCACGCCCTGGAGATCGCCCGCGGCGCGAAGAAGCGCGTGGTGCTGGCGCTCGAGGGCGTGCCGCTGCTGCCGGAGATCGGCGCGCTGGCGGAGCAGGGCGTGGTGCCCGGCGGCACGAAGACCAACCTCGCCCACGCGGCGAAGGCGACGATCTTCCCCGACGGGCTGCCGGAGTCGATCAAGCACGTGCTGGCCGACGCGCAGACCAACGGCGGGCTGCTGGCCGCGGTGCCCGAGAAGCACGTGCTCAAGGCGCTGGGCGAGCTCGAGCGGGCGGGCGTCGAGGCCTGGGTGATCGGCGAGCTGGTCCCGGGCAAGCCGGGCATCGAGGTGGTCTGAACAAGGGCCGGGCGGGGCCGTATACTCGCGCCGAGTGCTCCCTCTCCTCCTGACGCTCGCGGTGGGCTCCGCGCCCGTGGTGGTGATCGACCCCGGCCACGGCGGCGGGCAGGAAGGCGCGTCGGGCCCCGAGGGGCTGCTCGAGAAGAACCTCGCCCTCACCATCGCCAGGCGGGTGAAGGCGCAGCTCGAGAAGGAGCTCAAGGCGACGGTGCTGCTCACCCGGGATCGCGACGCCCTGGTGCACCTCTCGGAGCGCGTGACGCTGGCCAACAAGAAGCGGCCGGACCTCTTCATCTCGGTGCACGCCAACTCGATGCCCACCGAGAAGCAGCGCAAGCTCAACCAGGGCATCGAGACCTACTTCCTGTCGGCGGCGGCCTCGGGCGAAGACGCGAAGAAGGTCGCCGCGCGCGAGAACGCCGAGTCGGGCGGGCAGCCGAAGGGGCAGGCGGGCGACACGCTGTCCTTCATCCTCGCCGACCTCCAGCGCACCGAGACGCACGTCGACTCGTCGCGCCTCGCCTACGCGGTGCACGAGGAGCTGATCTCCGAGACCGGCGCGCAGGACCGCGGCGTGCAGCAGGCGCCGTTCTACGTGCTGATGGGGCTCGAGGCGCCGGCGGTGCTGGTCGAGGTGGGCTTCATCTCGCACCCCGAGGAGGGGCTGCACCTCGCCGACGCCGAGTACCAGGCGAAGCTCGCGCGGGCGATCACCCAGGGGGTGAAGAAGTTCCTCGCGCAGCTCGAGGCGCGCGACGGGAAGAAGGGTGGCTGAGCGGCGGCGCGGGGCGTGGTACAGCCGCGCGCCATATGCGCTCCTTCAACCGCAGCCTCCTCGAGACCCGCCCCGTCAAGCTGACGCCGCACGTCAACAAGCACGCTGAAGGCTCGTGCCTCGTCGAGTTCGGCGACACGAAGGTGCACTGCACCGCCTCGTGGGAAGAGAAGGTGCCGCCGCACGTGTACGGCACCGGCGCGGGCTGGGTGACGGCGGAGTACGGGATGCTGCCGCGCGCGACGCACGATCGCTCGCGGCGCGAGGCGGCGCAGGGCAAGCAGCAGGGCCGCACCCTCGAGATCCAGCGCCTCATCGGCCGCGCCCTGCGGGCGTCGATCGAGCTCAAGACGCTCGGGCCGCGCACGCTGACGCTCGACTGCGACGTGATCCAGGCCGACGGCGGCACGCGCACCGCGAGCATCACCGGCGCCTACGTGGCGATGGTGCTGGCGCTCCGCAAGCTCCAGCAGGGCAAGAAGGTGATCTCCACCCTGCCCACGCTGACGCACGTGGCGGCGATCTCCGTCGGGGTGGTGAAGGGCCAGGTGGCGGTCGACCTCGACTACGACGAGGACTCGACGGCCGAGGTCGATCTCAACATCGTCTCGCTCGACGGCGGGAAGCTGGTGGAGATCCAGGGCACCGCGGAGCATGGCTCGTTCGACCGCGCGCAGCTCAACGCGATGCTCGACGCGGGCCTGGCGGCGACGCAGAAGCTGGTCGATCTCCAGAAGCAGGTGCTCGGCTGATGAAGACCCTGGTCTTCGCGTCGAGCAACAAGGGGAAGATCGCCGAGCTGCAGGCGCTCCTCGGCCCGGAGTGGCTCGTCAAGAGCGCGAAGGACTTCCCGGAGATCCCCGAGGTGGACGAGGACCGCGACACCTTCGAGGGGAACGCGGCGAAGAAGGCGCACACCTTCGCGAAGGCGACGGGGCTGTGGGCGCTGGCCGACGACTCGGGGCTCGAAGTCGACGCGCTCGGCGGCCGGCCCGGGGTGTACTCCGCGCGCTACGCGCCGACCGAGGCGGAGCGGATCACGAAGCTGCTGGGCGAGCTCGAGGGGGTGCCCGTCGAGCGGCGCACCGCGCGGTTCCGCTGCGCGCTGTGCCTCGCGTTCCCCGACGGCAGCGAGCGCTTCACCACCGGCACCTGCGAGGGGGCGATCGGCTTCGCCCCGCGGGGGACCCACGGCTTCGGCTACGACCCGATCTTCGAGCTCCCCGGCGGGAAGACGATGAGCGAGCTGACGCGCGACGAGAAGTCGGCGCTCTCGCACCGCGGGCACGCCTTCCGCGCGATGCTGCCGGTGCTGGCGACGCTGCACGCCTGAGGCGTCAGCGGGCGAAGAGATCCTGCTGCTCGGGGTCGAGGCCGAGCGCCTTGCGGACCGGCGCGAAGCTGCGCCGATGGAACTCGAGCACGCCCAGCCGCTTCATCGCCTCGAGGTGCTCCGGCGTGGGGTAGCCCTTGTGCTGCGCGAAGCCGTAGCCGGGGTGCTTGCGATCGAGCTCGTTCATCAGGCGGTCGCGGGTGGTCTTGGCGATGATCGCCCCGGCGGCGATCGACAGGCTGAGGGCGTCGCCCTTGATGATGCCGCGCTGCGGCTGCTCGATGCCGGGCACCTTGCGCGCGTCGACCAGCACGTAGTCGGGCTTCGTGCTGAGGCCCTCCACCGCGCGGCGCATCGCCAGCAGCCCCGCCTGGTAGATGTTGATCTCGTCGATCTCCGCGACCTGCGCCCAGCCCACGGCCCAGGCAACGGCGTCGCGCTTGACCGACTCGGCGAGCTCCTCGCGCTTGTCCTCGTCGAGGATCTTCTTCGAGTCGTCGAGGCCCTTGAGCTTGTAGCCCTTCGGGAGGATGGCGGCGGCCGCGCACACCGGCCCGGCGCACGGGCCCATGCCCGCCTCGTCGACGCCGGCGATGTACACGAAGCCCTGTTCCCACAGCTCGGTCTCGAACTTGAGCATGTGGCGCAGCCGCTGCCCCTCGGCGCGGTTGTCGGCCTGCTTCTTTTTGAGCGCCTCGACGAGCTTCTTCGCGCCTTCGCGCGGGTCGGCCTCCAGCGCTGCGAGGAGGCCGGCAGGGAGCGGCTGCCCCTCGACGACGTGCCGCTTCCGGAGCTCGCTCAGCGAGGGCTCTGCGCGACGGGCGGCCACGTGGGGCTCAGCGCAGCTTGAGGGTCAGCGAGCGCGGCGTGACGCTGGTGGAGCAGTCGCCGCCGACGAAGGTGATCTCCGCGAGGTCGGTGCGGAGATCGTTGACGTTGCCCTGCACGCGCACCACGCCGGGGCCGTACTTGTCCTTCACCAGCGCGACGCCCTGCGCGTTGGCGATCAGGTTCTCGCTCTCGCCGTAGCTCGTGTACTCGATCGACACCACCGCCTCGGGCGCGGGATCGCCGGCGCGGTCGAGGATCGTCACCGGCACGCTCAGCTCGGCCGTGTCGCAGTGCACCCGCGCGCGCCCGCCGTCGGGGAGGTACGGCTGGTAGTTCGGGCAACCGGTCGTGACGAGCAGGATCGCGGCGAGAGGCAGGGCAAAGCGCATGGGGGATGCGACCTACACCTTCAGGGGGCCGCCGTTCAAGGCGGCATCCACCTCGGCCCACGGGGCGCCGAGCCAGGCCTGGTACGCAGCCTTCTGGAAGTCGGTCGGGCGCTCGATGCGCTGCAGCCAGACGGTGTCGGCCGGCCTGGTGCCGACGGTGACGGGCACCTCGAGGAGCTTCTCGCGGCGGAAGAGCGTCACCTTCACCACCTCGCCGGGCTTGCGATCTTCGAGGCGGCTGACGAGCCCCGAGGCGTCGCACTTGAGCCCGTCGAGGGCGACGATCTCGTCGTCGGCGTAGAGCCCCGCGGTCATCGCGGGCGAGCCGTCGAGCACGGTGGCGATGCCGGCGCCGTTCTTCGGGACCACGCCGATCCACCCCTGCACCTTGTCGCCCTTGCCGCGCGGCGGCGTGCCGCCCTTGTCGTTGACCGACTCGCGGGGGCGGAAGCGGGCCTCGAGGCCGACGTGCGAGAAGACCTCGTAGTCGAGCTCCTCGGTGGTGCGCAGGGCGCGCTGGAAGAAGTCGCGCAGCGAGGTGCCGGCGATCTCCGAGGCGGCCGCCTCGACCGCTTCTTCGGGCACGCCGCTCTCGTCGCCGAAGCGCTTCCACAGCAGGCGGGCGACGTCGTCGAGCGAGCGCTGATCGTTCGTCGCGCGGCGAATGGTGAGATCGAGCAGCGCGCAGACCAGCTCGCCCTTGAGGTAGTAGCTGATGGCGCTGTTGGGCGTGTTCTCGTCGGGGCGGTAGTGCTTGGTCCACGCGATGGTGGAGGCCTCCGCGAGCGGGAGCACCTTGCGGCCGGGCGTGCCGTGGAGCGCGGTGAGCGACTCGCCCAGGCGCGTGAGGTAGCGCGAGGGCGTCATCAGCCCCGCGCGGCGGGTCAGCAGGTTGTCCCAGTAGCTGGTGCCGCCCTCGAAGTACCAGAGCAGCTCGGTGTAGTTCTCCTGCGCGTAGTCGAAGGGCACGAGGCGGCGGGGCTTCACGCGCTTGACGTTCCACAGGTGGAAGTACTCGTGCGCGCAGAGCGTGAGGAAGTCTTCCCACCCCTTGGGCGTGCTGAAGCCGGTGCGCGGGTAGAGGAGCGCCGTCGAGGCCTTGTGCTCGAGCCCGCCGCGGCCCTTGTCGGTGCCGTAGATGAAGAACACGTACCGCTTGAGCGGCAGGCCGCCGAACATCGCCGCCTCGGTCTCGATGATGCGCGTGAGATCGCCGACCAGCTTCTTCTCGTCGAGCTGCGGCTCGCCCCACAGGACGATCTCGTGCGGCACGTTGGCGGCGGTGAAGGTGATCGGCGTGTGGGTGCCGATCTCGAAGGGCGAGTCGACGAGCTCGTCGTAGTCGTTCGCCACGAAGGCGCCGTTGACCTCGTCGAGCGCGGTGGTGGTGCGCCAGCCCTGCGGGGCGACGATGGTGACGTGGCAGGGGCTCTTGCGCAGCGCCTCGGCGTAGAAGAAGAGCGTCGCGCCGTTGAAGTAGCCGTGCGTGCCGTCGAGGTGGCTGGTGCGCACCGTCAGCTCGTGGGCGTACACGCGGTAGCGGCAGGTGACGGGCTGGTTGCGCGCGGTGATGCGGTAGCTGCGCTTGTCGACGCGCGAGAAGGCGACGGGCGCGCCGACGGTGTCGACGACGGTGAAGTTCTGCACGTGGCGGCTGTACTCGCGCACCAGGTAGCTGCCGGGCGTCCACACCGGGAGCGCGACGACCAGCTCGTCACCGGCGGCGGGGAAGGTGGCCTCGACCTCGAAGAGGTGCGAGTGCGGGCGCGACATCGAGACGCGATAGCGAATGGGCTCCGACATGGGCCCCGCGTTTCCCATCACCCGCGCGGCAATTCAACGGGTCAGAAGAGGTGTGCGGCCTCGAAGCGCACCGTCAGCAGCTCGCCGGGCTTCACCGCGCGGTCCGGGCCGATGGCGCGCAGCACGCCGTCGCCGAGCTTGAGCCGGTACTCGGTGGCGTGGCCGAGAAAGAGCTTCGCCAGCAGCGGCAGGGCGGGCCCGTCACCGCCGAGGGCGATCGACTCCGCGCGCACCGCGAGGGTGGCGGGGCGATCGGCCGGGGAAAGCAGCGATGGAGGGAGCGGGAAGCGCACGTCCTGGCAGACGAACGCGCCGCGCTCGACGCGCCCCTCGAGCCTGTTGGCGCCACCGACGAAGCCGGCCACGAAGGCGGTGGCCGGGTTGGCGTAGAGCCGCTGCGGCGCGTCGATCTGCTCGATGACGCCGCGGTTCATCACCGCCACGCGATCCGAGAGCGCGAGGGCCTCGTGCTGATCGTGCGTCACGAAGATCATCGTCGTGCCGAGGCGCGCGCGCAGCGAGGCGATCTCGCCGCGGAGCTCTTCGCGGAGGGCGGCGTCGAGGTTCGACAGCGGCTCGTCGAGGAGCAGCACCTTCGGGCTCGCCACCAGCGCGCGGGCGATGGCCACCCGCTGGAGCTGCCCGCCGGAGAGCTGCGACGGCATGCGCTCGGCGAACGGGCCCAGGCGGACCCACTCGAGGGCCTCCTGTACGCGGCGGGCGATCTCCGCGCCCGCCACGCGCTGGAGCTGGAGCGGGTAGGCGACGTTCTGCGCGACCGACTTGTGCGGCCACACCGCGTAGCTCTGGAAGACCATGCCGAGCCGGCGCTGCTCGGGCGGCACGCGGCCGCGGGCGCCGTCGACGACCTGCTCGCCGATGGAGATCGTCCCCGCGTCGAGGTGCTCGAGGCCGGCGATCATCCTCAGGGTGGTGGTCTTCCCGCAGCCCGACGGGCCGAGGAGCGAGACGAGCTCCCCGCTCGCGATGTCGAGCGAGATGCCCTTCACCACCGGCGTCGAGCCGTAGGTCTTGTGGACGGAGTCGAGCTTGACCGAGGCCATCAGCGGTGCTCCCGCGGCGTCAGGAGGGACTGGACGAGCTGCAGCGCCACCACCAGCAGCACGAAGGCGCAGGCGATGACCGCCGCCGAGCCGGGATCGGCGTAGCTCTGGAGCTCGAAGAGCAGGGTGCCCAGCACGTCACGCCCGGTGGGCACGAGCAGCACGCTGAGCGTGAGCTCGGTGACGCAGGTGAGGAAGGTGACGAGGAAGGCCGCGGTGAGCGGCGCCTTGAGCTGGGGGAGCGTGGCGTCGAAGAAGGCGCGCAGCGGGCCGGCCCCCGAGAGCCGCGCGGCCTCGGCGAGCGTGACGTCGACCTGCGCGAGGCCGTCGGTGGCGTTGCGCGTGCCGAAGGCGAGGTGCTTCACCACGTAGGCGACGAGCAGCAGCCACAGCGAGTTGCCCAGCGCGAGCACGAAGGCCACGCGATCGAAGGCCACGAAGCGCACGTCACGCGAGAAGGCGAGCACCAGCGCCAGCGCGAGCACCGTGCCGGGGATGGCGTAGGGCGCGCCGGCGATCAGCTCGAGCGAGCGCCTCCGCGTCGAGGCGAGCGCCAGCCCGAGCAGCGTGACGAGCGCGGCGGCCGAGGCGGCCAGCAGCAGGCTCCGCAGCGTGGCGTCGAGCGTGCGGGCGTTCGAGAGCACCGCGCTCCAGTGCTTCGCCGAGAGGCCGGAGAACTGGCCCCACACGGGCTGCACCGAGGTGAGCGCCACCGCGCCGAGCGGGAGGATCACCAGCACCAGCGCCACGGCGCCGCACGCCACGGCGAGCGGCCAGCGCCAGGCGCCGAGCTCCAGCGGGCGGATGGAGACGCCCTTGCCGCTGGGGAGCCGCACCTGGCGGGCCAGCAGCCGGCTGGCGAGCAGCACCAGCCCGGCGAGCACCAGCAGCTCGAGGCTCAGCACCACCGCGCGCGGCAGGCCGCCCTGGCCCATGAGGATCTCGCCGTAGATGCGCGTGGTGAGCGTCGGGGTGGGCGGCGTGGCGGTGACGCCGAGGAGGTACGGCACGCCGAACGCAGAGGCCGCGAAGAGAAAGCACAGCGCGGTGCCCGACAGCGCGGCGGGCAGCGCCAGCGGGAGCGGGACGGTCAGCAGCGTGCGCAGCGGGCTCGCGCCGGAGATGCGGGCCGCCTCTTCGAGCGAGCTGTCGACGCGCGCCAGCGCGGCCAGCGTGGGGAGGAACACGAGCGGCAGCCCGGCGCTGCCGAGCACGAAGCTGATTCCGGCGCGCCCGTAGATGTCGAAGGTGCCCGCGCCGAGCGCGAGGTTGAGCAGCCCGGCGCGCGGGTTGGCCAGCGAGACCCAGCCCATGCCGAGGATGAAGGGCGGCAGCGCGGCGGGCAGGGTGAAGACAGCCCTGAGCGCGCGACGGAAGGGCAGGGTGGTGCGCGAGACGAGCAGCGCCAGCGGGAGCGCGATCACCAGCGCGAAGAGCGCCGCGCCGGCCGAGGTGATGAGCGTACCCAGCAGCGCCTGCACCGCCTCGGGAGCCAGCCACACCCCGGCCCAGTCGAGCCCCGGCGCCCGCGCCTGCCAGAGCAGCAGCGCGAGCGGCACGAGGAAGAACGCCGTGAGGAGCGCGGCGAGCGCGGCTGACAGCGCCTTCATCGGGCGAAGGCCCTGCTGAAGTCGGCCTTCACGCGCCCGCCCTCGTGGAGCCCGTGCTGGAGCGTCGCCTCGTCCCACGCGGCGCTCTTCTGGACGAGCTCGTCGAGCGAGATCGACCCGCGGGGGCCGGGCACGCGCGGATCGACCGCGTGCATGTCGCCCCGCTCGGCGATCACCTGCTGGCCCTTCGGCGAGAGCAGCGCGTCGAGCAGCGCCTTCGCGACCTCAGGGTGCTGGCTGCTGGAGAGGATCCCCGCGTAGCCGGGCACGACCACCGCGCCGTCCGCCGGCCAGGCGATCTCGATGGGGCTCCCCTTCGCCTTCGCCGCGAGCGCGTTCTCGAGCAGCAGCACGCCCACCTTCGCCTCGCCGCCCTCGAGCTTCTGCAGCACCGCCGCGTTGCCGCCGGCGACCCGCGCCTCGTTCGCGCGCAGCTTCGTGAAGTAGTCCGCGCCGAGGGTCCGCTCCATCACCACCGCCCAGGTGAAGGCCGTGCCGCTGGTGAGCGGATCGCCGAGCGCGACCTCGCCTTTCCACTGCGGCTCGGCGAGCGCGGCGAACGACGTCGGCGGCGTCACGCCCGCGCGGTGCACGAGCACCATCGTCGAGAGGCGGATCGCCGCGTAGTTCCCATCGAGATCGACGAAGCGGCTCGGCGTGCGGAGCCCGTTGGGCGACACGTAGCGGAGCCAGCGCTTCTCTTCCTTGAAGCGCTCGTAGAGGAACGGATCGCTGGTGATCAGCACGTCGCACGGCGTGCCTCCGGCGGCGAGCTCGGCCTCGAGCTTCGCGGCGACCTTCTCGCTGCCCGCCTGGAACCAGTGGATCGTCACCCCGGGGAGCGCCTCGTGCAGCTGCGGCTCGAGCGCGTCGAGCACGTGCCGGTAGATCGACGTGTAGACCCACACCTCGCCGGTGGCCGCGGTCGTCGGCCGGGCCGGTGAAGCGCCGGGCGACGCGGTCTCGATGCGACAGGCGGCGAGGAGAAGAACGGCGGGGAGCCAACGCACGGCGCGTCGTCTACCGCATTGTGGTGTCGAAGCTGAGGAGCATCTCCCAGAAGGCGCGGTGGTAGCCGGCGCCCTCGCGCTTGCGCACCTCGAGGCGGTAGCCGTACCAGGGCTCCTCCCAGGTGGCGGCGCCGGAGAGGATCGCCCACAGCTCCCCGGGCTCGAGCCGCAGCACCTCGTCTTCATCGCCGGAGAGCTTCGCGTCGACGCGCGCGCCGTCGCGGGTGAAGGCGACGCTCCACTGCGCGAGGCCTTTGGCTTCGAAGCCCATGCGGAACGGTGCGTCGGCGGGCGGCGCGTCGCGGAACACCGCGGCGAGGTGCGCCTGCATCTGCGCGTCGAGCGCCGCGGGATCGATCGCCGTCTCGCGCCGACGGGCCCGGGCGATCGCGCGCTCCACGCGGTCCTTCTCTCCTGGAGCGCGTAGCGGCGCACCGAGGCGACGTCGGAGTCCCAGCCCGCGGTGAGGCCCTTGTTGAGCGCGCCGGTCTCGGGCGTCCACTCGTCGCCGGGCTCGAGGTGGAGCAGGTGCGTGCCCTGCTCGAGCGCGAGCTTCATCGCGTGCGTCAGCGCCTCGGTGGGGGTGGGGCGATCGACGTAGTTGAGCTCCAGCTCGCGCTCCTCGAGGAGCGCCCAGCTCGAGGCGAAGGGCACCGCCTCCTTCGGCTGGAGTCCGCGGAGCCCATCGGTGAAGCGCGCGAGCCCTTCCTGCTTCTTCTTCTGGCAGCGCTCGCGGAGCTGCTCGGGCGTGCCGTCGAACTTCGTCGGGTAGGAGCTCGCGCCGGCGTACGGGAGGAACGCGAGATCGATCGGCCCCAGGCGGCGGACGACCTCCCGATAGCCCTCGAGGCTCAGCGGGTTGTCGTTGCCGTGGTACAGCCGGAGCCCCTCTGCCTCGAGGACGATCGACGCGACCTCCCAGCCGCGATCGTGCGGCACGAAGGTGAGCTTGAGGCCGGGGGCGAGCTCGCGCGTCTCCCACGGCGCCTGCCACCGCACGTCGGAGAAGCCGAGCCGCGCGAGCCGCCGATGAAGCACGCCGGAGCGAAAGGGCATCGCGAGCGTGGGCGTGTCAGGGCGGAGCTGACGGAGCGTGTCGTCACCGGCGTGATCCGGGTGGGCGTGACTGAGCACCAGGAACTCCGGCCGCGGCATCGTCGACGCGTCGGGGTAGGGCGGCGGCGGGTAGCGGAACCACGCGCCCCCGAAGACCGGCTCGGCGAACCACGGGTCGATCAGCAGCGTGCGGTTGGCGGCGTTGACGAAGAGGGCGGCGTGCCCGAGCCAGGTGACGTTCACGGGTCGCGCCTCCCGGTCGGGAGGTACGAGCCGACGGAGCTCTGGATGCCGTCGGTGATCCGCTCCAGCGGGAGATCGTTCTCGTCGCCCTCGAAGGGGTCCTCGATCTCCACGCCGATCTCCTCGATGCCGACCATGATCGAGGTGACGATGAACACGATGGGGATCGTGCCCCAGCCGAAGGTCTGCACCAGCGCGATGGGCAGCGTCAGGCAGTAGATGACGAGGGCGCGCCGGAGGTGCACCACGTAGGCGAAGGGCAGCGGCGTCTTGTGAATGCGCTCGCACGCGCCGATGAGATCGACCAACACGGCGGCGTGGTGCTCGAGCGAGGTGAAGACGATCTCCCCCAGGCGGCCCAGGCGGCGCTCTTCGTTGAGGTGGAAGGTGATGCGCTGGGCGATCGCGGTGGGCGCATGGTTGCGCGCGGTGATCGCCTCGACGTCGTCGGGCTCGAGCCGCTCGGGGGCCCACGCCCGCTGCCGGAGCGTGCACATCGCCGCCGCGGGGAACGCCTGCGTGAGCTTCACCACGCGCGAGAGGCGATCGGGCTCACCCGCGAGGTGCACCGAGGCGGAGCGCGCGAGGTTGCGGCAGGTGTTGACCATGCCGCCCCAGAGCTTCCGGCCTTCCCACCAGCGGTCGTACGACTGGTTGGTGCGGAAGACGAGCAGGAGGCCGAGCGCGGTGCCCACCACGCTGTGGATCACGCCCGCGTTCGAGAAGTTGAACGGGGCGAGGAAGAAGTGGGTCGCGACGAGCGCTGCGGCGCCGAGCGTGACGAGGGCGGCGCGGAAGGAGATCGGCCGCACCATCGACCCCTTCACGGCGAAGAAGGTGGTGCGCCACCGGTGAGGATCGTAGTCGATCATCGGAGGCGCCCGCCTACGCGCATCCGCCTGCTGCCGCAACCGACTCGCTCAGAGGCCGTTGGGGTCGAAGGTCGAGGCGTCGAGGGTGATCGGCTTGAGCTCCGAGAAGGCGTAGCGCTCGATGAGCTGATCCTTCGCGTCGAAGCCTTCGATCTTCATCGGCACGCCGACGAGCGGATCCATGCACACGCGCGTGCGGGCGTTGTCGAAGCCCTTGCCGCCGTCGGGGAGGATGTAGACCGAGCAGAAGTGGCCCGCGTCGTTCCAGCCCTCGTGCTTGACGCCCAGCCGCGCGCCGGCGCGCTTCTGATCCTGCTGGAGCCGCCGCACCAGGCTGCCCAGGCCCGCTTCGGGCACGGTGTGGTTGCTGTCGCCCCTGGTGAGATCGGAGTTCACCGGCAGCCACAGCCCGCCGATGACGGACAGGAAGCCGGCCTCGCGCACGCGGAACTCCGACTTTTTGACGGCGGAGTTGTAGACGAGCTT
>JBMORD010000331.1:0-6274 GCA_049322495.1 Myxococcota bacterium | reverse complement strand
CGTATGCCGTCGCGCCGGCGCTGCTGGTGGGGCTGGCGCGCATCGTCGAGCTGCTGGGGCGCACGCAGACCGGCGGAGCGCTCGCGTGGGACTGGGAGCTCCCGGGTCACCTCAACTGGCTGTTCAAGGCGTCGACGCCGCTCGGCCAGCTCGACGTGACGGTGTGCTGGGCGATGGGCCTGCTGTGCGTGGTCGCGTGGCTGCGCCAGCGGGTCGTCACGCCGGCGGTGTGGCTCACGCTGTCTCTCCTCGCGCTCTACCTCGCGACGCCGAAGGCGATGGCCGGGGCGTGGCTGCTGTTCCCGCGGCTGACGGCGCTCGTCTCGGTCGCGGCGCTGCTGCTGGTCGACCTCGACGAGCGCGGGTGGTGGGCGCGCGGCGTCGCCGGCCTCGCGGTGGCGAGCCTGCTGATCTCCGCCGAGCGGCACCGCGTCTTCGCCCGGGAGGTGAACGGCCTCGCCGAGGTGACCGCGCGGCCGCCGCCGAAGGGCGGCATCCACGGCGGGCTGTCGCTCGTCGGGCCGCGGACCGACTCGCTGCGCCAGCCGGTGGTGGAGCACCTGCCTCAGTGGTGGACCGCGCGTCATGGCGGGCTGGGCCACCACTTCTTCGCCGACGCGGACCACCAGCCGGTGCGCTTCGTCGAAGGGCACGAGCTGCCCCAGCACCTCGAACCCGACGCGGACTTCTCGGGCTTCTCCGGGCTGCTGGTGTTCGGCGAGGGGCCGCTGCCAGAGGCGCTGCAGGGCTTCACGGTGACGCTCGAGGCCGGCCGTTGGCGTCGCCTCGAGAGGCGGTGACACTGCGGAGAGTCGGTGATCGCCGTCATCGAGCGCGAGGGCTCCCGTTCCCGAAGGGGATGCTCGGGTGGAACATGGTTCGAGGCCGGTCGTTGGCGTTGCCTCGAGCGGCGCAGACACTGCGGCGAGCGACGGCCCCCGCAACCCAAGGGGATGAGCGGCAACCTCAATGCAGAGGTCCGTCGGCGTCTCCGGCGCTGATCGGCTCCGTGCCCAGCGCGTCGACGAGCTGCGCGCGGCGTGGGGCGGCTTCGTGGTGCGCGCTCAGAACACGCGCGTTCAGGGTTGTTTCGGCGGTGCGCGCGCGCGCGGTCCGTTACACCGCCGCCCCATGGACTGCAGACTTCTCGGTGGCTCGGGGTTGAAGGTGCCGGTGCTCTCGCTGGGTACGGGGACCTTCGGAGGCAGCAACGAGTTTTTCAAGGGCTTCGGCTCGGCGGATCTCGCGCAGGCGACGCGCATGGTCTCGCGCTGTCTCGAGGCTGGCGTGACGATGTTCGACTCCGCCGACGTGTACTCGGGCGGCCTCGCCGAGGAGCTGCTCGGCAAGGCGCTCGCGGGTCGCCGTCATGAGGCGTTGATCTCGACGAAGGCGACCTTCCGCTTCGGCAAGGGGCCGAACGACACCGGCAGCTCGCGCCACCACCTCACCGAGGCGATCCACGGCGCGCTGAAGCGGCTCGGCACCGACTACATCGATCTCTTCCAGCTCCACGGCTTCGACGCGCTCACGCCGGTGGAGGAGGTGCTGAGCACGCTCGACGGCTTCGTGCGCGCGGGGAAGATCCGCTACCTCGGCTGCTCGAACTTCTCGGGCTGGCACCTCATGAAGTCGCTGGCGGTGGCCGACGCCCGGCACCTCACCCGCTACGTCGCGCACCAGGCGTACTACTCGCTCGTCGGCCGCGAGTTCGAGTGGGAGCTGATGCCGCTGGGCCTCGACCAGCGCGTGGGCACGGTGGTGTGGAGCCCGCTGGGCTGGGGCCGGCTCACGGGGAAGATCCGCCGCGGGCTCCCGCTGCCGGAGGTGTCGCGGCTGCAGAACAGGGCGACGGCCGGGGGCGGTCCGCAGGTGCCCGACGAGCTCCTCTTCCGCGTGGTCGACGCGCTCGACGAGGTGGCGAAGGAGACCGGGAAGACCATCCCCCAGGTCGCGCTCAACTGGGTGCTGCACCGCCCCGGCGTGTCGACGGTGATCATGGGTGCGCGCGACGAGGCGCAGCTCGAGCAGAACCTCGGCGCGGTGGGCTGGCAGCTCACCGAGGCGCAGGTGGCGAAGCTCGACGCGGCGAGCGCGGTGCCGAAGACGTACCCCTACTGGCACCAGGCGCAGTTCACCGAGCGCAACCCGTTCCCCACGCGGTGATCACCTGATCAGGGCGAGGAACTCGGCCTCGGTGAGCACCTTGACGCCGAGCTCCTTCGCCTTGGTGAGCTTCGAGCCCGCCTCTTCGCCGGCGACCAGCATGTCGGTCTTCTTCGAGACCGAGCCCGACACCTTGCCGCCGCGGCGCTCGATCTCCTCCTTCGCCTGATCGCGGCCCATCGCCGCGAGCGTGCCGGTGAGCACCACCGTCTTGCCGGTGAAGACGCCGCCGGCGGCGGGCGCTTCGGGGGGCTCGGGCTTCACGCCAGCGGCGAGCAGCGCGTCGACCATCGCGCGGTTCTCCGGGTCTTCGAACCACCCGTGGATCGACTTCGCCATCTCGGGCCCGACGTCCTTCACGGCCTGGAGCTCCTCCTGCGAGGCGGCGGCGAGCTTCTTCACGTCGCGGAAGTGCTCGGCGAGGGCCTTGCCGGTGGCCTCGCCCACCTCGGGAATGCCGAGCGCGTAGATGAAGCGCCGCAGCGTGGTGTGCTTGCTCTTCTGGATCGCGTCGAAGAGGTTCTGCGCGCTCTTCTCTCCCATGCGCTCGAGCGAGGTGAGCTGCTTGACGGTCAGCGCGTAGAGCCCGGCGACCGACTTCACGAGGTTGGCGTCGATCATCGCCTCGCACAGCTTGTCGCCCAGGCCGTCGATGTCCATCGCGGTGCGGGTTGCGAAGTGGCGGAGGCGACCGGCGAGCTTCGCGGGGCACGAGCGGCCGGTGCAGCGGGCGATGGCGCCGTCCTCTTCGCGCTTCACCGCGGCGCCGCACACCGGGCAGGTGGTGGGGAAGACGAACTCCTTCTCGTGGCCGGTGCGCTTGCTGGTGATGACCTTGACGATCTCGGGGATCACGTCGCCTGCGCGGCGCACGAAGACCCAGTCACCGGCGCGCACGTCCTTGCGGCGGAGCTCCTGCTCGTTGTGCAGCGTGGCGCGGCTGACCGTCACCCCGCCGACGAAGACCGGCTTGAGGTTGGCGACCGGGGTGATGGCGCCGGTGCGGCCGACCTGCACCACGATCTCCTCGACCTGGGCCTCCATCTCCTCGGGCGGGAACTTGAAGGCGACGGCCCAGCGCGGCGTCTTCGAGACCTGCCCGAGGCGCGCGCGCGCGTCGGTGCTGTCGACCTTCACCACCAGGCCGTCGATCTCGTACGGCAGCTCGTGCCGCTCACCGAGCAGCGCGTGGTACGCCTTCATCACGCCGTCCTTCCCCTTCACCACGCTCCGCCGCGGGTTGACGGGCAGGCCGACCTTCTCGAGGTACTCGAGCTTCTTCTCGTGGTCGGCGAAGGCGACGCCGTCCACCACGCCGACCTCGTAGAGGTAGATCGACAGCGGCCGCGACGCGGTGATGCGCGAGTCGAGCTGGCGCAGCGAGCCGGCCGCCGAGTTGCGCGGGTTGACGAACGCCTCCTCGCCCTTCGCGAGGAGCTTCTCGTTCATGCGCTTGAAGTCGGCCTTCTTGATGAAGACCTCGCCGCGCACCTCGAGCAGCGCCGGGGCGTCGCCCTGGAGCTGCAGCGGCAGGTTCTTGATGGTCTTCAGGTTCTCGGTGACGTCCTCGCCGATCACCCCGTCGCCGCGCGTCGAGCCCTGCACGAAGCGGCCCTGCTCGTAGACGAGCTCGATGGCCAGGCCGTCCATCTTCGGCTCGCAGGTGTAGGTGACGGTCTCGACGCCCAGCGCCTTGCGCACGCGCTCGTCGAACTCGGCGAACTCGGCCTCGTCGAACACGTTGGCCAGCGACAGCATCTGCTGCCGGTGCGTCACCTTCTCGAACTTCTCGAGCACCGCGCCGCCCACGCGCTGGGTCGGCGAGTCGGCCGTGACGAGGTCGGGGTACGCCTGCTCGAGCGCCACGAGCTCGCGCATCAACTTGTCGTAGCTCGCGTCGGAGATCTCCGGCTTGTCGAGCGTGTAGTAGAGGTAGTTGTGGTGGGCGATCTCGGCCCGGAGCTGCTTCAGGCGCTCGGCTGGTTTCACGGCACGGGATCAACCGAAGAACCCGGCACGAGACCAGAACTTCTTTGAATTCAGTTGGTTGGCGTTGAGATGTGAAGAAAATCAAGGTCTGACTTGATTTTCATGAGTTCATGCGCAGATTCTGGCGGTCGATGACACGACCCCTCCCGACACGATGTCCGCTGTGCGCAGGCCGGGTGCACGTCGAGCGGGTGCGGTGCGAGAGCTGCGAGTGCGCGGTGGAGGGGCGGTTCGCCCTCGACTGGCCGGGCGCGCTCAGCCCGGAGCAGCTGGCGTTCGTGAAGGTCTTCCTGTCGTGCCGGGGGAAGATCAAGGACGTCGAGCAGGCGCTGGGGCTCTCGTACCCGACGGTGGTGTCGCGGCTGGACGACGTCGTGGCGGCTCTCGGCGGGCCGGCCGCGGCGGAGAAACCAGCGGCCCGGCCGGGCTCGCTCGACGTGCTCGAGCGGCTCGCGAAGGGCGACATCGACGTGGACGAAGCGGAACGCCGCCTGCGCAACAAGCGCTGAGGAGCACACCATGTCGAAGAGCCAGTCCATTCCCCTCGAGCTGGGCGAGCGCCCGGTGCTCGACGTCGAAGTGCCTGCGGAGCGCATTCGCGTGGTGGCGCTCGAGCCCGGCGGCCAGCCTCGCGTGGAGGTCGAAGGGCGGCGCGAGGGCGTCACGCCGATCGAGGTGCGGCGCGACGGCGAGCGGGTGGTGCTGCGCGGCGCGACGGACGCGGGGGCCTGGCCGTGGCCCGGCGCGAGCGTGGTGAAGCGGATGACGCTGGTGGTGCCGGGGCACGTGCGCGCGCGCATCCACCAGGACTTCGGTCAGCTCCTCGTCGAGCGGCTCGCGGGGTGCGATCTCGAGCTCGCGGCGAGCGCGGGCACCATCGAGCTCGAGCAGGTGCGCGGGCGGCTCAAGGTGGTGGTCGACTCCGGCACGGTGGTGGGGCAGGGGCTCGGCGGCACCTTCGACATCGTCAGCCAGGCCGGCTCGGTGAAGCTCGGCATCGACGCGCTCGACGCGGGTGAGCACCGGGTGCGCACCGCGATGGGCAGCGTGAAGCTGGTGCTGGCGCCGACGGTGGTGGTGAAGCTCGAGCCGCACACCTCGCTCGGCAGCGCGCGCCTCAGCCACCCCTCGACCCCGACCGCCGAGGCGGTGATGCAGCTCTCGGCCGATCTGGGCTCGATTCGGGTGAAGACCGGCGGGGAGCTCGAAGACGTGCGCCACGGCGACTGGCCCGACTGGCGGCGCTTCTGGCGCGACGTGGCCGGCCGGGCGCTGGCGGTGCTCGACGACGACGCGGTGGTCGCGCCGCGGGTGATCGTCACGCCCCCGCCCGCGAGCCCCGCGCCGCTCGACCCCGAGGCGCTGCGCAAGGTGCTCGAGCTGGTCGAGGCGGGGAAGCTGTCCGCCCCCGACGCGGAGCGCCTCATCCGCGCGATGGGGCGGTGAGCCGTCAGCCCGGGCGGCGGTGCGCCGTCGCCCGGCGGCCATGAGTGCTCCGATGCGGAACGAAGCCTCTGCGGACTGGCCGGCGCGCGCCTGCGAGCTGCTCGCGGGGACCGGGCGGCCGATCGGCGAGATCGCCACCGAGCTCGGCTTCGCGCGCCGCGAGGCCTTCCGGCGCGCCTTCGTCAGGGAGTTCGGTTGCCCCCCGGCCCGGTGGCGCAGCGGCGCCCGCGCCCGCGAGGCAGACTGGCTGCCGGTGATGGCGTTGCTGACGGCGTGCTGCTGACCCCCCGTCGTGATTGCTTGACTTGCCGGGGGGCCGCCCGTACCTTGACTTCGCTGTCGCGGCGGAGCGCCCACGGTCGGGCGTCCCAGCCTCCCTTCACCAACGACCACAATCGCAGCCTTGCAGTTCAGGCAGCCGCTGCGACCCCCCGCTCCCATGGCATCGGCCCGCTCGAAGTCTCATTCCTCCAGCAAGCGTCGCAGCAAGGACGACGAGAAGCCGAAGAAGAAGCCGGCGCGCGGCAAGGCCGTCGAGGCCGAAGAACCCGAGACCGAAGCCCCCGAGCTCGAGGAGGTCGCCGCCGAGGCCGCGGCCGAAGAGCTCGCGGCGCCGCGCTTCGATTCTCTGGGGCTCGCTGCTCCTGCGGAGCTCGAGCTGTCGGTGAAGTCG
>JBMORD010000330.1:0-45695 GCA_049322495.1 Myxococcota bacterium | reverse complement strand
GCGCGCTGCCCGGCGCGGTGGGCGCGGACGCGGTGGGGCTCCTCGGCTCGCTGATCGTCGACAGCGCGAGCGGCGAGACGTTCGACGTGCGCGTGCAGCCGAGCGGCGCGGCCGACGGGGCGCCGAACGTCATCGGGCCGCTGCAGACCAACACGCACGGGGTGTGGACGCAGCTCGGCAGCGACCGGGCCTTCCTCATCGAGGCCACCGGCACCGCCGCCGCGGACGTGCGCTTCGAGCTGGCCGGGGTGCTCGTGCCCGAGGCCGCGGGAGGCGACGGCGTGCAGCTCCTCGACCAGCCGGTGCGCTGGCTCGCCACCAACCCGAACGACACGGGCTTCCGCGCGCCGTGGACCGCGCTCGAAGACGTGCTCCACTACCCGGTGCTCGGCGCGGAGCAGGGCGCCACCGGCATGCTCGGCGCGCTGCACCTCGGCCCCGCCGTGTGGCGCAGTGAGCGCGTCAGCGTGCACCTCGGGCCGCACGAGCCGACGGCGACCACCAATACGCTCACCCGCTGGAGCACCGTGCCCGTCGACGGCCACTTCCCCTGGCGCTACTCGAGCTTCTTCGTCACGCCCGCGGGGGCCGGTCAGGAGGTCGAGCTCCGCGCGAGCAGCGACACCGGCGCGTTCGACACCGGCCCCGAGCCGTGGGTCGACGCCGTCGGCTTCTTCAGCCCGCAGGCCCCGCTCGCGTTCCGTCCGCTCTCTCGCCCCCTCGTCGCCCCGGCCCGGGGCCACGTGAATGATGAAGACGTCCTCGTCTCCACGGGGCTGTCGGGCATCGAGGGCGTCACCGGCACCATCACCTTCGACCTCCCGGTGTGGCCGTGGGACGAGCGGAACCGCTGGACCTTCGTGCACGTCGCGCAGGACACGACGCGCTTCCCCGGCGCGCTCGGCGGCGGCCTCGAGGGCCCCGACTGGATGACGGCCGGGCTCAACCAGAACGGGCGCGTCACCGTGCGTTTCGTCTCGCGCGTGACTTCGGGTGGCCAGTTCGCGGTTCGCCACTATACGTACGTCGCCGGCGGCTCGTCGGTGGACCCGTCGTACCACGTCGTCACCGTCAACCTCCGCGTCGACGGGGTCTTCACGACCCGTTGAAGAGCCTGCTCGATGTTCGCCGTCACCGCCCTCCTGCTGCTCAGTGCGACGCCCGCGCGCGTGCACCTCGTCGACGAGACGGCGTGCACCTCGACGCCGGGGCTCGAGGAGGCCTTCGCCGTGCGGCTGCCACAGCTCGCCTTCGCGGAGCGCGGCGCCACGCCCGAGGGTGATGACCGCCTCGTCCGCCTGCGCGCGAGCGGCGGCGGCCAGGTGCTGCGCGTGGAGCACGCCAGCGGCGCGGTCGAGCTCGAGCGCGAGCTCACCGCCGACTGTGAGGCGCTCGCCGACCTCGCGGCGGCCATCGTCGAGCGGCACTTCACCGAGGTGCGCTGGGGCGTCGCCCCACGGGTGGAGCTCGCCGCCGCTGCCCCTCCGCCCGCTTCCGAGCCGCCGCGCGAGGGCGTCGACTGGAGCCTCCGCGCGCTGGTCGGCTTCGGCGGCGGGAGCGACGGCTCGCTGGCGCGGCCCCGCCTGGCGCTCGACGTCGCGGGTGGCACCGAGCGCTTCACGGTGGGCGTGCTGGCCGGGACGTCGTTCGAGCAGCGCGTGCCCATCACCGTCGCGGGGCGCGAGCGGGGCGAGGTGCGCTCGCGCGTCGACGACGTGCTGGGCGCGCTGTCGGTGTGTCACCAGCTCTGGCGACTGCGCGGCTGCGCCGGAGGTCTCGCCGGCGTGCTGCTGCTCTCGGGCAGGGCGCGCGGCAACCTGGGGCAGCTCGACGACACCACGCTGGTCGCCTTCGCCGCGGGCGCGACGCTGTCGCTGTCCATCGACGTGACGTCGCACCTCTTCATCGGCGCGCGTGGCCTCGCGGCGCTGCCGGTCAACCCGCTGACGCTCGCGGTCGAGGGCGCGGACGCGCAGACCACGGTGTCCTTCGCGGCGCAGGGCAGCCTCGGCGTCGGGTGGAGGTTTTTTTGAAGGAAGCCGGGCCTCCACCCCATTCATCGGCCGTGGAAGCGACCTTCGACGTGCTGTTGGAGCGGTGCCGCGCGGGCGACGAGGCGTCGTGGCGCGAGCTGTTCCACGCGCACCATGACTTCGTGTACCGCAGCGTGCGGCGGCTCGGGGTGCTGGGCGCGGAGGCCGATGACCTCACGCAGGACGTGTTCCTCGTCGCGTTCCAGAAGCTGGGCGACTTCCGCGAGGGGAAGCTCACCACGTGGCTGTACCGCATCGCGGCGAACCTGGTCAGCGACCGCCATCGCAAGCGCACGCTGCGCGAGGCGCTCTTCGGTCTGTTCGGCGCGGCGGAGCAGGCGCGCGTGCACGAGCGCACGCCGGACCACGAGCTGCAGACGCGGGAGACGGAGCGCCAGGTGGCGCAGGTGCTCCAGCGCATGACGCAGAAGAAGCGCGACGTCTTCGTGCTCTTCGAGCTCGAGCACCTGTCGGGCGACGAGATCGCCGAGCGGCTCGGCGTGCCTGTGGGCACGGTGTGGACGCGACTGCACCACGCCCGGGCGGAGTTCGAGACCATCGCGCGCAAGCGGGGGCTGGTGCCATGACGCAACCCGAACGCCTGCAGGATGACCCGAAGTCGGACGTGGGCCGGCTCCTGAGCGGGCTGCCGTCGCCGGAGCCGTCGCCGGGAGCTGCGACGCGCTCGTGGCGTGCATTGCAGGGCCGCCTCGCGCCGTCGCGCGGCGTGCGCGCGGGCTGGTTCCTCGCGGGCGCGACCCTCGCGACGCTCGTGACGCTGGTGGTGGTGCGGCCATTCGCGCGCGAGGCGCCCGGCTTCGTGGTGGTGCGTGACGGTGCGCGCGTGGACTCGCGCTCCGTGGCGCTCGACGTACCCGGCCGGCTCGAGGTGACGTCGAACGCGACGCCGGTCGAGGTGCGCACGCCGCGCGAGGTGCTCATCGTTCACCAGGCGATCGCCTCCATCGAGGTGCGGGCCGATGGCTCGGTCGTGGTGCACGTCGAGCGGGGCGAGGTGTACCTGCGTGGCCGCGACGCGTGGATCTCTGCCGGGCGCACCGAGACGCTGCTGCCCGGGGCGACGGAAGCGCCTGGAGCTGCGAGCGCGCGACGTGAGACGACTGACATCGCGAGTGCGCCGGCGGTGAGCGTGAAAGACGGCGCGGCGAGATCGGTCGAGACGCCGAGCGTGGGAGACGGTGCGAAGGCAGTGGAGACGCCGGTGAGCGCGAGAGATGGCGTGGCGAACTCAGGCGAGACGCTGGGCATCGCGAGCGCGCGAGACAGTGCGAAGGCGTCGCAGTCGTCGGACATCGCGAGCGTGCGAGACGGTGCGAAGGCGTCGCAGTCGGGCATCGACGGCGTGCGAGACGGCGCGAAGGTGTCGCAGTCGTCGGGCATCGAGAGCGTGCGAGACGGCGCGAAGTCGACGCAGTCGTCGGGCATCGAGAGCGTGCGAGACGCGAAGTCGGCGCAGACGCCGGGCATCGACGGCGCGCGAGACGGCGTGGGGTCGGCGCGGTCGTCCATCCCGAGTGTGCGAGACGGCGCGAAGGCGCCGCAGTCGGGCATCGAGAGCGTGCGAGACGGTGCGAAGGAGTCGTCCGTCATCCCGAGCGTGCGAGACGGTGCGAAGGCAGCGGAGATGCCGACTGTGAGCGTGCGAGACAACAACGCGGTGCGTGACGGTGCGACGACAGCAGAGACGCCGCCCATCCCGATCGTGCGTGACGGCGCAAAGGCAGCGGAGACGCCGGCCGTGAGCGTGCGAGACGGTGCGAAGGCAGCGGAGACGCCGGCCGTGAGCGTGCGAGACGGCGCGAAGGCAGCGGAGACGCCGCCCATCCCGAGCGTGCGTGACGGCACGGCGAACTCGGAAACGCCCGCCCTCGGGACGCCGCGCGGAAGTGAGGAGCAGGCTCGGCTGCGCGCCGCGCTCAACCTCCGCCGTACGGACGCGCGAGGGGCAGCGCAGCAGCTCGAGGTGCTCGGCTCGTCTGCCACCGTCGGCGAGCTCGCGTTGTACGAGCTCGGTCGGCTCCAGGCGGGGCCGCTGCAGCAGCCGGCGATCGCGGTGCAGACCTTCCGCACGGCGCGGTCGCGCTTCCCGTCCGGGGCGCTGCGCTCGGAGCTGGGCGTGAGCCTCGTCGAGGCGCTCCTCGCCGCGCGACGACCGACGGAGGCGCTCACGGAGCTCGACCTCCTTGCCGGCACCGCCGCGGCGCGCGAGCGGAGGGACGAGCTCACGATGCTGCGCGGCGACATCCTGCGAGGCCTCGCGCGGTACGCCGACGCAAGCGCGGTGGTCCGCCCGCTCGCCGACGGAGACAGCCGCTTCGCCGAGCGCGCCCTGCTGACGCTCGCCGACTGCGAGTCGCGGCTCGGTCACGCCGAGGCGGCGCGCGAGGCGCTGCGCGCGGTGCTGCGCCGCTTCCCCGCAGGCGCGCACGCCGCCGAAGCCCGCCGCGCGCTCGGCGAATGAAGGAACCGACGGCTCGCCCCATTCACCGGCGAACCCTCACCAGGAGACACCCATGCATCGCCTTCTTCTTCTCGCCGCCGTCGTGTTCAGCGCCTGTGGCGGCACCTCCTTCATCGGCTCGCGGTACGTGAAGTCGCAGGCCATCGGGGCCGCGGGCGGCACGCTCACCATCTCGGCGACCGACGACGCGCAGCTGGCGAACGCCGCCCTCGTCGTCCCGCCCGGCGCGCTGAGTGACGACGTCGTCATCACCGTCGAGCGCGGCCTCGACGACCTGTCTCCGGGCCGCGCGGGGCCGGTGCTGGTTCTGGGGCCGGCGGGGCTGCCGCTGCGGAAGGCGGCGAAGGTGGTGCTGCCCGTGACGCTCGACACGCGACAGCGGCGCGAAGATCTCTTCGTCTCCTCGCGCGATGGAGCGGCCGAGGGGCGCGTCGCGCAGCACGCGTTCGACGACTCGACCGGGCGCGTGGAGTTCGAGGTGACGGAGCTCCGCGCGTTCCAGGCGATCGTCGCGAGCCCGGGCGCCGACGGTGGCGTCGTGGCCTGCGTGACCGACGACGTGTGCGCCGACCACCAGGACTGCATCAACGGCGCGTGTGCCGAAGAGGTCGAGTCGGGGAAGTGACACGAACCGCAGGACTCGGCTCGAGCTGGACGGCTCGTCTCGTGTGGTAGGTGTTCCTCATGCGGCTCGCCTCCCTCGCGTTCGTCCTCTCGGTGTTCCTCTCGGGGTGCGTCACTCCGACGAGCTGCGACGCCTCGAACTGTCCCGACGGCTGCTGTCAGGAAGGCGTGTGTCGTTCCGGAACCACCACCGACATGTGCGGCACCGGCGGCCTCGCGTGCGACGTCTGTGTCTCGCCCCAGACCTGCACCGGCGGGCGTTGCGTGAGCCCGACAGGCGGCGGCAGCGCGACGGGCGGTGGCGGCGCGACGGGCGGTGGCAGCGCGACAGGCGGCGGAAGCGCGACGGGCGGTGGTGGCGCGACGGGCGGTGGTGGCGCGACGGGCGGTGGTGGCGCGACGGGCGGCGGTGGCGGCGCGACGAGCTGCGCGAGCACCTGCGCCGGCTGCTGCGACACCAACGGGGCCTGCGTGGCCGGCGTTCAGGACTACGCGTGTGGTGTCGGTGGCGCCGCCTGCCGAGCGTGCCAGACGGGCGAGAGCTGTCAGAGCAACGCCTGCCGCTTCACGGGCAAGCGCGTCTTCGTCACGTCGACCCGGACGACGGGCGACCTCAAGACCGCTGGCGGAGGCGCGACCGGCCGCGAAGGGGCCAACGCGCTCTGCCAGCAGGCGGCCACGCGGGCCAACCTGACGGGGACCTTCGACGCGTGGATCTCCACGGGGTTCGTCGTGGTGCCGCCGACCCGCGGTGACGCCGTCGACTTCATCCTCGGCAACGGTCCGTGGTTCGTCGTCACCACCGCCAGCCCGGTGCTCGCCTTCCGCGATCACGCCGCGTTGTTCGGTGACCCGAGCGTGGTCTTGAACGTCGACGAGTACGGCACGACCATCCCCGTGTCGGCGCCGATCGAGCAGCGGCGCGTGTGGTCCAACTTCACGCCGAGCGCCGAGAACTGCGCCGGCTACACCAGCAGCGCGGGGCAGACGAGCGCCGGTCTTCTGAGCACACCGGCGAGCTGGGAGTGGGGCGGCACGATCCCCTGCTCCAGCCTCGGGCGCCTCTACTGCTTCGAGCGGTAGCGGTCGTCAGTTGACCGACTTGAAGACGACGATCGACCAGGGGTGCGTGCCGTAGGTGCCGGACAGCGTCCACGCGCTCGCGGGGTCCCAGACGTTGTTGTTGGTCTCGGCCCACGCTGCGGTGTCCACCACGCGCACCCATCGCTTGCCGCTGTCGGCGGCGGGAGCGGTGAAGTCGACCGCCCCCGTCCACATGTTGACGAAGAGCAGCCAGTCTTCGGAGCCCACCGCGCTCCCGTCGAGGTGGATGCGCACCGCGCGATCGAACGAGCTGTTGAAGCCGGGGCTCCCGTCGGCCCGCGCGAAGTTGATGGGCATCGCGTAGCCGCTCTGGCGCAGCGCGGTCGACCCCTTGCGCAGCCCGAGCACGAACTTCGTGAAGAGGAAGGCCGCGTTCTTCCCGTCGGCCGCCGAGTCGGTGCCGAAGTTGTTGTGGTACGCCGCGCCGCTCGCGCCGGTCGCCACGGTGTGCGGGCTGTCGCTGGAGATCATCGCGTAGTTGTTCCACGTCGCGACCGAGTCGAGGTTGTATGGGTTGTTGTTGCCGTTCTGCGTGCGCGCGAACTCGTCCCCGTAGACCAGCATCGGCACGCCGCGGCTGAACACCTGCCACACCATGAAGTTGCGGAAGCGCTGGCGGCGCAGCGCCTGGTTGCCGCCCGAGTCCCAGCTGTCGTTGTTGTCATTGCCGCCGTCCGAAGGGCCGAACGGCCACGCGAGGCTGGCGTTGAGCTTCGCGCCGTAGCTGACGAGGTCCGCGAGGGTGAAGCCGTCGTGCGCCACGACGAAGTTGACGCTCTTCGAGGCGCCGCCCTGGTCGTTGAAGAAGGTGTAGTCGCCGTTGAAGGCGTCGGCGTAGGTGATGCCCGCGCCCGAGAGGTCTCCCTTGAGGAAGCGGCGCGTCGTGTCGCGGTACCGGCCGTTCCACTCGCCCCACCAGCTGGGGAAGCTCCCGACCTGGTACGTGCCGAGGTCCCACGCCTCGGCGACCATCTCGACGTTGTAGGTGGTCGTCAGGGCCGCGATGTCGGTGAGCAGCGCGGCGTTGGGGTTGAAGGCGTAGTTCGGCGACGCGTCGCGACCCAGCACCGGCGCGAGGTCGAAGCGGAAGCCATCCACACCCATCTGGGTGATGAAATAGACGAGGCTGTCTTTGATGAGCTTCGAGACCACCGGGTGGCCGGTGTTGACGTTGTTGCCGCAGCCCGTCGTCTCCCAGTAGCTCGCGCGGTCTGAGCTGACGAGCGCGTAGTACGTCTGGTTGTCGAGCCCGCGGAAGCTGGTGAGCTCGGCGGCCTTCTTCGTCGCGTCCCAGGTGCCGCCTTCGCCGGTGTGGTTGTAGACGACGTCGAGCCACACCTCGAGGCCGGCGTCGTGGAAGGCCTTCACCATCTCCTTGAACTCGCGCGTCGGGCCGCCCAGCGTCTTGTCTGCGGCGTAGCGGCGATCCGGCGCGAAGTAGCCGTACGTCATGTAGCCCCAGAAGTTGCCGCCCGCGCTCGTGCTCGAGTTGGTGTCGTTCGCCGTCTCGTGAATGGGCAGCAGCTCGATGACGTTGACGCCGAGGCTCTTGAGGTACGGCGCCATCACGCCCGCGCCCTTGTAGGTGCCGCGCCAGGCGTCGGGCACGTTGACGACGGTCTCGAAGCCCGACACGCCCGAGAGCAGCGTGGTGAGGCTCATCGACGACGGGTGCTGCGTGAGCCCGCGCACGTGCGCCTCGTAGACGATGGAGTCCTTGTCGGCGATGCCCGGCTTGGTGCCGAAGCTGGTGGTGTCCTTGAGCGCGACCGACTTGGGCGCCCACTTCGCGGTGTCGACGTTGCGGCGGTTGATGGCGACGTTGCCGGTGATGGGCCCGGAGTACGTCTGGCCCGCAGCGACGTCGGTGCCGCCCGTGCCGAACATGCCGCCGTTCTCGCCGGCGGCGAGCAGCGCGGGGGTCTCCTTGTCGTGCGAGAGCTCGCGGGCGTACGGGTCGAAGAGCACCTTGTTGGGGTTGAAGCGGTTGCCGGCGGCGTCGACGTCAGAGACGAAGCCTGCGGCGGAGTTCCCGCGGCTCCACGCGGCGTTCCACGGCCAGTTCGGCCCCCAGGCGCGGAACGCGTAGAGCGTCTTGCCCGGCACGCTCGCCAGCTCCGCCCGCCAGACGTTGTCGGAGCCCTTCACCATCCAGTAGTCGGCGATGGCCTCCTGCCCGGTGGCGGCGCCGTAGACCTCGAGGAGCATCCGCGTCGCGTTCGCGGAGTACACGCCGACGCGCAGGTTCGAGCCCTCCGCGCCGACGAATGCGGCCCCGGTCGCCCACGTCGCGGAGCCCCACGTCGACTCGTTCACCGGAGACAAGGCGCCGCTGGCGGGGTGGTTGGCGCCCACCGGCTGAGAGAGGGCCTGCCGCGAGACGCTGACGCTCTCCTCCCGGAGCGGCGCGGCGTTGCATGCGAGGAACAGCAGGGTCCCACCGAGCGTCAAGGCACGGCCGCGCCTGTTCATACGTTCTCCTGGTTGGTTGAATTGACTGCCGGCGCGGAGAACACACCCGGCGTCAGTGCGCGGATACCCTGTCTTCGAGGGATGTCTGGCTGAATTGAACCGGCGGCGTAATTGCCGATGTATGAGAATGTATCACGAATGCAATCAGTCGAGCGCCTCGCCGCGAGCCTTCACGGCAGCAGCACGAGCGAGCCATCGACGACCGCGACGGGCGCGTCGAGCTGGCGCGACGCTTCGGCGAGGGCGACCAGCTCCGCCTCGTCGACGATCCGCTCTCCGAGGCGCGTACCGGCGCCGCGGCGGGAGGTCTTCACCAGTCGCGCGGTCGGCAGCGCGCCCCTGCCGCGCACTTCGACCACCAGGCCGCGCGTGCCGTCGGAGCACGCGCAGTCGAACGCGAAGTCACCGAGGCCGTGGAAGAGGTACGCGCCGCGGTAGCGCTCGATGGGCTCGACGCGGTGTGTGCCGCTCGCGAGCACCAGCCGCGCGCCCGCGTCGGCGAAGCGCTGGAGCAGCCGCCGGCGTTCCTCGAAGCTGCCGCGCGTCTGGTGCACCAGCACGACGACGTCCCCGCGTCGCGCGGTCCGGGTGACGGTCTTGAGCGCGCGCTCGAGGTCGTCGCGGCGGTCGTACCAGCTCACCACGCACAGCCCGTCGCGACACCACGGCAGGCGGGTGGTGATGCCCGCCGCCTCGAGGAGCGTCGCGGTCGCCTTCGGGTCTCCGTCGGCGGCGTGGTTGTTGTCGAGCGTCGCCGCGATGACGCCTGCGTCGGCGAGCCACGCCGGTGACTCGGGGTGCGCGCACAGCGTCCAGCCGCCGTCGGGGGAGCCGCGCGCCTCCACGCCCGCGCAGCGCGAGCCCTCGAAGTTCACCACCAGCGGTGACTCGAAGCGCACCGCCGCCCGCGGCTCGAGCAGGAAGGTGTCGCCCGCGAAGGCGAGCCCGCCCGAGGCGAGCAGCACGAGACTCATGACGACCATGCGACTCCTTGAAGGGCAGACGTCGCCCCGAATCGTCACTCAACCGAGAAGCTGAGACGCCCGCCCGGGGCGTTGGCGGCCTATCAGGCCGCGCCCGATGGAGGGCCCGGGTCACTGGCCTCCCAGCCGCGCGCGAACTCACCGCGACGGATGGCGTCGAGCCGTGCCTTCTTGTCGGTGCGGAACGTCTTCAGCTCGTCGTTGATGGTCTTCGCGCACTCGGTGAGACAGCCGCGGTGCCGCCTCCTCAGGCTCGCGAGCTCCTCGTCGTTCTCGGCGTAGACGTCGGAGCTCATCGCGCAGCGCTCCTCGCAGCTCGGCTCGGTCCACCGCTCGAGGCGAGCGATGGCGATGGCGCTCTCGAGGGTGAGAATGGTCGCCTGGTCCACCGCCGGGAGCTGCTCCACCGGCCGGCCCTTCGCCCATTGCTCGCAGAACGTCGGTTCGACGACGCGGTACGAGTGCACAGCGCTGGGGTCGACGCGGCCGTCCTTCAGGCAAGGGGCGCCGGCCAGCGCGACCCGGAGTTCCCTGTTCACCTGCTCGTAGAAGTCGATCACCGCGTACAGGTCGGCGCCCTCGAGCGCGGCAGGGTCGAGCTTCCGGCCCGGCTTCCACTCGCGGAGGCTGGGCACCGTCGCGGCGCGCCTCTCGAACTCCTGGATCAGCTCGATCTCGAACTTGTCATCTTCGGTGAGCCGGCTGTCTGAGTAGGCGGCGTCTGGTTTGTACCAGGGCTGCTTCGCGAAGTACTCGGCGAGGTCGGGCGACTCGAACTTGCGCCCGTGCCGCGCGAACACCGTGTTGCGGAGGATCCGCAGCATCGCTGGATCCACCGCGTTCTCCGCGCGCTCGATGAGCTCGAGGTTCGCGCGGTCGAGGTCGGTGAGCAGGTCTGAGGTGAAGGCCGGGTTCACCCGGTACCAGGCCTGCTTCGTGAAGTAGTTGCGGAGGTACGGCCGGCGATTGAAGGCCCACCCGTGCCTCGCGAAGATCTCATTGCGCAGCAGCGACAGCTCGCGGAGCGACTTGCCGGCGAGCTCCGCGGCCTCGTAGCGGCGCGGGCTGCCCTGCGTGAAGTCGACCTTCGGGGTGACGTCGGGCGGGAGCTGCGTGAGGCCGAGCTCCTTCACCTGTCGTCGGAGCTGGCTCATGAAGGCCTCGCCCGGGTCGAGCTTCGGCGTGACGTACAGCGCGTCGCGCTCGTGCCACAGCGCGCTGCGCCGGAGCCCCTGGTACTCGTGGTGCCCGAGCAGCATGGTGATGGAGGGGAACGACGCCTTGAGGTACCGCACGAGCCGCGCGTTCGCCTCGAGCTGCCGCGGGGTCAGCTTCTTGCGGTTGCCGCCCACGTTCTCGATGCCGATGGCGGTCCAGTTGAGGCCGATGGTGTGTCGGGCCATCCGGTTGGCGGGCAGGAGCTGGTACACGGTGCCGTCCTGATCGATCAGGAAGTGCGCCGAGACGTTGAGCGCCGAGGCGCCCGCGATGTCGCCGCGGCTCGCGGGCAGGCGCGGCGGGTCGAAGGTCTTGAAGCTCTCCTCGAGCGAGTCGATCGCCGTGTGGTGGATGATCACCATCGTCGGAGTGATCTCCGTCGTCGGCTTGTCTTCGCCGAAGCGCTGCTTGCGGTACGCGAGCGTCAATTGCTCGCGCTCGGCGTTCCAGGTGATGGGGCGCTGCTTGATCCAGTCCGGTGCTTCGGGTGCGGCGGACACGGCGAGGGCGGCCACGAGCGCGAGCATTCGGCGACCCTATCAGGGGAGCTGCCAGGTGCGTGTGTGGGCGTCGACGCTCACCAGCCGCCGGGTGGGGATCCGCCGCGCGGCGAGGAGCGCGCCGACGTGCTCGACCTCCGCGGCGGGGTTGCGCTGTCGAGACCACCGGAGCTCGCGTCCGTCGGCGAGGCGCAGCGCGAAGCCCGCGCTCGTGTCGAGATCCGCGCCGAGCACGCGCTCGAGAGGCACGCGCAGGGTCACCGCGCCGAAGCGCTCCGAGTAGCCATCGACGCCGAACGCCACCACCTCGGCTTCGGTGAACACGACGGCCTCGAGCGGCACGAGCGGCCCCGTCGCGTGCCCGACCAGCGCGCCGACCACGCGCCCCGCGGGAGGCGAGAGCGCCACGCCGCACACGTGCTCGCCGGTGAGGACGAACGGAATGGCGCGCGCTCCGGCTGGGAGGTTCAGCGCCGAGGCCGCCGCGCGCAGCAACTCGACCTCCGCGCCGTGCGGCAGCGCGCCGAGCTTCAGCACCGTCGAGGGGCGCGACTCCATGGCCTGGAAGGTGGCCGGGGCGCGGCTGGTGGTGACCTCGAGCTCGTCACCGGAGCGCGCGGCGATGATCGCCCAGTAGACCTCGGCCGACTCGGGCGACGTCGCCTGCGTGGCCGCCGGCAGCGCACCACCGCTCACGAACGCGAGGAGCTGCGCGACTTGTTCGTTCATGCGGGCCAGACTGCCGCCCATGGGCACGTTCGACTACCGCTGTGTCGCGACCAACCTGCCGCTGGGCGGAAAGAAGGCGGTGTTCGTCGCGGTGATGGAGACCGAGCCGTCGAAGTGGACGCCGGTGAGCCTGCCGTTCGCGGGTGCGTACGACTCCTACGGGCGCATCGATGGCTTCACGCCCGACTTCCGCTCGACGGTGCTGGCCAACGGGCTCGAGGAGGCCGCGCGCGCCGGACGGGTCGAGGCCGCGAACGAGGCGCGTCACGCGTTGAGCACGTCTCGGCCGCTGACGCCCACGGGCGTGGTGTCGGTCATCGAGCGCGCGACGACGATGAGCGAGTGGGAAGGCGAGACGCCGGGGCTGCGCGTCGATGGCCGGCGCCTGCGTCACGTGTACTTCAAGAAGGAGGTGTTCGACGCGCTGGTGCGCGACACCGGCGGCGCGCCGAAGAAGGAGCCGACACCCGAGGAGACGAAGCAGCTGATCAGCCGCGCGTACGTCGATCCGTTCGGCGCGTGGGTGCATCGCGATCTGCACAAGGTGCTGGGCGAGACGCGGCGGAAGGTGGTCGGGGCGGTGAACGAGCTCCTCGCGGTCGCGGAGTGGATGCGGGCGAACGGCCTCGAGTGGAAGAACGCATCGACCGGGCAGTTCAGCTCGGCGGACACCTTCGTCGCGCTGCTCGAGGCGCGGCGGCGGTTCGCGCAGGACCAGGTGCTGAAGCCGGTGCTGGCGAAGGAGGCCGTCGCGCTCGAAGACGACGTCGCGGAGGAGGCGAGCTACGACCCCGACGCGCCCGAGCTTCCCGAGCGCTGGGTGCGCGAGGCGGAGGTGAGCTGGTACGGGCTCCGGTTTGGTGACGTGCGGGTCGCGGCGATGACGACCGCGGCGCTGCGCGAGGCCGTGATGCGCGAGGCGCAGGGGACGCTGAAGGAGGACGACGTCGCCGAGGTCTTCGTCGTCGACCGCGGGCTCGCGACACAGCGACAGCCGCTGCGGCCGTTGCTCGAGAAGGCGGGCGGCGGAGACCTCGCGCCGCTGTGGGACGCGGTCGAGCAGTCGCTCCCTGCGCTCTCGGCGCCCGTCGCCAGGCAGGACCGGCTGCCTCATGCGGAGCAGCAGCCGTGGGGCTTCACCCTCGAGGTCTACGACGTCGGCTCGGAGTGACTCCGTCGTGGCGTCTGGCAACGAGGCAGCGCGGGTGGCGAGGGTCTTTGGCCCTGCTCATCACGGGCGAGCCCCTCGGCCACCTGCGAGGTGACGCACCTGCTCTGATTTGTACTCTTTGATGATACCCGCGAGGCCGGGCCGCGGGCTCGAAGCGCGACCCCGATTGTGGGACTGTTGGTCCCTACTTTCGAGTGCCCTCTCGCGCTGCCAGACAGAGGTAGTAGCTTCCTAACACAACCTTGGACTGAAGGCGCCTCGTGGTCTGGGGGGCTGACCAAATTTGAGGAAGGTTGCTTCAACCGCGTCTACCGCCGGACGGCGGTTGGTTCGGACAAGGCTACGGGCGGTTTGTGATCGCGCTCGTGGTAGCGGCCAGTGGCGTCCTCTGGTGTGTTCGGAACTGCAGGATCGACGTGCTGCTCACCTTCGCTGCCGCCGCCCTCGCTTGGTACCTCTTCGGACGCGGGCGTTGACACCGCTGGTCACGACTGTTCCGATCTCAGGTCTACAAAGGGGGAGTTCGCATGTCCGATCAGGTCCCATTTGGTGCAGTAACGTTCGCGGAGAATCCGGACCCGCGATGTCCGTGTGTGCTGCTCATCGATACCTCTGGGTCGATGAACGGCAATCCTCTTGCTGAGCTGAACGCGGGGCTCGTGCAGTACAAGGATGAGTTGGTCGCCGATTCTCTCGCCGCAAAGCGCGTCGAGGTGGCGATCGTCACTTTCGGTGGGCAAGTTCAGACGGCATGCGATTTTGCGACGGCTGAGTCCTTCCAGCCGCCTTCGCTTGCTGCGGGCGGAGAAACACCGATGGGCCGAGCGATCGACCAAGCGTTGGATCTCCTCCAGCAGCGCAAAGAGGTCTACCGGCAGAACGGCATTATGTTCTATCGACCGTGGGTCTTCCTCATCACCGATGGAGCGCCTACGGACGCTTGGGCGGGCGCAGCCGATCGAGTGAAGCAGGGTGAGAATTCGAAGAGCTTCATGTTCTTCGCCGTTGGTGTCGAGAACGCCAACATGGAGATCCTCCGGCAGATCTCGCCGCGGGAGCCGCTCAAGCTCAAGGGGCTGCGATTCCGTGACTTGTTCAAGTGGCTATCCAATTCACAGCGAGCAGTCTCCCGCTCTCAGACGACTGATCAAGTCGCACTCACCAATCCGACTGAAGGCCCGAGTGGCTGGGCGGTCGCCGGGTGACTTCACGGCCTGGTTCCTGGCGAATTCTGCAGCAGTCGGTACTCGGCACAGCTCATCTTCGAGACCAGTTGCCGTGTCAGGACTTCTGTCTCGCCGTTCTCACTCGCCCGGCCGAGGAGGAGTTCTTGGTTGCGGCATGCGCTGACGGGGCTGGAAGTGCTGAACTCAGTCAAGAAGGGGCGCGGATTGCCTGCACTCGCATAGTCCAGCTCGTCTGCCGTGACCTGCAGGCGGGGCTTGTTGCCGACCAAATCGACCGAGCACAGTTCGTGGATTGGTTTCGCAGTGTTCGCGCGGCTATCGAAGAGGAGGCCCAAGCGCGTCAGGTTTTGAGTCGTCAACTCGCCTGCACACTCTTGGTTGTCGTAGCTGGGAGCTCGACAACGGCCGTCGCTCAACTGGGTGACGGGGCGATCGTAGTCCGCGGCACCGACGGCTTCGTGGCGGCCTTCTGGCCCCAAACAGGCGAGTTTCTCAACCTCACGCACTTCGTCACAGACGACACCTTCGAGCGGGCGATGGAGGTCGCGAAGCTAGGTCGCGTCGACGAGGTTGCCATGATGACTGATGGGCTGCAGATGCTCGCCTTGGACTACGCGAAGCGCGTGCCTCATCAGCAGTTCTTCAGACCGATGTTCGACGCTTTGCGGGCGTCGGATGCGCCTGACGAGCTGCTCGTACCATTCCGTCGGTTTCTCGATTCTCCTCAGGTGAACGACAAGACCGACGATGACAAGACGCTCGTTGTTGCGACGAGGTTGACTGATGCAGTCGCCGCTGGTTGACGGTCAGGGCAGGCCAGTTCGCCTCGGGCGCGAACTTGGCCGTGGTGGCGAGGGGATCGTCTTCGAAGTGGACGACAAGCGGGTTGCGAAGCTCTACCTCCACCCGCTGGAGCAGCAGAAGTCCGACAAGTTGGAGGCGATGGCCTGCCTCGGTTCAGACGCGATCCGCAAGTTCGCAGCGTGGCCGCTCGAGGTGCTGCGCGAACCTGGCAAAGGCAGGGTGCAGGGCTTTCTCATGCCCAAGATCATGGGGCACAAGCCTGTTCATCTGCTGTACGGAGTGCAGAGTCGTCGGAGTGAATTCCCGGCGGCGACGTGGCAGCATCTCGTCCATGCCGCGATGAATGCGGCGGCCGCGTTTGAGACGATCCATCGTCACGGCCATGTGATTGGCGACGTTAACGAAAACAACGTCCTCGTCTCGCCGCAGAGCTATCTCGTCGCGCTGATCGACTGCGACTCGTTTCAGGTCGCGTCGGGAGGTCGAGTGTTTCGGTGCGAGGTAGGCGTTCCGCTGTACACCCCGCCGGAGCTACAGGGAAAGCCCCTTAAGGATATTGAGCGGACGCTCAATCATGATCGGTTCGGATTGGCCGTCCTGCTATTTCAGCTTCTTTTCCTGGGTAGGCACCCCTTCTTTGGCCGCTTCACTGGTCATGGCGAAATGCCGCCTGAGCGTGCGATTCGTGAGCTGAGATTCGCATTTGGGCGCAGAGCAGTGCAGTTCCAGATGCAGCCGCCGCCATTCTCGTTGCCGTTGGCGTTTCTGCCTGCATCGCTCGTCGAGTGCTTCGAACAAGCGTTCGATCGCGACGCGAAGCGCCCGACTGCCGAGACGTGGCGAACTGGTCTTGGTGCGTTGCTGGCCTCTGTCGCTACGTGTTCCCGCGACTCGTCGCACAAGTACCCGAGTAGCCAACCTCGGTGCCCGTGGTGCGCTTTCGAGACACAAGGTGGGCCGAGCTTCTTCGTCGCATTTCAGGTGAGTGGCGGGTCGCTTGTCTTTGTGTGCGCGCCCGCAGAGCTTGATGAGTTGTTGGCTCAACTTGTCGGCACTGCGGTCGATTTGAATGAGCCACCGCAACCGGCAGGTCAGGATGTAGTGCCTCGCCCTCTCCCTGATGGCTTTGATGTGAAGGCGCGACGAGCCGAGCGGTTGAGGCTTGTTGCTCGAGGTGGCTTCGCCTTGGTTGCCGTCGGTGTCTGGCTTTCGGTACTGGGGCTCTCCGGCGTCGGGTGGCCACTGGCTGGTGCCTGCCTGATCTTGTGGCTGGTGGCACAGGCCGCGGTCAGCAGCGCAGCCCGAACTCGCGTCGTCGGTGACACGATCAACGCACGTCGATTGGCTCTCTCGAGCGCAAAGGATGAGTTGTCGCGAAGGCGTAGTCGCTGGGCGGAACTCGTAGCGAATTTCAATAGGGCGGAACGCGAGGCTCGGCAGAGGATAGAGGTGATCCGCAGGGAGTTCGCAGGGCTCCAGCGGGAATACGACGCCGAGCACAGGAGGTTGTCCGACGACCGCATGACGTCCCAGCGGCAGGCCTTCTTGCGCTCGAAGTTCATCGCCAACTACGAAATTCGGGGCATCAAGGCCGGACGAAGAGCCGCACTCCGTTCGTACCAGTTCGAAACGGCCTTGGATGTTCTGGTGCGTGACGTCGAGCAGGTTCCGGGCTTCGGACCGAAGCTCAAGTCGACGTTGAGGTCATGGGCACACGGTCTGGAGTCGAGCTTTAAGTTTGACCCAAGCAAGGGCGTCAGTGAGTCGGAGTTGAGGCTACTGATCGGCAAGTATCAGCAGAGGAAATCGGCTCGGCGTGCAGAGGCTCAGGCTGCCATTGTCGGGCTTCAGCGCTTGGCTGTGGAGTCCGCGAGGGAGCTGCAACAGCTCCGGGCGGAGATCTTGCGGTGCGAACAAGAGCGGGCGCAGGCCGAGGTCGACTCTGCGGCCCTCGACGGGCTGGTCGTGCAGCGATCGTCTGGCTTCTGGTGGGCAATTGGTGGTGCTATCGCCGCCGGGCTCCTTGTGCTCACGTTGCCGCGCGTTCCGATGCCCTCGCCGGCGGTGCCTGCCGCGCCTCCGTCTGCACCAGCTCTCGCAGAACCGCAACCAATCGTGGAACGGGTGGCCTTTCCTACAACGGTATCTATCCCTCGGTCCTGCACAGTCAGAATTGAGCCGTCACCCAGTGCGGTCGTGGTTTCGGGCGTCAGAATTGGGACCTCGGTTGGCATTGGGGATTCAGTCAGCGGATGGAGGCGCGTTCGGCTTAGTTCCGGCGCCACTGGCTGGACGGGGCCCAAGTGCTGGTTGCCCACCGAGCAGGCGGGGGGAGCTTGTCGCGAAGATAGCGACTGCCAGTCGGAACGCTGTGTCGAGCTCGTTTGCGAATGAACTTTGCCGATGCATGGGCGAGAAGTGGCTCCGTGATTTGCATGCAGCGCCTCTTGGCGCTGGATGCTGATCTTGAAGTCAGCTGCTCGAGAAGCGAGTCACCTTGCTGGTGCCGCGGGCCGATGCGGGCACTGCGACGATCCGAACATCCGCGCTGCCCTCGAGCCAATGCGCTCATTCGCCCAGCGTCTGACAGTGCAGCTGCAGCACCTCGGGCTGCAGGGAGATCGCGCAGAGCTTCCGCACGCCCACTTCTCCCAGCGGAGTCCCGCCGCCCACCTGGGGTTGCGGTGATTGGGTGAAGTCCCAGATCAGCTCGCCGCCGCCGTCGGTAAGGACCCGCCACGCAAGGTCGCACGGCGTCTCCGGCACCAGGTCGTAGTGGTAGCGCCACTTCGTGTGGTCGCACGCGCAGGTGGTGATGCAGTCGACGTCGCGCTCGAAGAGCCGCGGATCATCGAGTTCGCACGACGGCACGCACCGCACGCCATCGAAGTGCACGCGCACGCCGCCGTCACACACGCCCGCATCACGCCAGGAGATGCACTCGCGCGGAGGGCCAGCGTCGAAGGCACCTGCATCAGGCGTCTCGTGGTTCCCCGAGTCCGGCTCCGGGAGCTCGTCGACGGCCCGCAGACACTGGCAGCCACCCAGGACCACCACCACCGCCATCGCGCGCACCATGGGGTTGAGCCTACGCCCGCTTCTTTTTGCGCATGAAGTCCGTCGTGTGTGTCTCGGGGGCATGCGGATTGCCCTCTCAGCCGGACTTCTTGCCCTGTTTCTCGTGGGTTGCGGTGAATCTCAGGTCACCGTCAAGAAGGAGGTCTGCGGGAATTCCGTCGACGACGACCAGGACGGGAAGACGGACTGCGCTGATCCGGACTGCTTCGCGGCGGCTGGCTGCTGCGTCGACAAGTGCGACGAGGGCACCTCGCTGTGCAGCAACGCGGGCGTGCTGACGTGCACGCGCGGGCCTGATGGCTGTCGCGCGCTCTCGGCGCCGGTCGCGTGCACCGGAGGCACGGTGTGCTCGGGCGGCGCGTGCGTGCTGACCTGCAGCGATCGCTGCACCGCGGGCGCGAAGCAGTGCATCGCCGCGGGCGCCACCGCCGAGTGTCAGCAGCTCGCGACCGGCTGCTACGACTGGGTCGTCTCCGAGACGTGCGGCACGTCCGCCGTCTGCGCGGCCGGCGCGTGCACCTCGCCAGCGACGTGCCAGTCGACCTGCACCTCGGGCGCCTCGCGCTGCAACGCGCTCGGCCAGGTGCAGACCTGCGTCTCGCTCGGCAACGGCTGCACCGACTGGTCTTTCCCCTCGACCTGCAGCGCGGGCTTCGAGTGCCTCGCAGGAACGTGCGTGATGAGCGCGACCGGCGGCGGCGGCGGCACGACGGGCGGTGGCGGTGGCTCCATGACGGGCGGCGGCGGCGGCTCCATGACGGGCGGTGGCGGTGGCTCCATGACGGGCGGCGGCGGCGGCTCCACGACCGGCGGCGGCGGCGGCTCCACGACCGGCGGCGGTGGCGGCTCCACGACGGGTGGCGGCGGTGGCGCGACGGGCGGTGGTGGCGGCGCGACGGGCGGCGGCGGCGGCGGCAACCCCGGCTGTACCGACGAGTGCCCCGCGGTGGCGGATCGCGACTGCAGCGCTGGCGGCTTCCGCATCTGCGGCAACCTCGACGCTGACTCGTGCCTCGAGTGGTCTCCGGTGACGAACTGCATGCAGGGCGAGGTCTGCATGGCCGGCACCTGCACCATCCCCTGCACTGACGAGTGCACCCTCGCCGGCGCGACGCGCTGCATGGGGAGCCTCGTGCAGACCTGCGGCAACTCCGACGCCGACGCGTGTCTCGAGTGGAGCACCGCGACCGCCTGCTCGAGCGGCGGCACGTGCATGGCCGACCTCTGCCAGGCGCCGAACGCGCCCGAGGTGCGCCTCATCTCGCCGCAGGGCACGGTGCAGTCGACGCAGGGCCAGATGCACACGCTGCTCGCCGACGCCACGCCGGCCGCGGGCCGCACGCTGGTGCGCGTCGAGTTCTTCGCCGCGGGCATGAAGGTCGGTGAGACGACCGCCTCGCCGCACCAGTTCGCCTACACCGTGCCCACGAGCGCGATGACCGGCTCGAGCATCTCGGTGCAGGCGCAGGCCGTCGACAGCATGGGCACGCGCGGCTTCTCGCAGCTCGCCACGCTCTCGGTGCAGAACGACGTGCCCGTCGCCTCGTTCACCGCGACCATCGTCAACAGCAACGTGGTGCAGGTCGACGCCAGCGCGGTGCGCGACACCGAGACCGCGACCGCCGCTCTCGAGGTCTGCTGGGACTGGGACAACAACGGCACCTGCGAGACCGCCTACAGCACCACCAAGCTCGCGACCTACACCTTCGCCGCGTCGGGCACGTACACCATCGGCATGAAGGTCCGCGACGGCGCGGGCCAGGTCTCGACCACCACGCGGCAGGTCTCGTTCGCCGACGTGCAGTACCTCGGCGGCGCCAACGTGATGACCACCACCTGGTACGGCACCATCGTGGTGACCGGTGACCTCACCGTGCCCGCGGGCCAGACGCTCACCATCGCCTCGGGCACGCAGGTGCTCTTCGTCCGCCAGGACCAGAACAACGACATGATCGGCGACCACACCATCACCGTGGCCGGCACGCTCGTCGTCAACGGCACCTCGACGGCGCCGGTGCTCTTCAGCGGCCAGGGCTCGACGGGCAAGGCGCCCGGCTCGTGGGACCGCGTGCAGCTCACCGGCGCGGGCTCGGTCATCACCTGGGCCATCTTCGAGTACGGCGACGTGAACCTCGACGTGCGCGCCAACGCGCAGGTGTCGAACACCATCCTCCGCGGCTCGCGCAGCGACTGTCTGCAATTGTCCAACGCAGACAACGCCAGCTTCACCGACGTCACCACCACGCTCTGCGGCGGCGACGGAGTGAACATCAACTCCGGCAGCACCGGCGTCACCTTCACCCGCCTCACCACCACCCAGAACAGCCAGCGCGGCCTGGCGATGGACGGCGCGAGCTCCATCACCGTCGACGCCAGCAACTTCGAGAACAACACCCTTGACGGCGCGGTGGTGCGCGCGAGCGTGATGAACGTCACCAACTCGGTCTTCGCCACCAACGGCACCACCGGCCTGACGTACCTCGGTCCGGCGAGCGGCACCGTGACGCGCAACCAGCTCCGCGCGAACCGCGCCGAGGGCTTCCGCGTGCAGGACGACGCCAACGGCGCACCGACGCCGGTGGTGAACCTCAACAACATCCACAGCAACGCGACGGTGGGCTCCGGCACGGTGGCGACGCAGGCCATCAGCCTCTCGGCGGCGACTCCGAACTACAGCACCGCGACCTCGAGCACCTTCACCGCGCCCTCAGGGCAGACCATCTCGCGCGTGCGCGTGACGTACTCCGAGTCTGATTACAGCTCGAACTACGTGACCGGCCGGCTGCAGACGGGAACGGGCACCACGCTCTTCACCTTCAACACCTCGACCACCAACCAGTGGGTCGACGTGCCCGCGGGGACGACCTCGGTGCGCGTCTCGGTGACCGACACCGGCGCGTCGACGAGCTACACCGACACCATCAGCGCGACGCAGGTGGAGCTCCTGGGCTCGACCGGCAGCTCCGACGTCGTGGCCGACACGCTCTCGGGCACCGTCAACCTGCAGAACAACTACCTCGGCGTGTTCCCCAACGTGCTCAGCCGCGTGACGATGCTCCGCAACACCGCGCTCGACCTGCAGGGCTTCACTGGTGTGCTGTTTGACGGCACGTGGAGCCGCGGGCCGTACAAGTCAGGCACCGTCAACACCGAGACGTGGTCGGGCCTCGTGTATGTGACGGGCAACATCACCATCCCCGCGGGGCAGGCCGTCACCGTCTCTGCCGGCACCCAGGTGCGCTTCGTGAAACATGATCAAGACGCCGACGGCGCGGGCGACTTCACCATCACCGCCAACGGCAAGCTCGACGCGAACGGCTCGATGTCGTCGCCGGTGATCTTCGGCGTGCTCGCGCCGGGCACGGGCAACGGCTTCCAGAAGATCATCCTCGCGGGCGGCTCGGGCAACACCTCGACCTGGACCAACGTCACCGTCGCCAACGGCCGCACGGCGGTCGAGCTGCGCGGTGCGAGCTCGCTCTCGAAGGTGAGCGTCACCGGAGGCACCGACATCGCGGTGCTGCTCTCGAGCGCGACGGGAGCGACGCTGACGGACCTCACGGTGGTCGGCGGCAACACCGGCCTGGTGCTCGACAACTCGGACAACGTGACCATCACCCGGCCTGACATCCGCAGCGCGACGGGCTTCGCCATCGAGCTGTGGTCGGGCTCGACGGGCGTGACGATCTCCCGCGCGTACCTCGCGACGAACGGGCTCGGCCTCGGCGTCTCGGGCGGCTCGGCGGTGGTGATGGAGGACTCGACGGTGCGCGACAACACCGGCGACGGCGTGCAGGTCGTCGATTCGTCGCCGACCATCAACTACTGCCTCATCACCTACAACGGCGGCGCGGCGCTCCAGCACTGGGGCAGCGGCACCACCACCGCGCGCTACAACGTCATGAAGTTCAACAACGGCTCGGGCCTCGCGGTCTGGTCGGGCCCCAACGGCAACCCGAGCCCGGTGATCCAGTCGAACAACATCTACGCGAACGGCGTGATGGGCTCGGTGAAGCCGACGACCGCTGCGGTCTCGCTGTCGGCGTCGACGCCGAACTACAGCACCGCGACCTCGAGCACGTACACCGCGCCCGCGGGCAAGACGATCCGCCGCGTGCGCGTCACGTACAGCGAGAGTGACTACAGCTCGAACTACGTCACCGGCCGCGTGCAGACCGGCAGCGGCGTGACGCTCTTCACGTTCAACACCTCGGCCACCAACCAGTGGGTCTACCTGCCGGACGGCACCACCACGGTGCGCGTGTCCGTCACCGACACCGGCGCGTCGACGTCGTACAGCGACACCATCAGCATCTCGTCTGGCGAGCTCATCGGCACCGAGATGCCGGGCGTCGAGGCAGTGGTCTCGACCGACAGTGGCTCGACCGACGCGCGCTACAACTTCTGGACGGCGACCATCACCGACGTGCCGTCGAAGATCTTCGAGAGCCGCGTCGGGTCGATCGACTACTCCGGCTACACCGGCGCGGAGTACCCGTCAGGCACGGTGATGCAGGTTGGCCCGCGGCCGTGAGTCAGTTGGTGCAGGTGGCGCGGAGGATCAGCCCCGCGTCGCTTGCGCTCCCGACCACGAAGACGCGGCCCGTCGAGTCGGCCGTCACCGCGAAGTAGCTCCGCGGGCTCCCGGCGTCGGGTCCGGACACTGACCGCCAGGAGCCCAGCTGGCCGTTGGGCGAGACGCGGAGCACAGCGCCGCCATCGAGGCAGTTGCCGAGAGAGAAGACGCCGAGCTCGTTCGAGAACATTCCTGAGGCGAAGCACTCGGTCGTCGTGTCGACGAGCTCCCAGCCCGAACCGAAGTCGGCCTGCACTTCCCAGAGGTCCCAGTTGCCGCCGCTGACGAAGCTCGGTCCCGAGGGCGATGCCGCTGCGCCGCCCGACCACCCGGGCATGCGCAGCGTCTGCGCGGAACTCACCCAGCTCCCGGCGTCGCTTTGCGAAGAGACGACGGCCCATCGCGCTGGCCCTTCGCCGCAGATGTTGCTGATCACTTCGCCGGACGTCGTGACGCTCACAGCCGAGAGATCGCTGGCGGCCTCGCTCACGCTGAGGTTGACGATGGGGCTCCACGACAGACCGCGATCTCTGCTCATCACCACGCCCGCATCGGGACCGAAGGTGCCGCCGCAGAAGAGCGTGCCATCGGTGCCGACCGTGACGTTGCTCGCCCACGTTCCTCCCGCGACTCGCGCGACTCGACGCGTCCCGCTTGTCCTGGAGACGATGACCCAGTTTGTTCCGCCGTCGTGCGGCTCCTGGGCCGTCCAGTAGAGACCATCACAGCCATCGATGGTCACCCGAGGCAGCGCGGGCGTGGCGAGGCTCGAGCCAAAGGTGACGGCCGAGAGCGTGTCGAGCGAGGTCCACACGCCGGAGTCTTCACCGCGGAACAACACCGCCGTTCCTGACGCCTGCGCCACGCCGACGACGTAGACGGTGTTGGTCGAGTCGACGGCGACTCCGGTGACGAGGTTCAGCCCGGCTGGAGGGGGGAGGGCCTCGAGCGAAGTGCAGTTGAGCACGCTCGCACCTGCGTCGACCGGCCGCCGGGCTCCACCATACAGGCCGCAGCTCTGTGGGCCGGCGTCCGGGGAACCTCCGCCGCCACCCGTCGCGCCACCGCCGCCCGTCGCGCCGCCGCCGCCCGTCGCGCCACCACCGCCGCCCGTCGCGCCACCACCGCCGCCCGTCGCGCCACCACCGCCGCCCGTCGCGCCACCACCCGTCGCGCCACCACCGCCCGTCGCACCTCCGCTCAACTCGCAGCGGTTGCTCACGGGGTTGCACACGAGGACTCCACTGGTGCCGCACGGCGCGTCGGCGTTGGCGTCGCAGCGCGTGCCGACCAGCTCCGAATCATTCACGACGCACGATGACAGCAGCACCACACACAGGGCCGAAAGGAGACGCATCTCAGAAGCTCCCGTGAACCACGACGCCAGATGGAGAGAGCGCGACGGAGACGTTCGCCTCCGCCGGACCTGCGGCGCGCCACCAGGCCACGCCGGACACGAGCGCGGCCACTCCCACGCCAGCAGTCAGCCCGCCGATGAGGAGGAACGTGTTGGCCCGGCTGAGCTGTGCTTTCGCTTCGCTGTACTGGAGCGTGGCGAGGTTCTCCGTCGTGCTGGCTCTCCCGAGGCCACCGACGACCAGCAGCGCGGCGCCCCCGAGCGTGAGCACACCGCCGCTGATCGTGGTGACGACCGCGCCGGCCGGGGCCGTGGGCTGATGCTGCGGCTCGAGGCTCGCGACCATGCGTTGCACGATGTCCGACACCTGGCTGAAGAGCGCGGACTCTTCCGAGAACGAGGCGCCGTCGCGGAAGACCGCCTTGCCGCTCTTCGCGCTGATCAGCTTGAGGTCGAGGCGTGTGACCTTGCCGAACTGGGCCAGACTTCCCGAGACCACCCACGGCGCGCCGAGCGCTGCGGAGATCTCCGCGAGGCACGCTGATTCGCCGTCGGGCGAGCAGCCGAGGATTGCCTTCTGCCGCTCCATGCCCAGCAGCACCTGAAGATCCGAGGTGCCCATCGCTTCGAAGCGTCCGGTCCGCTGGAGCTCCGTCAACAGCTGCTCACTCACTGCGGCGCCGATTCTCTTGAGCGCGTCAGTCGAGCCGTCGACCTGCAACACCACCAACCGCGGCTTCTCAGCCCCGAGGGAGCTCAGAGAAGCCAGAAGCACGCCCAACAGGCACCAACGACGCAGGACCCTCATGGCAGCGCACCATACAAGATGGCGTGCAGGCGGCTCGGCGCGATGCGGCCTTCAGTGGTTCGTGCACGCGTAGCCGGTCGAGTCCGGTCCGCCGAACTTGCGGCAGAGCGGATACGGCGCGTCGCAAGGGCCACAGGCTACACCCTCGAGTTCGTCAACGGGCCCCGGCCTTGCGGTAGCGTCCCGCGGGTGAAGCTCTCCCGCCTGCGCGCGCCCTTCCACGTCCTCGAAGAGGTGCTCGGCGACGCCGACGAAGACCCAGACATGGACAAGTCGTCGACGCTCTTCCTGTATGTCTTCGAGGGCGAGACGATGGCTGTCTTTGACTTCCACAAGCCCGAGTGGGGCGGCCCCCCGGAGTGCCGCACCAGCCGCGACTCCGTGTGGACGGTCGACGGCGAGGACCACGACGTCGGGCGCTTCTGCACGTGGCTGAGCGCCGAGGTGATGAAGCGCGTTCCCGGCGACGCGTACCGCTGGCCGCTCCCGGGTGAGCCGGCGCCGACGCCGCCTCCGCCGCCGAAGCCGGCGGTGCGGGCCGTGGCCCCGAAGGTGCGCCCCAGGGAAGGTCGGGCACCGACACCGCCGGCGCTCGACGCGCATCGCCGACGGGTGCTGGCCTTTCAGAGCGCGCTCGACGACCGCGACGCGCTCTCGCTGTCCGAGCTGCGCGCCGACCTGCGCCGCCTGAGCGCGGAAGCCCAGGCGCTCGCCGCGCTGCTCGCGCAGGAGCCCGAGCTGCCCGAGGCCGCCGTGCGCGAGCGCGTGGGGCGGGGCTTCGAGCGCGCGTGCGCGGAGCTGGACTCGCTGCTCCGCGCGTGGCGGTAGCCCGGCTCAGTACGCGACGCCGACCTTCGACGCGCTCTTCTTCACGCCCTCGAAGACCTGGTCATCGAACGAGTCGGTCTTCTTCGACGCGTTGGCGCGGATGAACTCGTCGCGCTTCCGCGACAGCTCGACGAGCTTCGTCTGGAGCTGCTGCTGCTCGGCGTTCTGCTGCCGCACGTACTCCTCGCGCTTTTCCTTCGGGAGCGCGCGCAGCGCGTCGGGCAGCTCCTCGTCCTTCATGGCGTTCACCCGCGTCGGGTCGGCGTTGAGCGTGACGGAGCCGACGGCCTTCACTTCCGCGGCCGGGGCGGCGGGCATCGTCTTTGCGCGGAACGACGTCCGGTCACCGACGGCGGTGCTGGGCATCGCCTTGAGCGCCTCGAGCTCGCGCACGCCCTCGGTGCGCGCGGCGACGGAGCCTCCGACGATCGTCTTGTCGGCGATCTCCGCGTTGAGCTTCGCCATCTCGGCGTCGTACGGCGTCGCGACGGCCACCATGCCGCCCGACTGCTGAATCGAGACGAACGAGCCATCGGCGAGCTTCGCGAGGTCGCGGAAGAGCCCCTCGGTCGTCACGTCGGAGCCGCAGCGCACGGTGTTCACCACGATGCCCTTGTGGATGGCCTTCTTCGCCCAGTCGCGCGTGTTCCAGCCGTCGTTGTAGTCGTCGTGCGCCGGGGCGTCGCCGACGAGGAAGATCATCCGCGCGGCTTTGGGATCATCGGTCCACTTCATGAGCGACACCGCCTCGCCGAGCGCGCGGCCGACGTGCTCCGGACCATCGCCGCCACCGTCGGCGCGGAAGCCCTGGAGGTTCGCGTACACCGCGTCGAGGTCCTCCGTGAGGTCGAAGCGTTTGGTGACGTACGCGTCGCCGCGGTCGCGGTAGCCGACGAGCCCCACGCGGATGCGCGGCGTCGGCGTGCCCGAGGCGAGGCGCGACGCGATGGACCAGATCTTCTGCTTCGCCCCTTCGATGAGCCCACCCATCGAGCCGGTGGTGTCGAGCACGAAGACCACGTCGAGCGTCGGGCGCGCGGCCTTCGTCTGCGAGGTCTGCTCCTGGGGCGCGGCGGGCGGCTTCGGGTCACCGGCGAACGCAGGAGCGGCGAGGGCACTGCACAACAGCGAGGCACGGAGCAGGGGCTTGAGAGAGCGCATGGCCCCTTCAACGGGCGGCTCGAAAAAAGGATCTCCGCTCAGGAGATCAACAGCAGCCGCGGCCGCCCATCAGGGAGCGGGGCGCGGTGAATGCACGGCGGCACCGGCGCTTCCGGCCACGCGACGGAGATGCGCCACAGGTTGCCGACGCCGAAGGGGTAGGGCGTCGCGCCGGGCCGCGGGCGGAAGTGGAGGTCGAAACACTCCTCGGTGAGGAACGCCTCGAAGCCTTCGTCGCGGCCGTGGAGCGCGCGCAGGGCGGCGCGGACATCTGGTTCATCCACCAGCCGAACGGCGTCGGCGTCGTCGACGCCCTCGCTCGCGGCACCGGAGTAGGTGCAGAGGAAGGTGTCCGCCTCCACGGGTGCGCGGTCGGCGTGGAAGGAGTGCACGTCGACGGTGATGGGCAGCCCGCGGGTGTCGCGCGGGTAGCGGGTGAGCACGTTGAGCTGCGGCTCGCGGCCGAGCGCGGCGAGCCGACGGAGGTCGTCGAGGAGCACGGCGAGCGCGCGCGGGTCGGCCTTCGGCGCGGCGCGCAGAGTGTCTTCATCGAGCACGAAGAGCCCGCCCTCGTCGTCAGCGCGCGCGGCGAACGTCGCGGCGAGGCCGTCGAAGTCGGCGTCGAGCGTGCGCGCGAGGCACAGCGCGTTGACGCCCGCCGGGAAGGGCTGGAGCAGCTCGTCGAAGGAGCTGACGACGCGGCGGCGGTCGCTCATGCGCTCGCCTCCATACCCCACCGTCTCTCCGGTGAGACCCACGCAGGGCCGAAGCGTGCGTGTTCGCGGCGTCGCACGGTGGTTCGCCACGTGAATGGGCGCGAACTTCGCCCCATGGCTCGAGGAACAATGAGTCCCAGCGTCGAACGCAGGTTGTGGATCGTCATCCTCGCGGGTGGTCTCACCGGCGCCGCCGCCCTCGCGCTCACCGCGGTGATTCCTTCGGCGCGCGGGGACCATCAGCTCAAGTATCTGAACCCCGTCGACGACTGGCTCCTGCTGCGGCTGATGCTCGCCGGTCTCGCGTGGGCCCTGCTCGGCGCGCTGGTGTGGGCGACGACGTGGACGCGCGCACCGCGAGGTCAGGGCTGGACGTCGAGGCTCGCTGCGTTCGTCACGCTGACGACGCTCGCGATGCACCTCGTGCCGTTCGCGTATGCGCGCCTCGCGCTCGAGGGGAACTACCTGCATCAGGTCTTCATCCCGCGCGTGCATCAGCTCACGCTCGAGCCCGGGCTCGCGTTCTGGCTCGTCGGCTGGTTTGTCCTCTCGCGCCCCCGGGGCTGGCGCGCGCCGGCCGTGGTGCTCGTCGCGGCGGGGCTGTTCGCGTTCATCACCCCGGTGACGTGGCGACTCCTCGCGGGCGACGACGTGGGGCCTGAGGTGCTCCGCCGCTCCTTCGACACCTTCCTCGCGAGTGCGCCCTGCTGGTTCGCGTTCGCCTTCGCGGTGCCTGTGCTGCTCGCGCCCCTGCTGGCCGCACGACGCAGCGTCTTCTTCGTGGCGTGGACGGTGGTGTGCTTCGGCGTGGCCACCGGTGCGCTGCTCAGCCTCGGCGTCGTCTCCTGGGGCCCGCTGCGCGCAACGATGCCCGAGGCGCTCGCGGTGCTGACCCCGGCCACGTGGCTGGCCGGCGTGCTGGCCCGCCTCGCGCGGGAAGTCGACGCCGAAGCGAGCTGAGCGCGTCGCTCCTCCGGCACTTCGAGCGGGCTTGCCTCGCGGCGTCGGTGCGGCAGCTCGACAGGACCGCCGCTCCGCGCTGCGAGGCGTCCGCACGTCTCGAGGCCTCCTGCGCGTCAGCGAACCAGTGACCGCCTCGGGAGGCAGGGGGCATGGACTACCGCAGCCTCAGGTACGCCGCGTCGCGCGCCGGCACCGTGACGCTCCACGCGCCGTCGGCGAAGGTGACCGCGCGGTCGAGCCACAGCTCCTTCACCGCTTCCTTCCCGGTGAGGCCCAGCGCCGCGGCGCTCACCTGGAAGGTCTGCTCTTCGCTCGACCAGTTGAAGACGCCGACCAGCGTGCCTTCGTCGGTGCCCTTCGCGACCCACACCGACGGCACCGAGTAGCTGTCGGGATCGACGAGCGCCTCCGCCTTGCTCAGCGACTTGCCGCGCGGCTTCGCGGCCGGCTCGAGCGGCTCGAAGCTCGTGCCGCCGCTCTTCGCCACCGAGGGGAGCGTCGCGGTGAAGCGGAGGAAGTCCAGCTCCGCGCTCGTCGACGCGGTGAGGTCATCGCCGAAGCCCAGCATGCGCCCCGCGAGCAGGTTGACCGTCGTCTGGATGCGCTTGACGCCGTCGGGCAGCCCTCGCACGAGCACCGTGTCCGCGTCGTTGATCAGGAACGGCGAGACGAACCACCGCGTGCCCACGTTGCGGCTCGCGTTCTTTACCCAGTCGAAGGTGTACGGCGAGCCGCGCGCGGCGATGTCTTCCCCCGTGCGGAGCGCGTGCGCGTACCCGGCGCTCGGCAGCACCGGCGCGCCACACGCCACGATGAAGGCGTCGTGCGTCTTCGCTTCGGCCAGCACCTCCTTCATCGCCAGCCGGTACGCCTGCAGCGAGGTGACGTCGGGGTTCCGTCGCACGCCTTCCCACGCGCCCGAGAAGAGAAAGTCGAGCTTGAGGTAGCGGTACCCCTGCGACAGGAGCCGCCGCACCTCGCCCACCAGGAACGCCCGCGCCTCGGGGTGCGTGGCGTCGAGCGACCACAGCGTGTGGCCGGTGAAGAACTCGGTGTACGCCACCGGCTGGCCACGCACGTCACGGACGAACCAGTCGGGGTGCGCGGTCGCCACCATCAGCGTCGAGTCGACGAAGAACGGCGCCATCCACACCCCCGCATGGAGCTGCCGCTGCCCGAGCCGTGACGCCAGCCCATCCATGCCCGAGGGGAAGCGCGCGTTCGCGGTCCAGCCGCCCCAGGCCACCTCCCAGCCGTCGTCGAGCTGCACGTTGTTCGCGGGGAAGCCGAGCGTCTTCACCGCGTCGGCGTTCGCCAGCACCTTCGCCTCGTCGATGTTCTCGAAGAGCGTGTTCCACGAGTTCCACCCCACCGGCACGAAGGGCGCCGCGGGCGGCGGGGTGAGCGTGGCCACCGCGTTCCCCCAGGCCGAGAGCAGCGCGTTCACCGAGGGGCCCGCGGTGAAGAAGAAGCGCTCCGACGAGACGCCCTCGGCGGTGAGGGGCAGCGAGTCGCCCGCGCCGCCGTTGCGCACGCGCACCTTCACCGCGTCGTTGCGCCAGGTGAGCACCTTCGACTTCCACGCGTCTGCGGTGAGCGCGCCGGCGACGACGGCCGAGCCGTCACGGAGCTGCGTCGCGCCGAGCCACCAGCTCAGCCGCGCGTCGGTGACGAGGTGGTTGTCATTGTTGCCGACGTTCTCGATGTCGACGCCCGGGTCGTCGGTGCGCTGCACGGTGGCCCAGTAGCTCGGCGCCCAGCTCGAGTAGCCGTTGGCCAGCGCGGCGGCCGGCTCGGCGCTCCCGGTGAGGAGCTCGCCCGCGAGCGTGAATCCCTGCACGCGCATGCCGGTGCAGGTCGAGGCGCAGCTCGCCTTCAGCTGCGCGGTGACGAAGTTCGCGTAGCGGCGGAGGGTGAGCGTGAGCCGCGTGGTGCCGTCGGTGCGCTCGAGCACCGTCTGCTCCGCGCGGCCGAGCTCGTCGTCTCCCTCGGAGCGGGTGATGGTCGGCTCGCCCGGCGGCGTGACGTCCACTCCGGCGAGCGTGACGGCGCCCCGCATCGAGGCGACGCCCGTCGTGCCGCGCCGCACGGAGAACGCGCCGTCGGCCGCCACCTCGACCGCGAGCGGCGGCGGGCCGACCACGGTGGGCTGCGGGCAGGCGACGAGCAACAGCGAGAGCGGCAGGAGCAGGCGCATGCCCGGCGCATAGCTCATCTCGTGTCCGGCTGGTCACGATGTCGGCTGCCGTTCGCTTCTGCTCGCGTTCGACCCGGCAGCTTCGATACGGAGCGCCCATGCTGCACGCGGTTCTGTTGTCTCTTCTGTCGATCTGCACCAACCCCGAGCCCATCGATTGTCCCGCGGGGAGGTTCGCGACCGGCATCTGTACCTGTCAGTGTTGTCCGGCCGGGAGCTACTCGGCGTTCGCGGACAACGTCTGTACACCGTGCCCGCCGGGCTCGATCTCCTCGACGGTCTGCTCTGCGAGCTGCACGACCTGCGAGCGTGGGACCTACTCGGCGAGCTCGGGCGCGACGAGCTGCGAGACGTGCCCGCCGGGGTTCTGGTGCGAGGGCGGAACCAGCCTCTCGATGTGCCCGCCGGGCACCTACTCGACTGTCACCGGTGCCTTTCTCGAGTCGATGTGCGTCACCTGCCCTTCGGGGTCCTACTGCACCGGAGGCGCGTCGATGACCCAATGCCCGCCCGGGACGTACTCGTTTTCCGTCGGCCTGGGGTCGGTGACGGCCTGTCAGGCGTGTCCTCCCGGCGCCTGGTGCGCGGGGGGCAACTCACTCAGCGCGTGTCCGGCAGGCACGTACTCCACGGCCACCGGCGCGAGCTCAGCGTCGACCTGCCAGGCGTGCCCGGCGGGCTCGTACTGCGAGGGCGGGAGCACCATCGCCGTGTGTCCGGCGGGCACGTACTCCACGGCCCCGGGCGCAACGTCCGCGGCGAGCTGTCAAACGTGCCCCGCAGGCACGTACTCCACGGCCACCGGGGCGAGCTCGGCGTCGACCTGCCAGGCGTGCCCCGCGGGCGCGTACTGCGCGGGCGGGAGCACCATCGCGGTGTGTCCGGCGGGCACGTACTCCACGGCCACCGGCGCGGGCTCGGCGTCGACCTGTCAGGCGTGCCCCGCGGGCGCGTACTGCGCGGGCGGGAGCGCCATCGCGGTGTGTCCGGCGGGCACGTACTCGACGGCCACCGGCGCGAGCTCGGCGTCGACCTGTCAGGCGTGCCCCGCGGGCGCGTACTGCGCGGGCGGGAGCGCCATCGCCGTGTGTCCGGCGGGCACGTACTCGACGGCCACCGGCGCGACGTCGGCGGCGTCCTGTCAGCTCTGCCCCGCGGGCTCGTACTGCACGGGCGGGAGTGCGCTCTCCGCGTGCCCTGCAGGGACCTCCTCGACGGCCACCGGCGCCGCGTCCTCGGCGACCTGCCAGACGTGCCCCGCGGGCGCGTATTGCACCGGCGGGAGCGCGCTCGCTTCGTGTGCTGCAGGCACGTACTCGACGGTCACCGGCGCGAGCTCGTCCTCCGCGTGTCTGCTCTGTCCGCCGGGCTATGCCTGCGCGGGAGGCGCCGCGCTCGTCGCCTGCAGCGCGGGCACCTTCGCTGCCGCGAGCGGCTCGAGCAGCTGCTCGACGTGCCCCGCAGGTGCGTATTGTCCGGGCGGGAGCGCGATCTCCCTGTGTCCCGCGGGCACGTACTCCACCGCCACCGGCGCGAGCTCCCTCGGCGACGTGCCAGGTGTGTCCGGCCGGCGCGTACTGCACCGGCGGCGCGGCGCTGACGAGCTGCAGCCCGGGCACGGTCTCGACGACCACCGGCGCCGCGAGCTCCGCGGCGTGCGTGGTGTGCCCGGCGGGGCAGTACTGCCCTGGCGGCGCGGTCGCGGTGAGCTGCCCCGCGGGCACGTGGTCGACCACCACCGGGGCGTCGAGCGCCAGCACGTGTCTGGTTTGTCCCGCGGGCTCGATGTGCGCTGGCGGCGCGGACGTGCTCGCGTGTCCCGCTGGCATGTCGAGTGACGCAGGCAGCGCGGCGTGCGCGCCGTGTCCCGCCGGCACCGCGGCGGTGCAGGGGCTCTGTCAGGCCTGCCCGCCCGACACCTGGTCGCAGAGCGGGCAGTCGGCCTGCGCCGCGTGTCCTCCTCCGCAGGACTCGGCGACCGACTGTGTGCGGGCGGAGTGCGCGGGGGGCGTACGCGTGGTGGTGAATGACGACACCGAGACGCCGCCCGCCGACGACGTCGCGTGTACCGTCGAGGCGTGCGCCAACGGGCGCGCGGTGTCGGTGCCAGTGCACGCGCTGTGCGACGACGACGACCCGTGCACCACCGAGCAGTGCACCGCGACCGGCTGCCTCCACACGCGGCGCGAAGACTGCGTGGTCGACGCGGGGCTGGATGCCGGAGCGGACGCGGGCTTCGAGGACGCGGGTGTCGACGGCGGTGCCATCGATGCGGGCAGCGACGCGCCGACGCCAGCGACGCCCTCGGGGTGCGGCTGCGCACAGCTCGAAGGCGTGCTCGTCGTGGTGGCGGCGCTGGGCCTCGTCTCGCGCCGCCGTCGGCGCGGCTGATGGCTCGGGGCATCGTCGCGGTTCAAATCGCGCCCCGAGCCGTGTAGGGCGGGCGGCCATGAGCCTCGACGTTCGCCCTGTTCGCGGAAAGAAGGACCTCGAAGTCTTCCTCCACGTGCCGTGGAACATCGGCCTCGACCGCGAGAAGAACTGGGTCCCGCCGCTGCTCGACGACTACCGCAAGCAGCTCGACCCCGCGAAGAGCGTGTTCCTCGCCCACGGTGAGGTCGAGTGCTGGACCGCCTTCAAGGACGGCAAGGCCGTCGGCCGCATCAGCGCGCAGATCGACCACGACTACGACAAGCGCTGGCCCGACGAGCCGAAGACCGCCTTCTTCGGCTTCTACGAGTGCCCCGACGACGTCGAGGTCTCGAAGGCGCTCTTCGCGCAGGCCGAGGCGTGGGCGCGCAGCAAGGGGCGCGTGCGGCTCCGCGGCCCGATGACGCTCGACACCAAGGGCGAGGTCGGGGTGCTCATCGAGGGCTTCGACAAGCCGGCGATGATCGGCACCACCTGGAACCGGCCGTTCATGGATCAGTTGATCCTCAACTCCGGCTACCAGAAGGCGAAGGACCTCTACGGCTGGTGGTACCAGGCCGCCACGCCGGTCGACGACCTCACGAAGAAGGTGGCGCAGAAGACGCGCGAGCTGCCGAACGTGAAGATCCGCCTGATGGACAAGAAGTTCATCCACCGCGAGGCGGCCATCATCCAGGACATCTACAACGAGGCCTGGAAGAACAACTGGAACTTCACGCCCTTCACCGACAAGGAGCTGGAGGTCATCGCCAACGAGTACAGCCTCTTCATCGACGAGCGCCTGACCTACGTCGCCGAGGTCGACGGGAAGCCGGCGGCGATGCTCTTCGCCATTCCGGACATCAACGAGATGATCCGCGACTTCAACGGCGAGCTGATGAAGAACCCCCTCAACCTGCTCAAGCTGCTGTGGCGCCTCAAGTTCAACCGCGCCAAGCACGTGCGGTTGATCATGCTCGGCGTGAAGGACGAGTTCCGCGCCTCGCGCAAGTACGGCGCCCTCGCCGCGGTGCTCTACGAGGAGATCAGCAAGCGCGGCACCGAGGCCGGCTACGCCGCCGGCGAGCTCTCGTGGACGCTCGAGGACAACACCGGCATCAACCGGGGCATCGAGCGCATGAACGCGAAGATCTACAAGAAGTGGCGCGTGTACGAGCGCGCCCTCTGAGCGGCGCGGCGGGGCTCAGGCCTCGTCGTCGCCGTCACCGTCGTCATCACCGCCAGCGGCGTCGAGCTCCGCGACGTCGGCGGGCGTCAGCTCCGGGGTGTTCTTCTTCACGCGGGCGAAGAGGTCGTCTTCGCCGGTGTGCTCCAGCGCGCAGCCGACGTGGAGGTAGCCGGGGCCCTTGCGCATGAACGAGCCGGTGTCGACCTCGCGCTCGATGGCCACGCGGAGCGCGCCCTTCTCGATCGCCTCGTCGCACTGCATGCACCGGCTGCGGCCCGTCGACGCGCGCTCCGCGTACGGGAAGGGGCGCTCGCCCGCAGCGGCCTTCGGCTTGGCCGACGCCAGCGTCGCCTCGAGCTCGGCGCGGTTGGGCACCGTGCCGGTGAAGGCCGCCAGCGCCTCCTTCACCAGCAGCGGCTTCTTGCCCGCGGCGCAGGTGAGGTGGTGCCAGAAGTAGCTCACCTCGCCCTCGTTGAACTGGTTGGGCGTCTCTTCACCGAACCGGAGCACGCCTTTGTCGATCTTCTGGCGGCACGTGCGGCAGGTGGCGCGCGACGACTTCGACTCCTCGATGATGTTCGCCATGGTTCCGGCAGGTTGGCACCAACCGCCGCGCTTCGCACGGACTTGCGAGCGCTCCTGCGGTGGATGTGGGTCTCATGTCTACGATTGATTTTGGTTAACTGTCGGTGCGTAAAATTGCCCCACCGAGGGGGCAAACATGGCGCAGCGCGGTGTTCGGATTCTTCCGGCAGCGGCGGTTCCTCGTTGGCAGAAGGAGCTTCCGCGTCCCGCTGACGCGGCCGTTCGTCCGCTGCCAGACGAGCTCAAGGTGGGTTGTGTCGCGCAGAAGGTGGCGCCCGAGTTCCACTGGCGGGAGGAGTGGCGCCAGCACACCGCGGTGGAGTGCCGCTCGACGACGCACCCGGGCGACGCAACGCCGCGGCCGAACGACGTGTACCAGGCTGCTGGCGCGCGACTGATGTACACCGAGCTCGACGCGCAGGCCTTCGTCGGCGAGCTGGTCCCCGGGTGGTTGACGCGCTTGTTTGGTTATTCGTCAGGGGGGAAGCCGCCGTCGACTCCGGGGCCGACCATTCGGGTCACGCCGGGCATGCCGCTCGTGGTGCGGCACACCAACCGGCTGCCGAAGGAGCTCGACCTCGAGACGTCGGTGCACCTGCACGGCGGGCACACGCCAGCGCACTCCGATGGGCACCCCAACTTCCGCACGCGACCGGGCGAGGCGCGCGACTACTACTACCCCAATGGCGTTCCGCTGGTGGTCGAGGGCGGGGTCGTCACGAAGGAGTGGGATCTCGACGAGACCCCCACCACCCTCTGGTACCACGACCACGCGGAAGACATCACCGCGCACAACGCGCTGATGGGGCTGGCCGGCTTCTATCTGTGCAGGGACGAGGCGGTCGAGGCCAGCCTTCCGTCGGGCGCGTTCGACGTGCCGGTGGCCCTCCGCGATGTCTCGCTTTGTGAGATCACCGACGAGCAGCAGATGCAGGCGGAGATCAAGGACGAGGCGAAGACGCGCGCCGCGAAGGACACCGGCTGGAAGTTCAAGGGTGAGGCGCGGATCTACTTCAACCCGTTCGACCACAACGGCACGCTGGGCAACCTCGTGCTGCTCAATGGGCAGGCGTACCCGCTGTTCAAGGCCGAGCGCACGACGTACCGCTTCCGGTTCCTCAACGCTTCGCTGGCGCGCTTCTACCGACTGCTGTTCGTCAAGGTGAACGAGCGCACCGGCGCGATGACGGCGGTCCCATTCAAGGCGCTCGGCCGCGACACGTGGCTGTTCGATGCACCGAAGGACGGCACCGAGGCCTTCCTGAGCATGGCCGGCCGCCTCGATCTGCTCATCGACTTCAGCGCGCAGAAGCTCGAGCCCTGGGAGTCGCTCTACCTCGTCAACACCATCGAGCAGAAGGACGGCCGCGGCCCGGGGCACGGCGACAACGTGTTCGGGCCGACGCAGGGCGCGCCCCGCGGAGCGCCCGGGAAGCTGCCGGCCGACGACGTCGCGATGTTCCTCATGAAGATCGAGCTCGCCCCGGAGGCGCCCTCGAGAGCCCCGACCGCGGCGCCGGCGAAGCTCCGCCCCCATCGCGAGCTGATCTCGAGGCTGCGCGGCGATGGCACCCTCGGCGAGAAGGGCGGCATCCAGCCGGCCGACTGGAAGAACGTGCCCACGCGGGTCTTCGAGTTCGAGCGCGGGCAGGGGGCGTGGCAGATCAACAAGCGCTTCTACGAGGCGTGTCTGGCGAACGCGGTGCCCAGGCTCTGGTCGCTCGAGCGGTGGATCCTCCGCAACAAGAGCGGCGGGTGGTGGCACCCCATTCACATCCACCTCGAGTCACATCAGATGGTCTACGCCGAGGTCACCAACCCGGTGAACCCGGCCGCGAAGAAGGTGCTGCTGCACCACCGGGCGTACACCGGCGTCCCCGGAGAAGGCGCCCCGACGGTCGAGCCCGACGCGCCGGGGTGGCTGCCCGGGTCGAAGTTCGACGTCACGGCGTGGAACCTCGGCATCAAATACGACACGACCATCCTGGGGCCGAACACCGAGGTGCATCTGTTGATGCAGTTCCGCACCTTCCAGGGGCCGTTCGTCTTTCACTGTCACAACCTCAATCACGAAGACATGCGGATGATGTTCCAGTTCGACCCACGGCTCGGGCTGGACAGCCACGCCGGAGACCTGCCGATTCGACCCGCCTTCTGGTTCGAGGAAGGTGGAAAGGAGGAGTGCAAGTGAAGCTCACTCGACGAGAGGTGCTCGTGGCGGGCGCGGCCCTTCCCCTCGCCGCACGGCTCGCGCAGGCGGCGCCTGCCCGGGGCGGCTTCCGCTACTCCGATCTCCTCCCCGACGTGGGGCTGGTGACGAGCGCGGGTGAGCGGGTGCAGTTCGTTCGCGACTGCGTGCGCGACGCGCGGGTGGTGCTCGGCTTCAGCTACGTGAAGTGCCAGGGCTCATGCCCCGCGACGAACCTCGTGTTCCAGAAGCTCCAGCAGGACCTGGCGGGGACGGCGGGCATCCGCCTGTTCTCCATCACCCTCGACCCCGAGCATGACGGGCCGGCGGAGCTCGCCGCCCACGCCCGCAAGCTCAACGCCACGCCACAGGGGGCGCGCGCGCCGTGGGAGTTCCTCACGGGGCCGAAGGCAGACATCGAGGCGCTGCGCGAGGCGCTCGGCTACCGCGACCTCGACCCGGCCGTCGACGCGGTGCGCTCGAACCACGCGGCGATGATCACCTTCGGCGATGACGCCCGGAATGTGTGGCGCGCGCTCCCCGCGCGACTGCCCTACGCCACGCTGCTGCGCGCGGTGCGGAAGGTGGTGCGCTCATGAGGTGGCTCCTGGCGGCCACGGCGCTGCTGATGGTGGCTTGCAGCGCGAAGTGCCCCGAGGGGGCGTGCCGGGCGACGCCCATGAAGAAGACGACGCTCCTGCCGGGCGAGGAGGGCAAGCAGCGCGAGCACCAGGCCCAGCTCCGCCACGACCTGCGCGCGACCCAGCAGGAGGTCGGGACGATGCTCGCCTCCCAGCCGGAGCCTCCGGACGTGCTCGCCCGGCGCGAGGCGCGGCGGAAGGAGGAGGGCGCGAGCCGCATCGTCACCTCGCTCGACGAGCTGCTGCAGGACCGCACCGCCGCCATCGCGCTCGGCAAGGCGCTCTTCTGGGACGTGCGCGTGGGCTCGGACGACCAGACCGCCTGTGCCACCTGTCACTCGTACTTCGGCGCCGACGCGCGCCCGACCCGCGGCTCGTGGGGCGTGGCTGCGCGCGTCTTCGCCCCTCCCGTCGCGACGGCGGGTGAGCGCATGCTCAAGGCGAGCCCGAGGAGCCCCGAGCGTGAGCGCGGCCTCGGGCTGCGCGAGGCGGCGCGGCCCGAGAAGTCGAACTCCGGTGGGCGTCGGCCGGTGTCGGAGGCGTTCCGCCGCCTCGTGCCCGCCATCGACTCGGCTGACTTCGAGCGGAAGGTGCAGGTCGAGCTCGCGCAGTTCGACGCGGCGGAGAACGGGCGTACGGTGACCGGCCGCGCCGCGCCGACCGTCCACGGCGCGCTGTGGTTCGATCGCCTCTTCTTCGATGGGCGCGCCCGTAGCGTCTTCAACGGCTACGACCTGCTCGGCGACGACGCCTTCCCTGATTCGGTCGGCCTCTACCTGCACGGCACGCGGGTGCTGGTGCGGCTCCCGCACGCAGCGCTCGCCTCGCAGGCGCTCGGCCCGCTGGTGGCGCTCGAGATGAGCTACTTCGGCCGCCGACCATCGGACATCGGGAAGAAGCTGCTCCCGTCGCGCGCGCTGGCCGAGCAGAAGGTCAGCCTCACCGACTCACACCTCGCGCGGTGCGACGGCGCAGGCTCGAGCTGCGTCGACGCGAGCGGTCAGTTCACCGTCACCTATCGCGAGCTGGTCGAGAAGGCCTTCAAGCCAGGCTGGTGCACCGACGCGCTCGTCACGAAGGATGTTCGCGGCCAGGCGCTGACGGCCTGCGAAGCGAACTTCGCGCTCTTCTTTGGCGTGGCGGTGATGCTCTACGAGGAGCAGCTCGTCCCCGACGAGACGCGCTTCGATCAGCACTTCCGCGCCGACCAGGGCGTGCTCTCGCCGAGTGAGCTGGCGGGGCTCCAGGTCTTCGAGAGCGCCAACTGCTCGGTGTGTCACGCGCTGCCGGAGACCTCGGTCGCCACGCGGGCGCACGTCTACGGGCCGCTCCTCGAGTTCGAGGCCGTCGGTGGCGAGGAGGAGGCGACCGACGACAACGACTTCGTTCGCTGGCTGCTCGAGGGCAGCCGCGCGGAGGACCACCGCGTCGAGTGGATGAAGCGCGGCGTCTTCAGCGAGAGCGGGCTCGTGCCGTACGACCGCGGCTTCTACAACCTCGGCCTTCGTCCGACGGCGGACGATCCCGGCATCGGGAGCCGGTTCCGCGAGCCCGGTGACGGCCTGCCCTACTTCCACCACTACGGCCTCGGGAAGGTGCCGCTCGACGCGCCGCCTCCGCGCTTCTCTCGCGTCGCGGAAGCGGAGCTCCCTCGCGCCTTCGTGCGCGGCGCCTTCAAGACGCCTCACCTGCGCAACGTGAGCCACACCGCACCGTACTTCCACCCGGGCGGCGGAGACGCCGCCGGCCCTGGCACCCTCGAGTCGGAGCTCATTCGCGTCTACTGTCCGCGCACCGCCTTCCCGCTCGAGGGCGTCGAGGACGGAGGCGTCGACCACGTCCATCCGCTCCTGACCGCTCCCGCCGAGCAGTGGAACTGCGCCGGGCTTCCCGAGCTCACCGCCTTCCTCAAGGCGCTCACCGATGAGCGCGCCGTTCGTCGCGCGGCCCCCTTCGACCACCCCTCGCTCGCCATTCCCTGCTCGCGCGACGTCGGCCGCGACGGCCGAACACCGGACACCGGGCCGTTCCTGAACCTGCCGGAGACGGGCGCGAGCGGCACCGACCTCGCCCATCCCCGCTGCCCGTGACAGCGTCCACTTGAGAAGACGATGTCATTCAAGAAGTTCGCGATTGGGTGTCTGTAGGGACACCACTCATTGTCGCTATTTTCCTGACAATGACAGTCTCATCAAACATCTCGATACGACTTTTTGAAGTGGTTCTGTTCCATCTGGACTGAACGGCGGCTTAAGTGAACCAGAAGGCGCGCTTCCCCTGCGCCGAAACGGGTCACATGTCGGGTTCAGAGAGTTTCATTCCGCTGATGCGCCTTGGGCACTGCGTGTTCGTCAGTGTGCCCTCGGAGCTGAGCGACTCGCAGGCGCGCTTCCTCCAGGACACGGTGAGCCAGCGGCTCTCGCAGGCCGACGGGGTGCGCGGGTTGGTGCTCGACGTGTCGGCGCTGAGCCTCATCGACAGCTTCGCGGCGAAGATCCTCGGTGAGACGGCGAGCATCGCGCGGCAGTTCGGGGTGAAGGCGGTGCTGGTGGGCGTGCGGCCGACGGTGGCCATCACGCTGGTGGAGCTGGGCGTCGACCTGCGCCACGTCGAGACCGCGCTCACGCTCGAGCGCGCGCTCGAGAAGCTGCGGGTGCGCATCGTGAACATGGACGACGAGGGCCGATGAGCGCGACCGTGCTCCAGGCCATCGAGAAGGTGGTGACCGACGCGCTCGGGGCCTCGGCGAAGGGCGTGATCCGCACGCTGCCCGACTCGGTGTCGCGCGCCCCGGGGACGCTCGACGTGGTGGAGGTGCGCGAGCTGCTGTCCCAGCTCGAGACGAGCGGCCGGCTCTTCGCGGCGCCGGGGCGGCCCTTCCCGCTGCGCGAGCTCCGGCTGGCGATGACGGCCGGCGCGCCGGCGCGCACCACCGAGCAGCGCTTCCAGATCGTGTCGGACCGCGACGTGCTGGTGGTGCAGCGCGCCTCGCAGCACCTCACCCGCGGCTTCTTCGGCGTGACCGACTGCGTGCGCCTGGCGACCGCGGCCTCCGAGCTCGCGCGCAACATCTACATGTACGCGAAGGAAGGCGACGTCACGCTCCGCCTCGCCGAGGAGGCCACCGCCTGGCTCTTCGAGATCACCGCGGTGGATCAGGGCCCGGGCATCCCCCACCTCGACGTCATCTTCAGCGGCACCTACCGGTCGCGCACCGGACTGGGCCGCGGGCTCATCGGCACCAGGGCGCTCCTCGACGACCTCACGGTGGCGACCGCGCCGGGGAAGGGCACGCGCATCGTCGGCTTCCGGAGAGCGAAGAAGACATGAGCGCGCTCCGCTTTCACACCGCCGCGCGGCTGCGGCCGATGGAGGGGCTCGTCGCCTGCGGAGACGCGGTGGTCGACGTGTCGCGCGACGGCTGGCACCTGGTGGCGGTCATCGACGCGCTCGGCCACGGGCCCGACGCGCAGACCAGCGCGCAGGCGGCGCTCGCGGCGGCCCGGGCGTCGGCCGGCGCGCCGCTGGAGGTGGTGTTCGGCGCGGTGCACCGCTCGCTGGCGCGGCTGCGCGGCGTGGTGATGTCGGCGCTGCTGCTCGAGCGCGAGGCGGTGTCGTTCGCCGGGGTGGGCAACGTCGAGCTCTTCGCGCCCGAGGGCGTCTCGCGGCCGGTGTCGATGGCGGGCACGCTCGGCGGCGGCGCGTACCGCTTCCGCAGCTTCCCGGTGCAGATGGCCCCGGGCCAGCGCTGGGCGCTGGTGAGCGACGGCATTCGCGCGCGCGAGGGGCTGTCGCTCTTCGCCACGCTCCGCGCGGTGGCCGCCGAGCAGGCCGCGGCCGCGATGGTCGAGCGCGCGAGCCGGCCGCACGACGACGCCGCGGTGCTGATCATCGACGTCGGAGGTGCCGCGTGAGCGCGTCCTTCGGGCTGTCGTCGTGGGGCGAGGGGCGCGCGGTGACCTCGCGCGTCGAGGTGCTGGCGCTCGCCGCCGAGGCGCGCGGCGCGGCGCTCGCCCGCGGCTTCGGGCTCAAGCTCGCCGGAGAGCTCGCGCTGTGCATCGCCGAGCTGGGCATGAACGCGCTCCGTCACGGCGGCGGCCGCGGCGTGGTGGCGCTGACGTTCCGCGCCTCGGGCTGGTCGCTGGAGGTGTCCGACGCAGGCCCCGGCTTCTCGCCCGCGGTGCTGGCCGACGAGGGGCGGAGCGATCGCCTCGGCGCCGCCGGCGTGCGCGCGCCGGGCGAAGGGCAGAGCTTCGGCTCGGGGCTCGCCGCCGTGCGCCGCCTGGCGAGCCGCCTCGAGCTGACCAACCCCGCCTCCGGGGGCGCGCGCGTGGTGGCGCACCGCGAGCTCCCGATGACCCCGCCGTTCCCGCCGCACCGCAGAGAGGAAGAGCATGAGCAGCGACACCAGTGAGCGCATCGCGAAGATCGTCGACATCCTCGCGAAGGCCGCGTGCAAGGAATACCAGCACCGCGTCCCCATTCCGGCCGACGCGCCCGACGACGACCTGCTCCACGTCGAGGTGGGGCTCAACGTGGTGCTCGAGGATCTCGAGGCCGCCGAGAAGGCGCGCAAGGAATACGTCGCGGAGATCGAGCGGAAGAACCAGGAGATCGCCGACCGCGCGGCGATGGCGCTGCGCGAGCTGTCGACGCCCATCATCTCGGTGTGGGACGGCGTGCTCACCCTGCCGGTCATCGGCATGGTCGACACCGTGCGCGGCGCCGAGATGATGGAGCAGCTGCTGGCGCGCGTGGCGAGCGACCAGGCGGAGTACGTCATCATCGACATCACCGGCGTCTCGGTGGTCGACACGCGCACCGCGGACAGCTTCATCCGCATGTCGGAGGCGGTGCGGCTCGTCGGCGCGCAGTGCTTCCTCACCGGCATCAGCCCGGCCATCGCGCAGACCATCGCGCAGCTCGGCATCGACACCTCGCGCATCCGCACGCTGCGCCGCCTGTCCGACGCGCTCAAGGTCGTCTTCGCCGAGCTCGGGCTCCACAAGCAGGACTCGCGGCGCTGACCTCTTCCCCTTTCAGGAGCAACCCATGCCTTTGACCATGCAGCTCATCCAGACGCCGGCGGGCCACAAGTGCCTGCGCACCGAATCGTACGGTGACGTCACCGCCACCGATGCCCAGAAGGTGAACGAGGGCGTCGCGCCCGGCGCGCCGTACTTCCACCTGCCCATCCTCGCGGTGGTGCAGAGCGGAGCGAACTACTCGCCCGAAGCGCGCCAGGCCTTCGGCGGCACGAAGTCGGACGGCAAGACCCAGCCGCGCCCGGTGGCCATCGTGGTGACCAACGCGCCGCTGCGCGTGATGCTCAGCTTCGTGCTGCGCATCTCGGGCACCAACAACACGAAGTTCGTCGGCACCGAGGCCGATGGGCTGGCGTGGCTCGACGAGCAGATCGCGCTGGGGAAATGACATGAGCGCCACCGACTTTCTCTCGAGCTCGTCGTACTTCGCCGCGGTGGTGCGTGCGCTCAAGAAGCTCGGTCGCTACGACGAGGTGCTCAAGCAGGTCACCGTCGCGCGGCGGCTGCTCGAGAACCCGCACGCCGAGTCGTGGTGGGGCGGTGAGGCGTCGATCGACGTCACCACCGCGATGCACCGCGTGGGCGGCATCGCCCTGGTGCGCGAGGTGGGCCGCGAGGCGGTGACCGAGTCGATGTCGGTCATCGTGCGGCCGCTCCTCTCGGTGCTCACCGCGGTGTCCGGCACCACGCCCGGCACCGTCTTCAACCGCTTCGGCCAGCTCTCGCTGGCGGCGGTGAAGAACGTCGCCTTCACCTGGACGCCGAAGGGCGACCACGAAGGCACGCTCGTTATCGCGTACCCCATCGAGGTACCGCCGGTGTACGAGCACTACTGGCTCGGCGCCTTCGACTACGTGTGGGCGCTCACCCGTCGCGCGGGCCGGGCCACCGCCACCCACCAGGGCGGCACCATCACCTTCCAGCTCTCGTGGGACTGAGCGCTGTCGGGCCCGTGCGTCTGCGCTGGCTCGTCGGCTGCTCGCTCCACCGGCACGGCGCGTTCGAAGTGCCGCCGGTGCAGGCGCGCGTGGAGTCCATGCGCTGAGGCTTCGCGAAGCGGCCTCGATGGGCGCGGGTGGGGCTCGGCCGTGCTCGTCCCGCGTGTGCCCCTCGATGAACGCTCACGACGACAGGACTCGCGAAGCGGCCTCGATGGGCGCGGGTGGGCTCGGCCGTGCTCGTCCCGCGTGTGCCCCTCGATGAACGCTCACGACGACAGGACTCGCGAAGCGGCCTCGATGGGCGCGGGTGGGCTCGGCCGCGCTCGTCCCGCGTGTGCCCCTCGCACCGCGCGATGAACGCTCACGATGCCAGGTCATGCCTCGTGGGACTGAGCGTTGTCCTCCGTGCGTCTGCGCTGGCTCCGTTGCTCGTCGGCTGCTTTCGCGAAGCGGCCTCGATGGGCGCGGGTGGGCTCGGCCGTGCTCGTCCCGCGGGTGCCCCTCGCACCGCGCGATGAACGCTCACGATGCCAGGTCATGCCCTCGTGGGACTGAGCGTTGTCCTCCGTGCGTCTGCGCTGGCTCCCGTTGCTCGTCGGCTGCTCGCTCCTCCGGCACGGCACGCTCGAAGCGCCGCCGGTGCAGGCGCGCGCGGAGTCCATGCGCTGAGGATTCGCGAAGCGGCCTCGATGGGCGCGGGTGGGCTCGGCCGTGCTCGTCCCGCGGGTGCCCCTCGCACCGCGCGATGAACGCTCACGATGCCAGGTCATGCTCTCGTGGGACTGAGCGTTGTCGTCCGTGCGTCTGCGCTGGCTCCGTTGCTCGTCGGCTGCTTTCGCGAAGCGGCCTCGATGGGCGCGGGTGGGCTCGGCCGTGCTCGTCCCGCGTGTGCCCCTCGCACCGCGCGATGAACGCTCACGATGCCAGGTCATGCTCTCGTGGGACTGAGCGTTGTCCTCCGTGCGTCTGCGCTGGCTCCCGTTGCTCGTCGACTGCTCGCTTCACCGGAACGGGACGCTCGAAGCGCCGCCGGTGGCGGCGCGCGCGGCATCCATGCGGTGAGGAGTTCGCGAAGCGGCCTCGATGGGCGCGGGTGGGCTCGGCCGTGCTCGTCCCGCGTGTGCCCCTCGCACCGCGCGATGAACGCTCACGATGCCAGGTCATGCCCTCGTGGGATTGAGCGTTGTCGTCCGTGCGTCTGCGCTGGCTCCGTTGCTCGTCGGCTGCTCGCTCGAAGCGCCGCCGTGCAGGCGCGCGCGGCGTCCACGCGGTGAGGAACTCGATAGGCGCGGGTGGGCTCGGTGCTCGTCCCGCGAGTGCCCTTCGCACCGCGCGATGAACGCTCACAGGTCATGCTCTCGTGGGACTGAGCGTTGTCGTCCGTGCGCCTGCGCTGGCTCCCGTTGCTCGTCGGCTGCTCGCTCCACCGGCACGGCACGCCTCGAAGCTCGGCGAGGGCGCCGGTGCAGGTGTTGAGCTCGCGCAGCTCCTGAAGCGCGAGTTCCCTGTCGGCTGTCGGTCGCGCAGCTCATCAACAAAGTTGTCACTGACACCTTTGTTGATGAGCCGGCAGACCCCGCCCCGGCCCCCCCGGTGTCCCCGAGAGCATGACCTGGCATCGTGAGCGTTCATCGCGCGGTGCGAGGGGCACACGCGGGACGAGCACGGCCGAGCCCCACCCGCGCCCATCGAGGCCGCTTCGCGAA
>JBMORD010000329.1:0-45797 GCA_049322495.1 Myxococcota bacterium | reverse complement strand
CGTCGGCGATCAGCGCCTCGACGAGCTTCGCCAGGCCGCCCATGCGGCGGGCCTCGGCGAGGTGCACCCCGCGCAGCTGCACCCGCTCCTGGGAATGCGCGAGGAGCGTGCGCACGTGCTCCTCGCGCAGCAGCTCGGTGCGCTCGAGGAGATCCGCCGCGCGCAGCGCGTGCTCGGGCGAGCGCGACTTGAGCGCCTCCGACAGCACGCGCTCCTCGCCGTCGAAGGTGCCCTGCGCCTCGAAGCCCGCCACGCGCGCGTGCACCGCCTCGACGTACTTCGGGCGAATGCGCCACAGCGCCCAGCCGACGCCGGCGCACGCGAGCAGCACCACCGCGAACACCCCGCCGAGCCCCAGCACCCCCGCCAGCCCGAGGATCAGCAGGCCCGCGACGGCCATCGCCCCCTTGCGGATCAGCCCGTCGATGGTGCGCCGCGCGCCGTCGCGCAGCTCGTCGGGCAGCGGCGCGTAGAGGAGCTGCAGCGCCACCGGCATCAGGGACCAGCTCGACGCGGCCTCGAAGACCTTCAGCGCCCACGCGCTCCACACCGAGGGCACCAGCCACGTGGTGAGCGTGAAGAGCGCGAGGCCCGCCGGCACCACCGCCGCGTAGCGGATGATGCCCAGCCGCCGCAGCAGCACCTCGGCGAGCGCGAACTGGAACACCACGCAGAACACGCCGGTCCACAGCTGGTGCGAGGCGAACAGCGCGGCCATGTCGGCCTCGACCAGCACCTGCGCCGCGCGCGCGCGGAAGATGAAGTCGGTCAGCTGCTGGAGGAGCGACAGCCCGAGCACCATCACGCCCATCAGCTGCGTGTACGGGGCCGTCAGCACCTCGCGCCAGCTCGCCAGCGCCGTCGCCGTCGCGGTCGCCTTCGCGCGCGACGACGGGGCGAAGCCCGGCTCGACGCGGTGGAGCCGCCACGCCGCCGCCGCGCCCAGCAGGAAGAGGCCGCCGCCGATCAGCAGCGCCAGGGCGCCGGCGGTGCGCGCCAGCAGCTGCGCGAGGAAGCCGCCCACGATGGCGCCCGACATGCCCACGCCGTTGATCCAGCTGAAGGCCCGCCGCGCCTCCCGCGCGTCGAAGGCCTCGCCCATCGCGCCCCAGAACGAGAGCGACACCTGCGTCGCGAAGGCCTCCGAGAAGAGGTACGCGGCGAGCGCCACCATCGGGAGCTGCAGCCAGAGACCGAGCGCCAGCGCGCCCGAGGTGACGGCGCCGACGAAGACGAGGAAGCCGGGGTGTCGGCGGCGCCGTCCGTCGGCCCCCGCGAGCGCCAGCACCGAGGCGATCACCGCGGCGGCCATGTAGAGCCACGGCAGCGCGCTCGAGTTGAAGCGGGAGAGGGTCAGCGCGTTCGCGCCGGGCTTGAGCATCGCCACCGCGGCGATGAAGCAGAACTGGAAGGCGGCGGCGGGCGCCAGCCGTGCCCCCAGCGAGCGCATGCGTTCAGTCCGCGGTGAAGGGGAGCTCGGCCTGGCCGAGCGCCGACGCCAGCTTGAGCCGGAAGGTCTCGCCGGCCGCGAAGGCGTGCTTCGGGAAGCGCACGCGGTACCCGACCCAGAAGCTCTCGAGGTACGAGTAGTACGAGCGGAGCTCGACGTTGGTGCGCCCCAGGCGCTCGATGCTCAGCGGGCGGAGCTCCTCGCCGCCCGCCACCAGCACCATGCGCCACATCGTGTTGGGGCGATCGAAGTCGTCGAAGCGGTAGTCGTTGGCGTGCACCGCGAAGAAGAGCTCGGTGGCGTCCTCCAGCCGGGCGCGCTCGGCCGCGAGGCGCTGCTCGAGCTCGGCCTCGGGCCACGCCTTGAACAGGCCTTCGCGGCGCACCCGCGCCTCGGCGAAGGTGGGCGACTGCCACGTGGCCTGAACGAAGACCTTGCTGTCGAGGTTGTCGTAGACGCCCCGCGCCGAGGTGAAGCGCTCGAGCGTCTCCTGGTAGCGCCGCTCGGCGTCGACGTCCTTCACCGCGGGCGGCGGGTCGCCCGGTACGCGGGGAATGCGCCCCGTCGCGCAGCCCGTCGTCAGCACCACGCAGGTGGCGACGACGAGCGCCCTCACGGGAAGTCACCCCGGGTGAAGAGCGAGGCCACCGGCACCCCGGTCGCCTCGACGGCCTCGCGGCCGCCCTCCTGGCGATCGACCACCGCGAAGGCGCCGATCGGCTCGAGCCCCTCGGCGCGCGCACGCTCGATGGCCTTGATGGTGCTCGCGCCGGTGGTGACCACGTCTTCGACGATGACCACCTTCGCGCCGGCAGTGAACGCGGTCAGGCCCTCGATCCACTGGCCGGTGCCGTGGCCCTTGGGCTCCTTGCGCACCAGGAAGGCGTGCAGCGGGAAGCCTCCGAGGAAGCTCACGGTGGCGACCGCGCTGGCGAGCGGATCGGCGCCCATGGTGAGCCCGCCGACGCCCACCGCCGCGGGGAACCGCGCGCGCACCCCGGCGAACATCAGCTTGCCGGTGAGCCAGTGGCCCTCGGCGGTGAGCACCGTCTTCTTGCAGTCGATGTAGAAGTCCGACTCGCGGCCCGACGAGAGCACCACCTTGCGCTTCGCGTACGAGCGCTCGGTGAGCATCGTCAGCAGGCGACGGCGATCGGCCTCCAGCGTGGCCGGCGAGACGTCGAGCGTGGGGACGGTCACTGCTTGCTCTCCAGGAACGAGACGAGCTCGACCGAGTACCGGAGCTGCCGCAGGAGCTCTTCTTTCCGCGCGTCGTCGAGGTCGGCGAACACGTCGGCGAGCAGCGAGAGATCCTGGTTGCACTGGCCGAGACGCACGGTGACGTCGGCGGCCAGCTCGTCGGCGTCGACCTCTTCTTCGACCGACTCGGGCGCGAGGCCGTCATCCGTCGAGAGCGCCTTGTCGAGCATGTCGCGCGCGGCGGGAGACAGGCGCCCGGCCTCCTCGAGCGAGGCGCGCGTGGCGGCCAGCGTCTCCGGGCCGACCGACTTCGAGTGGATCGCCGAGGCGAGCGCCATCAGCGTCGCGTCGGCGTCGGACAGATCGGTGTGCAGCCGCGCCAGCACCTTCTCGCGCTGGAGGAAGCGCAGCGCCGCCACCCGCCGGAAGCCGGTGACGACCTGGAAGCGATCCGGCGGCTGCAGGCGCACGTCGATGGGGAAGAGCTGGCCCAGCCGCGCGATGTCGGTCGCCAGGCGCGCCACGTCTTCGAGCTCGAGCGCGTCGCGCACGCAGAAGGTGAGATCCTCGTCGACCCGCTCGAGGGGAATCAGCGCGGGCGCGACGAAGTGCTTGTGAACGACGGGCGTCTCCTCGACCTGCACCGACGGCGCAGACGGCGCCGGCAGCGGCACCACCTCCGGCGGAGGCGCCGCTTCGACCGGCGTCTCCGCTGGGGCGACGGGCGTGTCGGCGGCCGCGGCCGGAGCCTCGGCGACCGGTTCACCGGCCGGGGCCGGCGCGTCGTTGTTCACACCTTCCGACATGGCTCACTTCTTCTTCTTGAGGAGGACCTTCTTCTTGCCGCCCTCACCCACGAGGACCGGCTGAGGAGGCGGCGGCGGAGCGGGCTTGGCCGCCGGCTCGGCGGCCTTCTCGGGCGCCCTGGCGGCGGGCGGCGCGATGGGCTTCGAGGCGATGACCGGCGGCGCGGGCGGCTGCGGCTTCACCGCGGGCCGGGCGATCGTGGTGGGGCGCGCGGGCGCGGCGGCCGGGCGAACCACCGGGCGCGAGACGGGGGTCTGCGCGCGCGCGGGGCGCTCGGTGGCGGGCCGGGGCTCGGCGTTGCCCATGTCGACGCGGCCGCGGAAGCTGGCGCCATCGACGATGATCACGCGCGGCGAGTTGATGTCGCCGACCATGCGGCCCTCGCGCGTCAGCTCGACCGACTCGGTGGCGGAGATGTTCCCCACCACCACGCCCGAGATGATCGCGTTGCGGACCTGAACGTTGGCCTTCACGATGCCCGACGGCTCGACGATGAGCGTCTTGGTGAGGCTGAGCTCGCCCTCGACGCGGCCGCGGACCGTGAGGTCCTCGTCACCCGAGAGCTTGCCATTGATGAGGATCGACGGGCCGATGATGGTCGACTCGCCCGAGCCTCCGAATTCCTTGGTGGCCGCCATGACCTCAGCGCTCCTTCACGTCCATGTCGACGTTGCCCTTGAAGCTGGCGCCGTCGGCAATGAGGATGCGCGGCGCGCGGACGTCGCCCACCACGCGGCAGTCGGCCTTGAGCTCGACCTTGTCGGTGGCGGCGATGTTGCCCGTCACGCGCCCGGTGATCTCCACGTTCTGCACCTCGATGTCGGCCTCGACCGACGCCGACGCCTCGACGAAGAGGCTCTCCTTGAGGGAGATCTTCCCCTTCACGGTGCCCTGGATCACGAGATCCTCGTCGCCCGAGATCTCGCCGTCGATGGTGATGCTCGAGCCGATGATGGTGTTCGCCACGTTGTGTCCCCTTCCCTGCGGAAAACGAAGTGTTTCGAAACTCAGATGTCGTCGGGCAGCTTGACGTCCATCTCGATGGAGCCGTTGAAGACCGCGCCGTCTTCGATCACCACGCGCGCGGCCTTGATGTCGCCGTTCACCTTCGCCGACTGGTTGATCGACACCTTCGTCGACGCGTCGATGTTCCCGCTCGCGGTGCCGTTGATGGTCAGCTCATCGGCGCGGATGTCGGCCTCCACCACCCCTGACGATTCGATCGTCAGGTGGTTCTTGAGCGCGATCTGCCCCTCGACGCGGCCCTCGATGACCAGCCCGCCACCGCCGGTGAGACTTCCGCGAATCGTGATGCCCTTGCCGATGATGTTGATCTGCTCGGTGTTCGCCATGTGTGCGTGCTTCCTGGAGCTTTCTGGGTTCAGCCGCCGCCGGAAAAGCCGGGGCACCGTACGTCAGCAGTGCGACAAAATCCATCGAGAGATGTCGTCCCACACCTGCTCGCGACCCACCTCCATCATCACCTCGTGTCGGTAGTCGGCGTACTCCTTCCAGGTCTTGTCCTTCGACGCGATGGTCTCGAAGAAGGCCTTCGCCGCGGGCATCGAGGCGATCGGGTCGGAGGTGCCGGCGAGCATCAGCACCGGCAGCGTCAGCCGCGCGCCGAGCCCCGACAGCCGTTGCTGCGCCGCCTGCGTCTCGAAGAACCAGCGCGGGGTGGTGGTGTGGAGGTAGAGCGGATCGTTCTTCGTCTCTTCCTGCCAGGCGGGGTCGCGCGAGAGCTGGTCGGGCTTGAGCTCGTTGCCGATCTTGAGCCCCGGCACCAGGCCCTTGATCAGCTTCGCGCCGAGGAGCTTGAGCGGCGGCGGCTCGAAGGCGAGCGCGTAGAACGGCGCCGACAGCACCACGCCGGTGAGCTGCGGGTGGAGCTGCGCGGCGAAGTGCGTGGCGATCAGCGCACCGTTGGAGTGGGCGACGAGGAAGATCTTCTTGCCGCGCGCCACCTCGAGCAGCCGGGCGAAGAAGCCGGCCAGGTCGTCGAGGTAGTCGTCCCAGCGGCCGACGTCGGAGCGGGCGCCGGCCGCCTTGCCGTGCCCGCGGTAGTCGAAGGCGAGCACGCCGTAGCCCTCCTTGACGAAGGCGGCGATCGGGCGCTCGTAGCGGCCGCAGTGATCGCCGTAGCCGTGCACCACCCCCAGCCACGCCTTCGGCTCGGCGTCGGGCGTGTCCTGCCGCCAGTAGAGGCGCGTCCCGTCCTTCGAAGCGAAATAGCCTTCGTCGCGTCGTGGCATGCCGGCGCTTCTACCGGCCCTTCCGCTCGGGCGACAGCAACTTCAACTTCCGCTCGAGGTCGGCGCGCTGGCCCGGGCGCTCGGCCTCGTCGGCGCTCGCCTCGAGGAGCTCCAGCGCACGGCCGAAGCACTCGCGGGCGCGCGGCTTGCGGCCCTGCGCAGCGGCCACCTCGCCGAGGTGCTCGAGGAGCGTCGGGTCTTCCGCCGCCGCCACCGCGCGCTCGAGGAGCGCCGCCGCGTCGTCGAGCTTGCCGCGCTTGAAGAGCACCCAGCCCAGCGTGTCGAGGAAGGCGGGGCTCTCGGGCCGCAGCTCGAGGGCGCGCCGCACCAGCCGCTCCGCCTCGTCGAGATCACCGCCGTGCTGCGCGAGCGAGTAGGCGATGAAGTTGAGCGCCGCCGCGTTCGCCGGGTCGCCGTCGAGCACCAGCCGCATCTTCTCGATGCCGCGCTCCCAGTCGCCCTTGCGATCGAGCGTCACGGCGAGCGCAGTGAGCAGCAGCTCGTCGGTGGGGGCACGGGACAGCGCGCCCGACAAGAGCGAGATCGCGTCGGAGAACCGGCCCTGGCGCGTGTAGAAGCCCGCCAGCGCCTCGACCAGCTCCGCGCCCGGGGTGCGCCCGATGGCGCGAACCAGCGCGCTCTCGGCCTCCTTGAGGTTGCCGCTGCGCTCGAGCGCACGGGCGATGGCCGCGTCGAGCCCCGCCAGCTCCGGCTTCTCTTCCTGCAGCTTGCGCAGGGTCTCGAGGGCGCGGGCGTGCTGGCCGAGCTGCGACAGGCAGAGGCCCTTGTGGAGCCGCGCCTCGAAGCTCACCTCGCCGAGCCCGCGAGGGACCGCGTCGAACGCCTCGGCCGCGAGCTGGAACGAGCGCACCCGCTCGTGCACCAGGCCCGCGTAGAAGTGGAGCCGCGGCTCGTTGCCGCCGGCGCGCGCCTGGTCGAGCACCTCCGCCGCGCGCTGGAGCTGGTTGCCGGCCAGCCACGCGAAGGCGACCTTCACCGCGGTCTCCGGGTCGCGCCCCTGCGAGAGCAGGTTGTCGAAGTAGGCGCGCGCGTCGGCGATCCGCTCGAGGCGAATCGACAGGCGCCCGGCGCTCAGGAGCACCTCGCGGTTGTCGGGATCCCGCTCGAGGGCGCGTTCCCACAGGCCCAGCGCCTTCTCGGGCTGCCCGTCGGCCTCGGCGATGCGCGCCAGCGTGCCCCAGGCCTCGACGTCGCCCGGGTCGCGCTCCACCGCGCGCAGCAGGAGCTTCTCGGCGCGCGCGCCGTCGCCCTTCTCGGCGAGCGCGAGTCCGAGGCGGTGGTAGCCCACCGGCTCTCCGGGCACCGCGAGGCCGAGCTCCTCGATCACCTTCACCGCGTCGTCGACGCGCCCCTGATCGAGCCAGAGCTGGGTGAGCACCAGGTACGCCTCGGGCTGCGAGGGCCTCAGCTTGATCGCTCTCAGCAGGTGGGTGCGCGCGCGCGTCGTCTTCTGCCCCTCGTAGAGCACGCGCCCCATGAGGAGCTGCGCGGGGTGGTAGTCGGGGTAGAGCTCGATCACCCGCTTGAGCTGGAGCTCGGCGCGATCGAGCTCCGAGTTGCGCGCGTGCTGCTCGGCGAGCTCGGTCATCAGGTAGGGGTTCGCGTCATCGGACGCCAGCGCGAGCCGCAGCTCGTCGAGGGCCACGCGGCGGTCGCCCTCGTGGTGCGCCAGCCGCGCCCGCAGGAAGTGGGCGTACGACGCCGCCGAGGGGAACGGCGTGCCGGTCTCGTCGGTGGTGACGCCCATCGCCTCGCGCATCGCCGAGAGATCGACCGGCGGCCGCTTCGGCTGCGCGCCCAGGGACAGCAGCACGACGAGCGCGGCGGGGAACGTCACGCGAGCAGCCTCTCGAGCAGCCGCTCCGCGCCGCCCTCGATGTCCTTCACGTCGATCAGCCGCGAGCGGTAGGCGACGCGCTCGTCGGCGAGCATGCCCACGATGCGCCCCACGAGCGACTGCGCCTCACCGCTGGCCGTCTCGGGCATCACCAGCACGAAGACGCCGTTGCCGAGGTGGCCGACGAAGTCGGGCGGCTCGAGCTGCTTGCGCACCACCGCCGCGCACTGGCCGACGTGATCGCCCGGGTTCTGCAGCGGCTTGAGCACCGCCAGCGCCAGCGGCCGCCCGTAGCGCACGCTGCGGCTGATCTCCTGCTCGAGCTGGTTGGCGACGCCGATGTGATCGTACAGCCCCGTCTCGGGATCGTTGCCCGGGCCGACCGCGAGGTTCGGGCGACCGCGGCTGCGCTGCACCGCCGCCTGCACCCGCGCCAGCAGCACGCTCGGCGGGAGCGGCTTGGCCACGAAGTCGGCCGCGCCCAGCTCCGCGGGCTTCACGCGCTCGGGCAGCTCCGGGCGCGCCGAGAGGAGGATCACCGGGATGGCCTCCGTCTCGGGCCGCGACTGGAGCTCGCGCAGGGCGTCGAGGCCGTCACGGTTCGGCATGAACACGTCCATGATGATCACGTCGGGCAGGAGCGCCCGCGCCCGCGAGACGGCCTCGTTGCCGTCGCGCGCCAGCTCGACCCGGTAGTGCCCGGACAGCCCGAGCGAAGCGGTGCGGCTGAAGATCGGATCGTCGTCGACCAGCAGCACCAGCGGCTCGCTCTGGCGCCGCGGGAGCGCGCGCTGCTGCCCCTCGGGCATCGGGAGCGTGAAGCAGAACATCGCGCCACCGCCCGGCGGCGCCTCGGCCCAGATCTCGCCGCCGTGCCGCTCGACGAAGTCGCGGCAGATCGACAACCCGAGCCCCTTGGTGCGCTCGAACGCCAGCAGCACGTCGTTCGGATCTTCGATCTTCCCGTCGTCGCACACCTCGATCAGCGCCACGTCGCCGTCCGGCCGCTTGCGCAGCCGCGCACGCACCACCACTTCCCTGCCGCCCCGCGCGTGCGTCAGCGCGTTGGTGATCAGGTTCTGCAGCACCTGGCGGATCTTCTGATCGTCGGCGAAGACGTCGAGGCTCAGCGGGCACTCGGCGCGCAGCGCCAGCCCCTTCTCCCGCGCGAGGATCTGCAGCTCCCGCGCCGCCTCCTGGCAGACCTCGCTCACGTCGAAGACGCGCGAGAAGAGCGCGATGCGCCCATCGCTGCCGCGGGCGGTCTGATCGAGCAGGCTCTCGACCAGCGCCAGCACCTTCTTGCCCGCGCGGTGGATCGCCTCCGAGCTGCTGCGCTGCTGCGGGGCGAGCGAGGTGTCGGTGATCAGCAGGTGCGCGTAGCCGAGCAGCACGTTGAGCGGCGCGCGCAGATCGTGGCTGAGCACCGCCATGATCTCGTTCTTCTTCCGATCGAGCGCGCGGAGCCGGTTGTTCGCCTCGACCAGCTCCTTGTAGCGCTCGACGTAGGCGTCCTCGAGGGCCTCCTGGCTGCGGGCGGCGGTCGCGGTCACCTGCTGCCGCTCGATGGCGTTGGCGAGCGCGAGGCCCACCGCCTGGAGGAAGTCGAGCTCCTCCTGCTCGAGCGGGTACTTGCGCCGCACCACCAGCGCGCTGATCTCCTTCACCTCCGCGCCCAGCGGCACCACCCAGCCGCCGTCGGTCTCGACCGGGGCGCGCGACTCGATCGCCCGGCGGAAGGTGGGCGCGACGGCGAGATCGATCGGCGTGCGCTCGTCCTCGTCGATCAATGCGGCGCGCGACGGGTTGCCGCCCTGCACCTGAAGCACCGCGAGGCGCTCACAGCCGAGGCCGGCGCGCATGCGGCCCGACACGAGGCGCAAGAGCCCCTCGAGCGACGCGCCCGACACCGACATCCGCGTCACCTCGAGGAGCAGCTCGAGCCGCTTGCGCACCAGATCGTCGTGCTCGACGTGCCGCCGCGCCTTGAGGCTCGCGGTGAGCAGGCGCTCGAGCGCGTCGAACGACTCCGCGACCCCGTCGACGTCGAGCCGCTGCAGCGACGCACGCCACCCCTCGGTGCCATCGATCAGCACCGGCACGCGCCGCAGCTCGGGCCGCTTGCGCACCTCGGCGAGCAGCGACGGGGCCACGCGCGCGGTCGACGCCAGCACCACGGCGTCAGGCTTCTGCGCGAGGTCGCGGCGATCGAGCGCCGCGGACCCGACCGCCGTCTCGCACGCGTACCCCCGCGCCTCGAGACGCGCGACGAGCGAGTCCGCGCGACTTCCGACGATCAATACCCGGCTTCCAGCGGTTGCCACCCTCGCAGTGTAACGCCGTCAGCCCGCGTTGGATGCGGGGAGAATCACGCGGAAAAACGCTTTCGGTGGGACGCGGTCGGCTACAGTGCGCGCGGCCGCAACACCCACATGGTCCCCATGCACCGTTCATCTGCCCTGCTGCTCTGCGTCGCTGTCCTGGCCTCGCCTGCTTTCGCCCAGTCGGGTGACGAGTGGAACACCTTCCCTCCCGCGACGCCGAAGGCCGAGCCGGCCCCCGCGAAGCCGGAGCCGAAGCCGGCGGTGTCCCCCGCGACTCCTGTCCCCACGCCGAAGCCTGCGGCCGCGGCGCCGAAGCCCGTCGAGACGCCCCGGCCCAACGCGGCCGCGCCGACGAAGACCGAGCCCGCGAAGCTCGACGAGCCGGCGGCTGACGGCGACACGCGGGTCGTCTCGCAGAAGGAGAAGTTCCTCGCGGGCACCGAGCCGCACAGCCCGTCGACCTGGGGCAACGCGTGGGACGCGACCGAGAACGCGCGCGTCACCGTGGGCCAGGTCGGCATCGGCAACCTGTGGTTCCCTTCCGCGCGCCTCGGGCCGAAGGGCGTGGTGCGGGTGTCGGTGCTGGGCGAGTACCTCAACCAGACCAACTTCCCGGTGCTCTCGTCGCAGGACATCCGCTCCGCCGTCACCTTCGCGGCGAGCTTCCAGCCGTTCGAGTGGGGCGAGATCTTCGTCTCGTACGGCGCGGCGGCCAACTCGAACAACCGCACCTCGCCCAACCTGATCCAGGCGCTCGGCGATCTCAACCTCGGCATCAAGGCGTCGCGTCAGTGGACGAAGGGGTTCCACGCGGGCGCCGATCTGCGGCTCCTCACGTTCTCGGGCGTGGGCAACCAGGGCATCGATCGCTTCGCGGTGGGCTTCAAGCCGACGCTGCTGGCGACCTACGACTTCCGCACGCTCTCGAAGTACGTGCCGGTGGTCTTCACGCTCGGCCTGGGCTTCACGCTCGACTCGACGGCCGGCCTGGTCACCAACCAGCGCCTCAACGCGTCCGAGGAGTTCGCGCTCAACGTCAACCGCTACCACCGCTTCAACTTCGGCGTCGCCGCGGAGCTCCCCTTCCCCATCGTGACGCCGGTCATCGAGTACACGCTGGCCGCGCCGCTCGGCGTGCCCAACGGTGAGCTCACCGGCCCCGACGGCAAGTTCGTCAACGTCTCGACGGCGATGCCGCAGCAGCTCGGCCTCGGGCTCAAGATCACCGCGCTCAAGGACCTCACCCTCACCACGGGCTTCAACCTCGGCCTCACGAAGTCGGTCGGCCTCGGCGTGCCGGCCACGCCGCCGTGGAACTTCTTCGTGGGCGCCGGCTTCGCGATCGATCCCTTCCAGCGCGGCGAGACGAAGCTGGTCGAGACGATCCGCGAGAAGAAGCTCGAGGTGGCGAAGGCGCCCGCGTCGACCCGCCTCGAAGGCACGGTCACCGACAAGGAGACCGGCAAGCCCCTGCCCGCCGTCGTGGTGGCGGTGTCGGGCCTCAAGCCGTCGGCGACCAACGAGCAGGGCCAGTACGAGTCGCTGCCGATCACCGCGAAGAGCGTCAAGCTCGCCATCGCGCGCGACGGCTACAAGTCGGTCGAGCAGGACGTGGCCGTCGACCCCTCGAAGCCGACGAAGGTCGACGTGGCCCTCGAGCCCGACGTGAAGAAGGCGAAGTTCGAGGTGAGCGCCACGGGCAACAAGAAGCCGGTGAAGGCCGACATCGTCTTCAAGGGCGCCACCGAAGCGAAGGCGCAGACCCCGGAAGGCAACGCGCCCGCGGAGGTCGAGCTCCCCGCCGGCACCTACACCATCACCGCCACTGCCCCCGGCTTCCTCGCCCAGACGCGCGACGTGCAGGTGCAGGCGGGCGGCAAGCTGGTGGTGGCCTTCGAGCTCCAGCCGGCGCCCAAGAAGGTCCTCGTCGTCTTCAAGGGCGACAAGATCGAGATCCTCCAGCAGGTGCACTTCGCGACCGGCAAGTCGACCATTCTGCCGGAGTCGTTCGGGCTGCTGCAGCAGGTGGTCGACGCGATCATCACCAACAACGTGAAGCGGGTGCGCGTCGAGGGCCACACCGACAACCGCGGCGTGAAGGCGGCGAACCAGACGCTGTCCGAGGACCGCGCGCGTGCGGTGAAGGACTACCTGGTCGCACAGGGGATCGCCGCCGATCGCCTCGAGTCGGTGGGCTATGGTGACAGCAAGCCGATCGCTCCCAACCTGACCGCGCGGGGCCGCGAACTCAATCGCCGCGTGGAATTCATCGTCCTGGAGAAGTGATGCGTACCGCCGCCGGCGTTTGCGTCGTCGCTCTGCTGTCGCTGCTCTCGTGTGATCCGCCTCCGACCGGCAACGACGGAGGTCCCGCCAACCCGCCGCAGGTCTTCCTGACCGTCGCCGAGCCGAACGTGATCGGTGACGCCATCAGCGGGAAGGTCAACGTCAGCGGCTGCAAGAAGGTCGCGGGCGTCGAGATCTTCCACGAGACCACGCGGCTGCTGTCGATCGAGAACTACACGAAGAGCCCGACCGACTTCACCCTGCCCTCGGGCACCTTCGCCAACCTGTACTCGCAGCTGGGCATCGCCGCGGCGCTCACCCTCAAGGCGAAGGTGACCTGCGACGACGGTCGCACCAACACCTCGCAGCCGGTCGGCGTCACGTTCTTCCCCATCGCCCAGCGGCTCAAGTCCGCCGACGGGAGCCAGATCGTCCCCGACCAGTTCGTCGCCGAGGGCGGCTTCGGTGGCAACCCCACCACCTTCATCGGCTGCGCGCTCACCGACCAGGGCACGACGATCGTCCGCGTCGACAGCTCGGGCGCGCTGCTGGCGCTGGTGAACCCGGCCGCGATGCCCTTCCCCTGCTCGCTCAACACGGTCATCACCGAGCTGACCACCGTGCTCGGCAACTATCGCTGGGTGTTCGAGCCGGGGGCCGGCGCGTTCGCGCTCGAGATGGGCAGCTTCTCGGTGCACAAGAAGCTGGTGAACTCGAAGGCCCAGCGCATCGGCGTGGGCAGCAAGGGCACCGCGGCGATCTGGATCAACGAAGCGAGCACGCAGAACCGCATCGTCAAGCTCTCGCCGACGACCAGCACCAGCAACGACTGGTCGACGCCGGTCGCGAGCAACATCGGCTCCTTCCCCGCGGGAGGCATCGTCAACGCCGATCCGCTCGTCGACGAGGGGCTCGGCAGCTCGGTGTGGGTGATGGCGTGGATCTTCAACATGGGCGCCGGCAACCGGTACGCCGACTTCGTGCCCTACCAGTACGATCTCAACACCGGCGCGCTGCGCAACGCGGTGGTGAACAACGAGCCTGCGCCGATCATGCGGCAGCAGTACCCGCTCAACGAGCTGAGCGAGCCGATCATCCCCCAGGGCTTCTTCACCGCGAACGGCAGCACCTTCGTGTTCCCGAGCTACCTGACCGACACGCAGCAGATCACCAACACGGTGATCCTCTCGTGCTCCACCGGCCCCACGCTGTGCGAGGTGGGCGGAGGCCGGCGGTGGGCGACGCGCAACCTCCCGGGGATGCTGCGCATGGTGACGCCGTTCTCGAACGGCAACCGCTACGCGGTCGTCGGCCCGTTCAGCGTGTACTTCCTCGACGCGCAGACCGGGGCGATCATCAACCTCGGCGAGCAGCCCCTTCGCCCCTCGGGCAGCCAGATGGTGGTGGGCGTGCAGTCGGGCAGCGACGCCGACTTCTACGTGCTGGCGGGCCCGAACCTCGGCTCGAACCCGTCCTTCGCGACGGAGATCATCGCCGTCGACTCTCCCCAGAGCGGCGAGCTGTGGCGCCTCAACTGGGGCTCGGGCGAGACGCCGGGCAACGCGATGCACATCGGCGTCGACAGCGGTGGCCAGTCCTGGCTGCGGGTGGGCAACGATCTCATCAAGCCCCTGACGCTCAGCCAGTACCGCACCGCGCGCGGCGCCACCCCGCTGCCCTGAACCGACTCACGGCCGGCGGGCGACGAGCAGCGCCTCGACGTTCCCCGCCGGGCCGTGCACCGGAGAGTCGATCACCCCCAGCTCCGTGAGCCCCTGCGCCTTCACGAAGGCGCGGATGCGGTCGATGGCCCCCTGACGGGCGATCGGGTCTCGCACCACGCCGCCCTTGTCGATGTGCGCGGGGCCGACCTCGAACTGCGGCTTGACCAGCGCGATCAGCACCCCGCCCCGCGTCAACTTCGGCAGCACCGGCGGCAGCACCAGCTCGAGCGAGATGAAGCTCACGTCGATGACGATCACCTGCACCGGCTCGGGCAGCTCGTCGTCGGTGAGGTGGCGCGCGTTGACGCGCTCGCGGCTGATGACGCGCGGGTCCTTCCGGAGCTTCTCGTGGAGCTGCCCGTACCCGACGTCGATGGCGTGCACCCGGCTGGCGCCCTCCTGGAGGAGGCAGTCGGTGAAGCCGCCGGTGCTGGCGCCGATGTCGGCGCAGATCGCGCCGCGTACCTCGAGCGAGAAGGCGTCGATGGCGCCCTTCAGCTTGAGACCGCCGCGCGAGACGTACGGCAGCACCTCACCCTTGAGCCGGAGCTCGGCGTCGATCGGCACGCGGGTGCCCGGCTTGTCGACGCGCTGATCGTTCACCACCACCTGCCCCGCGAGGATCAACGCCTGCGCGCGCGTGCGCGACTCGGCCAGCCCGCGCTCGTGGAGCAGCACGTCGAGCCGCTCCTTCTTCATGGCAGGAGCTCCCCGACCGCGCGGCGGATGCCCTCCGCGTCGAGACCGAGGGCGGCGCGCTGCGCCCGTGCCTCTCCGTGGCGGATGAAGCGGTCCGGCAGCCCGAGCACGCGCAGCCGCGGACGCGACGGCGACGGCGCCAGCGCCTCGAGCACCGCGCTGCCGAGGCCGCCGTGCATGGTGCCTTCTTCGACGGTGACGACGAGCTTCGCCCGCGCGAGCTCGCCGATCAGCCGCTCGTCGAGGGGCAGCCCGCCGACGTCGACCACCGCCCAGGGCGTGCCGCGCGCCGCCTCGAGCGCCGCGTGCGTGAGGTGCCCGAGCGAGACGAGCTGCACGTCGGCCGCGCCGTCGCCCTGGAGCCAGCGGACACCCGCGGGGCCCGTCGGCAGGCCAGCCGGCAGCGTGCCGCGCGGGAAGCGGATCGCCGTCGGTCCGCGGCGGCTGAGCGCGCGTGAGAGCAGCTCGGGCACGTCTTCCGCCCACACCGGCGCGTGGATCGCCATCCCGGGGATCGGCCGGAGGATCGCGAGATCGAACGCGCCCTGGTGCGTCGCGCCGTCAGCGCCCACCAGGCCGGCGCGATCGACCGCGAAGACCACCGGCAGCGAGGTGAGCGCGACGTCGTGGACGATCTGATCGAACGCCCGCTGGAGGAAGGTCGAGTACAGGCAGACCACCGGGCGCAGGCCGCCGTGCGCGAGGCCCGCCGCGAAGGTGACCGCGTGCGCCTCCGCGATGCCGACGTCGTGCACGCGGTCGGGGAACCGCGCGGCGAGCCCGGTGAGCGCGCTCCCCTCGAGCATCGCCGGGGTGATCACGTGCACGCGCTCGTCTTCGGCCATGCGCGCCTCGAGCGCCGCCGCGAAGGCCTCGCTCCAGGTGCGCAGCCCGTGGCGCGAGCGCACCAGCTTCCCGTCCCGCAGCTCCCACGGCCCCATCGCGTGCCCGCGCGTGTGCGGATCGAGCTCCGCGGGCTCGAAGCCGCGGCCCTTCTGCGTGCGGGCGTGCACCACCACCGGCTTGGCGCACCGGCGCGCGGCCGAGAGCGCCTCGTCGAGCGCGCCGAGCTCATGCCCGTCGACGGGCCCGAGGTAGACGAAGCCGAGCGACTCGAAGAACGGGCGCGCGTCCTCCCGCAGCAGCCGCTCCACGGCGCCGACGTTCGGCGAGATGCTCATGCCGTTGTCGTTGAGCACCAGCTTGATCGGCAGCCCCGACGCCCCGGCGTTGTTGAGCGCCTCGAAGGTGAGCCCGCCGGTGAGCGCGCCGTCGCCGACGATCGCCACCACGTCGCCGGGCTGGCCCTGAGCGCGCTTCGCGGTGAGCAGCCCCAGCGCCGCCGAGAGCGCGGTCGAGGCGTGGCCGGCGGCGAAGGCGTCGTGCTCGCTCTCGGTCGGGTCGAGGAAGGGCGCGATGCCCTCGGGCTGACGGAGCGTGCCGAAGCGCGCGCGCCGGCCGGTCAGCAGCTTGTGCGCATAGGCCTGATGGCCCACGTCGAACACCAGCCGGTCGACGGGTGAGCGGAACACGCGGTGGAGCGCGACGATCAGCTCCACGGAGCCGAGCGACGCGCCGAGGTGCCCGCCGACACGCCCGCACGCCTCGATGATCTCGCGACGGAGCTCGGCGCACACCTCAGGAAGCTGAGCGGGCTCGAGGGCGCGGAGCTCCTTCGGCGAGTCGACCGGCACGTCAGCTCTTCCGCTCGATGGAGAAGCGCGCCAGGGCCGCGAGCGGACCGTCTTCCCCTTCGAGCGGGCGGACCGCCGCGGTCGCGCGCGCGACGAACTCGGCCGCCATCTGGCGCGAGCGCTCGAGGCCGACCACCGCGGGGAACGTGTGGCGCCCGGCCGCGGCGTCGGCGCCGGTCGGCTTGCCCATCGCCTCGGCGCTCGCGGTGACGTCGAGCACGTCGTCGGCGATCTGGAAGGCGAGCCCCACCGCGTCGCCGTAGACGTCCGCGGCGGCGATCGCCTGCTCGTCGCCGCCTCCGGCGATCGCGCCCATGCGGCACGCGGCCTTGATCAGCGCGCCGGTCTTCATCCGGTGGAGGCGCTGCAGGTACGCCAGCTCCGCCGGGCGATCCTCGGCGATGTCGAGCACCTGCCCGCCCACCATGCCCCCGGCTCCGGCGGCGAGGGCCAGCTCCGACGCGAGGCGGCCGCGCACAGCCCACTCGGCTGCCGGCCCGGTGGCGAGCAGCGAGAAGGCGTCGGTCAGCAGCGCGTCTCCCGCGAGGATGGCCATCGCCTCACCGAACACCTTGTGGTTCGTCGGCCGGCCGCGGCGGAGATCGTCGTCGTCCATCGCCGGGAGATCGTCGTGGATCAGGGAGTAGGTGTGGATGCACTCCAGCGCGCACGCGGCATCGTCGGCCGGCGCGCCCCCGCCGTGCGACGCGCGCGCCACGGTGTCGGCGAAGGCGAGGCACAGCACCGGGCGCAGGCGCTTGCCGCCGTCGAGCAGCGAGTAGCGCATCGCCTCGGCGAGCCGCGGGGGCGTGCGCGCGGAGATCGCCTCCATGCGAGCAGCGAGGAGCGACTCGACCCGCTGCTGCTGCGCGGGGAGCCAGGCGTCGAGCGAGAACAGGGACATCGGAGACTCCAGCTTCAGAACGGAACGTCGTCGTCTTCCGCCGGCGGAGGCGGCGGCGCCTTCTTCGGCGGCGGCGGAGGCGCCTGGCGCGGCGGCTCGGCCGGCGTCTCGCTCACCTTGAGCGGCGCGGTGCGGCCGTCTTCGGACAGCAGCTGCTCGATGCGCTTCTCGGCGTCGTTGAGGATCGCCTCGCCCTGCTTCACCAGGCCGACGCCCTCCTGAAAGCGCTCCAGCGAGTCCTCCAGCGACAGCTCGCCGCCCTCGAGGGCCTCGACGATCTGCTGGAGCCGCGAGACCACCTCTCCGTACTGTCCACGCGCCGGGTTCTTGTCCTTCGTAGCCACGGGGCCTCCGTAACACGCCGACCTCAGGCCGGCTTCACCTTCGTGACCTGCACCTCGAGCTCCCCGGCGCCGAGCCGGAGCGAGAGCTGCTCGCCGACCCGGGCCTGGTCTGCGCGGCGCACCACCCGCCCCTGCGCATCGCGGGCGAGCGCGTAGCCGCGGCCGAGCACCTTGAGCGGGCTGTACGCGTCGAGCTGGCGCTCGAGCGCGCCGAAGCGATCTGCCTCGCGCGCGAGCCGCGCCCGGAGCGCGGCCTCGAGGCGCTCGCGCTGGCGCTCGAGGAGCTGCCGCTGCTGGCGCAGGAGCGGGCGCGGCGAGTGGCGCTCGAGCTCCCGCGCGAGCCGCGAGAAGCGCTCGTGTTCACCGCGCACCCGTCGGCGCGCGAGCGTGGCGAGCGTGTTGCGGCTCGAGGCGAGCTCGGCGCGACGCGCCTGGAGCGCCGCCTGGGGACGCGAGCGCTGGAGCCGGGCCGCGAGCTCCCGGAGCGCGGCGCCCTCGTGCTTGAGGCGCCGGGCGGTGGCCGCCGACAGGCGCTCGCGCGACCACCGCGCCGCGCGCTCACGATCTCCGCGCAGCCGCCGCTGGGTCAGCGACACGAGCGCGGCCTTCGCCTGCGCGAGCTCACCGCGCCGCTGCCGGAGCAGGGCCTGCGGGCGGACCGCCTGAAGACGCTGCGACAGCTCGCGGAGCGCCTGCCCTTCGCTGCGCGCGCGCCGGCGGAGCGCGGTGGAGAGCCGCTCGGCGGCGTTGGCGAGGACCAGGCGCTGGCTCGCGAGCTCGCGACGCGGCTCCCCCAGCGCGGCGCGGAGCGCGCGGAGCTCGGAGCGCTCGTGCACCAGCGCCTTCTCCATCGCGCGCTGCAGCCGCGCGCGCATGGTGGCGAGCTGGGCCTCGAGATCGGTGAGCTGCGGCGCGAGCAGCTCGGCGGCGGCGCTCGGGGTGGGCGCGCGCACGTCGGCGACGAGATCGCACAGCGTGGTGTCGATCTCGTGCCCCACCGCAGAGACCACCGGCACGCGGCACTCCGCCAGCGCGCGCACCACCGGCTCCTCGTTGAAGGTCGAGAGATCGTCCGCGCTGCCGCCGCCGCGGGTGACGACGATCACGTCGACGTTCGCGCGGTTCATCCACCGCAGGGCGCGCCGGAGCTCGAAGACCGCGCCGTCGCCCTGCACGCGCGCGTCGGCGACGAGCACCGCGAGCCGCGGGTGGCGCCGGTGGAGCACCTTGAGGAAGTCGCGCAGCGCCGCGCCGGTGACGCTGGTCACCACGCCGATGCGTTGCGGGAGGAACGGGAGCGGCCGGCGCACCCGACGATCGCCGATCAGCCCCTCGGCCAGCAGCTTCTGCTTGAGCTGCTCGAAGGCGAGCGCCTGCGCACCGACGCCCTCCGGCTCGAGCCGCTCGATGATCAGGCTGTACCGCCCCTGCGGCTCGTAGACGTCGAGGTTGCCCTCGACCACCACCGAGAGCCCCTCGCGCAGCTGGAACTTGAGGCGCTGCGCGGTGGTGGCCCACAGCTTCACGTCGATCGACGAGCGCGCGTCCTTGAGCGCGAAGAAGAAGTGCCCGCGCGCGTTGACCCCGCGGAAGTTGGAGATCTCACCGCGCACCAGCACGCGCGTGAACTGGGGCTCGAGCGCGTCCTTCACCTGACGCGTCAGCTGCGACACGGTGAGGACCTTCGGCTCGGGCCGGGGCTCCGCGGGCCGCCGCCAGGCGGGGGTCTTCGGCTCCGCGGTGACGGGAGGCGCGGGGGGCGGTCTCGGCGGTGCGGGTGGCGGAGCGGGCGGCCTGACCTCCGCCTTCGGCGCGGCCGGCTTCGACTCCGCCTGCTTCACCTCGGCAGGCTTCGCCTCCGCCTTCGCGGGAGGAGGCAGCGCCCCGAAGAGATCGCCCTGCTTCACTTCTGCAGCTCGTTGATGCGCGACTTCGCCTTCTGGTGGTTCTCGTCGTCGGGCGGCGTCATGTTCATCACTTCCTTGAACAGGGCGATCGCCTCGTCGGGGCTCGACTCGCGGAGCTGATAGCCGCGCATGTAGACGTCGTAGGCCTGCTTGCGCGCGTCGGACACCAGCGCCTGCGCGCCGACGTGGCCGGGATCGGCCTGGAGGACGCGGCGGGCGTACTCGATGGCGCGGCTCCAGTTGCCGGTGGTCTTCGCCTGGCTCGCCTTCACGAAGAGCTTCGACACCAGCTGGGTGCGCAGCGGGCGCGACTGCTCGCTCGAGGTGCCTCCGGCGATCTTCTTGTCGAGCTCGTACAGCGCGATGAGGTCGTTCTCGTTGAGATCCTCGAGGCGTCGGGACTTGGTCTCGAACTCCTTGATGCTCGTCTCGAGCTGACGGCACTGGGCGTGCTTGTTGGCGCAGGCCTGCGCGAGCGAGAGCGCGCCCGACGAGTCGCCGCTCTTGTAGCGCTGCTGCACCTCGAGCCACGGCGTGTCGGGCGGCGGCGGCGCCACGCTGGGGTTCTTGATGCGGTAGATGGCGGTCTCGGCGGCCTTCTTCAGCTCCGCCGCTTCGCGATCGTCGGGGCGCGCGACGAGGATGTCGTCGCAGATCGCCTTGACCTGCTCCATCTTCGCGAGGTCGCCCTGCGACGAGATGAGCGCGCGCGCCTCCACGAGCTTCTCGGTGATCTTCGCGTCGAGGGCCTCCCGCGCGGCGCGCACGGCGCCTTCCTGGGTGGTGGTCTTGATCTTCGACAGCGCGGTGTGGGCCTTGCCGATCTCGCCCTTCGCGATCGCCTCGTTGGCCTCGGCGAGCAGCGTCTGGTTGGGGATCTCCGCGTCGGCGACCTTCAGGTAGTTCTCGACCTGGCGCGCCTCATAGTCGGGATCCTCCGCCTGGATCTCCTCGAGCCTGGCCTTCGCCTCCGTCCACTTGCCCTGGCGCACGAGGTTCTTCGCGTCCTTGAGCATGGTGGACATCGCGGCCTGGTGCTCCTGGCCGGCGAGGCGCTCGAGGCGGAGCTGCGCCTGGCGCTTGTTGTCGATGGCCTTCCAGCCCACCGCCAGCGCCATCAGCACCACCAGCGAGCCGCCGACGATCACGAAGAGCTTGCGGCGCTTCTTCTTCGCCTCCTCGGGATCCTCCGCCATGCGCGAGGTGCGCACCGGGCGACCGCGGCCCGTCGAGCGCTCGATCGCGCCTCCCCCCGTGCGCGCGGTGCGCACCGGTGGCCGGCGTGCGGGGGCCGCGGCGGGCGCCTCGTCAGCGTCTGCCGCGCCCGCGCCGCCCGGGCCCGAGAAGCGGAGCTCGGTGTCGCCGAGGGTGATCACGTCGCCGTCGTTGAGCGGCGTCTCGTCGGCGACCGCCTCGCCGTTGAGCAGGGTGCCGTTGCCGGAGCCGAGATCGCTCACCGCCCAGCCGCTGCCGGTGTTGCGCACCAGCGCGTGCTTGCGGCTCACCGAGGTGTCGGGGATCGACACCGGGTTGTCGGCGGCGCGACCGATGACCAGCTCGTCGCCCTCGAGCGCGAACTCCTGGCCCGACGCGGGACCGGTCTGGGCGACGAGCTTCGCCCCCTGCTGCGCCGCCCTGGGGCGGGCAGGCGCGCGGCGCACGGGCGCGGCGCCTCCGCTCGGCGGGCGTTGGGGTGCGGCGCCCGTCGCGCGGCGAGGAGGTGGCTGCTTTCCAGACGGAGGAGGAGGCATGGCTTAGCCCGTGACGTTTCCGAACATGAACACGAAGACGATCGGCCCGAAGAGGACCATGAAGACCGTGGGGAAGATGCAGGCGATGAGCGGGAAGAGCATCTTCACCGGCGCCTCGTTGGCGAGCTTCTCGGCGCGCTGGGTACGCTCGATGCGCAGCTGCGTCGACTGAATGCGCAGCACCTTGCCGAGCGAGGTGCCCATCTTGTCGGCCTGGATCAGCGCGGTGACGAACTGGCTGAGCGCGGGGAGATCGACGCGGGCGATCATCGACTTGAGCGCCTCTTCGCGCGTCTTACCCATCTTGAGCTGCTTGAGCACCAGCGCCAGCTCCTCGCGCAGCGGGCCCGACTTGCCCTTCTCGACCACCTTCGCCAGCGCGGCGGTGAAGTCGAGGCCGGCCTCGACCGACAGCGTGAGGAGGTCGAGGTTGAACGGCAGCGCGCGGCTGATCTGCAGGTGGCGCTTGCTGACCTGATCGTTGACCCAGATCAGCGGGTAGAAGAGGCCGATCAGCGCCACCACCAGCGACCACGCGAGGTTGAAGTCGATGGCGTTCATCAGCACCAGGCCGAACACCAGGCCGATGACGAAGCCGATCTCCTGCAGCGCCATGATGTCTTCGGGCTTGTAGGTCTTCGGCTCGCCGGCCTTGATGAGGCTGCGGCGCATCTTGTCTTCGTAGCCGGGCCACATGATGCGGCGGTTCATCACGCCCAGCTTGCGCACCACCACCGAGCCGGCGCCCTGCATGCCGCCGGCAGACTCTTCCTTCACCTCGATGAGGAACGGGGCGACGACGTTCGACACGCCGAGGCCCACCATGCCGAGCGCGCCCGCGAAGAGCACCGCGGCGAACCCCATCAAGATCGTGACCAGTTCAGGCATGTCCCGCGGGCCTCAGATGTCGATGTTGGTGATGCGGCGGATGAGGAGCACGCCCATGATCTCCATGAGCATGATCGCCGCGACGAGCACGTAGCCGAAGATGTGATCGAGCATCGGCTGCATGAGGTCGGGGCGCATGTAGTTGAGCACCACGCCGAGGATGAGCGGCATCGCCGACACCACCCAGCCCTGCAGCTTGCCCTGCGCGGTGAGCGCGTCGATCTTGCCCTCGAGGCGGAACCGCTCGCGGATGGTGGTCGAGAGCGTCTCGTACATCTCGGCCATGTTGCCGCCGAGCTGGCGCGAGATGTTGGTCGCGGTCGCCACCAGCTCGAGGTCGTCGCTCCCCACCCGCTTGGCCATGTTGTTGAGCGCCTCCTCCAGCGGCACGCCGAGCTTGGCCTCCTTCACGAAGAGGCCGAACTCCTGTTGGAGCGGCGGCATGGCGTCCTTCGAGACCTGCTCGATCGACTGCTGGAAGGTGAGGCCGGCCTTGAAGGCGTTGGCCATCGCCTGGAGCGCGTCGACGAGCTGGGTGTTGAACTTCTTGATGCGCTTCTTGCGGTAGTGCTTCACCAGCATCATCGGCAGGAAGAAGCCGAAGATGAAGGCGCCGATGGCGACCAGCGGGTTGATCAGGAGGTACGAGAACCCGCCGAGGATGATCATCGACGCGATGTTGAGCACCAGCATCTGGCGCGGATCGATGAACAGGAACATGTCGCTCAAGTCGTTCATCGACTTGACGATGTAGCGCTCCTGGTACTGCTCGTACGCCTTCCCCAGCACGCCCATCACGACGAGCGAGAGGAAGAACATGCTGCCCGCGAGGAGCAGACTGGCGATGGCCGCGAACATGGTGGGGGCGACCCTCCTTCAGCTCACTCGGCGTGGGCGTCGCCGCGCGCGTCGGACGCCGCCGAGCCGCGGATGACCTGGATGGTGTTGAAGCGCTTGAGCTGCAGCACCTTGGTGCGCTCGCCCGACAGCAGCGTGTTGATCGTCGCGCGGCCGCGCTCCTCGAGCACGTCGATGTCCTCTTCGTTGCGCAGCGAGAGCGTGAGGTTGCCGAGCTCCTGCGCGAGCACGAGGATCTCCGCCTCCTCGGGGATGACGAGCAGCGAGACGTGGCCGTAGGAGCGCTCGTTCTCGGGGATGAGGTTGATGTTGGTGGTGCCGGTGATCTTGCCCGTGGCGAGGATGATCACGTTCTGCAGGAGCGTCACCGCGACCTGCTCGTTGGTCGCGGGGTCCTTGAAGGTGCCGATGATGTCGACGTGATCGTTGGGGCGCACCCAGCCACCGACCGCGGTGGTCGACTTGGCCTCGATGGTGATCGCGCGCGCCTTCTTCTGCACCTTGGTGGACAGGCGCTCGGCCGCCTTGGTGGTCTCGAACTGGCTCCACAGCAGCGGGTCACCGGCCTGCAGCGCGACGAGCACCTTCTGGTTGACGATGTAGCTCGCCGAGTCGGGCTTCACGACCGACGAGGTGACGAACTGCTCGGGGATGGAACGCTGGCTGATCATCTCCATCGTCACCACCGTGCCTTCGGAGATGTCGACCGCCGCGACGACCACCGGCACGAGGTTCCAGCCCTTGCGCACGTCGTTGCGCTTCTTCTCGATGGCCGACCACGCCACCAGGAAGCCGACGACGAAGAGGACCACCGCGACGATGAGAGGGGCTTTTCCCTTGAGCATGAACCGGTCTCCAGAGGCATCCGACAAACTGCCGTGCGTAAGCAAAAAACCGCGAAAAGTTCGACGGATGCTAGCAGAGCCAGCCCCACCGGAGGAACCGTGCAATGCGTACGGTTCAGAGGAAAGGAAGGCTCAGCGAGTAGAGGTAGGTGTCGTAGTGCACCTGGAAGGCGTACAGGAACAGCTCGATGAGGCTCATCGGCGGGCGGGCGGCCGAGGTCGAGGTGGCCGGCCCGGGGATGATGCGGACCGTCGCGCTGAGCACGAGCGCCACGATGATCAGCCAGTTGATCATCGAGTACTCGAGCATGGCCTGACCGGTTCGCCGCTGGCGTCTGCGCGTGTGCACCGTCGCGCATTGTCGCACGGACGCAGGCGCAGGTTGCGCGCGGCGTGAAGGTGTCACCCGCCCGGCTCAGTAGGCCTGCGCCGGCACCGACTGCTTCTGCTGAGACTCACGCGACTCGTCGTACTGCCGCTGCGGCTCGGCGGCCTTCTTGCGCTCGGCGGCGGGCCGGGGCGCGGCGCGCTGGACGGCGTTGCGTCGCTGGGTCACCGCCTGAGCGGCGGCGGTGTTGGGGAACTCCGAGAGGAGCTGATCGCAGTAGCGGTCGCCGCGGTCGGCCTCGCCCAGCGCCTCGAAGGCGTCGCACAGCCGCTTGAGCGCCTCGACCTTCGCGTAGCCGGTCGGGCCGTTCTTCATCACCTCGAGCAGCAGCTTGATCTCGGTGCGGCGATCACCCTCGTTCGAGGCCACCCGCGCCGACTCGAGCGCCTGGGTGATCGTCGCCTGCTGCCGGCGACGGTCGTAGTTGGCGTCGCTGTCGGCGCGCAGCGAGTCACCGGTCGCGACGCTCTCTTCTTCGACCACGACGGAGCTGCTCGCGCCGCCGCGCCCGAGACCGACCGACAGGCTGCTGCGCACCGCGGGCGTCTTCGCAGGCGGAGGCGGAGGCGTCGACGCGACCGGCGCCGAGGCGGGCGGCGCGGAGGGCTGCGCGACCACCTTCGTCGACTCCTCGCTCTTCGCGCGCTTCCTGGTGTCCAGTGAGGACTCGCCCGTCGAGACGCTGCCGCCGATCGCGCCCTGCGCCGCGCCAGGGCCCGACGTGCCGGTCCCGAGCCCGAAGATCGCCTTGTCGGTGTTCTTCTGAGGGTCGGCCTTCGGCTCGGCGGGGCGCTGGGCGAGCTCCTTCTGAGCGGGCACGTCGTCCGCGGGCACCTCGGCGCGCTTCTCCTGCGTGTCCTTCGCGCCCTTGCCGTCGGTCGCGTTGTCGCGGAGGCCGCCTCCTCGCTGCGCGGCGTTCGACCAGTCCTGCACCTGGGGCTCGTTGGTCGGAGCCGCCTTCGCCTTCGCCACCGTCCGGCGCGTCACCGACTCGGGCGCAGGCTTCGACTCGGTCTTCGCCAGCTCGTCGAGCTTGCCGCCGCGCTTGTTCGAGCCCTCGTCGGCCTCGGCCTGCTGGTTCCGCGCGCGGTCGCCGTCGAAGGGCTGCGCGGCGGCCAGCTCGGTCGGCGCAGGCGCCGGCGCTTCGGCCTCGGCGACCGCGGTCACCGGCATGGGCGCAGGCGCCTTCTGTTCCGCCCGCGCGCGCTCGTACTCGTCAGCCTTCTTCTCGGCGGCGACCGAGGCCGCGGACAGATCGACCTCCTGATTGGCGCGGAAGGCGACGACGCCCACGGTGACCAGCGCCATCACCGAGGCCAGCGGCATGAGGAAGCGCTTGATGAGCGAGGGCTTCACCTGCGCGGCGGCGTTCCGCTTCGCGGCCTGCTCGGCGTAGGCGAGGAGCGACTCGAGGCCGGCGTCGGGCGCGGCCTGCAGCGGGAGCTGGGCCATCGTCGCGCGCACGCCGCGGATCTCGGCGAGCGCCTGGCTGCACCGCGCGCACCCACGCACGTGGGCGTCGACCGCGTCGGCCTCGTGCTGTGGAAGCTCGCCGTAGGCGAACTCGAGGAGCTTGTCCTCGTACTGGTGCACCGCGTTCTTCATGACGTCAGGCCACTGTCCTTCCTTCTGCGCCGATCAACTCTCCATCGACCCCGAGCTCGCCGAGCCGCTTGCGCAGCCCTTCGAGCGCGTACCGCATGCGACTCTTCACCGTGTTCTCGTTGACGCCGGTGACCTCCGCGATCTCCTTGAACCCGATCCCCTGGTACTCGCGGAGCAGGAAGACTTCACGCTGCTCCGCCGGCAGGCTCTGCAGCGCCTGCTCGATCAGCGGGCGCACCCTCACGTTGTGCGCGGCGCGATCGGGGGTCGGGCCCGCCTCGTCCGCCACCAGCTCGCCCACCGAGCGCCCGTCGGGGTCCTCGTGCGACGCCGGCGCGTCGAGCGAGTCGGCCTTGCGGAAGCTCTCCTTTCGCGCGCTGTCCACGCAGAGGTTCCTCGCGATCGTATAGACCCAGGTGGTGAACCGGGCCTTCGGCTGCCACTCGCTGCTGTTCCTCACCACCTTGAGCCAGGTCTCCTGCAACACGTCTTCGGCCCGTTGCCGATGACCGACGTACCGGAGGATGAAGTTGTAGACCGGCCCCCGATGGCGCTGGACGAGCGTTGCAAACGCCCGAGCGTCACCGGACTTGAAAGCGAGCATCAGTTGCTCGTCCGAAGTCGCAGGTCCCAACCGAGTCCTCGTTCTGTCGTACCCATTCAACGAATGGGGCGCGGCAGTGATCTACCGTCGGCGGTTTCGCCGATAACTCGCGAAAATGACAGGCAAACCGACCGCTGTCACCACCAGGGCCTGCGCCAGGAGCGCTGCGGGGAAGGGCCGCTGGAGGTGAATGAACATCGAGCGGGCCAGCCCCAATCCCAGCAGCGCGCCGGTGAAGGTGCGCCAGAGGTTGGGGAACCGGTGCGGGAAGAAGCGGCCGTACGCCCAGTCGAGCGTCGCCGGCAGCAGCAGACCGACCGAGCCCGCGACGTCGAGCGGGTGCGTCAACGGGGCGCGGAGCGCGAACTGGGCGACGATGCCCGCGAGCATCACCGGGTAGGTGCCGAGGCACCGCGCGCAGACGTGCACGCGCCCGAAGCGGTAGCAGCGATCGAGCTCGTCGGGCGGGTGGTGGCTCAGCCAGTACACGTCAGCTCCCCTCGACGAAGCACGCGCAGCCGTGCGCGGTGGCGGGCAGCGTCGGCTCCTCGCGGTGACAGCGCTCGAGCGCCACCGGGCAGCGCGGCGCGAAGGCGCAGCCGGCCCCCCGGGTGAAACTCGATGGGGGCTCGCCCTTCCCTTCCACCAGCCGCGCGCGGCTCGCGACGAGGAGCTTCGTGTACGGGTGACGGGGCCGCTCGAGGATCGCCTCCACCGGGCCCTGCTCGACGACGCGCCCGGCGTAGAGCACGAGCACGCGGGCGCAGAGGTGCGCGACGACGTCGAGATCGTGCGTGATGACGAGCATCGACGCCGGGAGCGCGCGGAGCAGGTTCAGCACCTGCGCCTGCACGCTCACGTCGAGCGCCGACACCGGCTCGTCGAGGAGCAGCAGCTCCGGCTCGAGCGCGAGCGCGCGCGCGAGGTTGACCCGCTGGCGCTGGCCGACCGACAGCTCCCGCGGCACGCGCCCGAGGAGCTCGGCGCTCAGCTGCACGCGCTCCAGCAGCTGCGCGAGGCGGGCCTCGTCGAACGGCACCGCGTGGATCTCGAACGGCTCGGCGAGCACGTCGCGAATGCGGGAGCGCGGGTCGAGCGCCGCCCCCACGTCCTGGAACACCGGCTGGAAGCGCCGGCGGAGCGCCCGGGTCGCGCCGTGCATCGGGTGGCCATCGAAGCGCACGTCTCCACCGGCGAGCGGCTCGAGGCCGAGCAGCGCGCGCGCGAGCGAAGACTTGCCGCTGCCCGACTCGCCGATGAGGCCGAGGCGCTCGCCGCGCGAGAGCTCGAAGGTGACGCCACGCACCGCGTCGAACACCCGCCCCCCGACGCGGTACTGCACGCGCACGTCTCGCGCTGTGAGGAGCGTCATCGCGTGGCCTCTTCAGCGAGGTGACACGCGACGCCGCCGCGCAGCTCGGGCCGCTCGCTGGCACAGCGCGCGATCGCCTTCGGGCAGCGCGGGTGGAAGCGGCACCCGCCGATGCGCTCGCTCGCGAGCGGCACGGCGCCGGGGAGCGAGGGCAACGGCTCGCCGCGGCGCGCCCCCGCCGGGTTCGAGGCCCACAGCGCGCGGGTGTACGGGTGCCGCGGCGCGGAGAGGAGGGTCTGGGTGGGCGCCGCCTCGACCACGCGGCCGGCGTACATCACGGTGACGTCGTCGCTCGCCTCGCGCACCGAGAGGAGATCGTGCGTGATGAGCCACACCGCCACGCCGCGCTCGCGCGCGAGCCGGCGCAGCAGCGAGAGGATCACCCCGCGCACCGAGGCGTCGAGCGCGGTCGTGGGCTCGTCGGCGATCAGCACCTGCGGCGACGCCGCGAGCGCGCAGGCGATCGACACCCGCTGCCGCTGGCCGCCCGAGAGCTGATGCGGGTACAGCTCGAGCCGCGCGGCCGGCTCGGGGAGCCCGACCTCGGCGAGCAGCTCCACCGCGCGGGCGGCGCGATCGCCGTGCACCACCAGCGTCTCCTCGAGCTGCGCGCCGATGCGCATCACCGGGTTGAGCGCGCTCAGCGGTTCCTGGAGCACCATCGCGCACTTCGCGTCGAGCCGCGTGCGCGCCGTCGAGCTCACCCCCTCGGGGAGCAGCCCCATCACCGCGAGCGCCGAGAGGGTCTTTCCGCTCCCCGACTCGCCCACCACCGCATGCACGCGCCCGGGCACGAGCGTCAGGGAGAAGTCCTCCACGAGGGTGGTCCCCCCGAGCTCGACGCGCAGCGCCTCGACCTGGAGGTTCACTTCTTCTGACCCAGCGCCGCCAGGATCTCCGCCTCCGTCACCAGGCCGCGCGCGAGGAGCGCCTTCGTCACCCCGACCACGAGCTTCGACGGCGCGAGGTGATCGAGCGCGCCGGTCCACTGCCCGGGCTCGTCGGCCACCGGCGCCGCACCGACGCTCGGCACGGGGCTGTCCGAGCCTCCGCGCAGCCAGTCCGGCAACGCCTCCGCGGGCGTGGCGAGGGGCGGAACCACGTCGGCCGCGGGCGCGGTGGACGGCGGAGGCGCGATGGCGACCGCCGCCAGAGAGCTCGGGCTGGAGAAGGGCACGTCGGCCAGCGGAGGCACGACGTCGACCGCCGAAGAGTCGCGGAAGAAGGGCGTGTCGACGACCGGGCCGGTGCCACCCGAGTCGGCGAGCATGTCGAGGAGCGGGCCCGTGCCCTCGTGCAGGCCCTCGATGACGGGGCCGGAGTGCACCTCGTCGGCCGCGACGAGGATCGGCCCCGACGGCTCGGAGAGTGCCGGCATCGGGCCCGACGCCTCGGCGATGTCGCCCTCGATGACCGGGCCGGACACCTCCGCCAACGGGAGCGCGGGCTCGTCGACGTGCGCGCCCGGCTCGAGGGGCTCGGGCACCAGCACCTCTTCCTCGGCAGACTGGACCTCGATCCCGGTGCGCGAGGACTCGAGGTTGAGATCGCCGAACAGCTCCTCCTCGCGCGGAGAGCTGGTGGCGCGCGGCGCGGGCACCGGCGCGACCTGCGGCACCGGTGAAGGCACGGGCGGCGGCGGCGCGGCGGGCGCCGGTTCCTCGAGGTCGAGGCTGCCGAAGAGATCGTCAGCCAGCGAGCCCGCCGGCGGGCCGTCGACGACCGGCGGCTGGAAGATCCCCGTGAGGGTGTTGTGCAGGGCGTCGATCTCGTCCCCCGCCGCGACCGAGACGTGCACCCTGGTCCACTGCTGCTCGAGGATCGCCAGCACCTCGACGTTGGTGAGATCGGCCATGGCGATCGACAGCTCGGTGCCGTCCGACTCGAGGGGCACGAAGCGGAACTGTCGCTGGAGCTCGAGCGGCACGAGATCGAGCACCGCCTGGGGCAGCGGAGGAAGCTCGACGAACGGCAGCTCGTACTGCTCGGCGAGCGCGCGGGCGAGATCGGTCGACGAGAGCTTCCCCGACGCGACGAGGAGATCGCCGAGGCGCGCCGGCTCTCCGGCGCTCTGATCGGACAGCGCCGCCTCGATGTCGGCGGTGCTGACCGCGCCAGAGGAGATGAGGATCTCGCCGAGCTTCTTCTTCATCGCGCGCTCAGCGCTTCACCTTCGCCAGGTACTCCTCGCGCGAGAAGACACCCTTCTCGATCAGGAGCTCGACTATCCCCTTCAGGGCGGCGACTTCCTTGCGCTGCGCCTCTTCGATCGCCCGCAGCATCTCCGACGGCGTCTTGTTGGCCATCGACGCGGGCAGCTCGCCGCCGGTCGCGGTGCGCGGTGCGGGCGCGGGTGCGGGCGGCGCGGCGGGCTTCGGCGCAGGCGCGGCGGCCGGCTTGCGCGTCATCACCTCGTCGGCGTTCTTGATGAGCGTGTGGCCCTGCGAGTCGACGAGCTTGAAGGAGCTCTCCGCGTCGTCGAGCTCCGCCTCGCCTTCGTAGAAGCGGGTGAAGGCGCGCGCGATGGCCTGACGCCCCGCGAGCTGCGCGCTGATGCGGCAGCGGCTCACCGAGCGGAGCGTGTCGAGCTGCTTGATGTTCTGCGGCTCGGCCATCGCGACCACCAGCGTCTTGCCCTCGTCGCGCAGCTGCAGCGGCAGCGCCACCAGATCGCGCGCGACCTCCGGCGGCACCTTCGACTTCACGTGCGGCGCGATGCCCTGGATCGACTCGAGGTTCACCGAGGGCACGTTCATCTGCTTGCTGAGCGCCTTGACCAGCATGTCCTCCGTCAGGAAGTTCATGCGGACGAGGAGCTCACCGAGCTTGCCTCCCCACTTCTGCTGTTCAGCGAGCGCCGCCTTGAGCTGGCTCTCGTTGATCACCTTCGCTTTGACGAGGAGGTCGCCGAGTCGGATTGCCATGAGCGCGAAAGATTCTAGCCATTTAGGCGCGCGCGTCGACTGAACGACGCACGGCCTCGCCCAGAGCGTTCACCGCGAGCACCGTCGAGGCGATGGCCGCCCCCGGAAACACCGCCAACCACCAGGCTCCCGGGTGGTGAAGGGTGCGATGCGCCTCGGTCAACAGCTCGCCCCACGAAGGCGTGGGCGGGGCGACGCCGATGCCGAGGAAGGAGAGCGCCGTCTCGAGGAGGATCGCCGAGCCGACCCCGAAGGTGGCGACCACCAGCACCGGGCCGAGCGCGTTGGGGAGCAGGTGGCGGACGATGATGCGCGCCGGCGAGGCGCCGAGGGCGCGGGCGGCGAGGATGAACTCGCGCGTCGAGAGCGAGAGCACCTCCGCGCGCACCAGCCGGGCCACGTCGGTCCACCGGGTGAGGCCGAGCGCCAGCACCAGCGGCCAGAGCGACTGCACGCGCACCAGCGCGAGCACCGCGAGGAGGAAGAAGACCAGCGGGAAGGTCTGCATCACCTCGAGCACGCGCGAGAGCACCGCGTCGACCGCGCCGCCGAGGTAGCCGCTGACGCCGCCGACCAGGAGGCCGACGCCGAGGGCGATCAGCACCGTGAAGAAGGCGACGAAGAGGCTCACACGCGCGCCGTGGATCAGCCGCGCCGCGACGTCGCGCCCGAGCTCGTCGGTGCCCAGCCAGTGCCGCTCGTCGGGCGCCCACGGGGGAGGGAGCGGCCGATCCTCTCCGGTGGCGGCGATGGTCTGGAGCGGCCCCCAGGGGATGGGCGTGCGCACCACCCATTCCGCGTCGGCGAGCGCGCGCCCCTGCAGCGCCGCGGGCCGCGTCAGGCAGGGCAACCACCACGTCGTGCCGTCGAGCCGCACCGCGAGCGGGAGATCGGACGCGAGGAGATCGGCGCCGAGCGCGATCGCCACCAGCGCCCCGAGGAACAGGAGCGCGCGGCGCCCGCCGCGATCTCTCCAGAGCGTCTTCACCCTGCCCGCTCCAGCCGGATGCGCGGGTCGATGAAGCCGTACGCGAGGTCGACGAGCAGCATCGAGAGCATCGTCACCAGCGCCATCAGCGTCGCGACGCCCATCACCGTCGGGTAGTCGCGCGTGCCGATCGAGTCGAAGGCGAGCAGGCCCATCCCGGGGATGCCGAAGATCCGCTCGATCACCACGCTCCCGCCGACGAGGTGCGGGAGGTGCAGGCCGAGCATCGTCACCAGGGGCAACAGCGAGTTGCGCAGCGCGTGCCGCCAGACCACGCGCCGCTCGGGGATGCCGCGCGCCCGCGCCGCCTTCACGTAGTCCTGACGGAGCGCCTCCTCCATCGCCGCGCGCACCTGGCGGGTGGCGACCACCAGCGTGGGGAAGCTCAAGCACAGCACCGGGAGCACGAAGCCGCCGTCGGCGAGGCCCTGCGCGGGGAAGAGATCGAGGTAGCGGGGGCTGGCGAAGAGCATCAGGAGCAGCACCGCGAGCCAGAACGAAGGCACGCTCCACGCCGCGAGGAGCACCGCCTCGAGCACCCTCGCCCGCCGGCGCCGCGCGTTCGTCGCCAGCCACACCCCGAGCGGCACCGCCAGCCCGAAGCCGAGCACCAGCGCGAGCCCTGCCACGAGCGCGGTGCGGGGGAGCGCCTCGGCGAGCTTCTCTCCCACCGGCCGCTGATCGATGAGCGAGCGCCCGAAGTCGAGCTGCACCACCCGCCCGAGCCAGCGCGCGAACTGCAGGGGGATCGGTGCGTCGAGCCCGCTCGCGGCGCGCTGCCGGGCGACGGCGGTGGCGTCGGGGGCGCCGCCCTCGAGCTCGAGCTGGAACGGATCGCCCGGCGCGAGCTGCGCGACGGCGAAGGTGAGCACCGTGATGCCGAGGAACGTCGGCACCATCAGGAGCAGTCGCCTCAGCACGTAGCGGCGCATCGTCACCCCTCGATCCACACGGCGGCCAGATCGTACCAGCCACTGGCCGGAACCAGCCCGTGGACGTTCCGCCTCGCGAGGTCGAGCGACGGGCGGCGGCCCATGAAGAGGTAGGCCTGGTCTTCGAAGAGGCGGCGGTGCACCTCGCGCTCGAGCGCCCGGCGGCGCGCGGGGTCGAGCTCGCCGCGGATGCGCTCGAGCAGCGCGTCGACCTGCGGGCTCGCGTAGCCGACGTAGTCGTTGCCCTGCGCGGCCTGCGACGAGTGGAAGGTGGGGAACAGGTCGACCACCGCGTCGCCGCTCGACCAGCTCAGCGCCATCGCCTCGAAGTCGTGGGCGCGCACGCGGCTCATGTACGCCGAGACGTCGACCGACTCGATGCGCGCCTCGACGCCCGCCTGCATCAGCGTGTCGAGGAAGATCGGCAGGAGCTTCTGCATCTTCGGGCTCTGCGCGGCCGCGAGGAACGAGAACGAGAGCCGCGCGCCACCGCGATCGAGCACGCCGTCGCCGTCGGAGTCGCCCCAGCCCGCCTCGGCCAGCAGCCGCTTCGCGCCGGCGACGTCGAAGGGCAGCGGCCGCACCGTCGGATCGCAGCTCTCCCCGAAGTACGGGCACGTGGTGCGCGGCTCGAGGCCGAGATCGACGACCTTCTCGATCTGCTCCGCCGGGTAGAGCATCGCCAGCGCGCGCCGCACCCGCACGTCCTGGAAGAGCGGCAGCCGCTGGTTGAAGCCGATCCACGCGTAGGCGTTCTCCTCGAAGGACAGGCGGCGCGCGTCGCGCCACGCCCACGGCTGGGTCTCGAGGGCGCGCCAGCTCGCGGGGGGCACGCGCACGAAGAGGCCGAGCTCGCCCTTCTCGAAGGCCTGGAGCGCCGCACCGTCGTCCTTGAGGAAGCGGAAGATCACCCGGTCGAGGTGCGCGCGGTCGTCGGCGCGGACGTAGCTCAGCGACACGCCGGGCTCCCAGCGCTCGAACTTGAAGGGGCCGGTGCCGATCGGCGCGCGGTGGATCGGCAGCGTGTCGAAGTCGCCCTGGAGCGCGTGCGCGGGCATCACCGGCAGCGCGGCGAGCAGCGTGTGGGTGGCGAGGAAGTACGGCCGCGAGAAGTGCACCACCACCGTGCGCGGATCGGGCGCGTCGACGGAGCTGACGGTCTCGAGCGAGGCGCGGAACGACGAGGTGGCCTTCGCTGGATCCATCACCAGCGCGAGCGTCGCCTTCACGTCTGCCGAGGTGAGCAGCGCGCCGTCGTGGAAGCGCACGCCTTCGCGCAGCGTGACGGTGAGCGTGAGGTGATCGCCGCTCTCGACCCACCGCTCGGCGAGCAGCGGCTCGAGCCGGTCCGCGCGGGCGCGCGCCAGCGTCTCGTAGATCGGCCCGACGGTGATCCGCACCATCGTGCCCTCGGCGAAGCGATCGTGCAGCCGGGTGAGCCCGTTCGGCTCGAGCGGGAGCCGCACCGCGAGCGTGCCGCCGCGCTTCGGGGTCCCCCGGTCGGCGCCGGGTCGTCCGGAGAGCCAGTCCGCGTCGGGCCCCGCATCGCCTGCCCCACCCGTCCTGCAGGTGCAGGCGGAGGCGACGACGAGGAGCGCCAGCGCGAGCCTCGTCACGGGGCCACCGGCGTCGCCGCGTCTCCGTTCGCGTCGACCTCGACGACCGGCACGCCCTCGGGCGGCTCGAGCTCGAAGAGCGTCATGTCGGGCGCCTCGTTCACCGCCACGTCCTTCCACACCAGCTCGAGAGCGGTCTTCGACGACTTCGCGTCGAGGTTGATCGTCTTCGGCAGGGTCGCGCCACCGAAGGGCGAGAGCTCCCCGAAGGCGAGCTCGTAGACGTTGAGGTTCTCGGCGGTGCTCTTCACCACGCGGTAGCTCGGAGGCTGGACGTGCAGGGTCTGCTTCACCTTGCCGCGCGTGATGGTGAGCACGAAGAGCTGGAGCCGATCGTCGAAGCGCATCGCGAGCGCGTCGACGGGGATGCGGGGCGCGCGCCCCAGCAGCACGCTGGCGAGCTCCGCGGGGGGCATGACGAGCGGGAGGAAGCGCCCGAGGTTCGCGGGCGAAGCGGGCCCGCGGTAGTACTTGCCGTCCTGCGAGTTGTAGAGGCCGAAGCGCGTCCCGTCGGTGACCAGCACCCCCTGCGGCCGACCGAAGAAGTCGAGCTGCTCGAGGTGGATGTACGCGGGGTGCGTCACCGCGGCGAAGAGGGTCACCGAGCCCTTGCCCTGGGGCGAATCGACCCCGAGCCGCGCGTCACCCTTGAGCGAGACGATCTGCGCCTCGGCGTAGTTCACCCGCGCGAGGAGCTCCTCGGCGGTGCGCGGCTCGCCGTCGCGCCCGAAGTCGATCGGCCGACGCGGGCACGCCAGGAGCGACAGCGAAATGAACAGCCAGGTCAGGCGTTGTGGCGCGATGGCGGCGGGCATCCTTTGTCGCTAATAGCGGGTTTCCCGATGAGCTTCGACGAGCTGCTCCACTATCTCCGCCTCGGTGGTCTCACCATCGTGGTCATCCTCCTCGCCTCGGTGCTGGCGATCGGCGTCGGCATCGAACGGCTGATCGCCCTGTGGGGCGTCGGCGGCAAGGCGCGCGAGCTGGGTCAGCTCATCGCCCGGCACCTCCTGCGCGGGGAGATCGCGGCGGCGCGGTCGGCCGCCGACCGCTCGACCTCGATCTCGGCCGATCTGTTCCGCGCCGGGTTCGAGCGCGCCACCAAGAGCACCGGCCCCAACCTCGACGCGGCCGTCGAGCGCGAGCGCGTGCAGCTGCTGCTGAGGCTGCGCCGCGGCCTGTGGATCCTCGGCACCATCGGCGCGGTCGCCCCCTTCGTGGGCCTGTTCGGCACGGTGTGGGGCATCATGCGCTCGTTCAAGGATCTCGGCGTCGACGTGCAGGCCGGCGGCACCGGCGGCTCGGCGGCGGTGATGTCGGGCATCTCCGAGGCGCTCATCGCCACCGCGGTGGGCATCATCGTCGCCGTCGAGGCGGTGGTGCTGTTCAACATCTTCCAGGCGCGCATCGCGCGGCTGGCGACCGAGCTGCGCCTGATCTCCGAGGAGTTCGTCGAGCTCCTCCGCGAGGCCGCCCCCAACGGGAAGCTGCCGGCCACCACCGACGCCCAGCCTCCGGCGGCGAGCTGACGCCATGGCGATGGGACAGGTGCCCGGCAGCGGGCGACACGACGACGACGGCATCGAAGAGGGCGCCGGCTTCAACGACATCAACATCACGCCGCTCACCGACATCTTCCTCGTGCTGCTGATCATCTTCATGGTGACCAGCAGCGTGATCGTCAACGCGGGCAACGGCGCGAAGGCAGGGCTCAAGGTGAACCTGCCGTCGGGCGGCGCGGCCGACGTGGCGGCCCAGGCGACGGACATGTCGGTGGCGATCCTGTCGGACGGGCGGCTGGTGCTCGGCGGCGACGTGGTGACCGCCGACGAGCTCAAGAAGGCCTTCGACGACGCGAAGGCGAAGAGCCCCGACACGATGGTGATCGTCCAGGCCGACGAGGGCGTCCCCCACGGCAAGGTGGTCGAGGTGATGGAGCTCGCCAAGAGCGCCGGCCTCGGTCAGCTGGCGATCGGCGTGCGCGAGGGCCAGCCGAAGTAGGTCAGTCCCACCGGCAGCGGTAGGTGGTGCCCTTCGCGTCGCGGTCGACGATCTCCACCGTGCAGTTGCGCGCGCCGATCAGCTCGAGCGCCCGGCGGATGACGCCCTGGTGGAGGAACGGCACGTGGACCTCGTTGGTCCACAGCTCGTAGTCGCGCGGCCCGTGCTGGGTGACGACGTCTTCCGCGTAGTTGTTCGCCGAGCGGAACGAGCGGCTCACGCGGCCCGCCACGCGCCCCGGGCCGAGCACCTTGAGCAGCGCGACCAGCGCGCCGCCGATCGCCGTGTGCCCGAAGGCGTCGACGATCTGCTCACCGACGCGGCTGATGGCCACCGGCCGCTCGAGCTCGGGGAAGAGGCGCGACGCCACCAGCTCCGTCGCCGCTGCCCACGTCGCCGCCGGGTACGCCGCCTGGAGATGCTCGAGATCGACGCCCAGGCGCCGCAGCTCGTCACGCAGCGCGGTGTCGTCGCGCTTCACCACGCCGTGAAGCGCCTGGAAGACGCTCGAGAAGAAGACTCGATCGGACGAAGACGCGGGCAAACGAAGGACACCGGAGCGAGGAGGAACGCCGCTACAGAGCCACTGTACGACGGACGCGGTTCATCGCGCGCCGGTGATGAAGGCGACCACCTGCTCGTACACGGCGGGGGAGTCCCACAGCTCGTTGTGATCTGCGCCATCGACGCGGAGGAGCCGGCTGCCGGCGATGGCAGTGCTCAGCTGCACCCCGAGCTCGAAGGGGATCACCCGATCGCGCGTGCCGTGGACGATCAGCGTCGGCACCTTGATCTGCGGCGCGGCGGCGAGCGAGTCGAAGCGATCGCGCATCAACAGCCTGATCGGCAGCCACGAGAAGGCGCGCGCGCCGACGTCGGGCAGCGAGGTGTACGGCGTGAGGAGGATCAGCCGGCGGCCCCACCCGCGCACCGCCAGCTGCACCGCCACGCCGCTGCCGATGCTCTGGCCGACGAGCACCAGCCGCTCCGGCGCGAGGTGCTCGACCTTCGTGAGGTGCTCGAGGGCAGCGACCGCCGCGGCCAGCAGGCTCTCCTCCGACGGGCTGCCGGCCGCGCCCGGGTAGCCGGGGTACTCGACGGCGGCGAACGAGATGCCGCGCTCCGCGTACGCCGCGGCGAGCCATTGCAGGTGGCCAACCTGCTCCGCGTTGCCGTGGAAGTGGACCACCACCGGCCCGCCGCCCGGCGCCTCGCGGAAGAGGACGTGGGTCGCGCCAGGCACGTCGATCCTTCGCGCGCCCGGCCCGAGCGGCACCTGGTCCTTCGGCGCGGGGAAGACGATCGCCCGCTGCTGGGTGAACAGGAGCCCGCAGATCGCCAGGTAGCCAACCCCGAGCGTGGCGAGGACGATCATCATGGCGCGGCGCAGGCGCTTCACCACACGAGGGGGATCAGCGCGCGGCGCTCCGCCGGGTAGTCGGGGAACTTCTCGCGGTACCAGCGGTGGTTCGACACCGCGCGCGGGGCCAGGTTGGCGAAGGTGAACACCGCGAAGGCCCACGCGGCCGGCGTCATCGCGGCGATCGCGAAGCCGAACCACTCGAGCAGCTCTCCGAAGTAGTTCGGCGCGGAGATCCACCGGTACAGCCCACCGAAGGGGATCTTGTAGCCGGTCTCGCCGGGCTTCCTCAGCGTGCGCAGCAGGTGATCGGAGTGGAGGTTGATCACGAACCCCGCCGCGAAGAGCGAGAGCCCGACGAAGAACGGCGCGTCGAGCGGGCGATCGACCAGGCCCACGCCGTTGCCGACCGCGTTGAGCACGTTGAAGACGATCGCCATGAGCACGGTCATCAGCGGCTGGCGCTTCGCCTCGTCGCGCATCAGCAGCGAGAAGACGAAGGTGCGCTGCGAGTAGTGCAGCAGCCACGCGACGCCCAGCGCGGTGACGAGCGGCGAGCCGAGCTGCGGGTGCTGGAGCCAGAGCGCGGCGAAGAGGAGGAACGAAGGCGACTCCATCACCACCCAGCCGAGCTTGGCGGGCACCGTGGGGCCCCAGCCCGGGCGCTCGTGGCGCCCATACGGCGCGGGGATGAAGAACAGCACCGGGAGCACCACTGCGGCGAAGGCGAACACCACCCACGGGGCGTACTGCGCGAAGGTCTGCATCGACGTCGCAGGAAACGACACCGGGCCGGCCCCCACAAGGAGAACCGGCCCGGCGCGAGAGACGGAGCCTCGGCTCAGAGCGTGGCGAAGGCCGCGTCGGAGATCTGCATCGGCGTCGCGTCCTCGAGCATCGCCACCTCGGCGTGGTTCTTCGCCTGCGGCAGCACGTTGCGCGCGTACCACAGCGCCGAGGCGCGCTTGCCCTCGTAGAAGGCGCGATCGGCGTGGTCGGCGGGCAGCTTCGCCAGCGCGGCCTCGGCCTTCACGCCCGCGTCGAGCAGCAGGTAGCCGACGGCGAGCTGCGACATCGCCAGCAGGAAGCGGTTGGCCACGAGCGGCACGAGCTCGAGCTTGCCCTCCTGGCTCCAGCCCATCATCGCCATCGCCACGCCGACGATCGCCTCGGACGCGGTCGAGAGGAAGCCGACCTCCTTGCCGAACACGGGGTGGTTCTTGTTGGCCTCCACGAACGTGTTCAGATCGCTCATGAAGTTCTGGAAGTTCGCGCCGCCGTTCTGGCCGAGCTTGCGGGCCACGAGATCCATCGCCTGAATGTGGTTGGTGCCCTCGTAGATGCTGAAGATCTTCGCGTCGCGCGTGTACTGCTCGACGGGCCAGTCCTTGAGGAAGCCGGCGCCGCCGTAGACCTGCTGCGCGACGGCGGACAGGCGGAAGGCCTCGTCGCTGCCGTACGCCTTGACCAGCGGCACGAGCAGGTCGACCTGGCCCGCGTGGTACGCCGCCTTCTCGTCGTCCTTGCCGGCGAGCAGGTGGTGCATGTCACGGTGCCAGCCGAGCTTGACGATCAGCGAGCGGATGCCCTCGGTGGTGGCCTTGAGCTCGAGGAGCATGCGGCGCACGTCGGGGTGCTGGAGGATCGACACGCGCGGGGCCCTGGGATCCTTGAACTGAGTGAAGTGCGAGCCCTGCTTGCGGTCCTTCGCGTACTCCAGCGCGTTGAGGTACGCGCTCGAGGCGACCGCGAGGCCCTGGATGCCGACGGCGATGCGCGCGCCGTTCATCATGCGGAACATCTGCGGCATGCCCTGGTTCTCGACGGTGCCGACCAGCTCGCCGAAGCAGTCGTCGTTCTCACCGAAGTTGAGCACGCAGGTCGCCGAGCCGTTGATGCCCATCTTGTGCTCGATCGACGCGACCGCCACGTCGTTGGTCTTCGTCAGGTTGCCGTCGGCGTCGCTGCGCACGCGCGGCACGATGAAGAGCGAGAGGCCCTTGGTGCCCGCCGGCGCACCCTCGACGCGCGCGAGCACGAGGTGCACCACGTTCTCGGCGAGATCGTGATCGCCGCCCGAGATGAAGATCTTCGTGCCGCTGATCTTGTACGTGCCGTCGGCCTGCTTGACGGCCTTCGTGGTCGCCGCGCCGACGTCGCTGCCGGCCTGCGGCTCGGTGAGGCACATCGTGCCGCCCCAGGTGCCGTTGAACATGCGCGTGGCGTACTTCTTCGCCTGCGCCTCGGTGCCACACTCGGCGACCACCTCGGCCGCGCCCCACGCGAGGCCCGGGTACATGTTGAACGCGGTGTTCGCGCCGGCGGTCAGCTCCTCGATGAGCACGAACAGCGAGTACGGCGCGCCCTGCCCACCGAACTGCTCCGGCACCGAGATCTGCTTGAGGCCCGCCTCGTAGAGCTGCTTCCACGCCTCCTTGAAGCCCCTGGGGGTGATCACCCGCCCGTCGACGATCTTGCAGCCCTCGCGATCGCCGCTCGCGTTGAGGGGCCCGAGCACCTCGGTCGAGAAGCGATAGGTCTCCTTGATGATCGCCTTCGCGGTCTCCGCGTCCCACGAGGCGTACGAGCCCTTCCCGGCGACGGCGTTGAAGTCGTACTGCTCGAACAGGACGAACTGAAACTCGCGCAGGTCGGCCTTGTAGCGATTGATTCCCACGGACATGGCAACAGCTCCTTCTCGAATCGGGCGTCGAATGACGTCGCGCGTCGAGAAACTGAACCGCTGCTGATTCTGAAGTCAACAACCGTCAACGCATTGCGTTGAAGCTGCGCTACTTCCTCTTCGTTTTCGCGGGCTTGGGCTTGCGCGCCGGCGGCCGGGCGGCCTTGACGACGCGTGCCGGCTTGCGCGCCGAGCGGGTCGGTTTCGACACGTTGGCGACGCGGCCGGCCTTGGCGGGGCGCACGGCCCGGGCGGCCGGTGCGGGAGGCGGCGGAGGCGGGGCGAGCCGGATCGACTCGCGCGGCACGTTGACGATCAGCGGCGGCTGCCCCATGCGGAGGCGGTTCTCGTCTTCGACCGAATAGAAGACCTTGAGGGTGACGTTGCCGCGGATGACGCTCTCGCCCTTCTGGTTCTCGGCCCACACGTCGAGCTCGAGGAAGTACTTCCCTTCCTGGCCGTGGCGATCGGCGACGCGGCCCTTGCAGACCAGCGTGTCGCCCGGCCACAGCATGCGCAGGAAGCGGCACGACATGCGCTTGACCTGCGCGCCGCGGGCCCAGTCGCCGACCAGCTGCGAGAGGAAGCCCATGCCGATGGTGTTGGGGGCGACGACCGACGGCATGCCGAGCGCCCTGGCGGCGACCTCGTCGACGTGCACCGCGTTGTAGTCTCCGGTGGCGCCGGCGTAGCGGGCGAGCTGCACGCGATCGAGCGGCGCCTTGGCCATCGCGGGGAGCTCGTCGCCGACGCGGATGTTCTCGAAGTAGAGCTTGCGCGGCGGCATCAGGCCTCCCGGGTGCTGCGGACGACGTACGTGCGACGGACCTTGAAGACGAGCTGGCCCGACTCCTCGCGGCCCTCGTCCTCGAGCGTGGCGATCTCCACGCGCCCGGCGGGGCTCGGCCGCTCGCCGATGTCGACCACCTTCGTCGACACCAGCAGGCGATCGCCGGCGATCACCGGGCGCTCGTAGTCGACGGTCCAGTCGGCGAGCAGCAGGTGGCGCGCGGGCACGCCCAGCAGCTCGCGCAGATCGACGTTGGTGGTGAAGCTCACCGGGAACGACGGCGGCACCACGATGCCGGCGAAGCCCGACGCGCGCGCGTACTCGGCGTCGAAGTAGGCGGGGTTGTAGTCGCCGAGGCTCTCGGCAAAGCGGCGAATGGCGCCTTTCTCCACTTCGTTGAGGGTCGGAGGCGTGGTGCGCCCCACGGCGTTGCGGTCGAGCATCGGTCGGTCGCTCCTGAGACGAAGGTCAGCGGGCTGCGGGCAACTCCAGAACGGTGAGAAGGCCGGGCTGGGCCGCGGTGACGCGCGGCGCAGCGTTGACGACGAGGTTCGCGGTGGCGCGATCGCCCGACAGCCCGCCGGGGATCGCCAGGCGCACCGGCGGGTCGGCGTCGAGCTCGATCAGATCTCCCGGCTCGTCCGCGCCCACCGCGATGGTGAGCTCGAGCCGCACCTTCTCCTGCCCCTCGGCCAGGCCGACCGCGACCTGGTGCATGCCCGCCACCCGGCCCTTCTTCACCGCGAAGGCCCCGCCGGTGATGTCCTCCTCGGCGAACACCGGGGTGAGCTCCTCTTCGAAGTCGTCGCAGTCGAGCCCGAGCCCGAGCGCGCAGAGCGCCGCCGACTCGACCAGGCCCACGTGGCCCACCGCGTCCTGATCGACGAGGTTGAAGAACTCCTCTTCGGTGAGGCCGGCGCCGACCTTGCGCTGGAGCCCCGCGCGCCGCGTGCGCGCGTCGACCACGCGCGAGACCTTCGCGTGGCGGACCGCGCCGCACGCCTGCCCCAGCGTGGCCACCAGGCGATCCATCACGAAGCCGGGGTTGACGCCGGTGCCGAGCACCGTGGTGCCCGCGCGCTGCGCGGCGCGATCGATCTTCTCGGCGAGCGCCGGGTGGTTGAACCAGGGGAAGGCGAGCTCCTCGCAGGTGCTCACCACGTGCATGCCCTGCGAGAGGGCCTCGAGCACCTGATCGGTCACCTGCGGCAGCTTCGAGCCCGTGGCGTGCAGCAGCACCACGCCCTGCCGGCGACCGACGGCCTGCGCGATGGTGGGGCTCACCTTGAACGTGCCCGCCGGCAGCCCGAGGATGTCGGTCAGCTTGCGGCCCGCGAGCGACGGCGACTTGTCGACCGCGCCGATCAGCTCGAGCTCCTCCGACTGCAGCGCTGCCCTGGCGATCTCCTGACCGATGAAGCCGAGCCCCATCACCACCACCGGCACCGCGCCGTCCTGCGTCGACGTGCTCTTCTTCTTCTCGCTCCGCGCTCCCGCGGGGGAACCGCCTCTGGGCATAGGTGCGAGAATGGTACGCGACGCGATTTGCCAGGCGGGAAGTTTTCCCCCTCGTTCCCTCGGAAAGTGCATGTAGGCCTTCATCACACCCACGCCCTCGGAGGCTTCCCGCTATGTTCGCGCGGTCCTCATGAGTGCACCCGAGCGGTTCCTGGTGGTGGATGACGATCCGTCGATCACGGAGGTCATCTCGAAGGTCCTCACCACGATGGGGTTCGAGGTCGCGGCCTACACGGATCCCCAGGAGGCGGCGAAGGAGACGCGGTTCGATCTGGTGATCACCGACTTCATGATGCCGCACATGTCCGGCGTGGAGCTGCTCCACCGCCTCAAGGACGTGAACCCCGGCGCGGTGCGGGTGCTGATCACCGCGGCCAACGACTTCAAGGTGGCGATGAAGGCGGTGAACGAGGGCGAGGTGTTCAAGCTCCTCTCGAAGCCGTGGTCGCTGCCGGAGCTGCGCGCGGCGATCAACGAGTCGGTCGACTACTACCGGCTGCTCAAGGAGAACAAGCGGCTGACGCGCGAGCTGTCGGAGCGCAACGCGCAGCTGGTGCAGCTCAACGCGACGCTCGAGCAGCAGGTGGTGGAGCGGACCAACGGCCTGCTGGAAGGCATGATCCGCGCGCTCGACTACCGCGACACCGAGACGCAGTGGCACTCGTGGCGCGTGGCGCGCTTCACCCGGCGGCTGGCCGAGCAGCTGGGCATCTCGGGCGAGCAGCTGGTGCAGATCGAGCAGGGCGCGCTGCTGCACGACATCGGGAAGATCGGCGTGCGCGACGCGATCCTCCTCAAGCCCGGGCCGCTGACGCCCGACGAGTGGGTCGAGATGAAGGCCCACCCCGGCTACGGCTACCGGATGCTGGCGAACATCCCCTACCTCAAGGCCGCGGCGGACATCGTCCACCAGCACCAGGAGAAGTGGAACGGCACCGGCTACCCGCAGGGGCTCAAGGGCGAGGAGATCGTCATCGGCGCGCGGCTGTTCTGCATCGCCGACACGATGGACGCGATCTGCAGCGATCGCCCGTACCGCAAGGGGAGCCCGCTGGAGGTCGCGCTGGCGGAGATCCCGCGGCTGGCGGGCACGCAGTTCGACCCGAAGGCGGTCGAGGTGTTCCAGTCGATCCCCGCGAGCGAGTGGATCCGCATTCGCGAGGAGATCGCGGCGCTCGAGCGCGACGACAAGCAGCGCTCGAGCTGAACGACGCGCTCAGGGCACCGCGCGGAGCTCGACGATCTTGTCGCCCTCGAGGAGCGAGTCGACGACCTCCTGGCCCTTCACCACCTCACCGAACGCGGTGTAGCGGCCGTCGAGGTGCGGCTGCGGCGCGGCGGTGACGAAGAACTGCGAGCCGCCGGTGTCCTTGCCCGAGAGGGCCATGCCGACCACGCCGCGCGCGTAGGGCTTGTGGTTGACCTCGCAGCGGATCGCGTAGCCCGGGCCGCCGTTGCCGTCGCCGCGCGGGTCGCCGCCCTGCGCCACGAAGTCGGGCACCACGCGGTGGAAGGTGAGGTTGCGGAAGAAGCCCTTGCGCGCGAGCGCGACGAGGTTGGCCGAGGTGAGCGGCGCCTCTTCGACGTACAGGGCGATCTCGAACTCGCCCTTGTCGGTGGTGACCACCAGCTTCGAGTTCTTGGCGATGGGCTGCACGCGCGAGCCCTCCATCGGGCGCTCGACGCGCTCGGCGACGACCGGCTGGCCCTTGAGCTTCGTGAGCGCCTCGGCGGCCGACTGGCGGACGGTGGCGTTGGGCGACTTGAGCCACGCCTCGAGGTCGCCGATCGCGTCCTTCGCGTCGAGCAGCGCGAGCGCCTCGGCGATGGTGGGCGCGGTGTCGATGGCGTTCATCGACTTCTGCGCGAGCTGGCGGATCTGCGGGATCTGCGTCTTGTCACCCAGGCGCGCGGCGGCCGCGGCGGCCGCGGCGGCGAGCACCGGGTCGGCGGCGAGCAGCTGGCTGCGCACCTTGTCCTGCGCCGCCGGCGTCTTGAGCTCGCCGAGCAGCTCGACCGCCGCGAGCTTCACGCGCCCGTCGGTGTGGAACACGAACGAGCCCACCTCGGCGGTGACCTTGTTGCCATCGAGCGTGCCCGCCTTCGCGGCCTCCTGCAGCGCCTGCAGGCCGAGCTGGAGCCGGCGCGCCTCCTCGATGAGGCCGTGGCCGCAGCCCATCACCTCGGTCACCGAGCCGCCGAGGCGGTCGATCGCCGCGGCGAGGCGGCAGTCGAGGTTGGCCGCGTCATGCTTGATCTTCTGGTCGGGCGCGGTCTTCGCCGCGTTGAGCTGGCTGCGCAGCGACACGAGGAGCGCCCTGCCGGCCGCGGGGACGCCCTGCTGCGCGAGCGCGAGGATCGGCTGACCACCACCGGCCGTGTCACCGCGCACGAGGCGCTCGACGCGGAACGAGAGATCGGTGAGCGCGCCGATCGCCGGGCACGCCGACGACTTGCACTTGTTCGCCAGGCGCGCGAGCGAGCGCACGGCCTCGACGGCGACGCGGTAGTCGGGGTCGTCGATGAGCCGCTTGAGGGTGACCGCGTCGACGTCGGTGCCGCTGTCGCCCAGCGCCTTGGCGCACAGCGCGCGGATCTCCGAGGCGTCGTCGTTGGTGCAGATCAGCAGGTACGGCCGCGCGAGCGCGTTCTTGGTCTGCAGCAGCGCGTAGGCGCCGCCATACCGTGCGCCGATGGGCTGCTCCTTCTTGAGCAGCAGCGCGAGCGCGGCGTACGCGCGCGGCGGCACGGCGACCTTCGTGCGCGCGGCGACGCCCAGCGAGAGCGCGGCGCGGGCCTGCACGTCACCCGCCTGCGAGAGGCGATCGACCAGCCGCTCGACGAGCGCCGGGGTCGCGACGCGGCCCATCGCCTCGAGGAGCGCGAGCTTCACCGCGCCGTCGGCCTCCGCAGCCTCCTTCTCGAGCAGGCCGGCGGTGAGCCGCGCCTTGACGTCGTCGGACAGCGGCGCCCACGAGAGCCCGAGCAGCCCGATGGCGAACGCCGCCTCGCCGCGCACGCCGGGATCGGGATCGGACAGGCCCTCGACCATCGCGCCCGCGGTGTTGGGGTCCTGAATGCGGCCCAGCGCGAGGAAGGCGCGCTTGCGCACCAGCGGATCGCGCTCGTTGATCGCGGTCTGCATGAGCCGGCCCTCACCGAGCGAGCGGCGGTCCTCGAGATCGGCGATCGCCTGGAGATCGCTCCGCTGCGGCGCGACGTTCG
>JBMORD010000328.1:0-46407 GCA_049322495.1 Myxococcota bacterium | reverse complement strand
CGCGCGCCGCCTCGCGCACCTTCGCCTCGTCGAAAGCCACGCCAGGCACGCGCGGGAGGCGCTGCACGCCGTCGTGCAGCCAGAGCAGCCCGTCTTCTTCGAGCAGCGGCAGCGTCTCGAGCGCCTCGATGCGCGCCTCGCCGACGTCGAGCTGGCGGCGGAGGTCGGCCTCGAGCGCCTCCGTGGCGCGCGCCTCACGGAGCGACCGCTGCGCGTCGAGCGACGCCGCGCCGGCCCGCGCCTCCGAGAGGAACAGCAGCTCGAAGCCGACGAGCGCGGCGATGAGCAGGACGAGGCCGGCGCGCAGCACCGCCGCACCATAGCGCCCTGTGCCTTGACGGAGACGGCTCGCGGGCGCAGCGTCACGCGCATGCGAAAGGCTCTGTTGGTGGTGTCGTTGGTTCCGACGATGGCGATGGCGCAGCAGGCCATCTCGGGGACCATCAGCGCGGCGTTCCAGGGGTTCAACACGTACGGGCAGGCGGAGGTGCAGATGAGCCTCGCGCTCCAGTGCTCGCTGACCTGCCCGCCGAGCGCGCCGACGCTGCACTACGGCGTGCGCGGGCTCATCGACGCGACGTTCGCCTCGGCGCCCACCGAGAGCGCCGCGTACGTCTCGGCCGGCCTCGCCACGGCGGTCGACCCCACCGGGAGCGCCTCGCAGGTCACGACCAACTTCAAGGCGGGCACCGTCTTCCGGCTCAAGGCGAAGAGCTGCAGCTGCTGGTGCGGCAACGGGGTCGGCGAGGGCGGCTACATCGACCTCGAGACGCCCGACGTGGTGGTGCCGGCGCGGGTGCACACCGCCAGCCTCTCGGCCCCCGGCAGCGAGTCGAGCGTGCTGGTGAGCGCCCAGCCGCGCGGCAGCGAGAGCGTCGACGTGCAGCTCTCGGGCGCCGGCCTCTCGGAGACGCGCAGCCTCACCGCGGCCGACTTCGGCTCGAACGACAGCGTCTTCGTGCGCTTCACGCCGACCACCGCGGGCACCGTCGCCATCACCGCCACGCTGCGCCCGTCGGGCGTGGCGCAGACCGCGACCTTCACCATCTCGAGCGGCTCGAGCGGCGCGGGTGGTGGCTCGGGCGGGGGCGGCGGCTCCACCGGTGGCGGGGCCGGCGGTGGCGGTGACGAGCCGTCGGGCTGCGCGGTCTCTCCGGTGTCGCCGCTGCTGGTGCTGGCGCTCGCGGCGCTCGCCCGGCGCGCGCGCTGAGGCGCTTCGACTCACGAACCCGGAGCAGGGGATGGTCGCGCGAGCGCGGCCGGGCCACAGTGCGGCCGGGGGCGAAGACATGAACGATGCGCTCGGCTTCGTCCGCGAGGCCTTCGATGCCGCGCCGGTCGGCATGCTGGTCGTCGACGCGGCGGGGGTGGTGGTCGACGTCAACAAGCAGCTCGAGGCGTTGTTCGGGTACCCGCGCGCGGAGCTGGTCGGTCAGCCGGTGGAGCTGCTCGTCGATGGCCTGCCGGAGGTGCACGCCACGCACCGCGAGCGCTACTTCGCCGAGCCGCGCACCCGCCCGATGGGCGCGGGCCGCGACCTGTACGGCCGTCACCGCGAGGGGCACCGCATTCCGGTGGAGATTGGCCTCACGCCGCTCCCGCGCCCGGCGGGCACCTACGTGGTGGCGTCGGTCGTCGACCTCACCGAGCGCCGCCGCGCCGAGGAGCAGTTCCGCCTCGCCATCGAGGCCGCCCCCAACGGGATGATGCTCGTCGACGAGCGCGGCACCATCGTGCTGATCAACGCGCAGATCGAGCAGGTGTTCGGGTACGCGCGCGCGGAGCTCGTCGGGCAGAGCGTCGATCGGCTGCTGCCGGCCAAGGCGCGCGGGGGCCATGCGGTCTTCCGCGACGCGTTCTTCACCAACCCGCAGTCGCGCCCGATGGGGGCGGGGCGCGAGCTCTTCGGGCTGCACCGCGACGGGCGCGAGGTGCCGGTGGAGATCGGCCTCTCGCCGCTGCGCACCGCGGCCGGGCTGCTGGTGCTGTGCTCCATCGTCGACATCACCGAGCGCCGCCACGCGCGCGAGCAGCTGCAGGCGTCGCTCGCCGAGAAGGAGATGCTCCTCAAGGAGCTCCACCACCGCGCGAAGAACAACCTGCAGCTCATCGGGAGCCTGCTCGACCTCGCGTCGTCGCGCCCGGGCCCGGAGGCGCTCGCCGAGTGCCGCGAGCGGATCCACTCCATCGCGCTGGTGCACGAGAAGCTGTACCAGGCGGGCACCTTCGCGCGCATCGACTTCCGCGAGTACCTCCAGACGCTCGGCGAGCAGGTGGCGCACGCGTGGCGCGGCGAGCGTCAGGTGCGGCTCAGCCTCGAGCTGGCGGAGCTGTCGCTGCCGCTCGACGCGGCCATCCCCTGCGGGCTCATCGTCAACGAGCTGCTCACCAACGCGTACAAGCACGCCTTCGCCGCGCGCGACGGCGGGCACATCGTGCTGCGCGCGCGGCGCGACGACGGGCTGGTGCGGCTCGAGCTGGAGGACGATGGCGTGGGCTTCGAGCCCCACCGCGCGCGGAGAGAAGGGCACATCGGCCTCGATCTCGTGCACGCGCTCGCGCGCCAGCTCAGGGCGCAGCTCCACTTCGACGTCGCGGCCGGCACGCGCGCCACGCTCACCTTCCCGGGAGGACAGGCATGACGAACGCGGCCGGACGCAGGCTGGTGGTGGTCGAGGACGAAGGCATCCTCGCGCTCGACGTCGCGCGGTACCTCACGAGCGTCGGCTTCGACGTGCGCGGCGTGGCCGCCGACTCGGAGGAGGCGGTGGCGCTCGTCGAGCGCGAGCGCCCGGACCTCGTGCTGATGGACATCACCATTCAGGGCGAGCGCGACGGCGTGGAGGTCGCCTCGGAGCTGCGGGCGCGCTTCGACGTGCCGGTGGTGTTCCTCACCGCGCACGGCGACCCGAAGACCATCGAGCGCGCGCAGGCCACCGAGCCGATGGGGTACCTCCTCAAGCCCTTCAAGAAGCCCGACCTCGGCAACCTGGTGAGCATCGCGCTCGCGCGGAGCCACGCCGAGCGGCGGCTGCGTGAGCGCGAGGAGCTGCTGCAGACCACCCTCTCGTGCATCGACGAGGCGGTGGTGACGACCGACGACCGCGGCAGCGTCACGTGGATCAACCGCGCCGCCGAGACGCTGGTGGGCGAAGCGCGCGAGCGCGTGGTGTCGCAGCCGGTCGCCGACGTGGTGCGGCTCGAGCACGAGGGCGCGGCGCCGCTCGCCGACGTGGTGCGCCGCGTGCGTGAAGAGGGCCGGGTGTCGCTCGAGGGCACGGTGAGCGCCGAAGGCGAGCAGCGCTCGGTGGTGGGCACCGCGGCGGCCCTCCGCTCGGGCGTCGATGACTTCGGGGTGGTGCTCACCCTGCGAGACCTCACGGAGCTGCTCGTCGCGCGCCGGCAGCTCGAGTTCTCGGAGCGGCTGAGCGCCATGGGCACCCTGGTCGCCGGCGTGGCCCACGAGGTCAACAACCCGCTCTCGGTCATCGTGTCGAACCTCAGCTACGCGCTCCAGGGAGACCTGGTGCCGCCCGGCGACCTCCGCGAGGCGCTCGCGGAGGCGCTCGACGCGAGCCGGCGCGTGGCGCGCATCGTGTCGGACCTCAAGGCCTTCTCGCGCCCGCAGCACGAGCCGCTCCGCGCGATGGATCCGCGCGAGGCGCTCGGCGTGGCGCTGGCCTTCACGCGCTCGCACTGGCGCGCGGCCAACGTCGCCCTCGAGCTCGAGCTGCAGGCGGTGCCCGACATCCTCGGCTCGTCGACGCGGCTGGGGCAGGTGCTCGTCAACCTGCTGATCAACGCGACGCACGTCCTCGTGGATCAGCCCGGGCCGCGGGTGATTCGGGTCTCGGCGCGCACCTCCGCCGCGGGCGCCGTGGAGCTGCGCGTGCACGACAACGGGCCGGGCATCCCCGAGAAGCTGCGCGACCGCGTCTTCGAGCCGTTCTTCACCACCAAGGCGGGCGGCAAGGGCACCGGGCTGGGGCTCGCCGTGTCGCGCAACATCGTCGCCAGCCACGGCGGCGCGCTGACCGTCGAAGACGCTCCGGGCGGCGCGACCTTCGTGGTGACGATTCCCGCCGGGCCCTCGGCGGCAGAGCGCGTGAGGCCGTGGGTGCTGTGGGCCGGGGCGCGCACCCCGGAGCTCGAGCAGCTCCTGGCGACGACGCGGTGCACGGTGCTCGACGAGGAGAACGTGACGGGCCGCGAGGAGCTGCTGGTCATCGCGGAGCCGCTGGCGCGAGCACGCGCCGTGCTCGAGGCGCACGCGGACTTCGAGCACCACGCGCTGTGCGTCAGTGACGAACCGCTCGCCGGTCAGGTGACGCTGCGGCGGCCATTCGACGTCGCGGCGCTCGGCGCCTTCGCGCGCAAGCGGGAAGCCACGCCCGGCTGAGCACCGTCAGGTGGCGCGGCGAGCGGCGCGCGGCACCCTCCGCTCGCTGTTCTCCTTCGACCCGGTGACGCCGCTGCGCGCGCTCCGCGTGCCCGTCGTCAGCCTCATCACGCCGCTCAACGACGTCGACGGTGCGCGTCGACGGCAGAACGCAGAGCTCGAGCGCTTCCTCGCGCGGCTGTGAGGCGTCAGGGCGCGGCGAGCGTGAAGCGCTGCTCGGTGAGCCTCGTCACTCCGTCGTCGGCGCACGTCTGGTCGTCGTGCTCCCAGCGCACCCAGGTCGAGGCGCAGGCGTCGAACCCGAGGGCGACGTCCTGAACCACCATGAGGTCGTGCGCGGTCAGGCCGTCCGGTCCGGGGCAGGGCAGCTCCATCACGACGCTCGAGCTGGCGATGACGTGCGCACGCTGCGTGAAGGGCGAGCGGGCCCACTTCGCGAGCGAGGCCGCCTCGATGACGACGTGCTCGACGCCGCCTTCGTCTCTGCGCTGAGTGCACAGGAGCCACTGCCGGCCGCACTCGGCCCCGTCGAGCGGGCGGCAGTTGCTCTTCCAGTCGCCGGCGGGCTCGGGGAGCGTGTACTCGGCGGCGCCCACCTTCGCGCCGTGCGCGAACGCACGAACCATGACACGGAGCACCGCGCGCTCTGGCGCCCTGGCGCGCTCCAGACAGTCGGCGACCGTCAACCAGTCGTCGCCTTCGAGGCTCGCTTCGGCGGCCAGCTTCACGCGCTCGACGAGCTGGCACTCGAGCGCCTGCTCATCGGCCAGGAAGAGGCGTGAGGTCTCCAGCGACAGGCGGAGGTCCCGGGCGTCGGGGGTCGTCCTCGCCAGCAGTGCCTTCGCCACCAGCCGACCATTCGTCGCGATGGCTCGCGTGAGCGCGTCGTCGCTGCGCTCGGCCGCCAGCCCGGCCGCGCGCTGGAGCGCCACCACCGCCTGCTCGAGCTCGCCGAGGCGCGCCCGGCACAGCGCGAGGTCGTTCCACCCCCACCCGTCGTCGGGTTGCTCCGTCACCACCTCGGCGAAGAGCGGGCAGGCCACCGCGAAGCGCTTCGCGCGGAACGCCGCCGTCGCGCGGTCTTTCTTCGAGGGGCCGGCGGCTCGGGCGGGGCCGCTCAGGGCGACGAGCACGAGGAGCGAAGCGAGCGTTCGATGCATGGCGCGCAGAGTACGAAGCGGCGGGTCTCTGATTCACGGCCGTTGTCGAGCGCTGTCGCCCGCGGGTTCCGCAGGTCAGGGCTGCCGCCCGGCCCCCACCGCTGCGGCCTCGCTCAACCACCAGCGCCAGAAGGCGCGGCGGCGCTCGGCGCTGGCGCCCGGGTGCCACGGCGGGCCGCCCGCCCACGCGACCGACGCGAGGTAGGCGGCGTCGTGCGCTTCGGGTGACACGTCTTCGTCCAGCGCAGCCGCAGCCGCCTCGTCGGGGGCGCCGCCAGTCAAGGCGTCGGTCAGCGCGCGGAGGGCCGCGTACCCGGCAGCGACCGACATCTTGTCGGTGCTCTGGTACGAGACGTCGTCGAGGTGGGTCAACGCCTCGTCGAGTGCTGCGCGAGCGTGGGCCGCGTCGCCGTCACCATGGAGCAGCGCGAAGGCGTGTTGGAGCAGCCCGGCCGGCAGGCCATCGGTCGGCCAGCGCGCCTGCCACACCGGCAGGACGTGTTGCGCGGCGCGGAGCGCGAGGCGGGCGCGCTCCTGGTGCGTCGCCAGCGCGGCGGACACGGAGCGCCGCTCGGGCCGCGTGAGGTGTCCGCGAGGCTCGGCGTCGAGGCTCGCCTCCGCGCGCGCGAGCGCCTGTTGAAGCTCGAGGTCCATCATCATTCCTCCCCGGTCTCCTCTCTGGCCGCGGCCGCCGCGGTGATGGCGCCCGGCACCGCCGCCGCGTTGGGGGCGGTGACCATCGGCTGCCCGGGGAGAAAGACCCGGACCCCCGCAGGATCCGCCACGACGACGGGCTTGCCGGTGCTGGTCGCCAGCTTCGCGAAGAAGGTCTGGCAGTCGAGGCACATCACGCGTGAGACGCCGATGGGTTTGCCGGGCCTCGCGGCGGCGAGCTGCTTCTCGGCGTGCGAGTAGTGGTACCAGCCGGGGCGGCCCGGCGGGTCGGTGAAGTGGGGCTCGGCCTGGTGACCGATGCGGCCCGACAGCTCCTCCACCGGCTTGAGCGAGTCGACGTCGCTGCCCCAACCGCTGGTCCGCGTGGTGCCGTCCGGCGCGCGCGCGACCGTCTTCCCCACGGGCGGGTTGGTGATGGCGTCGCGGGCGGCCAGCGCCTCGCTCGCCGGCGCCTGCAGCTCTGCGGGCGCCACCTTCACCGCCGGCACCACCGCCACCTTCGGGCGGGCGACGGTCGGGTCGGCGATGAAGCGTTTGCCCGGCTCCTGGGCCGGGTCGTAGACGAGCTTCCCCTGCCTGGCCTTGGCCGTCCTGCCGACCGCCAGGCGGCCTTCGACCTTCGTCCAGTAGTAGCCCGGGGGCGGGGTTTCGAGGCCCATCGCGGCCGCGGCTTCCTTCGCCGGCAGGCCTTTGTACGCGTCGGGGATCCTCACCAGCTCCGGCCTGGTGGCGGTGACGTTGAAGTAGGTGTCGAGCAGCGCCTCAGGCGACATCTCCTTCAGCGCGTCGCGGGGAACGCCGCGCTTGCGGAGCTCGACCTCGAGATCGAGGCGTGTGCCCTCGCTGAGCTCGATGGGGCCGGCGCCTTTCTTCGGCAGCGCTCGCTTGAAGAAGTCAGACGCCTTGAGGCCGCTGCCCACCAGCGCGCGCCCCGAGAGGAACATCAGCGTGCCGCTGGTCAGGAGCCCGGCGATGACGGACATCAGGCGCTCAGTGCGCTGCGACGCCGAGAGCGTGGGGTCCTTGAGCACCTCGCGGATGGCGGCGAGGGCCTCGGCGGTCGCGTAGACGAAGGTGCCGGCGCCCGCCACGAAGGACGTCATCAGCATCCAGTTGCCGGCGCGGAAGAGGGTGCTGGCGCGCGCGGCCGTGCCTGCCGTGCGGGCGACGGCGCCGGCCCCGCCCAGCAAGCTCGTGAGGATGACCACCCCCTCGAGGATGTTCTCCTTGTCGAGCAGCTCGCCACCCGCGCCGAGGTTGTCCGAGACGGCCATCGCGGCGCGCGCCGTCACCGCTGCCGCCAGCGCCACGCCGAGCACCTTCGTCACCGTCGCCTCGGGGGCCAGCATCAACAGCCCGATGGCGATGTAGGCCCCCACAGCGATCAGCCCATCGAGGAACTCCTCGGCGTACTTCCAGACGCTGCTCGTCGAGAACGTCTTGTCGTAGCTCCAGCCGGGCGGGTTGAAGCCGTACACCACCGTTCCGCCCGTGGGGTACGGGTTGTCATCCTCCCAGTCCTCGAAGGCGCTCTTCGCGGCCGCCGTCACGTCGTCGTGCTCGTCGCCCTCGAAGAGGTAGACCTTCTTCCCCGTCACGTCGGCGAGATCCGCCTTCCACTTCGCGCCCACCTTGCGCGTCACGAGGTAGACCGACACCGGCTGCACCACCTGGCCGCCTCGGCTCGGGTAGACGATGACGGTGGGGATGGGCGTCGAAGAGGCGGTGGCGGCCGAGGTGCCGACCGAGCCGAAGTCCTTGCCCTCGACGTGCTGGGCCGTCTCGAAGTCGGGCACCTTCTCCTTCAGGTTCTCGAAGCGCGCCTGCTCGGCGGCGAGGCGCTTCTCCCAGTAGTCCTTCGCGCCGCCCGTCGAGCCCAGCTTGGCGCGCGTGCCCATCGCCGCCATCGCGTCGGCGTGCGCCTTGCCGAAGCCGGAGAGCGGCGTGTACGCACCGAGCTCCTGGCCCTTCGTGAGCGCCTCCTGGCCCGTGGCCACCACGTCCTGCACCTCGACGGTGGTGGACGCGCTGCCCAGCGGCGTCTTCCCGTCGACGTCTCCACGCTCGAACAATCGCGCCGAGATGTGCCGCGTCCCGGGGCTGTCGAAGGGCTTGCCCAGCACGCCCCCGCCCATGCCCGGGTGGAAGTTGACGACGGTCCCGTCGACGCGCCACTCGACCCAGTACCGCATGGTGGGGACGATCCAGTCCTTCACGACGACCTTGGCCGACTCGCCGACCACCAGCACCGGGCGTGTGGGCTCGATCTCGAACTTCCCGCCCATGACCTCGTGAGGCTGGCGGGCGTCGTAGGGCACCCAGAGGCCCGGCGCCTTGATGGGCGGTTTGTCACCCAGCTTGACCACCGCGTAGATGGTCGCGCCGCCGTGCTCCTTCCAGGACTGGACATCTTCCCAGCCCGGGCTCAGGCCGATGCCCGAGCCCCAGTACTGGTCGTTGAGCTCGATGGACAGGCCTTCCATGTTGCGCAGCTCGTAGTCCTCGTCGCCAGCGGTCCACCGCCACTCGACCTGGGGAAGCTCGTCGGGTGGCAGCCAGTCGGTCGACAGCTGGAACCTCATGCGGCGGTACTGAAAGAGAGGCCCCTCGGCAGGTGTGCGGGTGATGCGCGGGTTGGCGACGCGCAGCTCCGTCGCGCCAGCGGCGGTGGTGACCGCCTTCTCGATGGCCAGGTCGTCCGACGAGATGCCCAGCAGCTTGAGCTCGTCGAGCCTGGCCTGGAGGCGCGCGTTCACCGATTCCCAGGCGGCCTCGTCGAGGGTCGGCGCCGCTGCCAGCCGCTTCTTCTCTGCGTACAGCGAGCGGAGGTCCTCGACGACGGCGTCGTAGTCGGGCGGCTCGGGCGCCTGGGCGTAGTCGACAGGCTCGTCGTCGCTGCACCGCTGGAGGCGGAGCCCGGCCCCGCGGGTCGGCGTGTGGAGCGCCACGTGCTGGGCGATGGCGTGCGGCGTCAGCCCCGCGCGCGCCACTGCGGACACCGCCGCGCGATCTGCGTCGGCCTCGAGCGGCCCATCGCTGGAGGTCGACCAGGCCTGAGCGCCGTCTTCCGCGGCGCCGCGCTGTTGGAGGACATGCGCCAGCTCGTGCGCGAGCATCAGCTCGCCCTGTGGCGTACCCGGGCGGAACTGCCCCGCGCCGAACGCGACCTCGTTGCCCACCGTGAAGGCCCGGGCCGACAACGACGCGGCGGTGCGCGCGGCCGCTGCGTCGGTGTGCACCCGAACGTCCGAGAAGTCACGGCCGAAGCCGCGCTCCATGCGGTTGCGCGTCGCACCCTCGAGGGGGCGGCCAGCGCCCAGCGACGCACGCACGCGTCCCGGGTCGGCGTGCAGGCCACCGTCGAAGCCCTGGACGGGCCCACCTGACGAACTCACCGGCGCCATGGCGGGCAGCTCGACGCGGCCGGTGGTGATCCACACCGACACCGCCGTGCGGACACGCTCGACGAGCGCGGCCACGAGACCGGCGGGGTCGGTCTTCTTCGGGTGCGCGTACCGCGCGAGCGTGCGCTCGAGGTGGCTCGCTGACTGCTGGCGGTAGAAGCGGAGCGAGCGCTCGAGGTAGGGGCAGTCTTTCGCGGTGCGGCCGACGCGCGCCAGTTCGGCGCTCGCCGCGGCCTCCACGGCGGCGGCGGCGACGGCGACGAAGTCGAGGCGGCGCACCTGCCCCGGCGCCGGGGTCGCGCCGTCTTCGACGATGGTGCCGAACGGCGCCGTGGGCGCGCCGCCGCCGAGGCGCTGCACGCCGGCAGTCGTGGCGCGCAGCGTCGCGGGTGCATCGAGGGTCGGCGCACCGTCACGAGAAGGGTCGTTGCGCGAGGCACCGTCAGACTCGTGCTCGGCTCGCTCGAGGCCGCCCACGCTCAGGCCGCTCCTGCCCAGCGGCGACGACCGGCCTCGATCGCGGCGGGGTCGTCGAGGAGCGCCTCGAGGCGGTCCAGGTCGCGCTCGAGGTGACAGAGGGCGATGGCCCGGCTGAGGTGCATCAGCTCGGAGTCGGGCGCGTCGGGCGGCGCGTGCAGCAGGAAGTGCCTCATCAGCGGCCGCGCGTCGTCGAGGAGGTGGTCCTGAACGAGGCGCACCAGCGCTGCGCGCGCCGGCCAGCTCGTCAGGCGCTCGGAGGCGCGCACCAGCGCCGCGGCTTCGTCGTGAGTCAACGTCTCGCGCGCGGCCTCGATGGCATCGAAGGTGTCGGCATCGTCACGAGCCTGCACCACCAATCGGAGGAGCTCGTCCACGGTGGACGATTGTTCCCACCGCGCTCCCCGGACTGCAAGGGACTCACCGGAACATCGGGCGCTGCTCATCGCGCGCGAGCCGGAACAGCCACGCCGGCGCGCCGCAGGGGTCCTTCGCCTCTTCCTTCGGGGCCTCGAACTCGAGCGTGCCGTCGACCACCTTCGGGCTCGCGCAGCACTGCGGCGGGCGGGCGCACACGTCCTTGCCGGGCACGAGCACCAGCTTCTCCTTCGTGAAGTCGAAGTCCTTCGGCACGTTGACGCCCAGCGCGCCGAGCTCCTCGCGCGAGTGGAAGTAGCCCGTGGGCGCGAGCGGCTTCTTGTCCTTCGGCTCGGTGGGCAGCTTCTTCGTCTCGAGCCGCGCGCCTTCGGCCTTCGCGAGGAGCGCGTACCACTGCTCCGGGTAGCCGGGGTGCTGCACCTTGCCCAGCTCGTCCTTGAGGTTGCCGTCGAGGTACTTCACGAGCAGCGCCTCGCCGAGCCGGCGCCAGCGCGCGACGGTCTCTTCGGCCTGCGTCACCGAGTACTGGGTGAGGTACTCGCGCGCCTCTTCGGGGTTGCGCTTGTGCTTCTCGAGCGCCGCCGCCTCGATGGCCGCCTGCCGCGCGAGGAAGCCGCCCTCGAGCTCGCGCTGGGCGAGCTGCACGTCGACGATCATCTCCGAGTAGCGCGGGTAGACCTGGTGGGCGACCTGGTTGAAGACCCAGAAGGCCGAGTCGGGCGCGTAGTGGAGCAGGTCGGCCTTGCCCACCGCCCAGCTCGGCGGCACGCGCGTCATCGCCGCGGCGTACATCGGCACCCACACCGTGCTGGCGGTGTCGTCGACGCCGAACCACAGCACGCCGCCGATGGCGTCGGGCACGCCGGCGCGCGACTGCGAGATGAACGAGAAGCCGGTCTGCTGCGTCGAGATGGCGCGCTCGTGGAAGTAGGTCTTGTCGCCGGAGTCCCACGTGAGGGGGCGCCAGCGGTACGGCGTGCGGTACGGCCCCGCGCCGAGGTCGTGGCTCATGTCGAGCGGCGTGCCCTCGAAGTGGTCGCGCATGAGCGCCATCACGTCGGCCACCGTGAGCTTCCTGTCGGGCTTGACCCACAGCGGCTGGCGCACGCCCTGCTCGGCGTCGAAGGGCAGCTTGAGCGAGGGCGCGGCGCGGCGGAAGACGCTCCACACGCGCGCCTCGCAGAAGCGGAGGTCTTCCCAGGTGAGCGGCGCGTAGGCGTCGGCGAACGAGAAGTCGGCGTCCTTGCCCGAGAACCAGCCCTTGCTGCGGGCGAAGCTGATGACGTCCCTGGCGAAGAGCGTGTCGCGGTCGTTCTGCGGGAAGGTGCGGATGCGCGCGGAGTTGGCGTGCGCGGTGAGGTAGCCGTCGGGCACGCGGCGGGCGACCCACAGCGCGCCGGGGTTGTTCGGGCCCTTGCCGATCATCTCGAGCAGCCACGCCTCGGTGGGGTCGGAGATGGAGAACGACTCGCCGCTCGACGCGTAGCCGTGCTTCGCCACCAGGGAGGTCATCACCTGCACCGCCTCGCGCGCGGTGGCGGCGCGCTGGAGCGCGAGCGTCATCAGGCTGCCGTAGTCGATGACCGCGGTGGGGTCGTGGAGCTCCTCGCGGCCGCCGAAGGTCGACTCGCCGATGACGACCTGCTTCTCGTTCATGTTGCCGACGACGGCGAACGTGCGCCGCGCCTGGGGAATGGTGCCGAGCTTCTTGCCGGTGTCCCACTCGATGATGTCGACCGTCGCGCCCTCGGGCCACGTCGCCGCGGGAATGCGGCGGAGGTCTCCGTAGAGGTCGTGCGAGTCGGCCGCGTAGGTGGCCATGGGCGTGCCGTCGGCGGTCGCGCCCTTCGAGAGGAGAATGCTCGAGCACGCGAGCGCGGCGGCGGAGGTCAGCGCGACGACGGCGGTGAGGAGGCGGTTCATGGAGCGGCGCTCGTACCATGCTTCGACGCGCGGTCCGCGATGCTACGTTGGCTGTCGATGATGCTCGCGCTCGCGGCCTGGCTGCTCCAGGCGACTCCGGAGGACTGTCGCATCGATGATGCGACGCTTCGGGCCGCGCTGAAGGGTCCGCCGGGCCGGCTGCAGACGAGGGCGTTCGGGTCGTGCTTCACGCTCGAGAGCAGGTTCGATCGTCGCGGCGCGCCCCGGTACTGGGCGATTCGAGATCGCCTTCGGAACCTGCGGCTGTTTGTCATTCCTCGTGATTCGGATGAAGACCGGGAGAAGGCGCTGGTCGCGCTTCGCTGCACCGACTGTGCGCTCCCTTCGCTCAAAGGCGAGTACCCGGGGATCTTCACCATCGTCAGCTACCACCTCGACGCCGCAGGGAACTCCGTGCCCTTCGTTCGCCCGACCGTCTGCTACTGAGCGTCGAGGTTCATCTCCGGAAGCTGAAGGTCGGCTCTTCCGGTGTCATCACGCAACAGGATCCGGACGACGTTGGGCTTGTCGTCGGCAAGAGAGAGCGCGAGCACGAGCCACTCCTCGGTGCGCGAGGGCGCGTCGACCGCGACCGACAGCAGCCTTGCGCCGCTCACTTCGGCTTTCGAGAACTGCCATTCACCCGAGACGCGGACGAGCACGTAGGCCGTGTCGATGAGGCGATAGACGAGCGCCGACTCCGCGACGACGGAAGGGACGCTCGTGGCGCGCGCTCGAACTTGAAGCGTGTCGGCGACGAACAGCGTCGGTCGCTCCTTCGTCTGGCGGACCAGCATGCGGGCGATGACGGCTGCGGGCTCCTCGGAGCAGTGGTCGGCGAGTTGATCAACCGTCGTCTCGATCGTCCATTCGCAGATCTCGGTCGTCGCGGTCTCGATGCGGAGGGCGCGTGTCCTCAACCCGTCGACGAACGCGATCTCGAGTTGACCCGTCGCCGAGGGGCGACGCGCTCGGAGCCTGATCAGCCGCTCCTCGGGCACGATCTTCACCGCGAAGGCGTTGGCGGGTGTGACGACCGCGCTGCTGAACGCTCGCTTGAGGCGAACCACGACCTCGGCGTTGGGTGAGAGCTTGAGCACCGCGCGAGGGTCGGAGACCTCGAGCACGGCGGGGGTGGCGCATGCGCTCGACAGCAGCAGCAGAAGGAGAGTGTTCATGGCGGACACATGGTCAGGAGTTGTTGCACCTGTTGGAAGTTGCCGAGCGCGCGTCGCAGCTCAGCGGCCTGGCCTCGCCTCACTGCGCGGTGACGGGGAGTGCGGCGCCCCGGGGGATGACCTGGAGCTTCGCCTCGGCGCGAGGATCCAACGCCCACATCGAGGGGAGGTCGAGCTCCACCACCAGCCACCACTCGAGCTGGATCCGCCTGCCGACCCACGAGATGGGGCCGTTGTGGGGCAGTGGAAGCCGGAAGCGCAGCTCTCGGGTGACCTGCGCTTCGAAGCGCGGGCCCAGCACGTGGCGCGAGGTCAAGAAGGTGCCCACCTCGCGCAGCTCGAAGCGCGCCTTCAGCGCGCGCGCCTCGTCGACGATGGGCAGGTTCCTCAGCCACACCACCCCCGTCACTTCGTCGCCCGCGTGCCAGGTGAGGCGGTCGAGGGAGATGACGACGGGCTGGTCACTCATGGACGAGCTCCGGCAGCACAGGCACCTGGACCTTCGCGGTGAGCCCTCCCAGCTCCGAGTAGGGCAGGTCGACCTCGACGAAGGTCACCAGCTCGCCGAACGTGCCCTTCCAACTCGGTGGCACGTGCCGGGGAATGGGGATGCTCCACTCGTGCTCGAAAGGCTGCGCGAGGGTCAGCGGTATGGGGAGCGCCAGCGGCGCCTCGAAGTACACGTCGGGGGTGCTGTCTTCCCCCATCACCTCGGCCGAGACGACGCGCGCGCGCATGCGGTGCATCGAGAACTTCACGCGCCGCGCGGGCGTGACGCGGAGCCGCACCCTCGCCACGCCGCCGAGCGGCACCGCGCCCAGACACTCGAGCGAGAGGGCCGCCGCGGGTCCGCGCGTCGCCGCGCCCACCACCAACATCGTCGTCACCACTGCCATCATCACCACCACCGTCCCGAGCACCCCACCTTCAGAGCACAGAATGCGCTGCGGTGCGGTTCACTCGCCGGCTGGCCCCGCGTCATCCTGAAGAAACAACCTCGACTGGATTCTCCGGCCTCGCGCGGTTGACACCTTCGCTCCGCGGGATTGGGACGTCAGCGTGCGTCTCGCGGGTCTCTTCGTCGTGGTGTTCTTCGCCGGTTGCCGTTGCACGCCTCCGGTGTCGATGGTCGAGCCGGCTGACGTCTCGGCCAGCCCGACGGAGCTGCGCTTCGACCCCACGTGGCTCGGCCAGCGCGCCACCGGCCAGGTCGAGGTCGTCAACCGCGGAGGCGCGACCGCCGACCTCGCCGTCTCGCTCGACGGCCCCTTCACCGTCGACGAGGCGCGCCTCACGCTGGTGCGCGGCGAGCAGCGCACGCTCACCGTGACCTTCGCCCCGACACAGGCCGGGCTCGTGAGCGCGACGCTGCACGTCGGCGAGCTCGCGGTCGCGCTGGTCGGCGAGGGCCGTGACGTACCTGCGTGTCTTCCGCGCGGTGTCTGCTTCGAGGCGCAGTTCGACCTCCAGGCGGGCATCTGTCGCGACGCGCTCCTCCCGGCGGGCACGGCCTGCGAGACGCGCTGCGTGACGGGCGGCTGTGCGGGCGAGAGCTGTGTGGGGACGCTCCGCGGGTGCGACGACGGAGACGCCTGCACGCTCGACGGCTGCAGCGAGGCCGACGGCTGTTCGCACGTGGTGCGCGACTGTCCCGCGCCGCCTTCGCCCTGTCAGGTCGCGGCGTGTGACCCGGCGAGTGGCTGCTCGGTGGAAGACGCCCCCGACGGCACGCTCTGCGGCCCCGACGACTGCACCGCCACCGAGGTCGACGTGTGCGTCCTCGGCCGCTGCGTGCGCCGCACGCGGCCCGCCACCGGGCGATGCAGCAACCGCTGGATGGCCACCGCGGTCCCCGGACGCAACGGCGCGGCGATGGCGTGGGACGCCGCGCGGCAACGGCTCGTGCTGTTCGGCGGCACCTCGGCTGGCGCCGTCTGGGACGACACGTGGGAATGGGACGGCGTGCGGTGGACGCAGCGACTGCCGGTGAGCTCCCCGCCGGGGCGCTACCTCCATGCGATGACGTGGGATCCGCTGCGCCAGCGCGTGGTGCTCTTCGGCGGCCTCGGCGCGGTGACCGAGCTCTCCGACGTGTGGGAATGGGACGGCACCACCTGGCTCGAGCGCACTCCGGCCACGGGCCCGAGCCCGCGCGCGAGCCACGCGCTCGCGTACGACGCGCAGCGACGCCGGGTGGTGCTCTTCGGCGGGCGAGGCACCGCGGGCCTGCTCGGCGACACCTGGGAGTGGGACGGCGCACACTGGCTCGAGCGCACGACCACCACCTCGCCCGCGGCGCGGCGCGGCGCCGCGATGAGCTGGGATTCGTCTCGTCGACGCGTGGTGCTCTTCGGCGGCTCCGCGGGCGCGAGCTTCCTCAACGACACCTGGGAATGGGACGGCACCACGTGGCTTCCGCAGAGCGCGTCCACTTCACCACCGGGCCGATGGGGACACGCGCTGGCGTTCGACGTCTCGCGCGGGCGCCTGGTGCTCTTCGGTGGCACCGCGAACAACTTCCTCGCGGACACCTGGGAATGGGACGGCGCGACGTGGCTGCAGCGCTCGCCGACGACCGCGCCGCTCTCGCGGTGGATGCACGCCATGGCGTGGGACGGCGCACGTCAGCGCGTGGTGCTCTTCGGGGGCACACGCAACGCCAACCTCGCCGACACGTGGGAATGGGACGGCACCTCGTGGCTCGAGCGCTCCGCCGGGCAGACGCCTCCCGAGCGCGGGGGCACGGCGCTGGCCTTCGATGCCGCCCGCCAGCGCGCGGTGCTCTTCGGAGGGCGAGCCTCGAGCACCTTCGCAGACCTCTGGTCGTGGGACGGCGCGAGCTGGGCTGTGTCGATGCCCGCGGCGCTGCCTCCTGGCCGGGCGCGGCACGCGATGGCGTGGGACGCGGCGCACCAGCAGGTGGTGCTCTTCGGCGGTCTCGACGGCGCGACGCTGCTGGGCGACACGTGGACCTGGGACGGCGTCACGTGGGTGCAACGCCAGCCGATGACGTCGCCGGCTGCGCGGACCTTCCCCGCCATGGCGTGGGACTCGGCTCGTCAGCGCGTGGTGCTCTTCGGTGGCAGCTCCCTCGCAGACACCTGGGAATGGGACGGGACGAACTGGGCGCGCCGCACGCCCGTCGACTCACCGCCCGGTCGCACCGGGCATGCGCTCACCTTCGACGGCGCGCGGCAGCGGCTGGTGCTCTTCGGAGGCGGCCCCACCGCCGGCACCGCCACCGCCGAGACCTGGGAGTGGGACGGCTCGACCTGGCTCCAGCGCCAGCCGACGACGTCGCCGCCGGCGCGCACCAACGCGGGGCTGGTGTGGGACCCGCTTCGCCAGCGCGCAGTGCTCTTCGGAGGCACCAGCCCGGCCACGCCCCTCGCCGACACCTGGGAATGGGACGGCACGAGCTGGGTCGAGCGCGTGCCGACCACTGCGCCGCCCGCGCGCTTCGAGACCGCGATGACCTGGGATGAGACGCGCCAGCGCGTGCTGCTCTACAACGGTCTCGAGACGTGGGTCTTCCTGCCGTAGTCAGCGGCGCACGAGGTGGTAAGCCTGTCCGCTGAACTTCTGGTGCACGAGGTGGAGCACCCGCCCTCCGCGCACGAGCTCGAACTGCGCGCGGTAGGTGTCGGTCTTCCCTTCGTCGTCGGTGAGCGTCACGGTCCACGACGAGACCGAGAAGCGCCCCTGCCGCTTGCCGGTGTTGCCGCGCCCCATGCCGCCCTGCTGCACGAACCCGGTCCACGCGTGGGTGAAGCGGCCGCCTGAGAAGGTGAAGGTGTCGCTCACCGCCGCGCCCGACCAGCCCGCCGACAGGCCGGTCGTCGTGTTGACGTACTCGTTGAAGGCGCCGCCGCCGCCCGCCCAGGTGCCTTCGAGGTCGCGCGGGGCGACGTCGAACTTGTTCATGTTCCGCAGCGCCATGATGCTCTCGAGCGTGGGGAGGGCCGCGCGGAAGCTCGCCACGTCAGGCGCGCCCACCTCGACGACGTACGCGTTGCCGTTCTCGCTCTGGTGCGCGAGCGCCACGTGCGCCGGGGTGCCCTGCGCGTCGGTGCCGTCACCCTCGCCGAAGGAGATCATCCCCACGCCCGCGGGCGTCGGCCGCACCGTCACCTTTGGCACGCGCCATCGCGACGAGAGCAGTCGGTTCCAGAAGAAGAGCAGCCGCTGCTCGTCGCCCCACCGCCGCGTCTCGTCGGTCCACGCGATGGGGAAGTGCACGAACGCGCGCAGCGGGCCTTTCGTGAGCGCCACGCCCTCGTCGGTCGCCGTCGCCACCCAGCCGTCGTCGAAGTTCGTCGTCGTGAACTGAAAGCCGCCCTTCGTCGTCGCCACCGGCGGCGGCGGCGCGCCCTCGACAGGAGGCGCGGAGGCCTTGCCCGCGAAGCGCAGCGACTCGACGAACCTCGTCAGCGCGGGCACGAAGTCCTTCCCGCCGCCGGTGAAGACCACCGACTGCGCGGAGCCCGAGTCGAGCGTGAAGGTGAAGAGCATCACCAACGCCTCGCCGCCGTTGAAGGGGAAGGTGCCGCCGCCAGTCGAGAGCGTGAAGCCCTGGCCGCGCTTCGACTCGCCGCGCTCGAAGCTCGAGGGGTGGTGGGCGGGAACGACGATCTCCTGCCAGTCGGCCTCGAGGTCGCGCTCGCCCCGAGAGGGCACCGCGCCGTAGATGACGATGCGACCCCAGCGCTGTCCTTCGATGCGCGTGTAGCCGAGCGCTTCGCCGACCTGCTCGCGCTTCCACCCGCTCGGCGGCGTGAAGCTCGCGAGGCCCCACGTCTCTGCCCACGCCGGGCCCGCCAGCACCGCCACCACCACCAGCCACGCGTGCGTTCTCTTGGCGGGGGTTCTACCGCAGACGTCACGAGCCGTACTTCACGCTGCACCCGTACGCCTTCGTGTCCGGCGCCTTCACCGCGCGCCCGACGGCGAGGTCGTCGAGCGCGGCCTCGACGTAGTTGATCAGCTTCCCGCCCTGCGGCGAGCCGCCTTCCCCGTCGGGCGAGTTGTCAATGGCGCCGCGGTAGACGAGCACGCCCTTCGCGTCGATGACGAAGAGGTGCGGCGTGTTGGTCGCGCCGTACGCCTTGCCGACCTGGCCCGACTCGTCGAGCAGCACCGGGTGCTCGAGGGCGAAGGCCTTTGCGCCCGCGCGGCTCTTCTCGGCGCCCGCGCCCTGCTTGCCAGGCGCTCCGGAGTTGATGGCGAGCCACACCACGTTCGGCTTCTTCGTCGCGCGCTTCGCGAAGTCGACCAGCGAGCCCTTCGTGTGTGCCGCCTTGACGAAGGGGCACTCGGGGTTGAACCACTCGAGCACCACCGTCTTCCCCTTGAGCGACGAGAGCTTCACCTCCTTGCCGTCGAGGTCCTTCAGCGCGAAGTCGGGCGCGGGCGCGCCGAGCTCGGCGGCGGAGGTGAACGTCGAGACGAGGGCCACGAGGAGCGCGGTTCGGGTCATGGGCGCGATGGGTAAGCGCGGGTCCCCGCTCGCGCAACTCAGCGCACGCCGCCGCGCCAGCACCCACGCGCCGACGTCTCGCGAGGCGCAGGTAGAGCCGATGGCTGCGCCAGCGCGCCGACGAGTCCCAGCGGACATGCTCGCGGCGAAACGCGTCGACGTGCCCTGCGTCCTCAAGCAGCCCCCCAGCCGACGACCGTCAAGGGTCAGCGCAGCCCGGGCGACGGCCGGGGCCGCGTGGTGGTAGGCCCCGGGTCGTGCGCTCGTCTCTCGCGGTCCTCCTCGTGTTCGTCGCCTGTGGGCCGCCGCCGGTCGAGCCGCGCGACGCTGGCAGCGAGGGCGAGGTCGACGCGGGCACGTCGCTCCGCGTGCGGCTCGGCACGTTCAACACGCACCTCTTCTTCGACACCGTCTGTCAGTCGGGCAGCTGTGCACCCGCAGACTTCGAGGCGCAGCCCACGCAGGCGGAGTTCGACGCGCGGGCCGCGCAGCTCGCGCAGGCCGTCACCTCGCTCCAGACCGACGTGCTCGCGCTGCAGGAGGTCGAGAACCAGGTCTGCCTCGACGCGCTGCTCTCGCGCCTCGGTGACGTGATGCCGCACGGCGCGCTGGGCGAGCTCGGCTTCGCGGCGTCGGTCGACGTCGCGGTGCTCTCGAAGCGCCCCATCGACAAGGTGGTGAAGCGCCGCGCGACGGAGCCGCTCACCCGGCCCGACGGCTCGTCGACCACCTTCAGCCGCGAGCTGCTCGAGGTGCACACCACGGCTGCCGACGGCACGAGGCTCATCGTCGTCGCGGCGCACTTCCGCTCGAAGGTGAACGACGACCCGGGCCGCCGCCTCGCCGAGGCCCAGGCGTCGCGCCGCGTGCTCGAGGCGATCGCGCTCGCCGAGCCAGATGCGCTGGTGGTGCTCGGGGGCGACCTCAACGACACGCCGGGCTCGCCGCCGCTCGAGGCGCTCACCGCCGACGGCGGGTTGATCCGCGCGGCGGGCGATCGCCCCGTGGCGGATCAGGCGACGTACATCTACTTCGGGCAGGGGCAGGCGATCGATCATCTCCTGCAGGCGCCGACCGCGGGCGGCACGCTGGTGCCGTACTCGGCGACGACGTGGAAGGACGGGCGCGGCTGGGGCGGGTCTGATCACCTCGCGCTCACCGCGGACTGGAACCTGAGGGCACGATGAACAAGCGACGACTGGGCAACCTCGAGGTCTCGGCGCTCGGGCTGGGCTGCATGGGCATGAGCTACGCGTTCGGCACGCCGCCGGCGCGCGCCGAGATGATCAGCCTGCTCCGCCACGCGGTGGAGCGCGGGGTCACCTTCTTCGACACCGCGGAGGTCTACGGGCCCTTCGCCAACGAGGAGCTGCTCGGCGAGGCGCTGGCGCCGGTGCGCGACTCGGTGGTCATCGCCACCAAGTTCGGCTTCGCGCCGAGCGCGCCGGGCGAGCGGTGGACCAACCTCGACAGCCGGCCGGAGCACATCCGCGAGGTGGTGGAGGCGTCGCTGCGCCGGCTGCGCACCGACCGCATCGACCTCCTGTACCAGCACCGCGTCGACCCGAACGTGCCCATCGAAGACGTCGCGGGCGCGGTGAAGCAGCTCGTGGCGCAGGGCAAGGTGAAGCACTTCGGCCTCTCGGAGGCGGGCGCGAAGACCATCCGCCGCGCGCACGCGGTGTTCCCCGTGACGGCGCTGCAGAGCGAGTACTCGCTGTGGACGCGCGAACCCGAGCAGGACGTGCTGCCCACGCTCGAGGAGCTCGGCATCGGCTTCGTGCCCTTCAGCCCGCTGGGCCGCGGCTTCCTCACCGGCGCGCTCGACGAGAAGACCACCTTCGAGAAGAGCGACTTCCGCAACTCGCTCCCGCGCTTCACGCCCGACGCGCGGCAGGCCAACCGCGTCTTCGTCGAGCTGCTGGCGTCGGTCGCGGCGCGCAGGCAGGCGACGCCCGCGCAGGTGGCGCTGGCGTGGTTGCTCGCGCAGAAGCCCTTCATCGTGCCCATTCCCGGGACGACGAAGCGCGCCCGGCTCGAGGAGAACCTCGGCGCGGCGGAGCTGGTGCTGAGCGCCGAAGAGCTGCGCGAACTCGACGCCGGCGCGGCGAAGCTCACCGTGCAGGGCGCCCGGTACCCGGAGAGCCTCGCGCGGATGACGGGTCGTTGATCAGGAGGCGACGTGTTGCGAAAGCTGGCGCTGGTCCTCGGAGCGCTCCTCGTGGTGGTGGCCGGCGCGCTGGTGCTGATCGACGGCGACGATGAGGAGATCGCGGCCCGCGCCCGGAAGTGGGCCGACGAGGGCGCTGAGCGGTACCGCAACGACTGCCGCGCGGGCTGGCTGCGAGGCAAGCACCGGCCGCGGATGCTGGCGTCGTGGCGGCAGTCCATGGAGCAGGAGCTCTCGCGCTCGCTGGAGGACGTCGAGGTGCTCGACGTGCGCGAGCGGGATGACGGCACCACGGCCGTGGCGGAGTTCGACTTCGCCGCCGAGCGGCGCTCGGTCCGCATGAAGGGCGTCGCGCGCTCGTACTTCGCGAAGGAGGGCACCACGCTCTTCTGGTTGTTCGCCGACGAGAAGACCTGGAGCGATCCGGAGTCGGTCGCGGCCGTCGCGCTCGAGCGTGCTGACGCCCTCGTCCGCGCCAACCCCGGCCGGCGCCCCGCTGAGTACCTCGAGCTCGCCGGCTACGAGAACACGGGCCGCGACGAGGGGCGGGTGCAGGAGGTCGGCGGCGCGCTCTTTCTCTGGACGGCGCCCGAGCACATGTCGGTGCTCTACGCGCAGGGCTCGACGGCCGCGGAGTACGCGGAGCTGCGGCGCACGACGTTGCTGAAGTTCTTCGGGACGCCGAAGGGGCGCGCGGCGCTCGAGCGCGGCGTCATGGAGGCGGAAGAGTAGCGGTCCACGTCCTCGGATCGCTGTACGCATGCCTCGATGCCGCTGGTGCGCTCGAGCTCGCTGGTCCACAGCTCCGGCACCATCGGAGGACTTCGACAACCGGGCGGATGGACGCCCGTTCTGCGTGTTCGTGGTCCTTTGCGTCTGGGATGGTGGGTGGAGCCGGTTCTCGCCGGACCGGGTCAACGACGCGCGCCGTCGATGACGCGCCAGCCGATTCGTCGCGCTGTCGGGGGCTGGGCGCGACGCGGCGCAACTGAGCTCCGTTGCCGAACGTGTGCAGACGCCTGCGGAGCCGTGCTTGCCGCGGCGCGCTCCTCAGCGGCAGCCGCGCGCTGAGCGGACCTCCGCCGCGCGGGTGCGCTGCTTCGCTGCGCGTTCTCGTTGCCCGCCGCGCTCGAGGGCCTCGGCCTGGGCGTCGAGCACCAGCGCGAGGAACGGGTGACGGCTGGCCCCTGCGCGCTCGAAGTTCGCGATGGCGCGGCCCCACCCGTCGAGCGCGGCGGCGTGGTGGCCCTTGCGCTGCTCCTCCGCGGCGAACAGCGCGGTGGTGAGCGCGGCGTCGAACGGGCTGATCAGCGGCTGCCGTTCGCTGGTCGCGAGGGCGAGCTCGAGGTGTCGTGCGAGGCTGTCCGCGTCGCCCGCGGCCCAGTCGAAGAAGGCCGCGAGGTTGAGCGCGGCGTTGAGGGCGTGATCCGGCGCTGATCCGTTCACTCCATTTCGCGCGAGGTGCTGCGTCAGCGCTGCGCGGGCGGTGGTGAGGTCTCCGTTGGCCGCGTCGAGGAGCAGCGCGACGAGCTGATGCTGCGGGTTGTCCGCGACGAGCCGCTTGCGGAGCGCGTCACAGTGTCCCTTCTGCTGCGCGGCGGCGTTGACGGCGAGCGGGAGCTCATCGCCGAGCCATGGCCCCTCGGCGCGAGGAAAGCCGGCGAGCTCGAGGTAGCCGCGCTCGGCCTCGGCGAAGCGACCGCTGGCGAGCGCCTTCTCGAGAGCGCGTGCGCGCGCGAGCTCGTCGGCCGGCTGGGACAGGCACAGCGCGACGACGCCGGTGAGCAGTGCGGTCATTCAATCCCTCGCCAGGTGCGAACCTGCGTCAGCTCATAGTCGAAGTTGCGCACCGTCTTGCGCCCCGTCGTCGGGACGAGCGGGCGGTAGAGCGAGCCCGACGCCGCGTCGACGAAGAAGCGCCCGGTCGTGCCGTTGAGGCCGGGATCCTTGAACTCGTAGAACAGCCGGCCCTTCTCGTCGTAGCCGCGCCCGGTGATGGTGACGAAGTGGTCGGTCAGGTGGTCGTGGTTGATCTTGTCCTTCCAGACGCTGACGCCGACCATCACCGGCAGGCCGCGATCCAGCATGCGGTCGATGTAGTCGTGCGCCGCGCCCTGCTGCATCGGGTCGACCGCGACGCGCCCCGCGGCGTCTTCCGCCCACGCGACCTGGATCGCCTCGTCGGCGCCGTTGAGCTGGGGCGCCTTCTTGCCGAGCTGGCGCGTGACGAACTCGGTGGTCTGTTGCTCCGCGGCGTTGAAGCAGACGTGGTTCGACGCCGCGCGATCGAGGCCATGTTCGGCGCCCCAGACGAACTGGTCCTTGCCGATGACGTCGAGCGCGACGGTCTTCTTGCGGTCCTTCGGTGCGACGACGAGGGCGTCCGCGTCGGTCTTCTGGCGGTGGGGCGCCGAGACTTCCCGGCCCGGGTTGTAGATGCCGTAGCGCCGGTTGGCGGCGACCTCGCTCGCGAGCGCGTTGCACAGTGTCGCCACCGGAGCGCCGCCCGTCGCCCCGAGGTCGAGCTTCTGGTCCGGCTTCCCGTCGAAGCCATCGAGGAGCTGGAAGAGCTTCGCGAACTCGCTCGCCGACTTGATGCGTCCGTCGGGCCCGGCGATCGACTGGAGGGCTGCGAGCGGCACGCCGGCGTTCCCCAGCGCGTCCTTGAGCTCCTTCGAGGGGAGCCGCGCGTCGATGGTGGTGTTCTTGAACTGGGCGATGAAGGCCTTCTTCGAGATGGTGGTCATGAAGGGCGTGCGGTGCAGCTTCGTCGCCGCCAAACACCGCCCTGATGACGGCGCCTTACGCTCGGAGGCGGTCCGTCGCGCGCCACGCGAACCAGGGCAGCGCGACGAAGGTCACCACCAGCCGCAGCCCGAGCGTCAGCGCGCCGCAGCCGAGCGCCGAGAGCTGCACCGGACCGAACGGTGCGAGGAGCCCGTCGTGGCCCGCGACGAAGGTGAAGGCCACGTCGGCGATGAGGCAGGCGCCGAGGAGCACGAGCGGTCCGCGCAGCCGCTTCATGACGCGACCTCCGGCCCCGAGGTGAGCATCGCGAGCAGCAGGGCGTTGCCGATGGGGCCGCCGGTGCGGAAGCAGAGCGTGTCTCCCTCTTCGCGCGGGAGGCCGAAGAGCGTCGTGGTGCGGTACAGCCGCGTGAAGGCGCCGCGGTGGCCGAACGCACGGAACGGCGCGAGCGAGAAGCCGGTGGCCGCGACTGACACGCCGAGCACCACCGGGCCGCTGTCGATGTCGCCGTGGCCCTGCTGGAGGTCGAACTCCGCGACGGCGCCGAAGCCGGCGAAGGTGCGCTCGTGCGCGAGCAGCGCGGCGGTGAGCTCCTGCGCGAGCGCGCGGTCGACGAAGCCTGCGTAGTACGCGGCGAGCCCCGTGCCGGAGCCGCGCGGCACGTCGCGCGGTGTCCCCTCGACGCTCATGCGCTGATGCACGAAGCCGGACGCGCGGTCGACCTGCACGCGACGCACCTCGCGTGCCCAGTGCGTGAGCACGCGCGTGTGATCAGCCCCGGTCGCGCGCCCGTGCGCCGCGATGGCCGCCGCCACCGCCGCGACGTCGGTCGGGTACGCCTCGCCGGGGTAGGTCTCGATGAGCGCCGTGGGTGAGGCGAGGAGCCGCCGCTCGAAGGCCGCGATGAGCGCGTCGTGCTGCGCGGCGACGTCAGCGGGGAAGCCGCGCGGCTCCACCAGACGCGCGAGGCCCACCGCGAGCGCCGGGTAGCCGAGGTACGCGTGGCCGTGCGCGCCGCCGTGCGAGAGGCCGTCTTCGCCGTGCCACGCGCGCGTGCCGAAGTCGCGCATCTCCGGCAGCCAGCTCCGGAGCGCGGCGAGGCGCATCGTCGGCGTCAGCTCCGCACGCCACTCGGGGTGGGCGAGCACCGCCTGCGCGAGGCCGAGCGCGTTCATCTGGTGCGTGACGAGCGCCCACTCACCCGCGAAGCGGTTCCCCGAGGGCGCCGCTCGGCGCGCAGAGTCTTCTGCCTCGAAGCGCACCGCCTCGCGCGCGAGCGCGTGCATGCGCGCCGAACCGTCGAGCCAGTCAGCGGCGTCGCGGCCGTACCACGCAGGCGCTGCGAGCCGCACCACCAGCACCGCGAGGAGCGTCAGGGAGATTCTTCCGAGGAGCTTCATGTCGTCGAGCATCGTCGGCAGCGCAGCGCCGCGCCGGCTGGAAGAGGCGAGCGGTCGCGCGAGCGGCTCGGCGGTCGCGCCGGAGGACTCAGCGGCGCAAGTCGAGCACGCCGGGTAGCACCGTGCGCTGCGCTGGCTCGTCGATGGCGTTCCACCAGACACGCGCCTCCACTCGCGACTTGCGGCGGCGACGCACCGGGCTCTCGACGCACGCCCGCGTCTCGAGCGATTGCTCCTGCCCCGGCACGCTGAAGGAGTTCAGACAGAGATGACTTGCGGCCGCGACGCTCGCGTCTGGCTCTTCACGCACGCACGCGCCGCAAAGCGTTCGCTCCTGAACCGGCGCCCCGCACACCTGGCCGTCGATGGTGGTCCACTCGCGAGCGGTGATGGATGAGTCACGCCCGAAGCGGGGAGCACTCATGACTCGCACCGGTTCGCGCGAACTCGAGCGTTCGCTCCACTGACTCGCAGCCTTGAGTCATGCAGCGCGACGCAGCTCTCGACGCGCGAACAGCCCAGCCGTCGCGGCGGTGATGCGCACTCCATTCGAGACCTCGCAGCGCCGACGCGAGCGTTCTCGACGCACGCGCGACCCGTGCGTGTCGGTCGCTTCGGGCGCTCGTGGCCCGCAGTGGCCGCGCGTGCAGATGGATCAGCTCGACGCGGACGCATCGGCGCGCCCTCGAGCGTTCACTCCTGCACCGGCGCGCTGCACGGCCCCCAGCCGTCGACGGCGTTCCACCCGCGCGCGGTGATGGTGGGGTTCGGCGCCCCGAGCGAGCTCAGGCTCACGCCCGAGATGACGAGCGTCCCGCTCGTGATCCGCAGCGCAGACGTCCCCTGGCACGCGGCGTCGAGGGACAGCTCGACGAACTCCTCGCTGGTCGGCACGCGCGCCTGGAGCAGGCCCTGCATCACCCGGAGCTCGACGGGCGGCCGCGTGCGCTGCGCGTCGAAAGAGAACGGCTCGCCCTCGCGGCACGTCTCATTGCCCGCCTCGTCCCTGGCGAGCGCGCTCCAGCGCCACGTCGCGACCGGCGGCACGGCGAGCTGCTGCGCGGTCAGGCGGAGCTCCGCGCCCTGGCAGTCAGGCCCTTCGAAGACGCTGAGCGGCTCCGCCGCGATGGCGACGACGAACATCGTCGCCTGTCCAGACGGGTTCGGGCTGCCGAACTCGAGTCGTGCGATGAGGGGCGGGTCGAGGTCGGAGAGCAGCTCCACGGCGGTGCAGGCCGAGAGCCGCCCGACCGGGTCGACCGCCTCGACGCCGAAGCTGCGCCAGATGTCCGGCGTGCCCGTCACCGCGAAGCCGACGGTCGCAAACTCCTCGCGCGTCAGCTCGCCGAGCAGCTCGCCTTCGCAGCTCGACGTCTGTCGAAGCCGCGCGCGGCTGTTGCGGTCGACGGTGCCGGTGAGGCGAAAGCTGGTGGTGTTGGCGACGGGTCGCGGCAGCACCTGGACAATGGGCGTCGACGGGTACGGCGGCAGCAATCGACGCTCGAGCCTGACGACGTTCGAGCAGGCGGACCGCAGCCCTGCGGCCGAGACGAGCCGGGCGGTGAAGACGTTCTCGCCGCCCACGAGCTGCACCTCGACGCCGGCCGCGAGCGCCTCGGCGGACACCTCGCGGAAGAGCGCGCCCGCGCACGCGTCGTCGACGAAGAGCTGCGCGAGGGTGCCAGGCGTCGCGTCCCCCCGAAGCGTGGCCGTCTTCGCCCAGACGAGCGCGTCGTCGACGCGCAGCACGGCTGGTGAGGGCGGCTCCCCCGGCGGCGGGAGCTCCGGCCGGCACGCGAGCAACAGCAGCAGCGGCGTGAGGCGCTTCATTGCACCGCGACCTCCTGCAGCGCGACGACGGGCACCAGCTTGTCCTCTCCATCGACGAAGGTGATGCGCAGGCGCAGCGCGTCGGCGAGGCCCACGGTGCGCGCGACGAAGAACTGTCCGGGCTCCTCACACATCTCGCCCGAGCGTTGCTGGAGCCGCCCGTCGAGCCTGGCGGGCTGCATGGGGATCCACTCCTCGGAGTCGCGGACGATGGCGAGCTCGAAGCGCGCGCTCGCCGCGGCCGCGCTGAGCACCAGGCCGTGAAAGGTGACGGAGCTGACCGCGATCGGCGTGTCGAAGTCGAGCACCAGCGCGGGGCGCGGCGAGGCGAACTCGAAGGGCAGGTAGCGACCGTCGGTGAGCGGGCATGGGTGCACGTCGACGTTCGCGCAGCGCGCCCCACGGCTCGGCGGCGCGGAGTCGTTGGCGGCCACGCGGCTCGGGGGCCAGTCGACGCGCGACTCGACCGGCACGGTGTCGGTGCGGCCGAGCGAGTCGATCGGCACCGTCACCCAGTCCCGGCGGGTCTCGACGACGCGCACGTCGAGCGGTTGATCCGTGAAGAAGGGCTCGGCGGCGCGGCGCCACGCGACGTGCCCCTCGACGAGCGCCTCGCTGGTGGTCCACGTCGGCTCGAAGCGACCGACCTCGCCCACGTCGAAGTCGCCGTCGGGGAACCAGAAGCGCTTCGAGAGCACGTTGTCGTACTCGTTGGTGAACTCGACCGCGAAGAAGCGGCGCGCGAGCACGCCGGCGGTGATCTCCTGGCGGATCAGCCTGAACTCGAAGCGCCCGTCGGCGTCGCTCTTCGTCACCCGCAGCGGTGACAGCGCGTCGCAGCGGAGCTCGGAGGCGGTGCGGTTGCGCAACAGCCGCACCTCCTGGTCGGCGAGCGGGCTGCCGTCGCGCGCGACGAGCGTGCCGGTGAGCACGAAGGTGTCCTCGGGCAGCGGACACCCGGCGAGCACCACGACGAGGGCGAGCCAGCGCACGGCGCGCATCAAACCACGCGCCCCGACGGGTCGCTGCTTCGGTCGCTTCGATCGCGTCGGCAGAGGTGCTCAGATGCCAGCCCGTGAATCGGGGCGAGCGTCCGCGGTGGTCATGGTCGAAGCGCTGGCGGTGGGCGCGCATGCGCTGGCTGCTCCGCAACCGGCGCTCCGGGGCGCTCGAGCTGGTGCTGGCCCAGACGCTGCTCATCGCCGCGGTGCTCTCGGTGCTGTCGTTCGCGGTCGACTGGCTCACGAGCGGCCGGCAGTTCACCGTCGTCATCTCGGGCAAGGCGGCCATCGCCGCGGGCTTCTTCGTGTCGGCGGTGCTCGCGTTCCGCGGGTGGCGTCAGGTCGCGCTGTATTCCAGCCTCGTCGTCATGGTGGCGGCGCTCTCGTACTCGGCGTTCCAGTACGGCCCGACGCCGCAGGGCTACTTCCAGCTCTGGGCGCTGTTGATCGTCCCCTTCATCGGCGTGGTGGGGACCATCGGCGAGACGCGGTTCGGCGTGGTGGCCGGGCTGACGGTGGTGCTCGCCTCGCAGGTGGTCGGGCACCTCTGGGGGCTCACCTCGTCCGAGCGGATCCTCGGTCTGTTCGTCGTGGCGCTCGGCTCGAGCGTGGCGTGGCGGTGGCCGTCGCGGTGGTGCTCAACGAGTCGAAGCGCCAGGCGCTGCATGATCAGCGCGCCAACGCCCGCGTCAACCGGCGCCTCGCGTACAGCCAGCGGCAGCGCGAACAGGCCGAGCGGCTCGCGCTGCTGGGCAAGCTCGCCGCGGCGATGGCGCATGAGATCAACAACCCGCTGGCCTTCACCATGGCCAACCTCCGCTTCGTGGCGGGCGCCCTGCCGCGCGACGGCGGGCCCGACGCGACCGAGGTCGCCGACGCGCTGGCCGAGAGCCAGGAAGGCCTCGCGCGCATCCAGGCCATCGTCGAGCGCATGGGCGCCTTCCGCTCGTCGGGCCGGCCCGCGGAGTACACCACCGACGTGCGCGGAGCGCTCGAGCGCATCGTCGAGGGCTTCGGGCTGTCGGCCGAGCTGCGCTCCCGACTCTCGCTCGAGCTGCCGGCGCCGTTGCCGGCCATCACCCTCGATGAGCTGCGCCTGAGCCGCGTGCTGCGCGCGCTCGTCACCAACGCGCTCGAGGCCGCGCGGAGCCGGGTCACCCTCCGCGCCGAGGTGGTCGCGAAGCAGCTCGAGCTGCACGTCGAAGACGATGGGCCGGGCGTCGCGGCGGAGCTCCTGCCGAACCTCTTCGAGCCCTTCGCCACCGCCGGGGGCAACGGCAAGCTCGGGCTGAGCCTGGTGCTCGCGCGCGAGCTGACCCGCTCGGTGGGCGGAGACCTCCGCGTCGCCAACCGCACCGAAGGCGGCGCGCGCTTCACCGTCGAGCTGCCGCTGGCCGGAGCTTGAGCGCAAGTACTTGAAATTACAACGACGCTTTCCTGCGTCTCTGTCCGGTTGTATGTTTTTTCCGGAAGAATTCATACGACCATGGGCGCTCCCAACAATCCGCCGCTTGAAGCCGGTCGCGTCTACCGAACGCGCGACTTCGCCGCCTGGAGCTCGAATCCGCCGCGGCTCGCGAAGCGCCTCGTGCGAGAGGGGCTGTTGGTGCCACTCGCTCATGGACTGTTCGCGCACCCGCAGAAGAGCCGCTTCGGGAATGTCCCTCCCACCGACCAGGAGCTCATGAGCGCGTTTCTCGGTGACGGTCGCTTCGTGTTCACCGGCTCGGAGAAGTGGAACGCGCTCGGGCTTGGCGCGACGGCCGTGTTCGCGGTCCCGCTCGTCTACAACACCCGGCGTTCGGGCCTGTTCTCCTTCGGAGGGCGGTCGTTTCAGCTCCGCCGGGTCGCGTTTCCGGAGCGCCCGCCGCCAGAGTGGTTCGTGATCGATCTGCTCGAAAACGCCGACCAGGCAGGAGTGTCGAGGGCCGAGGTCGCGACCGCGCTGGCCCGCGCGCTTCAGCGCGGTGCGTTCGACCGTGCGCGCCTCGAAGAGATGACGAAGCGCTTCGCGTCGAAGGCGACGGCGTCTCTGGTCGATGCTGCACTTCGTGAGAGCCGGGCATGAGCTTCGTGCACGACGCGGACGATGGTGACGCTGCTCGAGAAGGTCGACGCCCTCGCCCGCCGCGTCCCCAATCAGGCTCGGTCACCTGCGACGTTCGTTCGCCACTACGAAGACGCAGCTCGAATCATCACCACCGCGGCGACGCTGCCCCCGCTCGAGAGGTACGACGGTCCACGCCAGCTCGCCGAAGAGATGCTCCGCCAGCGGCAGATCAAGCCCCTCCCGGGACCTGAGCACCCCGCATTCGCGCTCGCGAAAGACGCCCGCGGTGAGTCGATCCGGAGCGCCTTCGAGGCGATTGGTCCAATGTACTGGGGGCCGAGGATGCCGCTCGACGCGTGCCTCGAGGTGCTGCGTGGCTGGCTCGCGTCTTCCGGGGTTCGACCGGAACCATGAGGTCGCATGAGCGCGCGGCCCATGCGACCCGGGGTCCTTCACTGCTTCACTTCGCGGCGACGTCGAAGCGATCGAGGTTCATCACCTTCGTCCAGGCCTTGACGAAGTCCTTCACGAACTTCTCCTTCGCGTCGCTCTGCGCGTAGACCTCGGCGATGGCGCGGAGCTCCGCGTTCGAGCCGAAGAGCAGGTCGACGGGCGTGGCGGTCCACTTCGCCTTGCCGCTCGCGCGGTCGACGCCCTCGTAGAGGCCCTCGGTCTTCGCCTTCGACCACTTCGTCGACATGTCGAGGAGGTTCACGAAGAAGTCGTTGGTGAGCACGCCCGGCTGGCTGGTGAACACGCCGTGCGCGGCCTGGTTGGTGTTGGCGTTGAGCACGCGCAGGCCGCCGACGAGCACCGTCGTCTCGCGCACGGTGAGGGTGAGCAGCGCGGCCTTGTCGACCAGCAGCTCCGCCGGCGAGCGGGTGAGGCCCGCCGCGTAGTAGTTGCGGAAGCCGTCGGCCTGCGGCTCGAGCACCGCGAACGACTTCACGTCGGTCTGGTCCTGGGTGGCGTCGACGCGGCCGGGGGTGAAGGGCACCGTCACCTCGACGCCGCCCTTCTTCGCGGCCTGCTCGATGGCCGCGTTGCCGCCGAGCACGATGAGGTCGGCGAGCGAGACCTTCTTCGCGCCCTTGTTGAAGTCCTTCTGGATGCCCTCGAGCTTCGCCAGCACCGCGGCGAGCTCCTTCGGGTTGTTGGCCGCCCAGTCCTTCTGCGGCGCGAGGCGAACGCGCGCGCCGTTCGCGCCGCCGCGCAGGTCGGTGCCGCGGAAGCTCGAGGCCGAGGCCCACGCGGTGCGCACCAGCTGCGGTCCGGTGAGGCCCGAGGCGAGGACCTTCGCCTTGAGCGCCGCGAGGTCCTTCTCGTCGAGGGCCGGGCCGGTCGCCGCGGGCAGCGGGTCCTGCCAGAGCAGCGCCTCGGCGGGCACGTCGGGGCCGAGGTAGCGCGAGCGCGGGCCCATGTCGCGGTGGGTGAGCTTGAACCACGCCTTCGCGAACGCGAGGCGGAAGTCTTCCGGCTTCTCGCGGAAGCGCTTGCCGATCTTCGCGTACTCGGGGTCGAACTTCAGCGCGAGGTCGGTGGTGAACATGATGGGCGCGTGGCGCTTCTTCGGGTCGTGCGCGTCGGGCACCAGGCCCTCGCCCTTGCCGCCCGCCGGCACCCACTGCGTCGCGCCCGCCGGGCTCTTCGTCTGCACCCAGTCGAAGCCGTAGAGGTTGTCGAGGTAGTTGGTGGTCCACGCGACCGGGTTGACCGACCACGCGCCCTCGAGGCCGCTGGTCACCGTGTCGGCGCCCTTTCCGGTGCCGCACTTGTTCTTCCAGCCGAAGCCCTGCTCCTCGAGGCCCGCGGCCGCCGGCTCCGCGCCGACGCACTTCGACGGGTCATGCGCGCCGTGCGCCTTGCCGAAGGTGTGGCCGCCGGCGATGAGCGCGAAGGTCTCCTCGTCGTTCATCGCCATGCGCCCGAACGTCTCGCGGATGTCCTTCGCCGCCGCGAGCGGGTCGGGCTTGCCGTTGGGGCCCTCGGGGTTGACGTAGATGAGGCCCATCTGCACCGCGGCGAGCGGCTTCTGGAGGTTGCGGTTCCCCGAGTAGCGCTGGTCCTCCATCATCTTGCGCTCGGGGCCCCAGTAGACGAGGTCCGGTTCCCAGTCGTCGCGGCGGCCGCCGGCGAAGCCGAACGTCTTGAAGCCCATCGACTCGAGCGCCACGTTGCCGGTGAGCACCATCAGGTCGCCCCATGAAATCTTCTGCCCGTACTTCTGCTTGATGGGCCACAGCAGCCGGCGCGCCTTGTCGAGGTTCGCGTTGTCGGGCCAGCTGTTGAGCGGGTCGAAGCGCTGCTGCGCGCCGCCCGCGCCGCCGCGGCCGTCATGCACGCGGTAGGTGCCCGCGCCGTGCCACGCCATGCGGATGAAGAACGGCCCGTAGTTGCCGTAGTCGGCCGGCCACCAGTCCTGCGAGGTGGTCAGCACCTGCTTGAGGTCCTTCTTCACCGCCTCGAGGTCGAGCGTGGCGAAGGCCTTCGCGTAGTCGAAGTCGGCCCCGAGCGGGTTCGACTCCACGGCGTTGCGCCGCAGCGGTGAGAGGTCGAGCAGATCGGGCCACCAGAACTGGTTCGGCTTCGCGCCGTCCTGAGCCTGGGCCTGGGCGGTGAGCGAGAGCGCCGCGGCGAGCGCGACGGTGAGGCGGGAGATGCGCATGTGGGTCCTCCTTGTGGACGAGGGTTACCTTTAGACATCGTCTAAAGATGGTGGCGATCTATGAAGCAGCCACGCCGGGCGCCACAAAAAGGTGAGCGGGAATGCGGGAGGCGGTCAGGCCCGGCCGGAGCGATGCACTTCCGCGCACCACATGCCGAGGAGCGCGTCGACCGTGGTGTCGCACACCGCCTGCCACGAGGCCCAGGGCGCGCGGGTCCGCGCCTGGAGCGCGCGCTCGTAGTCGGCGCAGGTGTTGACGATGAGGTGCTGGCTCATGAGGCCGCGGGCCTCGAACACGTCGGGCGGCAGCGCCGGGAGCCGCCGGTTCACCTCGTGCAACATGGTGCGCATCGAGGGCGAGGTGATGGCGTCGTCGAAGACGAGCTCGCGCAGCCGCGGGTCGGCGAGGGCGCACACCAGGAAGCGCGCGTACCAGGTCGGCCGCCCGAGCGAGGCGAGGTGGTCGGTGATGGGCTTGACGATGCAGGCCAGCCAGTCGGCGAGCTCCGAGGTGGCGGGCATGGCGGCCATCATCGCCTCGCGGCGGCGCTCGATGTCGGGCGCGTGGGTGCGGGCGATGGCCAGCACCAGCTCGTCGCGGGTGCCGAAGTGGTAGGCGACGACCGACTTGTTGCTCTGGCCGGCGGCCTTGCCGATCTCCCGGGTCGAGACCGCGGCGCCCTGCTCGGCGAAGAGCCGCTCCGCCGCGGCGACCAGCCGGGAGCGCGTGCTCTCGCCCGCGTCGTTGTGCATCACCGCCTTGCGGCGCGGCGTGCGCGAGGCGCGCAGGGGAAGGTGGGAGGCCGCGCTCAAGTCGTCGCCGCGAGCGGGGGAATGCGCAGCGCCTGCCGCAGGCTGTCGACGGTCGCGTCGAGGTACTGGTCGTAGCGCACGTCGAAGAGGTTCGCCGACGCGCGCCCGCGCCGGTACGCGACCTGGAGCCGGTCCCAGTACTTCCACATCGGCGGCAGGTCGTGCGGTCGCAGCAGCGCCGCGAACATGAGGATCATCACGCTCACCCGGAAGCCGAGGTTGCCGAGCGCGAAGGCCTGCACCTCCATCTCGCCGACGGCGTCGGTGCCGTACCCGGTGAGGATGTGGTGGAGGTCGTGCGTCTCGCGGTACCACTTGATGAGGTAGTCGACCTCGTTGCGCACCTCGTACGGCGTGGAGAACGGCTCGATCTTGTTCTTCACGAAGTACTCGGCGAACGCGCGGCCCACCGTGCCCTCGGGCTGCTTCGCCAGCGCCTCGAGGTCGACGCTGCCCTTCTGGAGCGTCGGGCGCTCGGCGAGGAGCTTCTTGCCGAAGTCGGTCTTCGTCAGCCGGTCGGCCTCGCGCCGGTAGAGGTTGCCGTCGAGCGCCGCGTTGAGCAGCGCCGCCGCCACCGGGTCGTCGGGGTGCTTGTCGAGCACCCGCAGCGCCGTCACCGCGGTGCGCACCCGGCGGAACAGCGACGCCCCCTCGGGGAGGTAGAGCCCGTCTTCCGGGCGCGAGACGGGCGCGGTGAACGTCGTGCTCTCCATGGCGCTTCTCCTCGTCGGTAAGGCGTGTGACTCAAAAGTTAAGGCGTGTGACTCGACGTGTCAAACGGCGGCTGAAACGGAAATTTCCACCTCGCGCCACTCAGCCGTCGTGCGTGAACTGAGCCTGCTCGCGGCCGTGGGGTGCTTGTCGTTGTCGGCGTGCCAGACCTACGAGTTCAATCGGGTCGAGCCGTTCGCCGTGTCACAGAAGGAAGACCGTCACTTTCGCTCGACGCGTCGCCTCAAGCCGAACCTGATGCTGCTGGTCGACAAGTCGGGGTCGATGGGGCTGCCGATCGACCCGGCGGGGCCGAACTGCACGGTGGACTGCGGGAAGTCGCTGAGCCGCCCGTGCCCTGCGGGGTGTCGCACGCGCGACTCGGAGCTCAAGCGCGCGCTCGGGGACTTCCTCACGCGCGAGGGCGCGGTGGGGCGCTTCGGCATGACGAGCTTCCCCCAGGCGACCGACAACAACTCCTGCCGTGCATCGACCAACGTCGACGTGCCGCTCCCCGCGCCCACCGTCAACGACGACGGCACGGCGGACGCGCTCGTCGCGGCGGCGGCGGCGGTGAACGCGCGGCTCCAGTCGCCGACGATGAAGCCAGGAGGCGGCACGCCCACCGCGGCGTCGCTCGACTTCGTCGCCGAGCAGGGGTCAATCGTCACGCCGGATGATCAACGCGACGACTTCGTGCTCCTGCTGACCGACGGCGTGCCCAACTGCGCCGAGCCGCACCCGAAGAACGTCTGTGACTGCGGCAGCTCGTGCAGCCAGGCGCGGCTCGAGGCGTGCGCGTGCACCCAGGGCTCGCTCACCAGCTGCGGCGGCGCGCTCTGCCACCGCGGCTGCCTCGACGACGAGGGCTCGGTGGCGGCGGTGCAGCGACTCGCGAACAAGGGCGTGCGCACCATCGTCATCGGCTTCGGCGCCGAGGTCGCCACTGGCGTGGGGCCGACCGTCCTCAACGCGCTCGCCGAAGCGGGCCTCGCCGCGCGCCGCTGCCCGCGGGGCCTCGACTCCGAGTGTGGAGGGGCCGCCGGCGCCTGCGAGCCGTCGACCGGCCTCTGCACGCAGCGCTTCTACGCGGCCCAGAACAGCGACGAGCTCGCGAGCGCGCTGAGCGCCATCAGCGAAGGCCTGCCCAAGCCGTGCGAGTTCACCTTGACCGAGCGGCCCAGCGAGCCCGGGTACCTCGCGGTCATCGTCGACGGCGTCACCGCGCGCCCCGACACCGACTACACCTACGACTACTCGGCGAACGTGGTCACCTTCGTCGGCGACATGTGCCGGCGAATCGACGCGTCCAACCCCACGCGGCCGGTCGACGTGGTGTTCCGCATCGTGCAGCGCATCGAGTGACGCGCGGGCCTCACCGCTCGCCGGAGGTCCCCTCCGTCACCGGGTCTTCGCCGCGGGCCGCCATCGCGTCGAGCGCCGCGCTGCGCTGCGCGAGCCGCGCGTCTCGTCGGGCGCCGAGCTCGAGCGCGGTCTTGAGGCCCTTGTCGCGCAGCGCCGCGAGCGACATGCGCAGCTTCGTGGCGGTGAAGAAGTGGTGCCCGTGGCGCTTGAGCTGCCGCTCGTCGATGGCGAAGCCCAGCCCCGGCGCCATCGGCAGCGCGAGCTTCCCCCCGCGGTGCAGGAAGGGCTCGACCAGCAGCCCGTCGCGCGCTTCGGGCGCCCACGCGCCGTCGTCGGGGTACTCGAGCTTCGAGTCGGCGCGCCACGGCGAGGCGGCGTAGAGCTGGAGGTTGATGGCGAACCCGATGCCGTTGGTCCACGTGTGCGGCGTGTACCGCGCGCCGGCCGCCTTCACCCGCTGGATGATCTGCCACGTCTCGCCGATGCCGCCGGTGAAGACGGCGTCGGGCTGGTACACGTCGTAGCAGCGCTTCTCGAGCATCACGCCGAACTCGGGCAGGCCCTGGTTGTTGAGCTCGCCGCCGGTGAGGTCGACCTCCGTCGCGGCGCGGAGCTTCGCGAGGCCGTCGTAGTCGTCCATCGCGAGCGGCTCCTCGACCCAGTCGAAGCCGAGCTGGTGCATCTCGTTGCAGAAGGTGAGGGCGCGCGCGTGGGTCCACGCCGGCACGTCGTCCACCACCGCCACGCGCCAGGCCTGGTTCGCGTCGACGCCCAGCCGCACCGCGCCGACCACCGCCTGCCGGGCCTCGCGCATCGCGCGCAGGTCTTCTTCGAGCGTCGCCGCGTGCACGCGGAGCTTCACCGTGTCGAAGCCCTGGCGCAGCGCCTCCTCGATGTAGCGCGCGTGGTCCGTGCCCGAGCGCACCTGCCCGCTCGAGCGGTAGAGCTTCACCTCGCCGCCCGTCGGCGCGTCTGGGGCGAGCACCCGCCACACCGGCAGCGCGCGCGCCTTGCCGATGACGTCCCAGCAGGCCGCTTCGATCCACCCCAGGCGGAGCCCGAGGTAGCTCATCTCGCGCAGCCGCTGGCGGATGCCGGCCACGTCGTCGGCGCGCTCGCCGAGGAGGTACGGCCCGAGCAGGCTGCCGATGCCCTCGCGCTCGCGGCCCATGGCCGAGCCGGCGCTCCAGCCCTCGAGGCCGCTCGCGGTGCGGAGGCGGATGAGCGTGAAGCGGTTCTCGGTCTGCGGGAAGCCGGGGATCCACGACGGGTAGAACGCGCCGCGGAGCGGCACCTCCACGTGCCAGAGGTCGATGCGGTCGATGCGCATGCCCTGCCTCTACTCGGACTTGTCCGTCGTGGTGTCGGCGCGCGTCGTCGAATGGCGGGCAGTATGGAAACCGGGCTCACCGCGCCGTGAGCGCGTCGGCGAAGCGGGTCACCGCGGCCTGGGCGCGCCGCTGGTCGTTGGTGCGCTGCGCGGCGTCGAGCTCGTCGAACAGCGCGCGCAGTCGCTCGGCGTCGGGCTGGTTCTGCGCCCAGCGCGACATCGTCTCGAGGGGCCAGCTGCTGACGAAGGCGAGCTGGGCCGCCTGCCGCGCCGCGCGGGCCGCGTCCGCCAGCGCGCCCCGTCGCTCGTGCGCCAGCGCTTCGACGAGGCGTCCATCGAAGCTGTCTTCACCGATGGTCGGGGCGAGGGACAGCGCGAGCTCCGGCTGGCCGGTGAGCAGCGCGGCCCAGCCCGTCTGGCCATCGGCGCCGTCGGCGGGGAGCAGCGCGAGCTGCGCGGGCAGCTCCGCGAGCGCGCCGGTCTCGACGAGCAGGTGCAGGTAGCGTCGGCGCGCCACCACGTCTTCGGGGTTGATCTCCAGCACCGCCTCGAGCTGCCGCCGGGCGTCGGCGCCGACGCGCGCGGTCTCGGCGGCGGTGACGAGCTCGGGGTGCAGGTGGTGCACCACGAGCACATCCACCAGCACGTCCGCGATGACGAAGAGCGTCTGGTCGGTGCGGCCGAGGGCGTGCGCCTCGCGGGCCACCTCGACGGCGCGGCGGGCGTGCGCGAGCGCGGCCTCGCCCCGGTTGCGGTTGAGCTCCATGTAGACGCGCGTCACGAGCGTCGAGGCCAGGCGCGACCAGCTCTCGGGGTTGTTGGGGCGCAGGCGCGTCACCGCCTCGGCGTGCTCCTGCGCGCGCGCGAGCCACGGGTCGGCCGGGACGCCCGCCAGCAGGCGCAGCGCGCTGGCGCTCGACGCGAGGTACTCCGCGGTGACGTGGCGCTCCCACGAGTCGTCGTCGGGCAGCTCCGCCCACAGCTGGTCGAGGCGCGCGAGGTGCTCGGCGGTGGGCGGGCCGTGCGCGGCGAGGTCGACGATCTGACACCACACCTGCGCGGCGCGCATGCGCGGCTCGTGCGAGGCGGGCTTGACCAGCTCGAGGCACCGGCGGGCCACCGCGCGCGCCTCATCGAAGGACTGCCACGCGAGCGCGCGCCCGGCCAGCCGGCCCCAGAGCCACGCGGCGCGCGCGTCGTCGCCGAGCTCCCTGCTGTGGCTGAGCCAGTCGCTGACGTGCTCGCCGACGCGGTGGCGCGAGCGCGAGCGCGGCTCGAAGCGGCCCTGCTCGGCGGTCTGCTCGGCGAGCACCAGCGCGAAGGCGCGGGCCTGGTTGCGCTCGTCACGCACGCGCGCGACGTAGAGCGCGGTCGCCGCGGTGAGCACCCCCAGCGACACGAGCGCGACGGCCACCGCGGCGCGATGGCGGCGCGTCACCAGCCGCACCAGCTCCCACAGCCGGTACTCGTGCGCGGTGACGCGCTGCCCGTGGAGCCAGGCGTCGAGGTCCTTCGCGAGCTCGGCGGCGGTCTGGTAGCGGCGCGCGCGATCGGCCGCGAGCGCCTTGTCGCAGATGGAGGCGAGCTCGATGGGCACCGCCGGCTCGAGCGCGCGCACCGGCCGCACGTCGGCCTCGAGCGCGCCCGACTCGCGCGGCGCCTTCCCGGTGAGGACCTCGAAGAGCAGCGCGCCGAGCCCGAAGACGTCGGTGCGCGCGTCGAGCGTGGCGTGGGCGCCGGCGAGCTGCTCCGGGCTCATGTAGGCCGGCGTGCCCACGCGCCCCTTCCCCGCGAGGGTGTGGGCCAGCGGCACCGGCTCCTCGTCGGACCCGGTCGACTCGTCCGGCCCGCGCGCGGCGAGGCCCCAGTCGATGACCAGCGTCTCGCCGAAGGGGCCGAGCATCACGTTCTGCGGCTTGAGGTCGCGGTGCAGCACGCCGCGCGAGTGCGCGTAGGCCACAGCCTGGCAGGCGGCGAGCACGTGCGGCAGGAGCCGCAGCCGCTGCTCGAGCGCGCCCGCCTCGCGGATGACCTCGTCGAGCGTGCGGCCCTGCACGCGGCGCATCACGTAGAAGAGCGCGCCGTCGGCGTCGCGGGCGAGGTCGTAGAGCGGCACGATGGACGGGTGCTCGAGGCGGCTGATGACGAGCGCCTCCTGCTCGAGGCGGCGCTCCGAGAGCTCGCGCCGCCCGTCGCGGAGCCGCGCGCCCCGCAGCCGCTTGAGCGCCACTTCCCGCCCCAGCCGCTCGTCCCGGGCGAGGGCCACGCGCGCGAAGCCGCCGGTGCCCAGCTCCGCCGGCTGCCCGTCGGCGCTTCGCACCGGCACGTAGCGGTCGGTGGCCTCGAGCGGGCGCGGCGGGGCTGGCGTCGCGCCGTCGCCGCTGGAGCCCGAGGGGAGCGTGCGCGCCATGGCCGTCACCAGCGCCGCGCGGCAGCGGCTGCAGCCGGTGAGGTGCTCGGCGTCAGTCGGCGACGGGGGCGCGCCCTCGGCGTACGCGAGGAGCACGGTGGGGTCCAGACAGGCGGTGGCGGCCATCACCGTGACAGTAGCTGGAGCCAGCGCGCGTCGAACCGGCCAGAGTGTGGGCATGAGGCTCGTGTGTGCGTGGCTGCTGGCCCTCGCGTCGTTCGGCTGCTTCGCGCCGGAGCGTCCGCCGCTCTCCGGTCGGGTCGAGGCGTACGACTTCCCGGCGCGCGCGTTCGACGAGACGTTCCGGCTCTTCGTGCGCGTGCCCCCGCAGTACGACGCCGAGCCCGAGCGCCGCTTCCCGCTCGTGGTGCAGCTCGACGCGAACCTGCCCACGCTGCACGAGTTCGAGGTGACGGCCGGGGTCGCCTCGCAGCTCGAGGCGCTGGGCCGCGCCGGGCCGTGCGTGGTGGTGGGCCTCGGCTACGCGACGGGCGAGGAGGCGCAGCGTGAGCGCTCGCGGGACTTCACGCCGCCCATCGGGAGCGAGGCCTTCGCGCGGGTGTGGGGCGCGACGGCGCACGGCGAGGCGGACCGGCTCTACGACTTCCTCCGTGACGAGCTCGCGCCGCACCTCGACGAGACGCTGCGGCTGAGCGGTGAGCGCGCGCTCTTCGGTCACTCGCTGGGCGGGCTCTTCACGGTGCACGCGCTGCTGCGACACGACGACGCGGCGCCGCTCTTCACCGGCTTCGTCGCCGGCAGCCCCTCGCTCTTCTGGGACGACGGGCAGCTCCTCGCGCGGTGGGACGCGGCGAAGGCGCCGTCGACGCGGCTGCTGCTCTTCGCCGGCGCGGGGCAGCTCGAGGGGCCGGAGATGATGGGCTTCTTCGACGAGTTCGCCGCGCGGGTGCGGGCCCGGCCGCGGGCGAACGTCGACGTGGAGGTGCGCGCCTGGGAGCGCGTGGACCACGTGGGGAGCGTGACGCCGTCGTTCCGCGAAGGCCTCGAGTCGCTCTTCGCGCGCGGCTTCGGAGGTGGCCGGTGAGCGCGCTGCTGCTGGTGGCGGCGGTGCTGGCGCAGGCTCCGGCGCGCACCGAGCTCGACGCGAGCTTCGTCTATGGCTTCGGCGCGCGCGCGGCGTACGGCGCGCTGGTGGGCGGCGCGGTGCGGTGGCCGCTCTTCGAGGCGAAGGCGGTGCGCGGCGACGTCGAGGTCGGGCTGCTCGGCGGGTATCAGCACGAGCCGTATGCCGCGACCGCGGCGTTCCTGCAGCCCGCGTTGATCAGCGGCGGCTCCCACCGCGTCGAGCTCTTCGGCACCGGCGGCGCCACGCTGGCCTTCCTCGAGTCCCGGCGGCTCGAGGCGGGGCTGCTGCTCTTCGGCGGGCTCACGCACGTCGCGCTGCGCGGCCGCGTGGTGAGCGAGGCCCGGGGCATCGACCGCGTCACGTCGGCCGACGCGGGCGAGTTCACCGTCGGGCTGCTGGTGCGCGTCGGCTTCCGGCTCACCGAGCGGCTCGGCGTGGTGGCCCGCTTCCTCGCGCCGATTCCGTACGCGGGCGTGGCGATCAGCTCGTACTTCCTGGTGAGCGGCGGCGTGACGCTGAGCCTGTGAGTCAGGGCTGGACGGTGAGCGTCACCGAGTCGACGTCGAGCGAGCTGTCGCACGGGGGCACGTCGGCGTTGTTGGGGTAGGTGAGCCCGAGCGTGTGCGCGCCCGCGGGCAGCGACAGGGCCACCGGGTAGTTCGTCAGTGACGTCGTGCTCACCGCCTGGTCGAGGTACGTGGTGCCGTCGATGGTGAGCACCAGCCGGGGCACCGTCAGGTTGCAGCGCTTGCCCATCGCGCGCGCGACGAGCTGCGTGGTGCTGCCGGTGGTGGTGAAGGCGAGCGTCGCGGTGCCGTTGCTCGAGAAGCGGCGCACGTTGCCGACGATGGCGCCGGCGCCGGTGGCGCTCTCCGCCTGGAGCACGAGCGTGGTGGGCGGGGGCGGCGCGGTGGGCCCCTCGATGACGATGGTGTCGACGTACGCGCGGCAGCCGACGCCGTGAGAGAACTCCCAGACCGCGCTGGCGGGGAGGCTCGCGGTGAGCGTCATCGTCGCGTACGTCTCGCTGGCGAGGGTGAGGGTGCCGATGCTGACGCCGGCGACCTTCACCACGAGGGGAATCGAGGTGCCGCAGGGGCCGCGGCGCACACGGAACGTCGCGCTGGCGCCGGCCGCGCCGGGAGAGAGCACCGCGGACACCGGCGTGTAGACCATCATCGCCGCGCCGCCGCTCGCGGTCGCATCGGTCGCCGGGCTGCCGAGCGTCTCGGCTTCGACCGAGAGGAGCACCAGCGCGTCGCGGCGGTGCGCGACCTCCGTCGACTCGGCGTCGGGACCACACGCCGCCAACGAGAGGACTGCGCACAGCAGACACTGCTTCGTGAGGGTGGAGTGCATCCCCTCTTCATAGAGCGCGGCGCGCCAGCCTGCGGCCGTCAGTTGGTGCAATACGTCATGCCGCCGTCCGACGGCGCGGCGCTGTGGCAGCACTGCGCGGGACTCGCGGCGGGCCCGCTCGACCTGCAGGCGCGCAGCGAGAGGCGGCCCGGGGAGACGACGAGCACCGCGGGCTGGACGTCCACGCGCGCAAACTCGGTCGTCCCCAGCGACGCCATCGGCGGAGGGTCGAGCTGAAAGGCGTTGCTGCCCTGGAGCGACGTGCCCTCGCCGATGCCGCCCGGGTCGTTGGAGCACGTGTTCCACGCGGGGAGCATCGGCAGCAGCGTGAGGTTGTGCGGCGTGCGGACCGGGTTGCCGTTCCTCCCCATCAGCTTGACCAGCGGTAGCGGCGAGCACATCGCGTCGACCGAGGCGGGGTAGGCACCGCCGTCGCTGCTGAAGCCGTTGAGCTCGTAGCCCTCGAAGGCGAGCTGGCCACCCAGGGGCACCGTGGTGCTCGTGTCGCCGAGCGGCGGCCCGGTCGTCGCGCGCGCCGACAGCACGTAGGTGCCGAGGTAGCGCTCGCCGTTGGGCTGGCTCGCGGCGAACCAGGCCGTGAGCTGCGTGCTCCCCGACGTGGCGTTGATCGTCCGTTGCGGCGCGATGCAGCTCGCGCTCGCGAAGAACTGCCCGCCGCCGTCGGCGGTCGAGAGCTCGAAGGTGGTGTCGGTGGTGAGCTGCCGCGGCATGCCGTTCGTGCAGCCGAAGCGCAGCGTCACCTCGAGACAGTCCGCGGCGTCACCGCTCGCGACCTCGAGCGCGAGCCCGGGCCCGAGGCTGCACGTGCCTGCGTCGGTGCCGCCGTCGCTTGCCCCGCCGTCCATCGCGCCACCGCCACCGCCCGTCGCGTTGCCGCCACCGGTGTCACCTCCGCCGCCGCCGGTCGCGCCTCCGCCGCCGCCGGTCGCGCCGCCTCCGGTGCCCGCGTCGAAGCCCGCGCAGTCGGCGTCATCGGGGTGCTGGGGGCAGTACTTGCGGCGGTACTCCGACTCGAAGTCACAGGCCGCGAACAGGCTCAGGCTGATCAGCATCGCGCGCTTCATCGCTTCAGAACCTCCCCGTGACGAGGACCCCGCCCGCGCCGGGAGCGACCCATGCGGTCGCGCCGGTCTCCGACGACGACGGCGCCAGCGCGGCCCACAGCACGCCGCCGACCACGAGCGCGCCGCCCACGCCGAGCGCGGTGAGCCCGATGGCCTGCTTGAGCTCTCCGCCGTCGCGCAGCGCGCGGAGGTTGTCTGCCCCCGGCGCCGCCTGCTGGAGTGCCGCGAAGTCAGCCGCCGCGAGGCCCTGTGATACGCCGCCGCCGACGAGCGCCGCGGCGCCGACGCCGACCAGCACCCACGGCGCGAGCGACGGGCGCGGCGTCGGCGCGGGACTGCTCACCACGACGGGCTCGGCCGGCTTCGGAGGTTCCACCGGCTCGGGGCGCGGAGCGACCACCGGCTTCGGCGGGCGCAGCTGCGCGTGGAGCTGCTTCGCGGCCTCGAGGGCGACGCGGTCGATCTCCTCGAGCACCTCCTCCTCGCCCTTGAGGCGCTTGATGGAGGCGAACATCGGCTGCCCGGTCTTCGGCGAGAGGATCTTGAGGGTGAGCTGCAGGAGCTTGCCGACCTGGGCGATCTCCCCGGTGATGATGCCCTCCGCGCCGAGCGCGCCGGCGAGCTCCGCGAGGCACTCGCTCGCGGCGTCGGCGCAGCCGAGGAGCTGCCGCTGCCGCTCGACGCCGATGATGCTCGCCACGTCGCGCGGGGTGGTGACGCGCACCAGGCCGGTCTGCCCGAGGCGGAGCGCGAAGGTCTCCTCGAAGCTCGCGGCGAGCTCCTTCGAGACCTTGACGCGGTTGAGGCCGACCGAGGCGAGCTTCACCGGCTCGGCCACCGGCGCCTGGGCGAGGAACAGCGAAAGAGCGACGCACCACATGACGGCAGAGCGTACACTCCCCGGCGTGGCGCTCGTCGACCTGCGCGTGGTGTTGGGGAACCTGCTCGAGCTCGAAGCGGACGTGCTGGCCGTCAAGCACGCCCAGAACTTCCACGGCTCCGACTCGCAGGTGATGAGCCGGCTGTCGGCGGCGGGCGTGTCGCGCGACGCGGTGGCCGCCGTGCCGGGCGAGGCGCGGCTCTTCCCGTCGAACGGCGCGGTGAAGGCGAAGGACGTGCTCTTCGTGGGCACGGTGCCCATCAGCGAGCACGGGTACCACGACGTGCGGCGCTTCGCCGGCGACGTGCTGGCCGCGCTGCAGCCGAACCCCACGCCGGTGCGCACCCTGGTGCTCACGGTGCACGGCACGAACTGCGGCCTCGACGAAGGCGAAGCCGCGCTCGCGCTCGCGGGGGGACTCATCGACGGCATCCAGCGCGGGCGCGCCCCGGCGACGCTCGAGCGCATCACCATCGTCGAGCGGAAGGAAGGCAGGGCGCTCCGCTTCCAGCACGCGCTGCGCCAGAAGCTGAAGGGGCTCGAGGGCGTCACCGAGCACCAGGGGAGCTTCCTCATCGCGCGCCCGCTGGCGATGAAGACCGCGCCGTCGCTGCCCGACTACGGGCTGGTCGGCACCCCGCAGAAGCCGCACGCCTTCGTGGCCATGCCCTTCGCGCCGGAGTTCGAGGACGTCTTTCACTACGGCATCCAGGCGCCGCTCAACGGCGCGGGGCTGCTCTGCGAGCGCGTCGACGAGTCGGTGTTCGAGGGGCTGATCATCCAGCGCATCCTCGCGCGCATCGCGAGCGCGAAGGTGGTCATCGCGGAACTCAGCGGGGCCAACCCCAACGTGTACCTCGAGGTCGGCTACGCGTGGGCGTCGAAGGTGCCGACGATTCTGCTCGTGCGCGACGTGAATGAGCTGCGCTTCGACGTGAAGGCGCACCGGTGCGTGGTGTACCGGAGCATCCGCGAGCTCGAGGCGCTGCTCACCGCTGAGCTGCGCGCGCTCTGATCAGCCGGAGCGCTCGCTGCACGCACTTCGGTTCAAAAGACGGTTCCCGGTGCTGGGGTCGGCGCACGGCGCAGGAAGGGAACGCGAGTGACGCGGGCGGGCCGGCGTGCCCCGCGAACACGAGGCAGGTGACGGCGTGGGCCTCTCGTCCGCTGAGAGCGCGCTGGAGCGTCCGCGTCACGTCTCCGCGCGGAGCCCATGACACCCACAACGCGGCAGCGCGAGGCACCGCACCTCCGGCACGCGAGCTGAAGGAGCCACATGCGTGGGACGACACGACCGCGCCTTTCGCTCGTTGATGAATGAAGAGGGCGCCACACAGGCGCTGCTCGAGGCGATGTTGCCGCGTCGCTTCCTCCGGCGGGTCGTCGGCGCGCCGCAGCGCATGCCGGAGCACTTCGTCGACGAGGCCCTGCGCGTCGGGGTGGCGGACCAGCTGTTGAGGTGGCGCCTCCGCGGTGGCCGCGCGGCCTACGTGTACTGCATCGTCGAGCACAAGCGGACGAGGGAGCGCTTCGGGCTGTTGCAGCTCCTGCGGTACCAGGCGCTGCTCTACGCACGGCTCGCGAAGCACGCGAAGAAGGACGAGCAGCTGCCGATGGTGGTGACGCTGGTGGTCTTCAACGGCGCGACGCGCTGGCAGGGGCCGAGGCGCTTCACCGAGCTGACGAGGCCTCCACCTGAGCTGCGACGCTACGCGCTCGACTTCGAGGTGCTCTTGCTCGACCTCGGCGCCACGCGCGTGGAGCGGCTGACGCGACACTCCAGGCTGAAGGGCGGCCTGCTGGCGCTGAAGACGGCCGCGGTGCCGACGGCGGCGCAGGCGCCGCTGGTGCACGAGGCGCTCCGGCTGTTGAGGGAGGACCCGTCGACGTTGGAGACCTGTTCGATTCCTCCGGCCGTGCGCGCTCGCAGAAACCGCGAGCGCGTCCCCACGGCCTCCGCGGGGTGAATTACCTTGGAGAAGTCGTCGGAGAAGAAGCCCTGCCGTTGGTAGAGCAGGCGATGCAGGAAGAAGAAGGAGAAGAGCAGATGCGCAGCATCAACCAGTACTTCGAGGAGCTCGGGCGGCGGAAAGGGCTGCGCGCCGGCCTCAAGCGGGAACGCGAGGCGCGAGAAGCGTTGCGCAAGGAGCTGCGCGGCGCAGTGGAGAAGGTGCTCACGCGCCGCTTCAAGAAGCTCCCTCCTTCAGTGGAAGAGAAGCTCGAGAAGGCCGACGTCGCGACCCTCAAGGTCTGGTTCGACGCGGCGCTCGAGGCCCGCTCACTCCGCGACGTGTTTCCCTGAAGGACGGCTGGCTCAACGGACTGGAAGAGCAGATGCGCAGCATCAACCAGTACTTCGAGGAGCTCGGGCGGCGGAAAGGGCTGCGCGCCGGCCTCAAGCGGGAACGCGAGGCGCGAGAAGCGTTGCGCGCC
>JBMORD010000327.1:0-46607 GCA_049322495.1 Myxococcota bacterium | reverse complement strand
CGCGCCGAGCGCTCAGCAGGTCAGGGCAGGACCCAGGCGTTCCCTTCGAGCTCCACGGGGTGATCGGCGATCGACGCCCCTGCGGCGCGCAGCCAGTGCATCTGGCTCATCGCGTCGCCGCCCCTGGCGCACACCGCCTTGCGCAGCGCCTCGAAGGTCTCCTCGTCGGTGCCCCCGTGCGGCACCTTCACCCACCCGAGGTTCTTCGCGCCGGCGGGCACGTCGGTGGCGGTGGGGAAGTCGAGCACCCTGCACTCGCCCTCGACGTAGCGGGGCTTGAGCTTCGCCGGCGCGTCCTTCACCAGCGGCTTGATCTCGGTGCGGCAGGCGGCGAGCGCGAGGAGCCCCACCAGCAGGGCGCGGCTCATCGCTGCTCCTCCACGCGGCGGATCTTCTCGACGCGGTTGGCGTGGCGCCCGCCCTCGAAGCTCGCGGTGAGGAAGGCCTTGAGGATCTCGATCGCCAGACCGCCGCCGGTGACGCGCTGGCCGAGGCACAGCACGTTGGCGTCGTTGTGCTGCCGCGACATGCGCGCCTCGAACTCGGTGCGGCAGAGCGCCGCGCGAATGCCGCGCACCTTGTTGGCGGTGATCGCCATGCCCATGCCCGTGCCACACACCAGCACGCCGAGGTCGGCGCGGCGCTGCGTGACGGCGTCGGTCACCTTCGTCGCGTAGTCGGGGTAGTCGACCGACGAGGTGTCGGCGGGGCCGAGATCGAGCGCGACGTGGCCCAGCCTGCCGAGCTCGGCGACGAGCTCTGCTTTGAGGGCGACTCCGGCGTGGTCCGAGGCGAGGGCGATGGTGGCCATGACGCGCTGCCTAGCACGCCGGCCTGCGCCGTTCAGGGCGTCGAGGGGGGCATGGTGTCCGACGCGCCGGGCACGGTGTCGTTGAGGAACAGCGCGCCCGCGCCGGTGTTGAGCCGCACGTAGACCGCGCGGCGGCTGCAGCCGGTGACGCCGAGGTACACCGGCCCCGCCTCGTCGCTCGACAGCTCCTGCACCTGGAGCTTGTCGGGCGGGCAGCCGAACTCGAACGAGGCGCGCAGCAGCACGCGCTGGCGCGCCTGATCGAAGCTCACCGGCGTGACGCAGCCGGCGAGGACCAGGACCAGGAGGAGCCCGACGCGCATCACTTCGCGCGGCGCAGCACGAGCACGGCGTTGGTGCCGCCGAACCCGAAGGAGTTGGACATCACCGCCTCGACGCGGACCTCGCGCGCCTTGTTGGCGACGTAGTCGAGATCGCACTCCGGGTCGGGGTTCTCGAGGTTGATCGTCGGGGGGATCGCGCCGCGCTGGAGCACCAGGGCGGAGATGATCGCCTCCGCGCCGCCGGCCGCGCCGAGCATGTGGCCGGTCATCGACTTGGTCGACGAGACCATCAGCTTCTTCGCGTGCTCGCCGAAGACGCGCTTGATGGCCTTCGTCTCGTGGAGATCGTTGAACGGCGTCGAGGTGCCGTGGGCGTTGATGTAGCCGATGTCCTCGACGGTCATGCCCGCCGACTTGAGCGCGGCGCGCATGCAGCGCTGGGCGCCCTCGTGCTCCGGGGCCGGCGCGGTCTCGTGGTGCGCGTCGCTGTTGGCCGCGTAGCCCACGAGCTCGGCGATGATGGTGGCGCCGCGGCGCTTCGCCGACTCGTACTCCTCGAGGGTGACGATGCCCGCGCCCTCGCCCATCACGAAGCCGTCGCGATCGCGATCGAAGGGGCGGCTGGCGGCCGACGGGTTGTCGTTGCGCGTCGAGAGCGCCTTCATGGCCTCGAAGCCGCCGATGCCCATGGGGGTGATGGCCGCTTCGGCGCCGCCGGCGATCGCCGCGTCGAGCTCGCCCCAGCGAATCTGCCGCCACGCCTCGCCGATCGCGTGCGCCGAGGTCGCGCAGGCCGACACCGGGCCCCAGTTCGCGCCCTTGCAGTTGTAGCGCATGGAGATCCGCCCCGGCGCCATGTTGGAGATCATCTTGAGGATGAAGAACGGCGAGAGGCGATCGAAGCCCTTGTTGAGGCCGGTGGTGAAGCTCTCCTCGAAGGAGATCAGGCCGCCGATGCCCGAGCCGACGATCACCCCCACGCGCTCCGGGTCGTACCCGTTCGGCTTGTCGAGGCCGACGGGCATCTGGCTCTCCTTCATCGCCATGTCCGCCGCGGCCAGGGCGTACTGGTTGAAGGGATCCATGCGGCGCGCTTCCTTGCGCTCGATGAAGTCCTCGGCGTTGAAGTCCTTCAGCTCGCCCGCGATGGTGGTCGAGAGCTTGGCGGTCTCCCAGCGGGTGATCGGCCCGATGCCGGACTTCCCGGCGAGCAGCGCCTGCCAGTTCTTCTCAGTGCCCGTGCCGAGCGCAGAGATGAGGCCCGTTCCAGTGATGACGACGCGGCGGGGAGCGTTCACGACAACCTCCGGGGGGAAAACGACTCGCCCGGGCGATCCCGGGCGAGGTGCAGCAAGAAGACGAAGGCGCGGTCGCGCTCAGCTCTTCTTGTGGGTGTTGATGTAGTTGATCGCGTCGCCGACGGCCTTGATGTTCTCGGCCTCCTCGTCGGGGATCTCGATCTCGAACTCCTCTTCCATCGCCATCACCAGCTCGACGATGTCCAGGGAGTCGGCGCCGAGGTCCTCGATGAAGGAGGACTCGAGCTTGATCTCGTCTTCGCTCACGCCGAGCTGATCAGCGATGATCGACTTGACCTTCGCTTCGATGTTGGTGGCCGTCATGGAGATGGTTCCTTCTTTGTGATGGTGCTGCAGGGGTGAGAAGTGGGCACGCGCGTTACCACACGGCACGCGCGTGACCAACGCGTAAAACTACATGTACATGCCGCCGTTCACCTTGAGGACCTCGCCCGTGATGTACGAGGCGGCGTCCGATGCGAGGAAGGCCACGGCGGCCGCGACTTCCTCTGCGTTCCCGATGCGCGCCAATGGAATGGCGGCCGCCATCCTTTCCTTGAGGTCGGCCGACAGCGCGTTGGTCATGTCGGTGGTGATGAAGCCCGGCGTCACCGCGTTCACGCGGATGTTGCGGCTGGCGAGCTCCTTCGCGATCGACTTGGTGAGGCCGATCAGGCCGGCCTTCGAGGCGGCGTAGGCGGCCTGGCCGGCGTTGCCCATCTCGCCGACGATCGACGAGACGTTCACGATCGCCCCGCCGCGCTGCTTCATCATCGGCCGCGACGCGGCGCGCATCAGCGCGAAGGCGCCCTTGAGGTTGGTGTCGAGCGTCTTGTCCCAGTCCTCGTCCTTGAAGCGCATCAGCAGGCCGTCGATGGCCACGCCGGCGTTGTTGACGAGCACGTCGAGGCGGGTGAACTCCTTCACCACGTCCTCCACCGCCTTGCTGCAGGCCTCGCTGTCGGCGACGTCGAAGCGGATCGCCTTCGCCTTGCCGCCGGCGTCGGAGATCGCCTTCACCGTCTCGGTCGCCGCCGCCTCGTTGCCGGCGTAGCTGATCACCACCGTCGCGCCGCGCCTGCCGAGCTCGAGGGCGATCGCCCGGCCGATGCCGCGCGAGCCACCCGTGACGAGCGCCACCTTGTTCGTGAAGTCACCCATGTCAGTTCGCTCCCAGCGCGGTCAGCGTCTTCTCGAGGCTGGCCGGATCTTCGACGTTGAAGCACTCGATAGACTTCGAGATGCGCTTGACGAGGCCGCACAGCACCTTGCCCGGGCCGAGCTCGACCACCTTCGTCACGCCCGCCCTCTCCATCGCCTGCACGCTCTCGACCCACCGCACGCTGCCGGTGACCTGCTCGAGGAGCAGCCCCTTGACGCGCGCGCCGTCGACGTTGGGCGCCGCCTCGACGTTGGTCACCACCGGCACCACCGGGCTCTTGAAGCTGCCCAGCACCGCCTCGAGGCGCGGCACCACCGGCTGCATCAGCGCGCAGTGGAACGGGGCGCTCACCGGCAGCGGCAGCACCCGCTTCGCGCCCGCCGCCTTGAGGAGCTCACCGGCGCGCTCGACCGCCTTCGCGTGGCCGGCGATCACCGTCTGCGCCGGCTCGTTGAAGTTCGCGCAGCTGACGATCTCGCCCTGCGCGGCCTGGGCGCACGCCTCGGCGACCTTCTCGGGCGCGAGCCCGAGCACCGCCGCCATCGCGCCGACGCCCGCGGGCACGGCTTCCTGCATGAAGGTGCCGCGCGCGCGCACGGCCTTCACCGCGTCGGGCAGCGACATGGCCTGGGCCGCCACCAGCGCCGAGTACTCACCCAGCGAGTGGCCGGCGACGAAGACCGGCGCCGTCGCGAAGCGCTTGCTGAACACCGCGTGCGCCGCCACCGACACCGTGAGGATCGCCGGCTGCGTGTTCGCGGTCAGCTTGAGCGCCTCGTCGGGGCCCTCGAAGCACAGCGTCGACAGCTTCTCGTGGAGCGCGTCGTCGGCCGCGTCGAACACGGCCTTCGCCTCGGGGAACGCGTCGGCGAGCGCCTTGCCCATGCCCACCGACTGACTGCCCTGCCCTGGAAAGATGAACGCGATGGTCATGGTTTCTCTCTACCAGCGAACGACCGCGCTGCCCCACGACATGCCGGCGCCGATGGCCATCATCGCGATCGACTCGCCCGCCTTGAGCTTCCCGGCGCGGTTCGCCTCGTCGAGCGTCATGGGGAGCGACGCCGACGACGTGTTGCCGTAGCGATCGATGTTCAGCCACGCCTTGCTCATGGGGATCTCCAGGCGCTGGAGCACCGCGTCGATGATGCGGATGTTGGCCTGGTGGGCGATGACGTGATCGATCTGCTCGGCCTTGAGCTGGTTGTGCACCAGGCCCTCGTTGACCGCGTCGGTGAGCGAGCGGACCGCGAACTTGAAGACCTCGCGGCCGTTCATCGCCACCTTGTGCAGCTTGTTCTTGAGCACCTCTTCGCTCTGCGGGTGCTTCGAGCCGCCGCCGCGAATGCAGAGGATGTCGGTCTGCGAGCCGTCGGTGTGGAGGTGCGTCGAGAGGATGCCGCGCGCCGGATCTTCCGACGGGCCGAGCACCATCGCGCCCGCCGCGTCACCGAAGAGCACGCAGGTGTTGCGATCGTCCCAGTCGATGATGCGGGTCAGCAGCTCGACGCCCACCACCAGCGCGCGCTTCGCCACCCCGGTCTGAATGTACTGGGCGGCGATCGACATGCCGTACAGCGAGCCGGCGCAGGCCGCCGAGACGTCGAAGGCGAAGGCCTTCTTCGCGCCCAGCTTGTGCTGGAGGAAGGCCGCCGCCGCCGGCATCGGCATGTCCGGCGAGATGGTGCCCACGATGATCAGATCGAGATCTTCGGCGCGCGTCTTCGCCATCTCGAGCGCCCGCACCGAGGCCTTGAGGGCCATGTCGGAGGTGACCTCGCCCTCCGCCGCCACGTGCCGCTGGCGGATGCCGGTGCGCTCGAAGATCCACTCGTCGGAGGTCTCGACGATCTTCGCGAGATCGTCGTTGGTCATCACCTTCTCGGGGGCGTAGCCGCCGGTGCCGATGATCTGTGCGCGGGTCATCACGGCCGCGCCCCATACCCTCCATGTGTCTGCCTGTCACCGCGTACCATTTTTCGCACACTGGGAACGGGGCGACGCAGGGCAAGCTGCGGACAAACGAATGCCCGGCGATGACGAACGTCACCGCCAGGCAGGGTGCGACCCGGAGCGCAGGGACGCGGTCTCGACCGCGTCGCGGCCTCAGTCAGCGGAGCCGGTCGAGACCTTCTTGCCCTTGTAGAAGCCGCACGAGGGGCACACGCGGTGCGGCTGCACCGAGGCGCCGCAGTTCGGGCACGCGTTGAGCTGCACCGGCGACTTGAGCTTGTTGTTGGCCGAGCGGCGCTTGTCGCGACGCATCTTCGAAGTACGCTTCTTGGGAACGCCCATGGAACTTGTCCGTCCTTTCGACTGCTAGTTCTTCAGTTTGATGTCCTTGAGCTTCGCGAGGCGGACATCGACTTCCTTCTCCCTGCCGTGACCACAGTCCTTCTCGTTGAGGTCCTGACCGCAGGTGGAGCAAAGCCCCTTGCAGTCGTCTCGGCACACCACCGTCACTGGAAGCGCCAGCAATACCTGCTCACGCACGATCGGGTCCAGATCGATCGTCTTTCCGTCGAACGGTTCAGCGTCGACCTCGTCGAGCTCGAAGCTGGCGGCGACCTCGGCCAGGCCGTCGTCTTCCTTTTTCTGCGGGCGCTTGCGGCGGTTGGGCCCGGGCGCGGCGTCGTCGACCTCGTCTTCGCGCGGGGCGGTCGGCTCGGGGATCATCCGCAGCGAGAAGTCGACCGAGATCGGCACCGGCACCTCGGCCGTGCACCGCTTGCACGGGCACTTGAGCTGCGCCGAGAACTTGCCCTTCACGAAGACGCGGCCCGAGACCTTCTTGAAGCTGGCCACCAGCGGCGTAGACGAGACGAGGGCGAACCCGTCCGAGTCCTCGAGCGCGGTGTTCAACACCCTGGCGCTGATCGGCTCGGAGCGCTCGAGCCCCTGCCCCTGAATTTCTTCAATCTTTACCAGCATTTAACGGCCAGCCTGCGAAAGGGGGCGGAACCTACATGATGACGACGAGGCGAGTCAAACACGGTGTGGTAGGACTTTGCCCCGTGCGAGCCCTGACCATCGTTTCCGTCGTGTGCCTCGGCGGTGCGGCGTGGGCGGAACTTCCCGTGAAGTGGGTAGCGGGACAGGTGGTGCCGAAGAACGAGGCCATCCAGAAGGCGTCGGCGCAGGTCGACGAGGGCGACTACGAAGACGCCATCCGCACGCTCGAGGCGGGCATCGAGCAGCCGGAGCTCACCGACGATCAGCTCGCCGAGCTGTACCGGCTGCTGGGCCTCTCGCACCTCTACCTGGGCAACGAGGACAAGGCGCGCGACGCCTTCGAGAAGCTGCTCCAGGCGCGCCCCGACTACGAGCTGCCGCGCGCGGCCCCGCCAAAGATCCGCACGCTCTACGCGCGCATCAAGGACGACATCCGCAAGCGGCGGGTGCGGCCGGTGCTGCTCACCCTCACCCCGGTGGGCGAGGCGCCGGGTGACGCGGCGGTGGTGGTCGAGGCGCGCATCGAAGACATGGCGCTCGGCGCGAAGGCCAAGCTCTTCTACCGCCGCGCGGGCGCGCAGAGCTTCAGCTCCATCGACTTCGCGCGCGGCAAGACCAGCCGCACCGACTACGCGGCCATCGTGCCCGCCTTCGAGGTGCCGGCCGAGGAGCAGTCGTACGAGGTCGAGTACTACGTGGAGGTCGCCGACGCCGCCCAGCGCCGCCTCGCCGGCCGCGGAGACCCGTACAACCCGCTCACCTTCCGCGTGCTGGCGAAGAAGAGCGCCGCCCCGCCGGTGGTCGAAGCGACGCCGATCTACAAGTCGCCCTGGCTGTGGATCGGCGTGGGCCTCGGCGCCGCGGCGGCCACCACCGGCATCGTGCTCTTCGCCACCAGCAACCAGACCGCCACCCTGCCGGTGAAGATCCAGATCGAGGGGCAGCCATGACGCGCGCGCGCTTCGCACTTCTCCTGCTGCTCCTGCCCGCGTGCGGCCCGCAGGAGACAGGCCCCGCCTTCCCCATCGAGCTCTACGTGACGGCGGGCCTCGCCGATCAGCTCATCGGCTTCCAGGCGTCGCTGGTGAAGAGCGGCAGCGCGCTCGACTGCGTCACCGTGCAGAAGAGCTGCGTGAAGGACCAGGTCGAGGCCTCCCGCTTCGTGAAGCTCAAGGATCGGGCGGGGCACGAGGGCCTCGGCGTCTTCTTCCCGCTCTCGCTGGTGGCCGGCACGCCGAGCAGCCAGGACGTCTCGCTCAAGGAGCTCCCCATCGGGAAGGACTTCGCGCTGGTCATCGAGGCCGTCTCGAAGGACGCCGAGCCGAAGCTCGCCGGCAGCAGCTGCAACTACCTCAAGGAGCTCACCGCGGGGACCAACTCCACGGTGCTGGCGAAGATCGAGCAGCTCACGCCGAGCGCGGCGTGCAACCCGCTCCATTGACGCCGATCACTTCTTCGCGGCGGAGACCTTCGCGATCAGCTTCTCGATGCGCGCGCGATCGCCGGGCACCAGGCCGACGAACTGCACGCCCATGCCGAGCTCCTTGGCCGAGACGATGTCGCCGTCGCAGACGATCTCGTGCGAGTCGGCGGGCAGCGTGAACTTGAGCGCCACGCGCGTGCCGAGCGGGAGCGGGATGGTCTGCACGAAGAAGGCGCCGCCCACCGAGAGGTTGCCCGCGCGCTGGTAGTACAGCTCGCCGTCGCGCGACGCTTCGATCCACAGATCGACGGGGATGCGGGTCTCTTTGCGTTTCTCGGAGGCCATGCGGACGCGCGGCTTATGCCACGAGACGACATGCGTTAGAAGGCGCGCATGGCGCGCATCCTGGTGATCGAAGACGAACAGGACCTCGGGAGCCTGCTCGAATACAACCTGCGCGCCGACGGTCACGAAGCAGAGGTCGCCCGCACCGGCGCCGCGGGCGTCTCGCGCGCGAAGACCTGGAAGCCCGATCTGGTGCTGCTCGATCTGATGCTCCCCGACATCGCCGGCACCGAGGTGGCCCGGCTGATCCGCGACGCCGAGCCGAAGCCCGCGCTGATCATGGTCACCGCGCGCGGCGAAGAGAGCGATCGCGTGAAGGGCCTCGAGCTCGGCGCCGACGACTACGTGGTCAAGCCCTTCTCGGTGAAGGAGCTGCTGCTGCGGGTGAAGGCGGTGCTCCGTCGCCGCAGCGACGAGCCGAAGTCGGAGGCGCGCCAGCTCGCGCGCGGCGACATCGCCCTCGACGTCGAGCGCCACGAGGTGCGCGTGAGCGGCAAGCCGGTGGTGCTCACCGCGCTCGAGTTCCGCCTGCTCAAGACGTTCCTCGAGCGGCCCGGCCGCGTGCAGACCCGCGAGACGCTCCTGTCCGACGTGTGGGGCATCGACGCCGACATCACCACGCGCACCGTCGACACGCACATCAAGCGGCTGCGCGAGAAGCTCGGGCCGGCGGGCGACGTGATCGAGACGATCCGCGGGGTCGGTTACAAGCTCGTGTCTTGACCGCCTCCACCGGGCGCTGACTACAGGAGCGGCATGAATCGCCTCGTCACCTGGGTCTGGGGCACCTTCCTCGGCCTCGGCACCCTCACCTTCATGCTCACCTCGTCGGTGCCGATCGCCATCGGCCTGGGCGCGCTCGCGGGGCTCTGCGTGTGGGGCGCCACGGTGCGCGTGACCGATCAGTGGAAGCGGAGATCGGACGCCTTCGCCGCCGCCGCGCGCGGGCTGATGGTCGACCCCGGCAACTTCCACGGCGACGGGGAAGACCCCCTCGCGCTCGCCCGCGAGGTGCAGAGCTCGTCGCTCACCGCGCGCGACAACGCCCGCAAGCTCGCCGTGCTGCGCGCGGTGATCGACGGCATGGCCGAGGGCGTGTGGATCACCTCCGAAGACGGCACGGTGATCGAGCACAACAACGCGCTCAAGGAGTTCCTCTACACGGGCATGGAGATCGTCGGTCACCGCCCGCGCGCGCTGGTCGACAGCCCCGAGCTGCAGACCGCGGTCGAGAAGGCCTGCCGCGAGGGCCTGGCGTCGCGGCTGGAGCTCACCGTCGAGGGCGTGCGCCCCTACGTGCTGTCGGTGCACGTCTCGCCGCTCGGGCGCGAGCTGGGCGGCTCGTCGGCGGTGTTCTTCGACGTCACCGAGCTGCGGCGCCTCGAGAAGGTCCGCAAGGACTTCGTGGCCAACGTGAGCCACGAGCTGCGCACGCCGATCACCGCCATCCGCGGGTACGCCGAGACGCTCCAGTCGGGGGCGATCAACGACCCGCAAGCGGCGCCGAAGATGGTCGACATCATCCACCGGCAGTCGGAGCGCCTCTCGGAGCTGGTGGAGGATCTCCTCGAGCTCTCGCGCATCGAGTCGCGGCAGATCCAGCTCGCGGAGAAGCCGGTCGATCTCTTCGAGGCCACCCAGCGCGCCCTCGAGGCGGTGCGGCCCAAGGCGCGCGTGCGCGGCACGAGCATCGAGGTGACCTACGGCCCGGGGCTGATGGTGCTCGGCGATCAGCGCGCCATCGAGCAGATCCTCCTCAACCTGGTCGACAACGCGGTGAAGTACTCGCCCCCCAACGCCCGGGTGTGGCTCAGCGCCGGCCCCACCGACGGCCACGTCGAGCTCAAGGTGCGCGACGACGGGCCGGGCATCGAGGCGCGGCACCTCCCGCGCATCTTCGAGCGCTTCTACCGGGTCGACAAAGGCCGCTCGCGCGAGATGGGCGGCACCGGCCTCGGCCTGTCGATCGTCAAGCACCTCGCCACCGGCATGAAGGGCGACGTGCGCTGTGAGAGCGCCCCCGGCCAGGGCTCGACCTTCTACGTCGAGCTCCCCGCCGTGCCGCCGCCCGAGCAGGAGCCGCGCGCCTCCGCCGAAGCCTGAGCTAGACTCGGCGGACCGATGCGCGTCGCAGTGCTGGCCGACATTCATGGGAACCTGGCTGCGGCCGAAGCGGTGATGGAGGACATCCTCCGTCAGTCGCCCGACTACATCGTGGCCGCCGGCGATCTCGCGATGCGCGGCTCGCACCCCGCCGAGGTGGTCGATCTGCTCTTCGATCGCTGCGACGCCCTGCTGATGGGCAACACCGACGCGTACCTGGTCGACATGTACCTCGCCGGCGCCTACCGCGAGGCCGATCACTGGAAGACCGAGCTCCTCCAGTGGACGCGCGAGCAGCTCGGCCCGGCGCGCCTGCAGCAGCTCGCGGAGATGCCCTTCTCGGTGCGCTACTCGCCGCGCCGCGGGCAGGATCTCTACGTCTGCCACGCGAACCCGAAGAACCTCGAGGAGTCGCTCGAGCCCACGCTCGACGAGAGCGTCATCCGCCGCATGCTGCAGCACCTCGACGCGACGGCGATGGCCTTCGGGCACCTCCACTTTCCCTACCGGCGCCGCGTGGGCCGGCTGGTGATCGCCGACGTCGCCTCGGCGGGCATTCCGCGCGACGGCGATCTGCGCCCCGCCTGGGGCCTCTTCACGTGGACCCCGCGCGGCTGGCGCGTGCAGATCCGCCGGGTGCGGTACGCGGTGCGCAAGGCGACCCAGGCCCTCACCGCCCGCCGCGTGCCCGGCGCGCCACTCCTCATCCACAAGATGATCGAGTGCCGCTACCGCCACCACTCGCTCCTCGCCGAGGCCGCGCGCCGACACTCCGGCCTGCCGCCGTACCTCAAGCCGCCGCCGGGCGCGCCGCGCACCCTCCCCCCGCCCGCGCTCCCCCCGCCCCCGGGCCTGGTGCCCGCGCCGGGCCAGTCGACCCAGCTCGACGAGGCCGCCGACGAGCTCCTCGCGCACGTGTCGCTCGAGACCCAGGCGCCCGAAGAGACCGACGCCACGGTGGTCGAAGATGCCGAGCTCCCCGACGAGGCTCCCGTCGAACCGGGCGGTCCCGAGTAACGCGAATGTTACAGCGCCTCCACGGCGCCGTGCGCCCTCGTCCCTAGAAGGGCGGCATGGCGCACGTGTTGATCGTCGACGACGAGCGGGATCTCGCCTCCCTCGTGGAGTTCAACCTCCAGCAGGCGGGGCTGGAAGCCTCGATCGCGCTCACCGGGGAGCAGGCGCTCTCGCTGGCGAAGCAGCGGGTGCCCGACGTGGTGCTGCTCGATCTCATGCTGCCCGACATCTCGGGCAAGGAAGTCTGCCGTCGCCTGCGCGCCGAGCCGCGCACGAAGGACGTGCCGATCGTGATGCTCACCGCGCGCGGCGAGGAGCTCGATCGCGTCGAGGGCTTCGAGGTGGGCGCCGACGACTACGTCACCAAGCCCTTCAGCCCGCGCGAGCTGGTGCTGCGCATCAAGGCGATCCTCCGCCGCGCGGGGCCGGGCGACTCGGGGCAGCGGCTCAAGCTGGGGCTCCTGTCGCTCGACACCGGCGCGCACCGGGCCTGGGTGGGCGCCGAGCAGCTCGAGCTCACCGCGCTGGAGTTCAAGCTGCTGCACCACTTCATGACCCGCCCCGGGCGGGTGCAGACGCGCGAGCAGCTGCTCAGCGACGTGTGGGGCATCACCTCGGCGCTCGAGACGCGCACCGTCGACACGCACGTGATGCGGCTGCGCGACAAGCTCGGCCCGGCGCGGGACAGCATCGAGACGGTGCGCGGCGTCGGCTACCGCATGGCCGACGAGAGCGCGCAGCCCGCGGCGTCAGCGACGGCCTGAGAGCGTCACCTGCAGCGACTTGCCGAACACCTCGCGGAAGAGCTCGATCTCGCGCTGGAGATCCCACAGCTCGAGATCGACCGAGTCGCGCGCCTTGACGCCCAGCGCGACCACCCGCCCCTTCACCATCGCCGTCAGATCGCGCACCGGCTGGTGGTGGCTGCGATCGAGCGCGTCGGCCACGCGCAGCAGCACCGCGCACTTGCGCACCACGCGGAAGTCGGCGGGCGTCAGCGGCGCGAGCAGCTCGTGCTGCGGCTCCGGCTTCGAGCGGCGGTGGAAGCGGGCGATCAGCGCCACGAGGTTGCGCTCGCGATCGGTGAGGCCGGGGAGATCGGACGAGAGGATCAGGTAGTGCGTGTGCTTGTGGTGCTTCTGGTAGTTCACCACGTGCCCCACGTCGTGGAGCAGCGCCGCCACCTCGAGGTACGGCCGCGCCGCGGCGGGCAGCTGGTGCAGCGTGGCGAGATCGTCGAACAGCGCGAGCGCCAGCTTCGCCACCTGCTTGCCGTGCGGCTCGCTGAAGCCGAAGCGCCGCCCCAGCGCGAGGGCGGCGTCGGACACCGAGTGATCGGCCTGATCGACGCGGCGGCGCTTGAGCAGATCGAAGAGGATGCCCTCGCGCAGCCCGCGATCGACGGCGGTGATGGTCTGCACCTTGAGGTGGCGCATCGCCGCCTCGAGCACCACCGCGCCCGCCACCACGATGTCCGCGCGGCGCGGGTCGAAGCGCTTGCGGCGCTTCTCGGCGTCCATCTCGGCGAGCTCCTCGACGGCCCGGGAGATCTCCTGCAGCGTCGCGTGCCCCACGCCCTCGCTGCGGGCGAAGGCGACGATCGCCCCGATGGTGCCCGACGAGCCGACGGCCGCCGACGGGAGGCCCTTGAGCGGCCCCTTGAGGCGCTCCTCGAGCATCTCGTTGGCGAAGTTGCGCACCAGGGCGAGCTTCTTCTTCGGCACCGCGTCCTTGAGGTCGAACAGCTCGGTGAGGCGCACCGCGCCGAGATCGACGCTCCACAGGTCCTTCGGCTGATCGCCGTGGGCGAAGATGATCTCGGTGCTGCCGCCGCCGATGTCGATGCACAGCGAGCGCTGGTGCGGCTGCTTGCCGTTGAGCACCCCGAGGCAGATCAGGCGCGCCTCTTCCTTGCCGGACACCACGTCGAGGGTGAGCTCGGCCTCGCGGCGCACCCGGCGGACGATCTCGTCGCGGTTGCGCGCCTCGCGCAGCGCCGAGGTGGCCACCGCGCGCACCCGCGCCCCGTAGCGCTTGCAGAGCGCCGAGTAGCGCCGCAGCGTCGCCACCAGGCGGCCGGCGACCTCGCGCGAGATGACGCCCGACTTGAAGAGGCCCTCGCCCGGGCGCACCGGGTCGCGCTCGGTGTGGAGCTGCTCGAGCGAGCCGTCGGGCAGCACCCGGGCGAGCTCGAGGCGCACCGCGTTGGTGCCGACGTCGATCGCGCCGAGGATGTCTTCTGCGCCTTCGTTGCGGGGGCTTCGCGCCATGTCGGCGCCCGTCTTAGCGCCCGCGCCCGGGCGATTCGATGGACTTCGTCCGGCCCGGGCAGACAGTTGCCGTGCCGATCCCATGTGCGAAGAAGGGAGCCGGGGGTTTGAACGTGGTCGACACCAGCAGCACCGACAGGCACTTGTTCTTGAACCGCGAGCTCTCGTGGCTGGCCTTCAACCAGCGCGTGCTCGACGAGGCGCGGAACAGCTCCCTGCCGATTCACGAGCGCCTCAAGTTCCAGGCGATCGTCTCGAGCAACCTCGACGAGTTCTTCATGGTGCGCGTGGCGGGCATCAAGCAGCAGCTCCAGGGCGGCGTGAGCGACCTGCCCGCCGACGGCATGCTGCCGGGCGATCAGCTCTCGGCCATCGCCGACCGCACCCACAAGATGGTCGAGGAGCAGTACCGCGTGTGGCAGCGCGAGATCCTGCCGCTGCTGGCCGCCAACGGCTTCACCGTGCTCAGCCGCGAGACGCTCACCCCCGAGCAGAAGACCGCGGCGAAGACGTGGTTCCAGTCGAACGTCTTCCCCGCGCTCACGCCGCTGGCGGTCGATCCCGGGCACCCCTTCCCGCACCTGCGCAACAAGTCGCTCAACATCGCGCTGGTGGTGAGGCGCGGCGGCCAGCGGCGGCGCAAGGAGCTCGGCGAGTCGTCGCTCGCGGTGGTGCAGGTGCCGTCGGTGCTGCCGCGGCTGGTGCCCATGCCGTCGGCCGCCGGCGCGGCGTTCCTGCTGCTCGAGGAGCTGATCGCGATGCACGCCGCCGATCTCTTCCCCGGCTTCGCGGTCGAGCAGGCCTGCGCCTTCCGCCTCACGCGCAACTGGGACCTCGACATCGACGAGGAGGAGTCGCAGGACCTGCTGGCGTCGATCCAGCAGGAGCTCCGGCGGCGCGATCGCGGCGCGGTGGTGCGGCTCGAGCTCGAGGCCTCGGCTTCCCCGGCGCTCGAGTCGCAGCTCAGCGCGGCCCTCAAGCTCGGCTCGATGGACGTGTACCGCGTGCCCGGCCCGCTCCAGCTGCAGGACATGACGGCGCTCGGCGACGGCGACCCCCGCCCGGAGAACCGCGTCGAGCCGCTGGTGCCCGCCACGCCCGCGGCGATCGCCAACGCGGACTCGATGCTCGCGCTCGTCGGCCAGCGCGACCTGCTGCTCCACCACCCGTACGAGTCGTTCGACCCGGTGGTGCGCTTCCTCGAGGAGGCCGCCGACGACCCGAACGTGCTGGCGATCAAGCAGACCCTCTACCGCACCACCGGCGACAGCCCGGTCGCCCGCGCGCTGGTGCGCGCCTCCGAGAACGGCAAGCAGGTCGCGGTGCTGGTCGAGCTCAAGGCCCGCCTCGACGAGGCCAACAACATCGCCTGGGCGCGCCGCATGGAAGAGAACGGCGTGCACGTGGTCTATGGCCTCATCGGCCTCAAGACGCACTGCAAGGTGACGCTGGTGGTGCGCCGCGAGGGCAACGGCATCCGCCGCTACGTGCACCTCGGCACCGGCAACTACAACTCCGCCACCGCGCGCGCGTACACCGATCTCTCGCTCTTCACCGCCCGCACCGAGATCGCCGATGACGTGACGGCGCTCTTCAACCTCCTCACCGGCTACTCGACGCAGCCGAACTGGAAGCGCCTCGCGGTGGCGCCCACCACGCTCCAGAGCCGCGTGCTGGAGCTCATCGAGCGCGAGGCCCAGCGCGCGAAGAAGGGCGAGCCGGCGCGCATCGTGGCCAAGCTGAACGCCCTCGTCGACCCGGTGGTGATCCGCGCGCTGTACGGCGCGAGCCAGGCCGGCGTGGAGATCGACCTGCTGATCCGCGGCATCTGCTGCCTGCGCCCCGGCGTGCCCGGAGTGTCCGAGAAGATCCGGGTGATCTCCGTCGTCGATCGGTTCCTCGAGCACACCCGCGCCTTCGCCTTCGGCGTCGGACCGCAGGCCGACGTCTTCATGTCGTCGGCCGACTGGATGCCGCGCAACTTCCACCGCCGCGTGGAGGTGATGGCGCCCATCGAGGACCCCGCGCTCAAGGCCCGCGTGCTCGACGAGGTGCTGGGGCTCGGCCTCAAGGACAACGTCAAGGCGCGGCAGCTCCAGAGCGACGGCACCTACGTGCCGGTGCCGCTGCAGCTCGACGGGCAGACCATTCGCAGCCAGGCGGTGCTCCTCGAGCAGGCCCGCCGCCCGCAGAACACCGTCGCCGAGCCGGTGCTCCGTCACGTTCCCGCGGTCACCGCGGGGTCATAAGCCCCCGCAAACACGCAGGCTGACCTTGCATGGGGCACCGTGAGGTGAGACACGCCCGATCCGGGCATTACACTGAAGCTCTGGAGGCGCCAGGTGCGCATGGGAACTCAAGAACTCATCATCGTCTTCCTCATCATCTTCCTGCTCTTCGGCGCGACCCGGCTGCCGCAGCTCGGCTCCTCGCTCGGCTCGGCGATCCGCAACTTCAAGAAGGGCTTCTCGGGTGACGAGGAGAAGAGCGCCGGCGGTGAGCAGCCGAAGAACCTCGCGCAGGGTGACGGCTCGTCGGTCAGCTCGCAGGACAAGTCGACCACCAAGCAGGGCTGACTCGCTCGCTTCTGCTGCCGGCTGCACCTGGCCGCGCTGCCCCTCGGGCGGCGCGGCTTCGTCGTTTCAGAGGGCCTACTTGAGCGCCTCGGCGATCTTCTCGGCCAGCGGCTTCGCCCACGCCTTGACCCGCTTCGCCTCGGCGGGATCGTACGCGTCGGAGCCGGTGAGCACCTTGTCGAGCTGCGCCTTCGCCCCCTTCGCGTCGCCGTCCTTGAGGAGCGTGTCGGCGAGGTAGAGGTAGTTGCGGAGGTGCTCCGGGTGCTGGTCGATGGACTTCTGGAGCTCGGCCTTCGACTTGGCGAGGTCGCGCCTGGGCCACGGGAGCTCCCAGTGGTACCGGCCCTTGGCGGTGTGGCCGCCGGAGCGATCGAACGGCTCGTTGTTCTTGATCGCGAAGTCGAGGTTCTCGACGAACTGGCCCTCGAGGCCCTCCGACAGCGCCTTCAGGATGCCGACGGCCTGCGAGTACGCCCCGATGTTGAGCGCGGTGTAGTACCGCCCCTCGGCGCCCTGCGGCTTCGCCTCGACCGCGCGCTTCGCGTAGTTCCAGCCCTCCTTGGCGATCTGACGCTTGAGCTTCTCGTCGGTGAGGCCGTCGGCGACCCACCAGCGCACGCGCGCGGCGCGCCAGAGGAGCTCGTAGTCGGCCGGGAAGGCCTTGAGGCCCTCGCGGATCTGCGCGTCGGAGTCTTTGATCGCCTCGGCCGTGTCGCGCGTCTTCCACAGCTCGTCGAGGCGGCTGGCGAACGACGCCGCGTCGGGTGGAGGCGCGGCGTCCTGGGCGAGCGCGGCGAACGACGACAGGGCAACGAAGAGGAGCGCGAGTCGCATGGAGGAGGACTCTGCCCCGGCTCGCGGACAAAACAAAACGCGCGGGCACAGCGACGTGCCACGCGCGCGAGGTTCCCCCGAGAAATCAGGTCAGGCGGCGTCCTGCTGCTCGAGCAGCTCACCGTCGTCGTTCACCGACGCGAGGTAGCGGGCGAGGAACGACTTGGTCTTCAGCTCCACCTGGCGCACGCGCTCACGCGAGACGCCCCAGCGCTGGCCGAGCTCCTCGAGGGTGCGCGGCTTGTCCTGGGTGAGGCGCTCCTGGAGGATGTCCCAGCCGAGATCGCCGAGGCGCCGGCGGACGCGCTGCAGCGCCTGCGAGACCTCCTCGTCGCGCTCGAGCGAGAGGAAGTTCTGATCGGGCGTGGGCGCCGAGTCCTCGAGGCGATCCATGTACGAGCTGTCCGACTCTTCATCGAGCGGCGCGTCGAGCGAGAAGTCGCTCATCGAGATGCGCTCGTGCTCGCCACCGCGCACGTGGCTGCGGTTGTCCTTGAGGTAGCGCGTGATGTACGCGCGGATCCACCACACGGCGTAGGTGGCGAAGCGCACGTTCTTCTTCGGATCGAAGTGCTCGATCGCCTTCATCAGGCCGACGTTGCCTTCCTGGATCAGGTCGTCGAGGCGCGCGCCGCGGGTCGCGAACTTCTTCGCCACCGCGACCACGAAGGGCAGGTTCGACCGCGCGAGCGTCTGACGAGCCGACTCGTCACCCTTCCGCGCACGGCGCGAGAGCTCGTACTCCTCCTCGCGCGTCAGCTGCTTGTGGCCGCCGAGCCCCCGGAGGTAGGCAGACAGACCATCGCGTTCACTGGTTCGCATCTTTTTCTCCTCGTCGCCGAACGGCGTCTGCTGTTCGGAGTCGGCAAGAAGATGCGCATCGAGAGAAACGGTTTCGAAGAAAGCCACGGGACCTCCCCGGTTGAGGAGCAGCGGGTGTGGTCCGTGGGTGAGCAAGGGAGGTGCCGTAGAGACCCCTCAGCTAACTGCCCTCGCTTGTTGGCGTTTCTATGAGCCCGGGAAGACCTTCCCTGGGTTGAACACGCCTGATGGGTCGATCGCGACCTTCAACTTCCGTTGGAAATCGATAACGGCGGGGGCCTGCTCGAGCGAGAGAAAGCGCTTCTTCGCGAGGCCAACCCCGTGTTCTCCCGTGATCGTCCCGCCGAGGGCGACGGTCTCTTCCATGAGGCGGGCGAGGGCCTGTTCAACTCTCGGACGATCGGCGGGCGACGGGTAGAGGACGTTGGTGTGGAGGTTCCCATCGCCGGCGTGGCCGTAGGTCGCGACGGTGAGGCCGAGCTCGCGGCCGATGGCCTTGAAGCGCGCGATCGCCTCGGGGACCTTCGAGCGCGGCACGACGATGTCTTCGGAGAACTTGTGCTTCCCCAGTTCCCGGAGGGCGGGGGAGACGGCGCGCCGGGTGGCCCACAGCCGCTCGCGCTGGTCGCGATCGACGGCGATCTGCGCGTCGAGGCTGCCGTGCTGGCGCGCGAGGCCGGCGAGCTGGTTGAGCTCCGCGAAGACGCCCTCCTCCGACGAGCCGTCGACCTCCGCGAGGATCACCGCGCCCGCCTCGGTGGGGAACGGAACGCCCTTCCCCTTCACCGCGGCGAGCGCGACGTCGTCGAGGAGCTCGAGGCACCGCGGCGTGACGCCGGCGAGCATGATGGCGTTCACCGCGCGCGCGGCGGCGAGCACGTCGGCGAAGGGGAGCAGCGCGGTCATGATCACCCGCGGCAGCGGCACGAGCTCCACGGTGATCTCCGTGGCGACGCCCAGGAGCCCCTCGGAGCCGACGAAGAGCCCCACCAGATCGAAGCCGGCGACGCCCTTGACCGTCTGGCGCCCGACGCGGAGCACGTCGCCGGTGGGCAGCACCCACTCGAGGCCGAGCACGTAGTCGCGGGTGACGCCGTACTTGAGCGCGCGCGGGCCGCCGGCGTTCTCCGCGACGTTGCCGCCCAGCGTGCAGCTCGCCCAGGAGTTCGGATCGGGTGGATAGAAGAGGCCCTGCTCCTCGACCGCGCGGTGGAGGTCGCCCAGCACCACGCCCGGCTGCACGGTGGCGGTGAGATCGGCGGGGCGGATCTCGAGGATGCGGTTCATCCGCTCGAGCGAGAGCGACAGCCCGCCGCGCACCGGGAGCGAGCCGCCGCTCTTGCCGGTGCGCGCGCCGACCGGCGTCACCGGCACGCCGTGCTTCACGCACGCGCGGATCACCCGCGAGACCTCTTCGGTGCTCTTCGGGAACGCCACCAGCGCGGGGAGGAAGTCGCCCTGATCGGACTCGTCGTGGCCGTAGGTGGCGCGCGTCGTCTCGTCGTCGCGCAGCTCGAGGCCGGCGAGCTCCTGCGTGAGCGCGTTCATCGCTTCGGCTGGGGCTTCTCGTCGAGGCGCGCCCACAGCTCCGCGCGCAGGGCCTTGTCCTTGAGCACGCCCTCGTAGGCCTCCGAGAACGTCACCGCCTGGTGCTGCTCTTCGCCGCGGAGGCGGAAGCAGGTCTGCTCGGCGCGGATGAGGCACGCGGCACCGCGGCTGCCGAGCTCCTTCATGAGCGACGTGGCGACGAGGCGCGCGAGCTCCTCCTGGAGGATCAGCCGGTGCGCGAAGACCTCGACCAGCGCGGCGAGGCGGCCGAAGCCGACGACCTCCTTGCCCGGGACGTAGGCGAGGTGCGCCACGCCCGAGTACGGCAGCAGGTGGTGCGGGCACATCGAGCGGAAGTGGAGGTTCGTCACCACCACCAGCTCGCGCTCGGACGCCTTCGACACCGCGAAGCGATCGGCCAGCGCGTCGGCGGCGGTCTGAGGGTAGCCGGCGAGGAACTCGGTGGCCCACGCCTCCGTCACCCGTGCGGGCGTGTCGCGCAGGTTGGCGTCGTTCAGATCGAGCCCCGCCGCCTCGAGGAAGTCACGGACCGCCTGCGCCATCGCGCGACGATCGACCTTCGGGCTGGTGCGGGGCCGGCGCGCGCTCACTTGCGGTAGGTAACGCAGTACTCCGGGGTCTCCCACAGCTGGAGCTCCTCGAGGCCGGGGACGATCGGCTCGAGCCGCTCCCACATCCACACCACGATATTCTCAGCGGTCGGGTTCTCGACGATGTCGTTGAGGTAGTAGTGGTCGAGCTTCACCAGCACCTGCTCCCAGACCGTCTTCTTCACCTCGTCGAAGTCACGGATCATCCCGTCCTTCGGCTGGGGCTTGCCGGCGAGCGTGAGGCGCAGGACGTAGTTGTGACCGTGCAGCCGCTTGCAGGGCCCGTCGTAGTACGGGAGCTGGTGCGCGGCGCTGAAGTGGAAGTCGACCGAGAGCAACATCTTCATGACGCGCCCGCCGTACACGGAGGGCGTCCCCGCGCGCAAGTCAGGAACGGCGCTGCCCATTCGTCGGGGGACGCCGTGATGAGACGCTGCTCCCCCACGACGACGTGCACGACCTGCGATGGCGGGCTCGGGCACGCGTCTGGGGAGTAGGTCTCCCGCACGCCGCACCAGCAGCCCCGCCGAGCACGGTGGGGCTTCGGCAATGGTGCCCGGCATCCATCGCGCTCGGCTTCCCTCGAAGTCCCGAAAGCGCCCCTCCGATGAATGCCCTGCTTCTCCCTGATGGTTCGAAGTTTCCGTTTTCCCCCGGCGTGAGCGTGAGCGAGCTCGCGCTCCCTGCCCGCTTCGCCCCGGTCGCGCTCGGCGTGCTGCACGGCGCGCGGTGGATCGATCTCAGGGCCCCGCTGCCCGCTGGCGAGCTGGAGCTCGTCGTCGAGGCCGATCCACGCGGGGGCGAGGTGATCCGCCACTCCGCCGAGCACCTGCTCGCCGACGCGGTGCAGCGCCTCTTCCCCTCGGCGCGGCTCGACGCCGGGCGCGCGGAGCACTCCGAGAAGTTCCAGTACGACTTCGAGCTCGTCGACCGCCTCTCGAACGAGCAGCTCGTCGCGATCGAGGCGGAGATGCGACGACTCGCCGAGGCAGACCTCCCGTTCGTGCGCGAGGTGGTCTCGCGCGACGAGGCGCGCGCGGTGCTCGAGGCGCGCGGTGAGCGGCTCAAGCTGCAGCGCCTCGCCGACATCCCCGAGGGCGAGGAGATCTCGCTCTTCCGTCATGGTGACTTCGTCGATCTCTGTCGCGGCCCTCACGTGCAGCGCAGCGGCCAGGTGCGGGCGATCGCCCTGCTCGAGGTGAGCGGCGCGTACCTTCGCGGCGACGAGGCGGGGCCGATGCTCCAGCGGGTGTCGGGCGTCGCGTTCGCCGACGAGGCCGCGCTCGCGCAGTGGAGGCGCCAGCGCGAGGAGGCCGAGCGCCGCGATCACCGCAAGCTCGGGCGCGCGCTGGATCTCTTCAGCATCCAGGAGGAGGTCGGCGGCGGCCTCGTGCTGTGGCACCCGAAGGGCGCGCTGGTGCGCAAGCTGATGGAGGACTGGTGGCGCGACGCCCACCTCGCGCGCGGCTACTCGTTCGTCTTCTCGCCGCACGTGGGCAAGGCGGACCTGTGGCGGCAGTCGGGGCACCTCGACTTCTACCGGGACTCGATGTTCCCCGGGATGGAGCTCGAGAACGGCGCGTACTTCGCCAAGCCGATGAACTGCCCCTTCCACATGATGATCTACCGCTCGCGGCGCCGGAGCCACCGGGAGCTGCCGCTGCGCTTCGCGGAGCTCGGCGCGGTGTACCGCTACGAGCGCTCGGGCGTGCTGCACGGCCTGATGCGCGTGCGCGGCTTCAGCCAGGACGACGCGCACCTCTTCTGCGCGCCGGAGCAGGTCGAGGACGAGATCGTCGACGCGGTGTCCTTCGCGCTCTCGCTCCTGCGCGCGTTCGGGTTCGACGACTTCCGGGTGTGCATCTCGGGCCGCCCGGCGGAGTACGTCGGCTCGCTCGAGGGCTGGGAGTCGGCGCTCGGCTCGCTCCGGCGCGCGGCGGAGCGGCTGGGGCTCGCGTACGACTTCGACGAAGGGGGCGGCGCGTTCTACGGCCCGAAGATCGACGTGCAGATCCGCGACGCGATCGGGCGCCTCTGGCAGTGCTCGACCGTCCAGTTCGACTTCAACCTGCCGGAGCGCTTCGACCTCTCGTACGTCGGCGCGGACAACCAGCCGCACCGGCCGGTGGTCGTACATCGCGCGCTCTTCGGCTCGTTGGAGCGGTTCTTCGGCGTGCTGCTCGAGCACTCGGCGGGGGCGCTGCCGGCGTGGCTCGCGCCCGAGCAGTGCCGTGTGGCCTGCGTGAACGAGCGCGCGAGCGGGTTCGGGCGCGAGGTGATCGCGGCGCTGCGCGGGAGGGGCGTGCGCGCGGAGCTCGACGACTCGGGAGACTCGCTCGGGCACAAGGTCCGCGCGGCGCAGCTCGAGAAGATCCCACTGGTGGCGATCATCGGCGAGCAGGAGGTGGCGCGCAGGTCGGTGAGCCTGCGACGCCGCTCGGGCGAGAAGCTCGGCGAGGAGTCCCTCGAGGCGTTCCTCGCCCGCGTCGAGCGGGAGTTCGCACCGCCGAAGGTCGGCTAATTTCGAAGGCGATGCCGGTCCGGCTCGCCGACTACCCACAGCTCAAGCTCCTCGCGTGGGGGCTCCACGTCGAGGAGCTCGAGGAGCAGCTCGCCTTCGAGCTGTACGAGCGCGGCTGGCGACACATCGCTCAAGAGACGCTCACCGAGCGGGAGCGTGAGCTGATTCGCGCGCTCACGCAGCGCTGGGGCGCGGGGCTCCTCAATGTTTGAACGGCCGCACCACCAACGCGTCGCCGCGGTCCTGCAGGCGCTCGATCGCGAACTGCTGCTCCGCACGAAGACCTGGTTCGCGATCGCGTCTTCGATCGCGCGACCTTCAACCGCGACGCGATCGATCTCGGAATGATGCTCGCGAGCTGGGGGCTCCCCGGCGGCGCGAAAGAAAAAGCGGAGGCAGCCTACGGCGACGCGGTGGGACGAGCGGTCACGCAGGCGCGAACGCGGCTCGCCGACGACGCCTGGCGCGCAACCTGTCTGTCCTCGCTCGGAATGAGCCAGCGCGACCGTCAGCGGGCGATCGAGGCCCTCAGCGCGCTCGGCTGAACTCGGCTGCTCGCGCAGCGAGGTCGCTCAGAAGAAGCGCACCGGCTCGGGGCGCGACAGCTGGCTCACCGGCACGTCGACCTCGACCTCATCGGTGTGGATGAACGCCGGCCGATCGATGCACAGGAAGCTCTGCTCGAGGTCGGTGACGTTCTCGTAGCGGTGCGGGAAGTTGCGCGGCCACGAGTGCGCGAGGCCGGCGGCGACGGGCTGCCCCTGGAGGAGCAGGCCGGTGCCGAGCACCAGCTCCGACTCGTCGAGGTGCTGGTGCACGTGCGTCGGCAGCACCGTCTTCGGCGCGATGCGCTCGCGGTACACCCCGCACTCCTTCGTCTCGAAGATCACGTCGACGAAGCCGAAGGTCTTGGTCTCGGTCTTCAGCGGGAAGTCCGCGCGCGTGCGGTGGATCTCCAGCGTGGGCACCGCGGCGCCCGAGAGCGCCACCAGCTTCGAGAGGCGCACGTCGACCTCCTCGACCGCGGGGCGCGGCACGTCGGCGCTCGGCGGCGCGAGGATCCACGCGGCCACCGCCTCGGTCGCCGACTCGAGCAGCCGAAAACGGCTCGCGGTGAGGATGAAGCGGAGCTCGCCGAGCAGCCGCGCGTAGTCGACGGTCTGCACCAGCTTCCCGTGGTGCGCCGCCTCGCGCGTGTCGAAGTGGAGCGTGACGTCGAGCTCCACGGGCTGCGGCGTGTTCCGCTCGAAGTCCCACAGGCCGACGATGCAGTCGAAGCGCATCCCGCGCAGGGAAAGGCGATCCAGTTGGCGGGTCATGCGACGCTGAGGCCTCCGTCGACGCGAATGGTCTGGCCGGTGATGTACGGAGCCCGCGCGAGGAACACCACTGCTTCTGCGACGTCCTCCGCCGATCCCTCGCGACGGAGCGGCACGCGCTCCAGCATGTCCCTGCGCTGCGCGGCCGTGGTGTCAGCGCCGATCGCCACCGGCCCCGGAGCGACGGCGTTGACGCGGATGTGGGGCCCCAGCTCGAGCGCCCACGCCCGGGTGAGCTGCTCGAGGGCCGCCTTCGACGCGAGGTAGTGCGAGAAGAAGTGCGTCGGGGTGTAGGCGTGCGAGACCGCCATGTCGGTGATGTTGATCACGCAGCCCTGCCCGCTCGCCTCGAGCTGCGGCAGCAGCGCCTGGGTGAGCAGGAAGGGCGCCACCACGTTCACCGCGAGGGTCGTCTCGAGGCGCTGGCGCGTGATGTCCTTGAAGCTCGCGTGCTCGTAGGTCGCCGCGCTGTTGACGAGCAGCGACAGCGTCGGCACCCGCGCGGCGAGGGAAGCCGGCCCGTCGGACGACGAGAGATCTGCGGCCTCGACGCGCGCGGTGCGCCCCATCGTCTTGAGCGCCGCCACCACCTGCGCGGCCTCTTCGACCGAGCGGTTGGCGTGGACGATCACGTCATAGCCTGCGCGTCCGAGCGCGAGCGCGATGGCTCGCCCGACCCGGATGCCTCCCCCTGTCACGAGCGCCGTGGGCATGCCGCTACCGAAGCAGACAACGCCCTCCGGCTCTACTCCGACGGCTTCGCCTCGACCGGCGCGGCAGGCGGCGCCTCGGGCTTCGGCTGCTTCGCGAGGAAGGCGAACAGCGCCTCGTTGAACTGCGCCGGACAGTCGAGCTGGAGCGTGTGACCGCAGCCCGCGAGCTCCACCAGCTCGCTGCCGGCGATCTGCTCGTGACCCGCCTTCATCACGTCGCGGGTGAAGCCCCCGTGGAGGAACGCGTTGGGGATCAGCTTGTCGGCCGTGCCGTAGACGATCACCGTCGGCGCCTTCACCTTCGCCAGCGACTCGCGCACGAAGTTGTTCTTCGCGAGCCCCTCGACCACCCGCACCTGCGCGTAGGCGTAGGCGTCGAACTCGTTCGTCTTCGCGACGCGCACCCGCTCCTCGATCAGCCACTCGAGCTCCGGCCGCCAGTGCATGAAGTTGTAGTTGCGCACCGAGCCCCAGATCGACTCCTCGTCGGCGTCTTTGATCAGCACGCGCGCGTAGACGTTCTTGAACCACTTCTGCTCGCGCCCGCTGAAGGTCTCGAAGCCGGCTGGGCTCACCAGCACCAGGCCCGCCACGCGCTCCGGGAAGCGGATCGCCGTGGCCAGCGAGGTCTGCCCGCCCATGGAGTGCCCCACGAGGATCGCCTTCTGCACGCCGAGCAGCTCGAGCAGCTCCACCACGTTCTCCGCGAAGCTCTCGGTGGTGTACGGGAAGGTCGCCGGCTTCTCCGACTTGCCGAAGCCGAGCTGATCGATGGCGATGACGCGGTAGCCCTTCGCCGCCGTGGCGTCGAGCTGCGAGCGCCAGAACTTGAGGTAGCTCCCCAGCCCGTGGAGGAACACCACCGTCTGCGCCCCGCCCTCGTTGAGCTCGACGTACGAGAGCTTCGGCGCGTGGCCGAGCCCGTAGCGCTGCTGCGCGCCCTTGAGCTCCACCGACTTGAGCGGCCACGCGTTGCCCGCCTCGCCGACGTACGGGTAGTCGCGGAACTCGAGCGGCGGCGCCGACTCGTAGCGCTTCACGCAGCCCGCGCTCACCACCGCCAGCAGCATCAGTGTCGTGGTGCGCATGCTCAGAACCCGTACCAGGTGAAGGTGGTGAAGAGGGCCCACGGCGCGTGCGTGACGCGCGTGCGGATGAACTCCCCGTCGTAGAAGCTGCCCTTGAAGAGGTAGGCGCCGTGGAGGCCGATCGTCATCAGGTAGCGGATGGTCCACTTCACCTCCGCGTTCACCTCCGCGCCCATGAAGGTGCCACGGCCGGTGTCGGTCGACAGATCGCCCGGCACCGCGTTGGCCCACGCGGCGGCCGTGCCCACCTTGAGCAGCAGCGTGTTGGGGATCACGTCCCAGTTGGCGGCGAGGATGCCGGTCGACATGCCGTAGCCCTGGTTCGAGATGTCGCTGATCGCGCCGGTGTAGTTGTTCACCGTCGACGAGAACGGGAAGAGCAGCAGCGTCTTGTGGTTGAACCACACCGCGCCAGGCAGGCCGTAGGTGTTGAGCGTGAAGACGCCGGAGTACGTGCCGTCACCGGGGTTGCTGTCACCGCTGGTGACGAAGCCCTCGAGCGAGATGACGTCGTTGTTCGAGCGGCCCCAGTTGTACTGGAGCTCGAGGTTCGCGCCGATGCCCGCGATGTCGAGCGTGCGCGGCTTGGACGTCATCTCGCGCGTCGTCTCGAAACGGCCGAAGTTGCCCATCACGAAGCCCGACGCCGCGAGGGGGCCGTGGTTGAAGCCGAGGTTGTGGTTGAAGTTGAAGCCCACCCACGACACGCCGCCGTTGGGGTTGTCGATGTTGAAGCGCGGCGCGCCGGTGAAGCCCGCGAGGCCGGGGCTGCCGGGGCCGTTGAACACCAGGCCCTCGAAGGCGAACGCGCTGCCCTTGGTGTCGTCGCGCAGGGTCCACGCCGAGAGCCCGAGGTGCGTGCCCGGCATCGGCGACCACGCGTAGTCCGCGGTGGCGAGCAGCGTGAAGAAGAGCGCCGGGTTGTTCTGCAGCACCTTGTCGGGCTGCGAGGCCGCCATGGGGATCAGCGACACCTTGAAGCGGTGCTGCCCGAGGTTGCCGTACACCGCCACGCCCGTCGCGTCGGTGCCGAGGTACGAGAGCTTGTAGCCCTGCTTGATCTGTTCGAAGAGCGAGGTGGTCGCCGGGTCGAGGATCGTGTCGTAGACGGTCTGGGTGCCGATCACGATCGCCAGCGGCTTCTGCTTCTTGAAGGGGTAGATGGCGACGTTGATGTTCTTCGTCTGCAGGTTGACCTGATCGGCGTTGAAGCCGCCGCCCTGGTTCTGCTGCACGGCGTTCGCCGCGAGGCCCCACATGAAGTCGATCTCGATCTGCGCGCGCAGGGTCGCGAGGCCGTCGAAGAAGAACGGCGTGTACTCCACGACGGGGATCCAGCGCTGATCGACGAAGAAGTTCGTCTTGTCGCCCGCGAGCGCCATCGAGCCGATCGGCGCGCCGATGGGGCCGAGCGAGACGCCCTTGAGGCCGCTCGGGTCGCCGATGACGTTCGAGAACGTCGCGCGCGCGAAGAAGTAGCTGATGAAGCGGAAGTCCTGCAGAGGACCGTCGTTCTCCCGGCTGCGCTCGTCCTTCCAGTCAGGGAGCGGATCGACGGGAGCGCTGGGCCCCTGCGCGAGCGCAGCGGACGCAGCCAGAACGAGTGCCGGGAGAACGCGTCTCATGAGAACCCCTTTGGGGGAGCGCGGGCCGGGAGCGCACAGGCCCCCGGCCACGCGGCGAACCAGTTACGGGATGCGGTAGACCTGCTGCGCGTTGCCGGTGAAGTTCACCAGGTTGCCCTGCACCGAGATCTTGACCGTCGAGGCGCCGACCGCGCCGTCGGCGCAGCGGTGGCCGGTGGCGGCGAAGAAGAGCTCGAGGGTCACCGTCTTGCCGTCAGCCGAGATCTTGCCGCGGCCCTCCTGCTTGAAGCCGTTGTAGGTCGCGGTGATGTCGAAGCAGTCGGCGTTGCCCTGCACGTTCTCGATCAGGACCGCGGTCGAGGTGAAGGACGCGGTGTTGGCCTTGACGTGATCGCACTCACCGACCGGGCCGCCGTCAGCGTTGGCGACGATCGTCCCGAGATCGCTGGTGACGTTGAACTGGCCGGCGAGCTGGCTGATGACCACCTTGGCGTAGCACTGCGACGAGGCGCCGAAGTTGAGGTCCTCGCTGAAGCCGTTCGGGTGCGAGGGGATGTCCGCGCCCTGCATGGTCATCGTCTTGCCCTCGAGGTAGGCGTTGATCTTCGCCGCCGTCGAGAGATCGAGGGTCGTGCCGCCGCCGCCGCCCGTGGTGCCACCGCCGCCGCCGGTCGTCGCGCCGCCGCCGCTGCCGCCGCCGGTGCCCGCGTCGGGGTTCGAAGACGGCGAGCCACAGGCCATGAGCGCCCCGAGGGCGAGCAGCGCAGAGACGAGGATCTTGTTCTTCATGGGCTTCTCTCTTCTTTCGGTACTGCGGGTTGAACGTCAGTGAGCAACGGCATCTGCAGCGGGCTTCGCGCGCACCTCGGCGGGCCCGAAGATCACCAGCGCGGCGAGGCCGAGCACGCTGGCCACCACCACCAGGCCGATGGCGAGGCCGAGCGAGAGGCCGGCCTTCTCCGAGAGCGCGGCGATGGCCATCGGGGTGAAGGCCGCGGGCACGGCGCCCAGGTGGTAGACCACGCCCACGCCCTTCGCGCGGAGATGCTCCGGGAAGAGCGAGGTGAGCAGCAGCGGCGTGGTGCCCGAGTAGCCGGCGCCGAACAGGCCGCCGAGGAACGCCCCGAGCGCGAGCAGCGACGGCACCGCGCCCACGTAGAGCGGCGCGCACACCGCCATGGTCAGCGTGGGGATCAGCATCGCGGTCGCCACGCCCTTCTTCATGGCGATCGCGCCGCAGCCGATCGCCCCGAGCATCATGCCCACGTTGAACAGCGCGACGTGGAACGAGACGCCCGCCATGTCGTGGCCGAAGCCCTTGAGCAGCGTCGAGTAGAGGCCGGTGAGCCCGTAGTAGGCGCCGAAGCCCGCGGCCATCGCCGCCGAGCCCCACGCGACCCGGCCAGCCACGCCGGGCACCTTCATCATGTCGATGAACGAGGTGCCCGCGGCCGCGGCGGCGGTCTTCTCGTGACGCGGCGGCTCCTTGACGAAGAACATCAGCGGGAAGATGAGCAGCGCGGGGATCGCCGCGGTGACGAACAGCCCGCGCCAGCCCCAGGTCGGCACCACCACCGCCGCCGCGCCCGCCGCGAGGAGGTACCCCACCGCCCAGCTCCCCTGGAGGATGCCCGACGCGAGGCCGCGGCTGCGCGCGGGCCAGCTCTCCATCGCCAGCGTCGCGCCGGCGGTCCACTCCGCGCCCATGCCGAAGCCGAACAGCGTGCGCAGCGCGAGGATCGCGGTGAACGACGGGGCGAAGGCGATCGCGCCGTCACAGACCGCGAACCAGACGATCGAGATCAGCAGCGGCAGCCGCCGGCCCCAGCGATCCGCCGCCCAGCCCGCCGCCATGCCGCCCGCGAGCCGCAGGAGCAGCGTGAGGGCGATCGACAGCGTGGTGGTGGTCGCGGTGACGCCGAACTCCTTCATGATGTCGGGCATCACGAGGAGGAAGACGGTGAAGTCGAACGCGTCGAGCACCCAGCCGAACCACGCCGCGCCGAAGGCGGTCCACTGATCGCGCGTCGGCTCCTTCCACCACGGCACCGTCGCGCTCGTCATGGCGCCCACCGGAAGAACGCCGAGGCCATCGACACGCCGCCGCCCGAGGCGCAGAACGCCACCACGTCACCCTGCTCGAGACGGCCCTGCTCCACCGCGTCGTCGAGCGTCATGGGGATGCAGGCGTTGCCGGTGTAGCCCCACTTGTGGCCGATGTAGTGCGCCCGGCTCATCGGCTGGCCGAGCGTGTCCATCACCTGCTCGATGGTGCGGAGGTTGAGCTGCGTGAAGATGAAGAGCTTCACCTGCTCGAGCGGCACCCCGCTCTTCTGCGACGTCTGCTGGAGCAGCCGCGGCCAGTGCTCCGTGTTGTACGTCCTGGGGAACTTGCGCACGAAGCGCACCACCGGCCGCACCTCGCCGCCGGCGGGCTTCGCGGTGCCGCCCTCGTAGATGCCGAGCGCGTCCCACATCGAGCCGTCGCTCCACAGCGTGCTGGCGAGGAAGCCCGGCGCGTCGCTCGCCGAGACCACCACCGCGCCCGCGCCGTCGGCGAAGAGCGTGGCGGTGTTCTTGTCGCTCCAGTTGATGAAGCGGCTCATGCCGTACACGCCGATCACCAGCACGTGGCGCTTCGAGGGGTCGGCCCGCAGGTGCATCACCGCGGTGTCGACGGCGATCACCCAGCCCGAGCACGCCGCGTTGAGATCGAAGCAGCCGGCGTTGGTCGCGCCCAGCTTGTGCTGCACCACCGCGGCCGTCGACGGGCTGAGCTGATCGGGCGTGTCGGTCGACACGATCACCAGGTCGACGTCGGTCGCCTTGAGCCCCGCGCGCTCGAGCGCCTGCCGCCCCGCCGCCGCCGCGAGATCGCTGCCGACCTGCTCGGGCGCCATGTGGAAGCGCTGGGTGATGCCGACGTTCTTCACGAGCCAGTCGCCCGTGCCCGGGCCGAAGCGCTCGTCCATCGCCGAGTTGGGAATGAGCACCGGCGCGACCGCGCGACCGGTGGAGCTGATGCGTACCTGTCTCACTTCAAACGCTCCGTCGAAAGAAGTCCGTGCTGCACGAAGTGGATGACCTCGTCCGTCACGCGCTCCAGCTCCTTCGGGTCGTCCCAGACCACGAAGCGCATGCCGATGAAGTCCGCGATGCCCATCAGCGCGTAGGCGAGGACCTCGGCGTCGTAGCGGCCGATGTCCTTCACCTCCATCGCGCGCGTCAGCCCGCGCGAGTACGCCAGCGCCAGCCCGCGGTAGTAGCGGTGGTACGCCGCCTCGTCGACGAACTCCGCCTGACGGACGATGCGGTACAGGTTGCGGTGCTTGCCCGCGAACTCGAAGAAGGCGCGGAAGCCGGCGCGCTCCTTCTCGAGGCGGCTCGTCTGCCCCTCCACCGCCGTGTGGAGCGCTTCCCGCAGCCGCCGCCCGAGCTCGTCGACCAGCTCGACGAAGATGGCCTGCTTGTGGGGGAAGTAGACGTAGAAGGTGCCCAGCGCGACGCCCGCCCGCCGGGTGATCTCCGAGATCGAGGTGTGCTCGAAGCCGCGCTCGCCGAAGACGAGCTCCGCCGCCTCCAGCAGCTCTGCACGCGTGCGCTGCCCGCGCACCGTCAGCTTCTTTCGACCGAGACCTGAACCCTGATTCATGTTTCAGAATCCTTCTGACCTGAATGTGAATATGACGTCAACTTCAACCGAAATCGAAAGTGGTTTCGGGGCCTTGTCATGAGCATTGCATATTTCAACTCTCGACCTGTCCGGTTGCCCCAAAACCGGATGATCACTAGGGAAGCGCGCTTCGAGGCGGCGGGTGGGGCCGTCCTCCGAAAGCGAGCCAAGCGATGAAGCGGTTGCTGCTGCCCTGCGTGCTGGCGGTCTCGGCGTGCGGCCCGGAGGTCGAATCGGAGCGCCTCTCGACCTCGGTCTCGGGCCTCGAGGTGACGAACTTCGGGTCGAACCCGGGCGGGCTCAAGATGTACGCGACGATCCCGACCTCACCGCGCGCGAGTGCGGGGCTGGTGGTCGCGCTGCACGGCTGCACGCAGACGGCGGCCGAGTACCAGAAGGCGGGCTGGGACACCTTCGCGCAGCGCCACGGCTTCTACGTGCTGTACCCGGAGATCACGACCGGAGCGCGCTGCTTCGGCTGGTACGACGCGACGCAGACGCGGCGTGGCGCCGGACAGGTGGCGTCGATCGTCCAGGCCATCGACTGGATGCGCGCGCGCTACCCGATCGACGGCGCGAAGATCTTCGTCACCGGCCTCTCCGCGGGCGGTGGCATGACGGCGTCTCTCCTCGCGGCGTACCCCGACGTGTTCGCGGCCGGCGCGACGATGGCGGGCCTCCCGGCGGGCTGCGCGTCGTCGATCGGCGAGTCGTCGGCCTGCCAGCAGGGCACCGACAAGACGCCGCAGCAGTGGGCAAGCCTCGCGCGCGCCGCGGCGCCGGCGGGGACCACGCGGTGGCCACGCGTCGCCATCTGGAACGGCGACGCGGACTACACCGTCAACGTGAAGAACCTCACCGAGCTCATGGAGCAGTGGTCGGAGCTCAACGGCATCGACACCTCCGCTGACGAGACCACCACCGTCGGGCGCGCGACGCGACGGCAGTACCGCGACACGACGGGCCGCACGCTCGTCGAGACGTGGACCGTCTCGGGCATGGGGCACGGGACCGCGGTCGCGCCGTCGTCGGGCTGTGGTTCGACGGGCGCGTTCATCCTCGACGTCGGCCTCTGCTCGACCGAGTGGAGCGTGCGCTTCTTCGGCCTCGATGACGCGGCGCCGGTCGACGCGGGCACGCCATTCGACGCGGGCACGCCGCCATTCGACGCGGGCACGCCATTCGACGCGGGCACGCCATTCGACGCGGGCACGTCGGTCGACGCGGGTACGGTTGACGCGGGCATTCCGGTCGACGCGGGCACGGTCGACGCCGGCACACCGATCGACGCGGGCACTCCCGACGCCGGCGCACCGATCGACGCGGGCACGCCGCCGAGCTGCGTCGAGTTCTACGACACCAACTACGCGCAGGTGAGCGCGGGGCGTGCGGTGCGCTGCGGCGCGTACAACAGCTACGCCTGCGCGAAGGGCTCGGGGGAAAACCTCGGGCTGTGGAACACGTTCTACCGCTCGTGGGTGAAGTCGACGGACGGAGCGTGGTGGGCCGCGGGGCGGTGCACCCCGTAAGGCGGAAGCAGTTGGAACGGAAATGAGGCGCGGAGTCTGGTTATCTCCGCGCCCATGTTCGAAGCCGAGATCCAGCGAGGCCGCAGCAAGCAGCCGCTCCTCATCGGGGGCGCATTGGTGGTGATCGTCGCCGCGATCGTGCTGTTGGTGCCGATGCCGCGCACGGTGAAGAGCACCTTCGAGCTCGTGCCCGCGAAGCGGATCGAGTTCGTCGCCCCGCGCGACGGCGTGGTGGCCGAGCTGCTCGCGCAGAACGGCGCCTCGGTCTCGCTCGGCGCGCCGCTGGTGAAGCTCGACACCTCCGCACTCGACAGGCAGCTCGCGACGCTGATCGCGCGTCAGCGCGAGCTCCACCGGGCGATGATCGCGGAGCCCGATCCGAAGGCGCAGGCCATCCTCGCGAAGGCCGACGCCGCGGTGACCGCCGCCACCACCGCGCTCGAGAAGGCGAAGAAGGGCGCGGCGCCTGCCGTGGCCGAAGCCGAGAAGAAGCTCGCCGCGGCGCAGGAGGCGGCGGCGAAGGCGCGCGCGGAGGTCGGACCGTCCCCCGAGGACGCCGAGCGCGAGTTCGCCGAGCTGCAGGACAAGCGCCTCGCGCTCGAGAAGCAGATCGCCGACTCGACGGTGCTCGCCCCGGTCTCGGGCGTGCTGTCCATCGCGGGGCTCGACAAGGGCGCGGCGGTGAAGACGGGCGCGAAGCTCGGCTCCGTCGACGATCACACCCGGCTCAAGGCGCACGTGAAGCAGCCCGAGGGTGAGCCGCTCAAGAAGGGCCAGGGCGTGGAGCTGGTGCTCCCCGGCGGGAAGCGGCGCGTGACGTTCGACGCGGACGCGAAGGACGGCTTCGCCGACTCGGAGTTCGACAACTCGAAGGCCCCGCTCGCCGCCGGGCTGAGCGGCGAAGCGGCCATCGAGGGCGAGCAGCGCGCCCTGCTCTCGCGCTGATCAGCCCGCGCGGACGATCTTCAGGCTGAACGCGCCGGTCTTGAGCGAGCCGTAGAGCCGCAGCCAGATCGGCAGCACCGACTCGGTGGCGCGCGCGCCGGTGATGTCGCCGATGTCGACGATCTCCTCCGGCTTCCAGCCGAAGCTCGCGAGGAGCTGCTTCACCTCGTCCTTCGCGGCCGGATCGTTGCCCGCGACGAAGGTGTGGTGCGACTCGGGCAGCATGCGCGGGTTGACCATGATCCCGCACCACATGGTGTTGAGCGCCTTCACCACGCGCGCCTTCGGGAACTCCCGCTGGAGCGCCTCGCCGAGCGAGTCGGTGTTGCTGAGGAAGAGGCTGGGCGGCATGCCGCGTGAGAAGTCGAGCGGGTTCGAGAGATCGAGCACCACCTTGCCCGCGACGTTCTCCGCGCCGGCCATCTTGAACGCCTCGATGGTCCCCGAGCCGAGCGTGGCGTTGATGATGAAGTCACCCGCCTTCGCGGCGTCGGCGAAGGTGCCCTGACGCGCGCGCGCGCCGGACTTCTTCACCCAGGCCGCGGCCTTCTCGTTGTTCGCCGTGCGGCTGCCCATCGTCACCTCGTGGCCGAGCTCGATGAGCTTCGAGCCGAGGGTCTCGCCGACGCTGCCAGTGCCAAAGATCGCGATCTTCATGGGGTCTCTCCTGTGGGTTGAACGAGGCGCAAGGTAGGCGCGACGGCGGTCATTCGGAACCGGCACCCTCGCCATAGGACTCATTCCAAGATGGAATGGAGCGCATGGACCGACTGCAGCAGCTGCGCGTGTTCTCGCGGGTCGTCGAGCGGGGGAACCTCTCGCGGGCGGCGAAGGATCTCCAGACCACGCAGCCGACGGTGAGCAAGGCGATCTCCGAGCTCGAGCGGAGCCTGCGCGCCCAGCTGCTCCTGCGCAGCACGCGCCAGGTGACGCTCACCGACGCGGGCCGGCGGTTCTACGCGCGCTGCCGCACGATGCTCGAGACGTGGGACGAGGCGACCTCCGAGCTGGCCGAGGCGTCGGAGCTGCGCGGGACGATCCGGCTCCATGGCCCGGTGGTCCTCGGGGAGCTGTACCTCGGGCCGATCGCGGTCGAGTTCCAGCGCAGGCACCCGCAGGTGCGCTTCGAGCTGACGCTCTTCGATGGCTTCGTCGATCTGATCGCCGAGCGGGCCGACCTCGCGGTGCGCCTCGGGACGATCAGCGATCCGTCGATCGTCCGCCGACGCTTCGGGACGATGAAGCGCCTGCTGGTCGCGACGCCCGCGTACGTGGCCTCGAAGGGCGGCGCGCAGAGGCCGCAGGATCTGCGGGCGTGGAACTGGGTGCGCTTCAGCGGGCTGGCGGGCGGAGACTCGCAGCAGGTCGGCCGCCAGACCGTCGCCTTCACCCCGACCTTCATCGCCAACAACGCGGTGGTGCTGAAAGACGCGCTGCTGCGCGGGCTCGGCGTGGGCCTGGTGACGGAATGGCTGGTGCGCCGGGAGCTCGAGTCGGGCCGCCTGGTCGAGGTCCTGCCGAAGCACCCGGTGACCGACCTCGAGACGAGCGTGGTGTTCCCCACGTCCCGCTTCGTGCCGGCGCGGGTGCGCGCGTTCGTCGAGGCGCTCGAGAGCGGTCTCCGCGACGCCCTGGTGGACTGAGCCCGCACGTCAGAAGTGGCGCCCCCATCGTCAGAAGTGGCTCCCCCATCGTCAGAAGTGGCTCCCCCATCGTCAGAAGTGGCTCCCCCATCGTCAGAAGTGGCTCCCCCACCGTCAGAAGTGGCTCCCCCACCGTCAGAAGAGCCAGCCAGGCGATCCAGAAGAGTCACCCGGCGAGCCAGAAGTGACGGTCGGCGAGGCGAGCCGAGACCGCGCTCACCCCTGCCGACGGCGCGCGAAGATCCGACCGTCCTCTTCCTTCACCTCGAAGCACTCGACCTTCGCGCCCTGAGGGAAGAACGCCTTCCCATCGCGCACGTCGAAGCACCACGCGTGGAGCGGGCAGTACAGGTGGTAGCCCTGCAGATCGCCCCGCCCCAGCTCGCCGTTGCGGTGCGGGCACACGTTGTCGATCGCGTACGCGACGCCGTTCACCCGCGCCAAGGCGAGCGAGCGGCCCTCGACCTCGACCACCGTGCGCTGGCCCTCCCCGAGCGCGGCCGACGGGAGCAGCTCGACGAACTGGCTCATCAGATGCTGATGCTGCCTTCGCGGAAGTCGGTCTTCGCGATGTGCACGTTGATGCAGACCGGCACGCCGCTCTTCGCCAGGCGCTTCGCCTCGGCGATCGTCTCGTCGACCTTCGCGGGGTCGGTGAGGAGCAGCCCCTTGCCGCCGTAGCCTTCCGCCACCTTCTCGTACGAGGTGTAGCGGAGCGAGGTGCCCGCCGCGGAGCCGAGGATCGACACCTGATCGCGGGCGATCTGCTGCCACGACGCGTCGGTGCCGATCACCGCGATCGGCGCGTAGCCGTGGCGCACGAAGGTGTCGAACTCCGAGAGCGAGTACGCGCTCGAGCCGTCGCCGTAGATGATCCACACCTCCGCCTTCGGCCGCACCGTCGCCGCGCCGACCGCGAAGCCGCCGCCCACGCCGAGCGTGCCGAACACGCCGGGGTCGAGCCACGACAGCGGCTTGCGCGGCTTGAGGATGTACGCCGCCGTCGCCACGAAGTCTCCGCCGTCCACCACCAGCACCGAGTCGTCCGCGAGCTGCTCGTCGAGCCGCTGGAAGAAGTGGATCGGGTCGACCTTCTCGCCCGCCGGCTTCGCCTTGGAGGCGATCTCCGCGTCGCGCGCCTTCTCACGCTCGCGGCACGCGTCGATGAACGTCGACCAGCGCGGCTGCGGCTTCACGCGCGTCGCCAGCTCCTCGAGGAACGCCCCGGCGTGCATCTGGATCGCCACGTCGGCGCGGCGGTTCTTCACCAGCTCCTCGGCCGAGAGGTTGGCGGCGATCACCTTCGTGCGCTTGCCGATGCCGAAGCCGTACTTCATGCGGAAGTCGAACGGGAAGCCGCACACCACCACCACGTCCGCGTCCTTGAGCGCCTTGCCGCGCGCGTGGCGGAACTGCGTCGCGCTGTTGCGCCCCAGCAGCCCGCGCGCCGTGCCGCCCAGCCACACCGGCAGCCCCAGCGCCTCGATCGCCCGCGCGATGCCCGTCGGATCCTTCACGTTGACCATCGTCTGGCTGCCGACCACCAGCGCCGGCCGCTCCGCCTTCGCCAGCAGCTCCGTCGCCTCGGCGAGGAGATCCTTCCGGCTCCGCTTCGGCGCGTCGGGCACCAGCGCCGCGAGATCGACATGCGGCTGGTGGAACTGCCGCAGCAGGTGCCCCTGGAGGTACAGCTTCAGCGCGCGCTGCCCGAGCGTCTTCGGGTTCTCGACGCCGGTCTCCTTGATGAACCACTCGCGCACCAGCGACTCGGGGTACAGCACGTCGACCGGCACCTCGACGAACACCGGCCCCGGCACGCCCGAGGTCGCCTCGCGGAACGCGCGCTCGAGCGTCGGGCCGAGCTGCTTGACCGTCGTGCATCGCGTCGCCCACTTCACCGCGGAGTGGATGAGCGCCATCTGATCGATGTCCTGCAGCGCCCCGCGCCCGCGCAGCACCGTCGCCGTCGCGCCGCCCAGCAGCACCACCGGCGCCTGCGCGAGCTGCGCGTTCTTGAGCGCCGTCATCGCGTTGGTCACGCCCGGCCCCGCGGTCACCGCCGCCACGCCCGGCAGGCCCGTCATGCGCGCGTAGGCGTCGGCCGCGAACACCGCGTTGCGCTCGTCACGGCAGTCGACCACCTTGATGTTCCGCGCCTCGCACCCCACGAGGATCGGCGAGATGTGCCCGCCGCACAGCGTGAACAGCGCTCCGATGTTCCACTTCTGGAGGACCTCCGCGAGGTGATCTCCACCGTGACGAATGGGGCTCATGGCGTCGGGTCGTTACGCCCTGCCCGCCAGCAAGTCACGCACGCCGTTGAGCGGCATTCGTCACGCTCGGGTTTCAGTGCCGCGGCGCAACGCGGCTGCTACGTAGCCGCGCATGTCTCTGACTGAGAAGGAACGCTCGGAACTTCTCGCCGCGCTCACGCACGACGCGAAGCGCTTCGGCCAGGAGCTCGCCGACACCGCCTACGCCCGCGGCCTCGCCGTCACCAACAAGGACGACGGCTCGACGAAGCCCATCCCCATCACCGCCACGCCGGTGCTGATCGACGCCGCCGAGCTCCAGCGCCGCCAGCAGCTCTCGGCGCGCATCTCGTCGGCGACGCTCAAGATGTCGCGCGCGATCCTCGCCAGCGAAGAGAAGCAGGACCTCGTCTTCGGCGGCCTCTCGCCGCTCGAGCAGGAGCTGGCGAAGGCCACCTTCCGTCAGCTCGACACCCTCGTCACCACCCGCGTCGACTTCTTCGTCGGCGACCAGGTCAACGCGCTCGAGGTGAACGCCACCATCCCCGCGATGCAGGGCTACTCGGACATCGCGGCCAACACCTTCCTCGAGGTCGTCGGCCGTGCGTGGGGCGCGCCGGATCACCTCATCGCCAGCTGGCAGGCGAAGAACGGCAGCAACGCCCTCGCGCTCTACCGCGCGCTCCTCGCCGGCTACGCGAAGGTGCGGCCGGGGAAGACGCCGCAGCGCATCGCGCTCCTCTCGCGCCGCAACGACGCCCAGCTCACCGAGCAGAAGTACCTCTGCGAGCGCTTCCGCGAGTGGGGCGCCGACGCCGACATCGTGCACCCCGATCAGCTCTCGGGCACCGACGCGGTGCGCGCCCACGGCAAGGCGTACGATCTCGTCTACCGCCACCTCTTCGTCCGCCGCCTCGAGGAGCCCGGCATGGTGGGCGCTGACTACGTCAAGGCGCTCCTCGCCGAGCCGAACGGCACGCGCGCGGTGGTGCTCAACCCGCCCGCCTCGCAGGTCGAGGTGAAGGCCGTCTTCGCGTACCTCTCGCAGGCCCTCGACGACTCGCGGCTGGTGCGCGAGGCGCGGCTGTCCGAGAACGAGCTCGAGGCGATCCGCGCGTCGGTGCCGTGGACCCGCCACTTCCGCGGCGAGAAGCTGCTCGCCGAGGTGTCGGCCGACCCCGATCGCTTCGTCCTCAAGCGGAGCTGGGACTACGGCGGCCGCGCGGTCTTCGTCGGCCGCACCCGCAACGAGCCGGGCTTCGCCGAGCGCGTGAAGGCCGCCTACGGCGAGGTGCTCGACTGGCCCGCCCTCTGCGCCCGCGCGGCGGTCGATCCCGTCGGCGGCGGCTTCGTCGTGCAGCAGGTGATCGACATCCACCCCGAAGAACACCTGCTCTGCAGCGGGCCTGCCCAGCTCCCCACCCGGCTCTTCGTCGACTTCTCGGCCTACGCCTCCGTCGGCCTCGACGACCAGCCCAGGTGGGGAGGTGTCTGCCGCGGCTCCATCTCGCACATCGTGAACATCGTCGGCGGCGGAGGTGTTCTCCCCCTGCTGACGACCGAGGTCGCACGGAGTCTGCTCATGGCGCACCGGGCGTGGGGTAAGTAGGAACAACTCTCAACAGGAGCTTCGAACGCACATGCAAGAGCCCAGCTACTCGTACTCGCCCACCGGCAGCGCCAGCGCGGTCCTCGCCGAGGAGTCCGCCCGCGTCTTCATGCAGCGCGTCTACTGGTGGATGGCCGCCGGCCTCGGCCTCACCGGCGTGGTCGCGTGGACCGTCGCCTCCAGCCAGTCGCTGATGATGGCGGTGCTGCCGTACTTCAAGATCCTCCTGATCGCCGAGCTGGGCCTCGTCTTCGCCTTCTCGTTCGTCCAGTCCAAGGTGTCCGGCGCGGTCGCGGCGGTGATGTACCTCACCTACGCCTTCCTCACCGGGCTCACCTTCTCGGTGCTCTTCCTCGTCTACGAGCTGGGCAGCATCTCGTCGGCCTTCGTGATCACCGCGGGCACCTTTGGCGCGATGAGCGTCTACGGCACGGTGACGAAGAAGGATCTCAGCGGCTGGGGCACGTTCCTGATGATGGGCCTCATCGGCATCATCATCGCCGGCATCATCAACATCTTCCTGCAGTCGGACATGCTCGGCTTCGTGAAGAGCTGCGCCGCGGTGGTGATCTTCGCGGGCCTCACCGCGTACGACACGCAGAAGCTCCGCCAGTTCCACGCCTACAGCGGGTACTCGTCGGCCCTCTCGCTGTCGATCTCCGGCGCGCTGATGCTGTACCTCGACTTCGTGAACCTGTTCCTCAACATCCTGCGGCTGATGGGCCGCCGCCGCTGAACAGCTGATCGACGGCCCCGGGTGTGTTCCTCTCCGGGGCCGTGAACCAACAGCAGAAGACCGTTCTGGGCGTGGTGCTGCTGCTCCTCTTCGGGGGCATGGCGTGCTGCAGCCTCACCCTGATGCTGGGCGCCTACGGGGCGTATTCCGAGGTGAAGAAGGCCGGCCCGATCGCCGATCTCTTCTTCGACGCCGGCGTCGTCGACGACGTGCCTCCGCCGGAGGACGAAGACGGCCCCCTCAAGCAGCAGTTCGCCGACGAGGTCCTGGCGGGGCTCGCCGATGCGGGCCACCCGGAGTTCGTGCTCGACGACGAGCGCTACGGGCTGACCACCGACGGCGGCGCGCAGATCTCCCTCGACAACCTCTTCGCCGAATACGCCCGCCTCGAGCCCGAGGAGCGGCCCGAGTTCGTGAGCCACTCCATCGCCGGCTTCTTCCCCGCGGAGATCCCCGAGAAGTGGGACGACGCGAAGGACGGGGTGCTGGTGACGGTGCGCGATCGGATCTTCCTCGAGCTGCTCACCCTGAGCGCGAAGGAGCCCGTCACCCTGGTCCACCGCCCCCTCGCGGAGGATCTGATCGAGGTCGTGGTCTACGACGGGCCCGACGCAATGCAGTACCTCAACGAGGATCACCTGCGCACGTGGGGCAAGACCGCCGACGAGGTGTTCCGCCAGGGCCGCCAGCGCCTCGTCGCCCGCAGCAAGAAGGCCTTCGCCAACCCCTCTCCCGGCGTCTACGAGTCGGACTGGGCCGACAACCACGACGTCGCCCGCGCCCTGCTCTCGGAGTCGCTCAAGCGCCTCAAGCTCAAGGGTGACCCGGTGGTGTTCCTGCCGCAACGCGATCACCTGATCGTCGCCGGCTCCGCCGACCCCGAGGGGCTCGAGGCCGCCGTGGAGCTGGTCGACGAGCGCCTCACCCTGCCCCGCGCGAACTCCGGCCGCGGCTGGAAGGTGACCCGCGCCGGCTTCGAGCCGTGGCTTCCCCCCGCCGGCTCGCTCGCCGAGAGCCTGCGCGTCAACGCCGAGGCCGACGACGCCAACGAGCAGAAGCGGGCCCTCGACGAGAAGTTCCAGGCCGAGGGCACCGACGTCTTCGTCGGCACCACCCTCTTCATCGAAGACGACGAGGGCGGGCGCCACACCTACGCGGTGTGGACGAAGGGCGCCGAGACCCTCATGCCGAAGGCCGAGTTCATCGTCTTCGTCGACCTCGACCAGCCCGAGGACCAGCGCGTGGTGGCCGCGGCCCGCTGGGACGACGTCGCCGCGAAGCTCGCCAGCCGCATGAAGCGCGAGCCCTGCTACTGGCCCGTCCGCTACCACCTGGCGAAGAACAGCTTCCCCGATCGGAAGACCCTCGACGCCCTGGCGCTCGATCCCCTCTTCGCCCGCAACCGGGCGGAGTAGGTCTCAGTCCTTCCGCCGGACGATCGGCAGCTCCATGCGCAGCCGCTCGACCGGGCGACCGCCGACGATGTGCTCGGTGACGATCTCCTTCACGTCGGCCTGCGTCACGCCGCCGTACCAGACGTTGTCCGGGTAGACGACCACCGCCACGCCCCGCTCGCAGGCGTCGAGGCAGCCGGCGCCGTTGGCGCGCACGCCCTTCACGTCCTGGGCGTCCAGCTCCTTCTTGAAGGCCAGCCGCAGCTCGTCACCGCCCTTGCTCGCACAGCAGCCGCGCGGGCTGCCGTCGGGGCGTCGGTTGGTGCAGACGAAGAGGTGTCGCGTGTACGGAGGAGGCATGCCGGGGTGGATACCACCGGCCTACGGGTTTTGCCGCTGCCCCAAGAGGACCCTTGGCTGACGGTGCGCGGCGCGCAAAACGCCCTCCCGAGGCGGTATTCCGGCCCGGCTGCTGGGACCTCCGAGGGAAAGCTGATCATCGTCAGACACGCACTTTCAGCAAAGTCGACTTCGCGTCAGGCGGCTGGCCATGAAAAGTCATGTAGGGTCATGACGAGGCCAATCAGGGGCTCTGATGGCCTCCCTGGCCGACCTGCGAGCTCGCGATTGCGCCAGGGCCGATTTTCCGCTTCCGGCGCGCATCAGGCCTGTAGCAGCGGGTCGGAACAGCCCCTAAGTCTTGGGTATCGGAACTTTTTTTGACACTACATCTAGTGCGGCGATGCTTGACACGTGGACGAGACGAGAGGCATAAGTCGCCCCCCCGCGCCGGCATTTCCCGACGCGAGCCGAGGCCGGGAGGGGCTTCGGGAGAACGAAACATCCTACCTTTCGCGACTTTCGCACCCCGAGGGCCAGCTCCCGAGGGGCTGAGCAGCTTTCGCCTTTCACACACACCAGCAGTCAACCTGTCAATTGTTGTCAGACCCAATGGTTAAAGAGGGAACCAAGATGGAGAAAGTGACCCCCGTGAACGTGGTGGCGTCGGTGATGCCGGTCGATGCGCGCGCCGTGCCGCGCAATGGCAAGGCCCAGGGCCTCGAGGTCCCGCGCTACTTCACCACGCCGGGAGTCGATCCCGCCGACGAGATCGCGTGGGAGTACCGGTCGGCCTCCATCACCGGCGAAGACGGCAAGGTCGTCTTCGAGCAGAAGAACATCGAGGTGCCGAAGTCGTGGTCGATGCTGGCGACGAACGTCGTGGCGTCGAAGTACTTCCGCGGCCAGCCGGGCACCGCGGAGCGCGAGTCGTCGGTGCGCCAGCTCGTCGGCCGCGTGGTCAACACCATCACCCGCTGGGGTGAGCAGGGCGGCTACTTCGCGTCGACCGAGGCGAAGAACGCCTTCCACGCCGAGCTGACGCACCTCCTGCTCCGCCAGAAGGTGGCCTTCAACTCGCCCGTCTGGTTCAACGTGGGCGTCGAGGCCCACCCGCAGTGCTCGGCGTGCTTCATCAACTCGGTCGAAGACTCGATGGAGTCGATCCTCGGGCTGGCGAAGACCGAGGGCATGCTCTTCAAGTACGGCTCGGGCACCGGCTCGAACCTCTCGCCGATCCGCTCCTCGCGTGAGGTGCTCAAGGGCGGCGGCACCGCCTCGGGCCCGGTGAGCTTCATGAAGGGCTTCGACGCCTTCGCCGGCGTCATCAAGTCGGGCGGCAAGACGCGCCGCGCGGCGAAGATGGTGATCCTCAACGCCGAGCACCCCGACGTCCTCGAGTTCATCCGCTGCAAGGTGGTCGAAGAGAAGAAGGCGCACGCGCTGATCGACGCCGGGTACGATCCCTCGTTCAACGGCGAGGCGTACTCCTCGGTGTTCTTCCAGAACTCGAACAACTCGGTGCGCGTCACCGACGAGTTCATGAAGGCCGTGGCCGAAGATCGCTCGTTCTCGACCCGCGCGGTGCGCGACGGGGCGATCGTCGACACCTACCGCGCCCGCGACGTGTTCCGCGAGATCAGCCAGGCCGCCTGGCAGTGCGGCGACCCGGGCCTCCAGTTCGACACCACCATCAACGCCTGGCACACCTCGGCGAACACCGCGCGCATCAACGCGTCGAACCCGTGCTCCGAGTACATGTTCCTCGACGACACGGCCTGCAACCTGGCGTCGCTCAACCTGATGCACTTCCGCACCATCGACGGGGAGTTCGACGTCGAGGCCTTCAAGCACGCGGTCGACATCACCCTGCTCGGCCAGGAGATCATCGTCGGCTTCTCGAAGTACCCCACCGAGAAGATCGAGAAGAACTCCTTCGACTTCCGCCCGCTGGGCCTCGGCTACGCCAACCTCGGCGCGCTGCTGATGGCGCAGGGCCTGGCCTACGACTCCGACGAGGGCCGCGCCTACGCCGGCGCCGTCACCTCGCTCATGGGCGGCCGCGCCTACGTGATGAGCGCGAAGATGGCCGAGCACCTCGGCCCGTTCGCCGGCTACCAGGTCAACCGCGATCCGATGCTCGGCGTCATCCGCAAGCACCGCAAGTCGGCCTACCAGCTGCCGGCGTACGCCGACACGCGCCTGTTCGAGAGCCAGAAGAAGGCGTGGGACGAGGCGCTGCAGCTCGGCGAGCAGCACGGGTACCGCAACAGCCAGGTCACCGTGCTCGCCCCCACCGGCACCATCGGCTTCATGATGGACTGCGACACCACGGGCATCGAGCCCGACATCGCGCTCATCAAGTACAAGAAGCTGGTCGGCGGCGGCATGCTGAAGATCGTCAACCAGACGGTCCCGTTCGCGCTCCAGAAGCTCGGCTACAGCAGCACCGAGATCGAGGCGATCGTCGCCTACCTCGACAAGAACGACACCATCGAGGGCGCGCCGGGCCTCAAGGCGGAGCACCTCCCGGTGTTCGACTGCGCCTTCAAGCCGGCGCGCGGCACGCGGTCCATCCACTACATGGGCCACATCAAGATGATGGCCGCCGCGCAGCCCTTCCTCTCGGGCGCGATCTCCAAGACGGTCAACCTCCCCAACGAGGCCTCCGTCGAGGACATCGAGATGGCCTACATGGAGTCGTGGCGCGCGGGCCTCAAGGCCGTGGCCGTCTACCGTGACGGCTGCAAGCGCAGCCAGCCGCTCAACACCTCCAAGGAGACCAAGAAGGCCGAGGCCGTCGCCGCGGTGCCTGCGGCTCCGGTCGAGGCGCGCAAGCGGCTGCCCGACGAGCGCCGCGCGCTGACCCACAAGTTCTCCATCGCGGGCCACGAGGGCTACCTCACGGTCGGCATGTACGACGATGGCCAGCCGGGCGAGCTCTTCATCACCATGGCCAAGGAGGGCAGCACCGTCTCCGGCCTGATGGACTCCTTCGCCACGGCGATCTCGCTGTCGCTCCAGTACGGCGTGCCGCTCAAGGTGCTGGCCGACAAGTTCAGCCACACCCGCTTCGAGCCGTCGGGCTTCACCAACAACCCCGATCTGCCGATCGCCAAGTCGATCACCGACTACATCTTCCGGTGGCTGTCGCTGAAGTTCCTGCCGCAGGAAGGCCAGACCGAGAGCCTGATGGAGGCGGAGGCCAAGAAGGTGGCCGAGGCCAAGGCCATCGCGCCCAAGGCGTCGGCGCCGGCGGTGTCGCTGCCCGTGGCGAACGAGGCGAAGTCGGCGTTCCTCAACCAGGCCGACGCGCCGCCCTGCCCCGTCTGCGGCACGATCACCGTGCGCAACGGCGCCTGCTACAAGTGCCACAACTGCGGCGCCACCACCGGCTGCAGCTGAGACGATCTTCTGCACACCCGCTCGCCCCTTCGGGGTTGAGCGGGTGATTCGAGACAAGGGCTGCAGAGGCCCAGACGGGGCGGTCGCGAAGAGCGGCCCTGTCGATTGATCTCAGGGAGGGGGGAACGGCTTCAGGCGACTGAGGCCGTTTTCTTTTTGCGGGAGCTGCCGATGCTCGATGCCTGGCTTCGCCGACTGGGTCTGCCCGCGGAGCGACCTCCGCCGACCCTGGAGACGCTGCGGACGATCTGCCTCGCGCACGTGTGCGCGGTGCCCTTCGAGAACCTCGACGTGCTGCTCGGGCGCGGCATCTCGCTCGACGACGCGGCGGTCGACGCGAAGATCCTCCACGGCGGCCGCGGCGGGTACTGCTTCGAGCTCAACACGCTGCTGCTGCGGGGGCTGACCGCGCTCGGCTTCGAGGCGCGGCCGATCAGCGCGCGGGTGCGGCTCCAGCGGCCGCGCGACTTCACGCCGCCGCGCACGCACGTCTTCGTCCGCGTGGAGCTCGCCGGCGAGAGCTGGCTGGCGGACGTGGGCGTGGGCGGGCTGTCACCGACCGCGCCGCTGCGCCTGGTGGAGGGCCTCGAGCAGCCCTCGCCGCACGAGCCGCGCCGCCTGGTGCGCGAAGACGGGCGATGGTTCCATCAGGTGAGGCTCGGCGACGCGTGGAGCGACGTCTGCGAGTTCACTCTCGAGGAGATGCCGGCGATCGATCGCGAGGTCGGCAACTGGTTCACCAGCGCGCATCCCCAGTCGCACTTCCGCAACCGGCTCCTCGCGGCGAGAGCGCGCCCCGACGGAGGCCGGGTGACGCTCCTCAACGACGAGCTGACGCTCCGCACGAAGACCAGCGTCGAGAGCCGGAAGCTGAGCTCACCGGAAGAGGTGCTGGCCGCGCTTCGCGAGCACTTCGACCTCGAGTTCCCCGCGGGCACCGTGTTCCGCTACTGAGGTGCTCACCGCGGGATCATCACGCTCGCCTCGAAATCGGGCAGCGCGGTGCCGCCGTCGCGCTCGAACGAGAGCTGCCGCACCACGAAGGCGAGCTCCTGTCCGGGCCCGGCCCCGCCGTCGAGGACACTCAGCACACCCGTCGCCGGGTAGCGCCTGCCGTCGTCGAGCGAGCGCCAGAGGATCCGCTCCGGCAAGGGGCACGGCCCGCTCGAGTCTCGCGGCAGCGCACCACCGGACACCGGCTCATGCAGCTGGAGGAACAGCCGGCCGTCGCCGCGCGCGACCGTGAGCACCAGGGTCACCCCCGCGTCGTGAGCAAGCCGCACCGCCGTCTTCGGGGTCGGTGACTCACCGAGATCGACCAGCCCGAAGCTGCGCTCTCCGATCTGCTGCTCGGTGCAGGCGCTGAGCGCTGGCTCCTGAGGAGCTGTTCCGCAACCGACCAGCAGCGCAATGCAGAGACCAACCACCCCTCTCACCATCATCCCCTCGCCCATGCCGGCTGCGTAGCTTGGGGCTGACGAGAGCGTCAACGGCTCGTCAGTCGACGTAGCTGACGTCGGCGCCGGCCGAGGTGTGCATCTTCGTCTTCGCCGGCCGACCGTGCACCGTGATGCCGACGCCGCCCGAGGCGTCACCCACGAGCGTGTCCTTCACGCCCACGTCGACCTCGCAGCCACCGCTCGCGTCGACCGAGAGATCGCCCACCTCGAGCTTCGCCGCCTTCATCGACACGCCGCCCGACACGTCGACCTTCGCCTTCTTGACGCGCCCCGCGAGGTGGAGCTCCACGCCGCCCGAGGCGTCGAGCGTCAGCGCGTCGAGCTCGAGCCCCTTTGCCT
>JBMORD010000326.1:0-6455 GCA_049322495.1 Myxococcota bacterium | reverse complement strand
CCTCGCGAGCGACAACGCCCACTGCGGAGCGTGTGGAAGACAGTGCGCGAGCGGGACGACGTGCCGGAACGGCGCGTGCGAGCTCGAGTGCGGCGCGCTCGAGACCTGTCGCCCCGACGGCGGCGCGCCCTTCTGCGCGAACCTCGCGAGCGACAACGCCCACTGCGGCGCCTGCGGAGCCCAGTGCCCGAGCGGCACCGTGTGCGCGGGTGGCACGTGCAGCCTCACCTGCGGCGCGCTCTCGAGCTGCGGAGGCGGCACCTTCTGCGCCAACCTCGACAGCGACAACGCCCACTGCGGCGCCTGCGGGAACCGATGCCCGGCCGGCAAGGCGTGCTTCGGCGGCACGTGCGACGCCACCTGCGCGCCTCCCTCGATCGCCTGTGGCGTGGTCGGCGCCCGGGTGTGCACCAACCCCAACACCGACGTCGCGAACTGCGGGAGCTGTGGCAACGCCTGTCGCGCCACCTTCTCCTGCGTGAACGCCCGCTGCGAGCGGACCTGCGGAGCGGCTGAGCAGAACACCACGCTCACGCTCGCTTGCCCTCCGGGCCAGGTGATGACGAACGTCGTCGGAGCAGCCTACGGCGACCCGATGCTCGACTGCGGCGCGCGCACGCTCGTCGCGAACTCGCCCCTCTGCACGGCCTCGACAACCTCAGCCACGCAGATCCGCAACCTGTGCCTCGGGCGCGCGACCTGCGACGTGCTCGCCAGCAACGCGCTCTTCGGTGACCCCTGTGTCGGCGTCTTCAAACGCCTCGCGGTCATCGTCACCTGCGGGCCGTGACGGCGTCCGACGTCACTCTGCCTTCGCGCGGCTCTTCACGAAGGGGAACGCGATGTGCTCCGTCCGCGCCTCGCGCGCAGGGAAGCGCAGGAGCCCGAGCTGCGTCGCGAAGCACTCCGCCGCCTTCGAGCCCGCCTCGAACGGCTCGATCTTGACCGCCGTCGGCGTGCCGTCGGTCTCTACCGTCCAGCGCACCACCACCTTCTCGACCACCGCCTGGTTCATGCACTCGCGCCACGCGGGCCGGTGGTCCTTCATCACCTCCATCACCTCGGCCATCGTGAGGCCCGCCTTGTCCCACTCGGCGCCGGTGCCCGGAGTGAGCTGCTTCGATTGCTCGAAGTGCGTCCACAGCATCGGGTCGCCCGCATAGGTGTCGACGTTGAGCTTCTGGTCGACGATGTACGAGGCCTGATCCGCCCGCACCACCGAGCGCGTCACGTACTTCTCGGGCAGGTCCTTCTCTTCGAAGAGCTCGCGGGTGACGCGCGTGCCGGTCGTGAGGTCGCGCTTCGCGACGAGCACCCGCACCGACTTCTCGACCTCGAACTGCGTCCAGAGCAGCGGGTCGCCGCGCTGCACGGCGACGATGAGCTTCTGCCCGAGGATGTAGCTCACCGAGTCGGGCTTGACGCTCGACGAGGTGACGTACTGGGCGGGGACGTTCTTCTGCATCAGCATTTCCATCGTGACCACGGTGCCCTCGGGCAGGTCCTGCGCGGCCATCACCACCGGCACGGAGTCGTCAGCGAGCCCCGTCGCGCCGGCGCTCAGGGCCGCGGGCCGCCCGGGCAGCAGCACCAGCACCGCCGCCGCAGCGGCCGCGGTGACACCCACGCCGAGCCAGCCGGGCCACTGCCGCGTGCGCGCGCGCTCCAGGGCGCTGAGCAGCGCCGTCATCGAGGCGAAGCGGCTCGACGGCTCCTTCGCCAGCCCGCGCGCCAGCACCCCGCGGAGCGAGCGCGGCACTCCCGCCAGCCGCGGCGCCTTCGTGAGGCTCTTCGAGAGCTGCGTCCACGTCTCGCCCTCGAAGGGCCGCGTGCCCTGCAGCGCCTCGACCAGCGACACGCAGAACGAGAACTGATCCGACCGCTCGTCGGCGACCTTCCCGTCGAGCTGCTCGGGGGCCATGTACGCCAGCGTGCCGACGATGGCGCCGTCGCGGGTGAGCACCGCGGAGTCGGTCGCCGGCAGCTCCAGCGTCGGCCCCGGCCGTGAGAGGCCGAAGTCGGTGACGCGCACCCGGCCGTCGAGGCCCACCAGCACGTTGGCCGGCTTGAAGTCGCGGTGCACCACCCCCGCCGCGTGCGCCGCCGCGAGCCCGCGCCCGGCCGCCGCGAAGGTGTCGAGGATTTCGCGCGTGGCGTGCTTCTCGCGCTTGAGCCACGCCTCGAGCGTGACGCCGGTGACGAGCTCCATCACCAGGTAGACCTCCTGCTGCCACTCGCCGAGCTCGAAGACGGGCACCACGTGCGGGTGGGCCAGCTTCGCCATCACCTGCGCCTCGCGCAGCAGCCGCGCCTGGGCCGCGTCGTCGCGTCGCGCGTGCAGCAGCTTGAGCGCCACGCGGCGGTCGAGCGTCACGTCGCGCGCCTGGTACACCACCCCCATGCCGCCGCGGCCCAGCTCGCGCTCGATCTCATAGCGGCCGACCCGCTGGCCCGGCGCGAGGTCGCGGCTCACCGGCGCCGACGGGAGCGTCTGCGTCGATGCCGCCGCCGCCACCGCCCGCCGGCAGGACTCACAGGCGTCGAGGTGCGCCTCCAGGGCCGGGAGCTGGCCGGCCTCCCCGTGGGCAAAGCGGATCAACGTGTTCTCGTCTGGGCACATGCGGTGGGCTTCCTCCTGTGGGCTCGACACAGGCTGCGGCGGACCGTTGCACGAACCCCGCCCCGGAGGGGGGCCGCACCCACGAAACGCCATGAATCGGCTGGCGCTCAGGTAGAGAGCGCCCGATGGGCCCGCAGCGCCAGAGCCTCGAGGCGACGCTCCGCTCCGACTTCGGAGAGCAGCGGCTCGTGCGCTCGGGGATGAACCTCTTCAACCGCATGTCGCTCGTGCCGCGCGAGCCGCTGCAGCTCATGCCGGTGGTGTGGGTCGACTGGCGCGACGGCGCGTTCGGCCTCGAGGTGCGCGAGGCCGAGTGGTGGCCGGTGGTGATGAACGGCGCGCGGCTCCCGGCGGGGCGGCACGCGCTCCACGACGGGCAGCGCTTCACCGTCGGCCAGACCGAGCTGCGCTACCACTTCACGCGCCGCACCTGGCCGGTGGACCTCGAGCGCGAGCGGGCGCTCCTCGTGCGCGATGACGACGCGGCGTGGGCCATCTACGCCGACGAGCTGCTGACGCGGGAGGATCCGCTGGGCGCGGTGCTGGCGCGCTCGCCGGCGCCCGACGTCGTGATGGGGCTCGAGGTGCAGCCGCTGCTCGCGCGGCACGCGCTGTCGTTCGTCGCCGACGCGCGTGGCCTGTGGCGCGAGGTGACCTTCCGCCACGAGCTCACCGCCGGCGCGCTGTGGGGCGGCGCCCTCGAGGCCGTGCTCACGCACCCCATCGCGTGGTTCGTCCACCGCGTGACGCTGGCGCTCACCCCGGCGGGCCGCGACTTCCGCCAGGCGCTCGTCGCCCAGGCGCAGCAGAGCGCGCTCGACGTCGGCCGCGCGGCGAGCCCGCACCTGCGCGAGCTCCACGTGCCCCGCCTGCCCCCGCGCGCCGCGCTGCCTTCACCGCGCGAGGGCGTGCGCGTGAGCCGGTGAACCCGTAGCGTCGCGCTCGCTTCGCATGCACCCCACCGGCGTCCCGCTCCGCTTCTCGCTCGCCTTCCGGGCCGTGGCCGCGGCGCTGTGGGTGGCGCTCGTCGTCATCGCGGTCTTCACCTCACCGCCGTCCTCGCCGGAGACCGGCACGCAGGTGGTGAAGATGATGACCGGCGACCTCGAGGGCGTGAACCGCTCGCTCTTCGGGCTCTTCAACCTGATGGGCGTGTGGCCGTTGGTGATGCTGGTCGCGCTCCGCGGCGATCGCGGCTGGGTGAAGTGGCCGTTCCTCGTCGGGAGCTTCGGGCTCGGGGCGTTCGTGCTCCTGCCGTACCTCGTGCTGCGGCCGTGGCTCGCGCCGCGCGTCGAGGCGCACACGCGGGTGGAGCGGGTCCTCGCGAGCCGCTGGCTGCACGGCGTGCTGCTGCTCGCGTTCGTCGGCTTCCTCGGGCTGTGGCTCTTCGGCGACCCCGACGGCTTCCGGGAGCTCTTCCGAACGCAGCAGTTCCCGTACGTGATGACCTTCGACTGCTTCGCGTTCTGTGGTGTGGCGCTCCTCCTCGGGCTCGAGCGACGCCTCACGCGAAACGGACGGTGAGTTACGGGGCCGCTCCCGCTTTCACGTGGAGTGGTCATGATGTCCCGAACCGTCGCCCTGTCGTTCGTCGCCGCCGCCGTGGCGTTCACGGCCTGCACGCAGTCGTCACCTGGCCCCCAGGGACCGCAGGGGCCGAAGGGCGACCCCGGGGCGGCCGGCCCCGCGGGCTCGACGGTGCTCTTCTCGAGCGTGGTCGAGCTGCCCGGCGCGAACTGCGTGAACGGCGGCGTCGAGCTCCGCTCGGGCGTCGACGCCGATCGCGACGGCGTGCTCGACGATACCGAGGTCGACGCAGCGGCCACGCGGTACCTCTGTGATGGTGCGCAGGGCGCGACGGGGCCGATGGGCGCGCCGGGCCTGTCGTCTGTCTTCAAGACCACGCTCGAGCTGACGGGGTCGACCCAGTGTCCGACGGGCGGGGTGCGGCTCGACGTCGGCCTCGACGCGAACGGCAACGGCGCGCTCGACGTGGGCGAGCTCGACGTCGCGCAGTCGCAGCTGCTCTGCAACGGGCCGCAGGGTCCGCAGGGCGCTCAGGGGCCGCAGGGCATGCAGGGCGCGCAAGGCGACCAGGGGCCGGCGGGTCCCGCGGGGCCGTCGACGCTCGCGCGCACCACCGCCGAGCCCGCTGGCGCGAACTGCGCGACCGGCGGCGTGAAGCTCGAGCTCGGCACCGACGCGAACGCCAACGGCACGCTCGACGTCGCCGAGGTGAACGCAGCGCTGACCCGCTTCGTGTGCAACGGCGCGCAGGGAGTGCAGGGCGCCACCGGTCCGTCAGGCCCGCAGGGGCCGGCGGGGCAGCTCGGCATTTACGGTGACGGCTCCGCGGGCGCGCTCCTGGTGCCGGTGGGGAACACGCTCGACCTCTCGACCGTCGCCGGCGTGAACGCGCTGCCGTTCCGGCAGAACCTGCAGTTCTCCAGCGTGACCATCTCCGGGACGCTCATCGTCCCCAGCGGCACGGTGATCCGCTGCACGGGCGACGTCACCATCTCGGGCACCCTCTTCGTGCTGCCGGGCACCGGGCCTGCGACCGGCGGCGTCGCGCACCCGGGCATCTCCCTCGCGCCGGCCACTTCGTTCCGCGGTGGGACGGGGCTCGCGCTGCTGTCCGCCGCGCACGTGGTGAGCACGCCCGTGAGCGCGGGTGGGGCGGGCGTGCAGCCCTCTCCGTCGAGCGGCGGCGAAGGCGGAGGCGCGTTCAGCCTCTTCGCGCGCGGCAACGTGTCCATCGTGGTGGGCGGCAGCATCAACGCCAACGGCAACAACGGCGGTGTGGTCTCGGGCGGGGCGGACCTCGGCGGCAACGGCGGCGGCGCGGGAGGCGTGGTGCTCGTCGTCGGGCGCAACGCGCTGAGCGTCGCGGGGGCCGTGCGCGCGAACGGCGGCGCGGGTGGCGCGGGGCTCAACGGCAACGGCGGCACGAACGGTGCGGGCGGCGGTGGTGGTGGCGGGGGCGGCATCATCCATCTCCTGAGCACGAGCTCCATCAGCGTCACCGGCACGGTGCAGGCGAACGGCGGCGCGTCCGGCACCGACGCCGCGGGCACGACCAACACCGCGGGAGGAGGCGGCGGCGCCTGCGGCGGCAGCGGTGGTCGCGGCGGGGCGAACGACGTCTTCGGCAACCCGTTCAGCCCCGCGGGGGCGGGGAGCGCGGGCTACGTGCTGCAGACCGTCGTGGCTTCGCCCGAGAACCTGCTGTTCTGAGCGACGCGCTGCGAGAGCTCAGGCGAGCAGCGACGGGTGCGCGTTGGGGCCGAACGGCTGGGTGGCGCTCGAGACGAGGCTCGAGAGGAAACCCCAGAACTCCTGCGTCGCGGGCGTGCCCGGAGGCAGGGAATAGCTTCCCTGGGCCGAGACGCGTGGCCGGCCGGTCGTGCCCTGGCGCACCCGCTTGCCGACGACGGTGGCGCTCAGCCCGTTGGCGTGCCCCGAATCGTGGCCCTCGGCGCCGCCCGTGCGCGCGAACTCGCCGGTGAGCGCGGTCACCACGTTGAAGCCCTGCATCGCCCGCGCGCGTGTGAGGAACGTCGAGAGCGACGGCATGATCTCCGAGTTCATGCGATCGCGCGTCGTGGGCCACTCTCCGTGGTGATCCCAGCTCGTCGATTGGATGGTCACCACGTTGGCCCCCGCGCGGATCATCAGCTCCGCGCCCGCGAGCTGCGCGGCGAAGGTCTGCGCGCCCGTCGAGGTGGGCGCGAGGCCGTAGGCGGTGGCGACCTCCGCCCAGTCGACGCCCGCGGGCGGCTGGCGCTCGAGCGCCCCCAGCAGCGTGTAGAGCCCTGCCTAGGTGCCGCGCAGC
>JBMORD010000325.1:0-6459 GCA_049322495.1 Myxococcota bacterium | reverse complement strand
TTGCGCTCGGGGCCCTCGCGGTGGTCGTCGGCGGTTGGCTGCTGCAGCGCCAGACGCTGTGCCGCTCGGGGAGCTCGCGCGTCGCCGCCGTCTGGTCTGCCGAGCGCCGTCAAGCGCTCGCGGCGCACTTCGGCACCCTCGGCGGGGCCGACGCCTTCGCGCGCATCGGCGAGCGCCTCGACCGCTGGGCGGAGGACTGGTCGACCCAGCACCGCGAGGCGTGCGAGGCGACGCGCCTTCGCGGCGAGCAGTCCGACCAGGTGTTGACGGTGCGCATGGCCTGCCTCGATCGGCGGCTCCTCGAGGTGGAAGGCGCGCTCGGCGTGCTGGCCACCACCAGCGGCGACTCGCTCCCGCGCGCGCAGGACGCGGTGCTGTCGCTCACGCCGCTGTCGGTGTGCGCGAACACCACCGCGCTCCTCGCGCCGGTGCCGCGGCCCGAGCAGCCGGCGATGCGCGAGCGGGTGGAGTTCATCGAGCGCGAGCTCTCGCGCGCCCAGGCGCTGAGGGAGGCCGGGCGCTTCAAGGAAGGCCTGCCCCTCGCGACCACCGCCGCGCTCGAGGCGCACGCGCTCGGCTGGGCGCCGCTCGAGGCGGAGGCGCTGCTGGTGCGCGGGCAGCTCCTCGACGGCAACGGTGAGTTCGCGCTCGCGGAGGCCACGCTGCGCGACGCGTGGACCCGGGCGCACGCCGCGCGAGACGATCGCCTCGCGACGCTGATCGCCATCGACGTCAGCTTCGTGCTCAACGAGCTCTCGCGCATGAAGGAGTCCGACGAGTGGGTGTGGCAGGCGAGCGCGCTCGCGCCGCGAGTCGGGCAGGACTGGGAGCTCGAGGCGCGCGTGGCGACGCAGCAGGGGCACCTCCTCTACACGCGCGCCGACTTCACCGGCGCGGAGGTGCGCTACCGCCGCGCGTGGGAGCTGCGCCGGGACCACCAGGGCGCCTCGCACCCGAGGACGGTGGCGATGCTCGCGAACGTCGCCAACTCCATCGGCGCGCAGGGGCGCTTCGAGCAGGCCGCGGAGCTGCTCGTCGACGCCGCGCGGCAGCTCGAGCAGGCGCTCGGGCGCTCGCACCACAAGGTGGGGCAGGCGTGGAACGCGGTCGCCGAGAAGCTCGTCGCGCTCCATCGCTCGGCGGAGGCGCTGGCCGCCATCGACGGCATCCTCCCGGAGCAGGAGAAGGTGCTCGGCGCCTCGAGCCCGTTCGTGGCGCGGCTGCACCTCGGGCGCGCCGAGGCGCTCCGTGAGCTCGGCAAGCACGAGGAGGCGCTCGGCGAGTACCAGCGCTCGCTGGCCACGTTCGAGCAGGCCTCGATGCCGTTGATGGTCGGCATCACGTTGAGCGCGATGGGGGCCACCTCGTGCGCGCTGCGCCGCCTCGACGAGGGGCTCGCCTTCACCGACCGGGCGCGCGCGCTGCTCGCAGAGACGTTCGGCGCGGACCACGAGGAGGCCACCGTCGCGCTCGAGGTACGCGGAGAGTGTCTGCTCGAGGCCGGCAAGCCGCAGCCCGCCCTCGAGGCGTTCGTCACCTCGCTCGCCGCGCGGGAACGGGCCGGCGACGAGGACTGGACCGCGAGGTCGCTCGTGGGGCTCGGGCGCGCGCACCTGGCGCTGGGGCATCACGCCGACGCGAAGACGCTCCTCGCGCGCGCGGTGACGTCGCTCGAGAAGTCGAAGCTCGATGACGCGCTGCTCGACACGGCGCGCGGCGCGCTCGCGTCGGCGCGGTGAGACCTGCCGGCGGCTCGCCGTAACTCCCGCCTGGGTGACGGCGGGTCGTGTGGGCGGCTGGTGCGGCGCGCAGCACCAACCCGGCGGTGTGCTGCGCCCGCGTGGTAGCGACGGGCTCCAGCACGGACTACAGCAACGCGTCATGCAGCATCGTCTGCGACTCGCCCTTGCGGCAGCTCTCCTGGCTGGCTGCTTCAGTCCCGTCGACGACGCCTTCCCCGTGGGGCGATCCGGTCACTACGTCAGCCTGACCGGCCCGCATTTCGCTGACGAGCCACCTCTGTATTTCGAGGTCGTCATGCCGAAGGACGAGGTCAAGGCGGTGCTGTTCCTCTTTCACGGCAACGGAGACGACGGGCCAGGCTTCTGCACCACGGTCGGCGCGGACTCGCTCGCCGTGAGCAACGGTGTCGTGTCCGTCTGTCCGTCCGCCGTTGGCGGCGCCTGGTCGACTTCGCCGGAAGCGGAGCGCGCGTACATCGAGGCCATCATGGAAGTCGTTGACCGCCACGTCGACGCGAGCGCGCCGAGGCTCGGTCTCGGCTTCGAGTCGGGCGCGGACGTGAGCTTCAGGCTCGTCTGCGAAAGCGAGCTGGCCTTCGAAGTTCTGGGCGCAGTCGGTACGGGGTGGCCGCAGGACCCTGCGAAGGTTGCAGGTTGTCTCCCTCGTTCGTCTTTCTCCTTCTGGTACGCGATGGGGACTGCCGACCCGCTGTTCCCTGATTCACACGCCAACTTTGATGGATGGAGAGCCTTCTCCACGGGGCCGCTTCGAGAGCGCGGCTTTCCGATACCGGACGACGTTGCACCTGGGATCAGGCGCTGGACAAAAGGCCTCTTCCCTCTCAGTGCCTACGTTGAGTACCTGGGACTCGGGCACACATGGCCCGGCCGAGACTCGCAACTCGACGCGGCAACCGCCTTTCTCGACTTCGCGGCGATCCGTCCCTGAGCAGTGACTACGCCGCGGCCAGCCGCGCCCGCAGCTGCCGCTCGTCCCCCTCAGACAACCCGACGAGCCGCAGCTGCTCGGCGCTCGCGACGCCGAGGCCGAGCTCGACCGCGCGCTGCATCACCGGCAGCTCCCACGGCGAGCCGCGCGTGAGCTTCCGGTTGGTGCCTGCCAGCCTCAGGAAGCCCAGCCCCACCGCGTCGATCGCCACCGGGTCGGTGCTCGCGGCGAGGAAGTCGAGCTTCGCGAGGTCGCCCTGATCCGGCCCGCCGTCGGTGAAGCCCTGCCGCCCGTCCATGAGCACGAGGGAGCAGCGCACCGCGAGGGAGATCTCCGCGAGCCGCTCCTTGAAGCCGCCGGGCAGGTGCATGCCGAGCCGCGCGTCGCCCGCCACCACGCCCACCAGGTTCTTCAGCGCCATCGTGAAGTCGCCCAGCCGGTGCGTGCGCGGGGTGCACAGGTTGATGATGTGATCCGCCTCGGCCACCGGGCGGTAGATCGGCACTGCGCCGCCGCTCCAGTGCGTCGCGTCGGAGTGCGGCACGCGCACCACCTCGGCGTGATCGAGCGGCTGACACGAGATCTTCGCCTGGCGCGCCGCCTCGTCGAGCCCCAGCGCGTGGAAGGTCCGCGCGGTCGAGCGCGCGAACATCGTGCGGTCGGCGATGAACGGCTCGCCGCCGGCCTCCAGCACGAGCTGCGCGACGACGAGCGCCACCTCGGGATCCGTCGTCGCCGGGTACTGCTGCTCGCTGTTGATCGCCGGCTTGATCAGCACGCGCTCGCCGGCGCGGATGAAGCCGAGTCCGCCCGCCTGCGCGATGACTGCGACCACCGCCTCCCGCAGGGAAGGGAAGGTCGACGGCCGGAGCACGGCCACGGTGCTTTCCATCGTCGAGCGCATGAGCGGCAATCCCTGCGGGGGGCCGCCGCCCTCCGCGCCAGTCGTGCGGCAGCTCGCGAGGCCAGCGAGCCCCAGCCCGCCGGCAAGCCCCCGGAGTACCTCACGTCGCGTCGTCATGAAGGTCGAGGTGTGCAAGCCGCGCGCGAGCTGTTCGAACCACCACCATCTCCGGACTGAACGGATCCGCCGGACGTGCCGAAGCTCCTGCGCCATGCGTGCGCCGCTCAGCAGGTCGGTGATCCTCCGACTCGGCCTCTTCGGGGCCCTCTTCCTCGGAGGCACGGCCGCGCACTTCTTCACCCGCCCGCTGGTGGGGCCGTTCATCAACGTGGTGCTCAACGCGCGGCCCGCGGCGCAGGTCATCGACCTGCTGCTCCCGTCGGAGGGCGTGCGCGCCACGGGCAGCCGCGTGGGCTCCGCCAACACCTGGGTGCAGGTGGCGCAGGGCTGCGAAGGCGTCGACGTGATGCTGATGGTGGTCGCGGCGCTGCTGGCCTTCCCGATGGCCGCGCGGCGGAAGGCGCTCGGCGTGGCCCTCGCGGTGTTGCTGATCTACGCGCTCAACGTCTCGCGCATCGTCGGCCTCTGGTTCTGTCTGCGGCACTGGCCCGCGTCGTTCGACTCGATGCACCTCGTGGTGGGGCAGACGGCGTTGATCATCGCCGGCGTCGGCTTCTTCGCCGCGTGGAGCGGCGTGCTGCGGGGCGCGCGTGCTTGAGACCTCGCCGCTGCGGTTCCTGGCCCGGCTCGGCCTCGCGTGGCTGGCGCTGACCGCAGCGCTCTCGCTGCTCGGCGCGCGCGCCGGTGCGCCGCTGCTGCCGCTGGTGCGCTTCGGGCTCGAGCTGGTGCAGTCCGACGTCGAGGTGCATCGGCTCTCCGTGGCGAACGACGCCGTGCAGGTGCGCGCCACCGTGAAGCCGGGCTCGCTCGCGACGCTGGCGGTGCCGGTCGGTCAGCTGCTCCAGGGCCCGGTGCTGGTGTGGTCGCTGCTCTTCGCGTGGCCGCATCGGTCCCGCGGCCTGCGCGTCACCGCGTTCCTCGTCGCGCTCCCGTTGCTGGTCGCCGCCGAGACGCTCGACGCCCCGTTCGCGCTCGCAGCCGGCATCGACCAGGCGCTCGGCCGCACCCGCCCGCTCGCCGCCTTCTGGTGGTTCTTCCTCGACAACGGGGGAAGGCTGCTCCTCTCGGTGCTGGTCGCGCCCGCCGCGGTGTGGGGCGCCGAGCTCCTTCACACGAAACCCCGCACTTCCCTCCCGAGGTCCCGGCCATGATCAACCTGAAGAAGACGCTCCGGCTCGCCGCGCTGCTGTCGTGCGCGCTGGTCGCGACCGAGGCGCTGGCCGCGGTCTTCTATTCGAACGCCACCGTGGTGGGCGTCACGGCCACCGGCGTCACCGCGCTGCAGACCGACCTCAACAGCACCAGCTCGCTGACGCACACCGCGACCTTCGACTTCGGCCCGACCGGCAGCTACGGCACGGTGGTGGCGGGCTCGACGGGCGCGAACAACGTGCCGCCGTTCTTCAACGGCACCATCTCGTCCGTGGCCATCACCGGGCTCACGTGCGGCACCACCTACCACTACCGCGTGGTGGTCGCCGGCGTGGGCGACGTGGACCACACCTTCACCACCTCGGCGTGCGGCGCGCCGGTCCCCACCCTCTCGGAGTGGGGGACGATCGTCATGTCGGCGCTGATGATGGGCGTGATGGCGCTCGCGCTGCGCAAGCGGCTCGCGCAGTGAAGCTCAGCCACGCCCGGTCGTCAGGGCAGCTCGAACGCCTGCAACGGGACGGAGACGTGGCACGACGCGGCGTCAGTGGCGGCGACGGTGGCGCACTGCGCGCCGACGCAGGCGTAGCTCGAGGCGAGCTCCATCGTTCCCGTCGTCACGGGCGACGCGAGGAGCGGCACGGTGGCCGACGTGGTGCGCGTCTCGACCACGCCGCTGACGGTCTGGGTCGCGCGGCTGAACTGGTAGGTCCCCTGGCCGACGAGATCGACGTCGATCTCCAGCACCGGCGCGTCGCCGAGGGTGAAGAACTGCTGGCCGGTCCTCAGGAAGTCGGTCGTTCCGACCCTGAAGGTCTGCCAACGCTGGATGAAGCGCTCGCCAGTCGTGACGCTCGTCGTCGGCGGACGCATGCCGTTTCGGTAGCAGCTGGCTGCGACGTTCTGAATCGGGTCCTCGTCGGTGACCACGAGGAATCGCCTCGCACCGGCGACGGGCGCGTCGGGCGTGGTCCACTTCGCGGTGAGAGGAACCTCGCGGGCGGTGAACGGAACCGACAAGGTGCAGGTGGCCGCGTCGGCGGGGCGTTGACTGCCGGTCGGGCACGGCTGGGTGGCCGAGCTGCAGGTGTACGAGGCCTGAAGCGCGAGCGTGCCCGTGCTGAACGGCGCCCCGAAGGCATCGAAGACGAACTGCGCAGACGCTGCCCGTCGCTCGGTGTAGGCGCCTCCGACCGAGCGCTCGCTCGTGCGTGACCAGCGGAGAGTGCCGCTTGCTCCTTCGATCCCGCCGACGAAGAGCGCGACCTGCGGAGCGTCGCCGAGCCTGAACGAGATCGTGCCGAGCTCGATGAACTGGTGACCACCTGCCTCCCACGTGAGGACCTCGAGCGTCTGGGAGGGAAAGGCGTCGAGGCCCGGCGCTGGGACCGTTCCATCGCGGAAGCAGCTCGCGGCTACCGTGCCGCCGGAGATGACGAGGTCGTAGGCGTGCAACCTCAGCGCGCTGCCGGCGTCCGCGGGGCTTCCCCCGCCATCCGTCACGCCGCCATCCGGCTCAGCTCCGCCGCCGTCCCTCTCGTTGCCGCCGTCCCTCTCGTTGCCGCCATCTGTTCCGTCTCCGCCATCCATCG
>JBMORD010000324.1:0-47722 GCA_049322495.1 Myxococcota bacterium | reverse complement strand
TCCCCGCGTCATCGGCGGCGGGCGCAGGCGTGGGTGCGGGCGCGGGCGCGGGCGCCGCTTCGCCCGGGGCGGGGTTGCCGTCCGCGTCCTTCCCCTGCGGGGCCTTGCCGGCGACGTTGGTGTCACGGATGGACATCACGAAGGCGGCGACCTTGCGCACCTTCTCGGGGCCGAGCACCGTGCCCCAGGGCGGCATGCCCTTGTCGGGGAAGCCATTGGTGACGGCGTTGGCGATGTCGGTCGGCTTGCTGCCGTGGATCCAGTACTTGTCGGTGAGGTTCGGACCGACGAGCCCCTGGGCCTGCTGCGCGTGGCACGAGGCGCAGGTCGACGCGAAGACGCCCTTGCCTTCTTCGACCATCGCGGGGTCCTTCGAGAGCGCGAGGATGGACTCGTCGCTCATCGGGTTGGCGGCCATGCGCGACTTCTTCAGCGCGTCGACGTCAGCGTTGTACGTCGCGCGGATGTCGGGGAGCGACTTCGACGTGTGGTAGACGACCCAGTAGCCGAAGGTGAAGACGATCGCGCCGAACAGCGTGAAGAGCCACCAGTTCGGGAGCTGGTTGTCCTCTTCTTCGATGCCGTCGTAGGTGGCAATGACCTTGTTGTTCTCGGGGTTGGGGGTGCTCACGGCTTGGCCTCGGTGCGGGGAAGAGGAGTTCCATCGTTCAGCGGGAGCTGGGCAGCTGCATCGAAGTCGCCCCGCGGCTTGAGGACGAAGGTCCTCACGAGCACGAGCAGGAAGATCCCGATGAAGAGCCAGAGCCCGAAGAGCGGCAGCTCAATCGACTCCAGGTTTGAGAAGTGCTGCTTGAACATGGCTCACTGGGCTCCCAGGGCCGCGGTCTTGGGGACGTCTTCGGAGATCGCCACGCCGTGGTCGCGGCCGAGGCGCTGGAGGTAGGCGATGAGCGCGACCATGTCGCTGTCCCACGCGACCTTCACGCCGTTCTTGTCGAGGTCGGCGACGATGGTCATCGCCTGCTTGCGCTGCTGATCTTCAGCGGCGTCGATGTCGGCCTGCGTGTAGGGCACGCCGAGCGTCTGCATGAGCGCGAGCTTCTTCGGCGCCAGCTTCGAGTCGATCTTCCACTCGGCCAGCCAGGGGTAGTTCGGCATGTTCGAGCCGGGGCTGGTGGACCGCGGATCCATCAGGTGGGTGTAGTGCCAGAGGCTGGGGTACTTGCCGCCGATGCGGTGGAGGTCCGGGCCGGTGCGCTTGGAGCCCCACTGGAAGGGGTGATCGTAGATGAACTCCTCGGCGCGCGAGGCCTCGCCGTAGCGGAGGTACTCGGCGACCATCGGGCGGATCATCTGCGAGTGGCACACGTAGCAGCCCTCGCGCTGGTACACGTCGCGGCCCTGCTGCTCGAGCGCGGTGTACGGCTTCTGCGCGGTGCCGGTGGCGGGGACGGCGTCCTTCACGAAGATGGTGGGGACGATCTCGACCACGCCGCCGACGAGGATCGACACCAGCACCAGCACGGTGAAGGCGAACGGGCGACGCTCGATGATGCCGAACCAGGAAGCCTGGCCGCTGGCGCGCTCGCGCTTGTTGATGACGTAGGCGACCTCGGTGACGATCAGCACCGCCACCGCGAGCCCGACGGCCAGCGCGGTCGAGTCGACGACGAAGAAGACCATGGTGACGACGAGGCCGATGATGGTGAACCACAGCGGGCGGCCGGCGATCACCGACGCGACGCTGATGTTCTGCATCGCGGGCGGTTCCTCGTGCGCGGTGACCTCGACGGTGACGTCGACGGCCTTCGCGGGCGCGATGGTCTTCGCGAGGTTCCACATCATGATCACGAAGCCGGTGAGGTAGAGCGTGCCGCCGAGCGCGCGCACGATGTACATCGGGCGGATGGCGAGCAGCGTCTCGGTGAAGCTCGGGTAGACGAGCGTGCCGTCGGGGTTGAGGGCGCGCCACATGAGGCCCTGGTTCACGCCCGAGATCCACATCGAGACCATGTAGAGGACGATGCCGATGGTGGCCGTCCAGAAGTGCGCGTCGGCCGCCTTCTTCGAGTACAGCGGGCGGTCCCAGAGGCGGGGCGCGAGCCAGTAGAACATGCCGGCCGCCATGAGGCCGTTCCAGCCGAGCGCGCCGCCGTGCACGTGACCGATGATCCAGTCGGTGTAGTGGCCGAGCGCCGAGACCGACTTGATCGACAGCAGCGGGCCCTCGAAGGTGGCCATGCCGTAGAAGGTGACGCCGGCGACGAAGAACTTGAGCACCGGATCTTCACGGACCTTGTTCCACGCGCCGCGGAGCGTGAGCAGGCCGTTGAGCATGCCGCCCCACGAAGGCGCCCAGAGCATCACCGAGAAGAGCATGCCCAGCGACTGCGCCCACTCGGGCAGCGCGGTGTAGAGCAGGTGGTGCGGGCCGGCCCAGATGTAGATGAAGACCAGCGCCCAGAAGTGAACGATCGACAGGCGGTACGAGTAGACGGGCCGCTCCGCCGCCTTCGGCAGGTAGTAGTACATGATGCCGAGGATCGGCGTGGTCAGGAAGAAGGCGACGGCGTTGTGGCCGTACCACCACTGCACCAGGGCGTCCTGCACGCCGGCGTACAGCGAGTAGCTCTTGAAGAGGCTCAGCGGCAGCTCGAACGAGTTGACGATGTGGAGCACCGCCACGGTGATGATGGTGGCGATGTAGAACCAGATCGCCACGTAGAGGTGCTTCTCGTTGCGCCTGGCGAGCGTCCAGAAGAAGTTGATCGCGAACACCACCCAGATGAGCGCGATGGCGATGTCGATCGGCCACTCGAGCTCGGCGTACTCCTTCGAGGTGGTGATGCCGAGCGGGAGCGTGATCGCCGCCGCGACGATGATCAGCTGCCAGCCCCAGAAGTGGATGTTCGAGAGCAGGTCACTGCCCAGGCGCGCCTTCACCAGCCGCTGCGTCGAGTAGTAGACGCCGGCGAACATCATGTTGCCGACGAACGCGAAGATCACCGCGTTGGTGTGCAGCGGGCGGAGCCGGCTGAAGGTGAGGTACGGAATGCCGAAGTTGAGCTCCGGCCACGCGAGCTGCAGGGCGATCCACAGCCCGACGGTGAGACCCACTGCGCCGAACAGAATCGACGCCAGCATGAACTTCCGCACAATCGCGTCGTCGTACGAGACGCGTTCGATCTTCGTTGTCATCTGTCGTTACTCCTGAACCTTCCTGGACTTCGGGGGATCGTCTTCCAACGGCGCGAGCGAGAGCCGATCGGAATGGTCGAAGGTGCGGCTCTTGACGGTCCACACGAAGAGGACCAGCGAGCCGAGCACCAACATGAGGCTCACGAAGACCTGCAGCACGATGACGTTCATCGCCGGCCTCCGTGCGTTTGCTGCGTCAGACCACGAGCTGACGCATGAATTGCACCCTGCTTGGCCCTGCTCGCAGGGAAACATTCGAACTCGTTGAGCACGGCGCGCGGGTGTGCAGGCGGCTTGCCAGCGTGACGCTGCGCGGTACGGTGTTTCTTATGATGTGGATTACCCTCGTGGTGCTCGCGGCGATCGATGGCGGTGCAGTGGATGCGGGGAGTGCGGACGGCGGGGTTGGGTGGCGGCTCTCGCAGAAGCTCGGCAAGGGGCAGCCGCAGCGCGAGGAGCTGATCAGCGAGCTCACGCGCAAAGGTGGCGGGGTGGGCGAAACGCCCCTGACGAGAGACGAGGCCGAGGCGCTGCTCGACGATCCGCGCGCGGAGCTGATCTACGCGGACAAGACGATCTCGATCGTCGCGCCCTCGATGGTGAAGCGGCACCGCCAGGAGCACCTCGATCTCATGGCGCGCTTCCTCCAGCCGGAGCGGGTCGAGGCGGGGCGGGCCTTCATGAAAGAGAAGGACGCGGTGCTCGCGGCGACGGAGAAGAAGACCGGCGTCGATCGCGAGGTGATCATCGGCATCCTCATGTGGGAGTCGAAGCTGGGGACGATCACCGGCGACTACGTGGCCTTCAACGCGCTCGCGTCGCAGGCCTTCTTCATCGACGAAGCGAACGCGGCCGCGCTGGCGCGCGAAGAAGAGAAGGCGCTCCTGGGTGAGGTGCCGGCGAAGGGCAAGAAGCCGAGCGCCGAGGCGCTCGCGAAGCTGGCGGCGGCGAAGGCGGAGGCCGAGAAGAAGCAGGCCGCGCGCGTCGAGAGCATCCGCAGCCGGGCGCGGAAGAACCTCCTGGCGCTGGTGCGGCAGTGCAAGACGCGCGGCATCGACGCGCTCTCGGTGAAGGGGAGCTGGGCGGGCGCGCTGGGCTTCCCGCAATTCATGCCCGCCAGCCTGCGCTGGGCGGAGGACGGGAACGCCGACGGGAAGATCGACCTCTTCGACATGGACGACGCCATCGCGTCGGTGGGCCGCTACCTCTCGTCGGCCGGCTTCGCGCGGAGCGCCCGCGAGGCGGTCTACGACTACAACCACGAGTCGGCGTACGTCGAAGGCGTGCTGGCGTTCGCCGACGCGCTCAAGGCGAAGCCCGACGGTGGCGTGAGCGGGGCGGGCGTGCCCGCGGGGAAGTGACCCTGGTTCACCCGCAGCGGGGGCTCGTGGTCGAGCTCACGGCGGACGGCGCCGGCTTCGTGGAGCTCACGCGCGACGCCCGCTTCCTCGCCGGGCCAGTCGAACGCACGGTGCGCGCCAGCGAGGGCGTGGCCGTTCGGGAGGACGAGCTGCTCGAGCTGGGCTTCGTGCCGCTCTCGCTCGAGGCGGTGGCCGAGCTGAGCCCGTGGCGGGAGTGGCGCGCGCTGGCGAGCGGGCAGCGGAGCCTGCTCGAGCACTGGGCTCCGACCGGGGCTCCCTCCGGCCTGGTCTCGCGGCTGGCCGAGCGCGTGCTCGAGGTGAGCTGGACCCTGACCGAGTGCAGCCTCGACCTGGGCGGAGGGCTCCGGCTGAGCTGCGCGCCTCCGCTCCACCCCGCTCGGCACGCGGGGCTCCCCGCGGCAGTGCGGCCGCTGCTGGCGGTGCACGCGCGCCTCTCGACGGCCGGCGCCGCGAGCGAGGTCGACGTTGGCTGGGAGGCGCGGCCGGCGGGCGCGCGCGCGGCGCTCCTCGACTTCGCGCCGTTCGGGCCCGACGCGTTCCTGCTGGTCGCCAACCGCAGCGACTACGGCGCGACGAGCTGGGTCACCGGGGCGGGGGCGCTCTTCCGCTATTCGCTGCGAGGCCTCGAGCAGCTCGAGGTGGGCGTGGCGGAGCTGTGCCTCACCGAGCTGCTGCGTGCGCTCGAGCGCTGAGCGGCCTCACGGGCGCCGGCGCGAGGTCGGGGCGCGGCGGTGGGAGTGCACGATGAAGCCGATCGCCCCGAAGGCAAAGACGGCGATGACGGCGCGCACCGCTCTGGACTCCCAGGCCAGGAAGTCGTCGAAGACCGCGAAGAGGGACGCCGTGCCGACCCACAACAACAGCATCGACACCACCATCACCGGCCGCGACGGGGCGACGAAGCGCCGCGCCGGCGGCGAGCGCCGCTGGCAGTCTGCACACAGGCCGGGGCCCCACGACGGGGCGAGCTTCTCGCACCAGTCGCAGAGGAAGACGCCACAGCGGACGCAGGTGGTCGACGAGGGACGGCCGTGGAGGGGGCAGACGCTCACGCCACCGCCCGCGCCGCCGCGCCCACGCCACGCGGCGCGCGATCGCGCAGGCTGCTGACCGTCACCAGCAGCAGCGTGATGGTGCTCGCCGGCATGCTGATCGCCGCCGCGACGGGCGACATCAGCCCGAGGAGCGCCGCCAGCACCGCCAGGGCGTTGTAGGCGAGCGAGATGGTGAGCAGCCGGCTGACGACGGTGCGGAGCAGCACCGCCGCGCCGAGCGCCACGTGGATGGGCGCGAGCCCCTCGCCCACCAGGAAGAAGTCGCTCTTCGACGGCATCACCGGGCGATCGATGGCAGGCGTGCCCGCCGCGAGCGCCGCCTCGAAGGCGAGCGCGTCGTTGACGCCGTCACCGACGTAGAGGCCGGTGCGATCGGCGCCGATCTGGCGCACCTGCGCCGCCTTCTGCTCGGGCGAGAGGCCCCCCAGCGCGCGCTGCGGGGCGATGCCGAGCGAGGCGGCGAGCGCGGCGACGCGGGCCGGGGCGTCGCCCGACAGCAACCACACCTCGAAGCCCCGTCGCTGGAGCTTCTCGAGTTCCTCACGGGCGTCGGTGCGGAGCACCTCGCGCAGCTCGAGGGGCGCGACGAGCGCGCCGTCTTTCACGAGCACCGTGGTGCGCCCGAACGACTCGGCGACCGCCCAGTCGCCGCGCCCGAGGCGCCAGAGTTCGCCGTCACGACGCCACTCCATGCCGCGGCCCGGGAGCTCGGTCACCTGCGCCGAGGCGTCGTAGCGGGCGCCGACGCGCTCGAGGGCCTTCGCCAGCGCGGCGCTCACCGGGTGGCTCGAGCGAACGGCGAGGTTGTAGGCGACGTCGCGCTCGAGGGCGGAGAGCCGGCTCGGCACCGAGGGATCGACCAGCTCCAGCCGGCCGAGGGTGAGCGTGCCGGTCTTGTCGAAGACGAGCTGCTTCACGTCGGTGAGGCGGTCGAGCAGATCGGTCGCGCGCACGTAGAAGCCGCCCTTCCGGAGCCGGGTCTGCACCAGCTCGTAGGCGAGCGGGATCGCGATGCCGATCGCGCAGGGACAGGTGATGACGAGCACCGAGACGGCGACGTTGATCGCGCCCGAGGCGCCGCGAGGGAGCCAGAGCAGGAAGCCGAGGCTCGAGGCGGCGAGCACCATCACCACCCAGCGCTTCGCGAGCCGGTTCCAGAGCTGCTGGTGCTTCGCCTCCGCCCCGCCCTGGCGCGGCGCGGGCTGGCGCAGCAGCGCCACGAGCGGCGAGTCCGAGAAGTCCTGCTCGGCGCGCACGTGGAAGGCGGCGTGGCCGGCGTTGAAGCTCCCGGCAGGCACCAGCGCGCCCGCCTCGACGCGCCGGGGAGCGGCCTCGCCGGTCATCCAGTCGGTGCTGATCTGCGCCTCGGCCTCGAGCAGGCGCGCCTCGACGGGGACGAGGTCTCCCGGCGCGATGAGGAGCAGATCGCCCTGCCCCACCTTCGGCGCGCGGATGGTCTCGAGCGTCGGCCCGGTCACCCGGCGCACGAGGAGCCCGTCGGCCCCGTCATCTTCGAGGAGGAAGCGGCGGTTGCGCTCGAGCATGCGCTCCTGAAGGAAGCGGCCGAGGAGCATGAGGGTGATGAAGATGTTGAGGGTGTCGAAGTAGGCGAAGTCACCGCGCCCGCGGCTGGTGGCGAGCTGCACGAGCGACATGGCGTAGACCAGCGCGATGCCCATCGCGATCGGCAGGTCGAGGTGGAGCATGCCGCTGCGCAGCCCGCGGATTGCCGCCTGGAAGAAGGGCCAGCCGCCGATGGCGACGGTCGCGGTCGACAGCAGCACCGAGAGCCAGGTGAAGAGCTGAAAGACCTTCGGGTCGTCCGGGGAGAGCCCGAAGTAGAAGCTCACCGAGAAGAGCATCACGTTCATCGCGATGGCGGCGCTGATGCCCAGCCGCAACGGGAGATCGACGCTCCGCTTCGAGCCCTGCTTGCGGGCCGGGCCGAACTGGTAGCCGTAGGCCTCGACCTCCTTCACCCACGCGGTGGGGTCGAGCTGCCCCTTCTTCCAGTGCAGCGCGACGGTGCCGAGCGTGGGGTTGATGGTGATGTCGCCCGCGCCCGCCTTGCGCTTGTAGGTCTCGTTCATCAGCCACACGCAGGCCGCGCAGTGGATGCCCTGCACGTCGAGTTGCAGGCTGCACACCTCGCCGCCGTCATTCGCCTTCTGGAGCAGCGGCTCGAGCCACGCGTGGCTGCGCGGCACGTCGGGCATGGTGACCTTCGCCACCTGATCGCCGGCCAGCGAGTAGTAGCGATCGAGACCCTGGTCGTGGAGGAGATCGTGCACCGCCTGGCAACCCCGGCAGCAGAAGCGCGGGCTCTCCGCGCCTGCGGGGATCGGTGACTTGCAGTGCTCGCACAGTGCTTCGGACGACATGGGGGCTCGCATAACCCGGTTGCGAGGCGCCTGCCCATTGAACGATGGTGTGCGCGATGGATCCGCTCCTCGCCTGGGCGGGCGCAGTGAGCGCGCTCGCCGCCGGACTCACCGGCAGCCTGCACTGCGCGCTGATGTGCGGCCCGCTCGCGTGCGCCGGGCTCCCGCGCGAGGGCGCGAAGACGCAGGCGGCGATCGCGTGGCACGTCGGCCGGCTGGCGGCGTACGCGGTGGTCGGCCTCGCGCTGGGGCTCCTCGGGCGGACGGTGTCGGCCGCGCTGCTGGTCTCGGTGCAGCCGGTGCTCCCGTGGGTGATGGCCGCCGGGCTGGTCATCACCGCGTTCGATCTCGCCAGGCACGTGCGGCCGATCCCCGGCGTGGGGAACGTCTCGAAGGCGCTGGCGCGCGCGGGGGCGAAGCTCGACCCCACGCTGCGCACGCTGCTGCTCGGCGCGGCGACGCCCTTCCTGCCCTGCGGGCTCCTCTACGGGCTCTTCCTCTCGGCGATCGCCACCGGCACGCCGTGGGGCGGCGCGGCGGTGATGTTCGCCTTCGGCCTGGGCGCGGTGCCGGCGATCGCCGCGGTGCAGATCGGCGCGCAGCGGCTGTCGATCTCGCCGCGGGCGGCGACGTGGCTGCGCCGGCTGGTGCCGCTGGCGGCCGCGGCGGTGCTGATCGTTCGCGCGCTGATGACGAAGGACGACCCGGCGCAATGCGGGTGACGCAGCAGCGCGAGATGACTCTCTCCGACGTGCTGCTCGTTCGCGTCATGACGACACAGGACGGCCCGGCGCAGTGCGGGTGACGCCGCAGCGCGAAATGACTCTCTCCGACGTGCCGCCGTTCGACGCGACGAGCACCGTGTGCCAGCGCCGCACGCCGTTGCCGTACAGGTCGACGAAGACGTCTTCGATGACCGGCGACGAGTCGACGCCCACCTCCGCCGTCTTCGTCGCGTCTCGACGTTCACCACGCCGGCTGACACCAGCGGTCGCGCGATGTCGAAGGCGCTCGTGGCCCACGCCATCGACATCGCCACGTGCTGCTCGTTCGCGTCGTGACGACACAAGACGGCCCTGCGCAGTGCGGGTGCCCCAGTTCTTGCTGAGCACGCTCGCGACCAGCCGCACGAGATGACGCGCTCCGGCGTCCCGATCCTCGCGGGATGCCCGGCGCAGTCCGGGACCAGCAGCCGAGACGACGCTCCGGCGTGCCGATCCTTGCGTGCTGATGACGCGGGATGGCCCGGCGCAGTGCTCGCGCCGACCAGCGGTGCAGCGTGCGCAACTCAGCCCTTGCTGAGCACGCCCGCGACGACCAGCAGCGCGATGACGATGCCCATCAGGCTCTCGCCGGCGATGAGCCCGGAGCTGACCGGCACCACCAGCCGCTCGGCCAGCACCGGCTTCTTGCGGCGCATCCATTCCGCGAGGGCCGCGCCGATGAACATCGCCAGGGCGTTGCTCCCGGGGATCACCATCGCGATGCCCACGCCCGAGGGTGAGGGGATCCACGCCTTGAGGTGCTTGGGCGTGAGGCGCTCGAGCACCGCGAGCACCACGCCGAGGGCGAGCCCGATCCACACCGCGATGCGCGCCGAGGCGGGCAGCGCGTCGATGCCGTTCGCGAAGGCCTTCGAGACGCCGGCCCACACGAGGCACGAGGGCGCGGGCCACGCGTCACCGCCGAGCACGCTCGGGTCGGGGATGATCAGGTTGAACGCGGGCACCACCACCGCGGCGCCGGCGACGACGCCGAAGAGCTGCGCACGGGCCTGCTGGCGCGCGCTGGCGCCGAGGAGCTTGCCGGTCTTGAGGGTGGTGAGCAGATCGGCCGCGTGGAGGCCGATGCCGCCGGTGACGTTGGCCGACATGATGTTGCCGCTGAGGTTGCCGGGCGTCAGCACCCCGTAGAGGAGCTGCGTCACGGGGCCGAGCGCCTTGGTCGGCGTCACGTCGGTCTCGCCGGTGACGCGCGCGGCGACGAAGCCCATCAGCACCGCGAGCGGCACGGCGATGAGCCCGGCCCACAGCGGGATGTGGAAGAGCCAGCCCATGAGGAAGATGACGACCGGGCCGAGCACGAGGAAGCCGGCGGGGAACCACCAGGCCGGAGCCTCATCGGCGTCGGCCTCGGAGACCGGCGGGGCGGCCTTGCGCCCGGGCAGCATCGCGGTGAGCCCCGAGAAGCTCCGCAACACGCTCTTGTAGTCGAGCGCGAAGGTCGTGAGGCCCGCGCCGACGAGCACCGCCGCGCCGGGCCAGAGCGTCCACGCGACGATCGCCTTGTAGCCGGTGGCCTCGATGGCGCCGTTCGCCAGCAGCGCGGGCGCGAGGAACACGTAGGTCAACACCGCGCCGAGCAGCAGCGACCAGCCGGTGCGGAAGCTCATCAGCGCGCCGCCGGCGATCAGCACCACCTCGGTCTTGAGCGAGAGCGTCCATTCCTTGAGCGCCTTGCCGGCGAGCGTGAGCGGGAGGTTGATCGCCCCCGGGATGTTGAACGGCATCCACCCGGCCTTCGCGTCGCGGAGGAAGGCGACCAGCGCGCCGAAGCCTGCGGCCCAGGCGAGCGCCTTCGCCTTCTTGCTGCCCTCGGCCGCGCCGGCGGCGTCGGCGCCGTGGAGCGACTTGAGCGTCTCGGCGGTGGCGGTGCCGGTGGGGAACGCGAGCTTCTCTTCGTCGATCAGCTGCCGCTTGATGGGGATCGCCGCGAACACGCCGAGCGCGGCGATGGTGCCGAACCACACGATGATCGGGATCGACTGCGGGCGATCGGTGGTCACCATCAGCAGCGCGCCGAAGGCCGCCATGTTGCCGCCGCCCGTCATGTAGCCCGCGCCCGAGGCGACGGTGGTGAGCGCGTTGTTCTCGAGCACACCGAGCGGCTTGTCGGTGAGCTTCGCGGCCTCGAGGCCCTTGAAGAGCGCCCACGCGAGGATGCACGCGGTGAGCGTCACGCCCATCGACCAGCCGGTCTTGAAGAAGACGTAGATGTTCGACAGGCACATCACCGCGCCGATGAGCATGCCGACGACGATCGCGCGGGCGGTGAGTTGGGGCGGGGGCTGGGGCTCGGGCTGCACGAGGACTCCTCGGTGGCGTGACGGGCGGCGGACCATACCTGCTCTGCGCCCGCGGCCCACGGGTGTAGCGTGCGCCCGTGCGTTTCTTCGAGCTGCTGTGGTCCGAGGCCGCGACCGCCTTCACGCCGTGGGTGCTGCTGCTGTTCGCGGTGTCGTTCGTGCTCGCCAAGACGGTGGCGATCGATCGCCCGCGCTTCAAGGCGGTGTTCTTCTTCCTGAGCGCGCACCTGCTCTGCCTGGTGGCCACCGCGGGCTTCGAGGCGGCGAAGGGCTCGCTGGCCGACGCGTTCCGCACGCCGACCTGGGTGCTGGGCGCGGTGGCGATGGTCGGCGCGGCCGCGACGCTGCTGTTCTCGGTGGTGCTGCCCCGCGCGCGCCTGCGCACGCCCCTCATCGTGCAGGACGTGGTGGTGGGCATCGCGATGGTGGCGACCTCGGTGGCGGTGCTCGGGCGCGCGGGGGTGAACCTCTCGGGGCTCATCGCGACCAGCGCCGTCTTCACCGCGATGCTCGGCTTCTCGCTGCAGGACGTGATCGGCAACATCGCCGGCGGGCTCGCGCTGCAGGTCGACAACTCGCTCGAGGAGGGCGACTGGATCCGCGTGGGCGACGTCACCGGCCGCGTGGTCGAGGTGCGCTGGCGGCACACCGCGGTCGAGACCCGCAACTGGGAGACGGTGCTCATCCCCAACACGGTGATGACCAAGTCGAACGTCTTCATCCTCGGCAGGCGCCAGGGGCAGCCGCAGCAGCTGCGCCGCTGGGTGTACTTCAACGTCGACTGGCGGCATCAGCCGGGCGACGTGATCAGCGTGGTCGAGACCGCGGTGCGCGCGGCGCGCCTCGAGCGGGTGGCGGCCACGCCTCCGCCGAACGTGGTCTTGATGGACATGACCGACACCTTCGGCAAGTACGCGGTGCGCTACTGGCTGACGGACATCGCGGTCGACGACCCGACCGACTCCGCGGTGCGCGCGTGCATCTACTTCGCGCTGCAGCGCGCCGACATGACGCTCGCGATGCCGGCGCACGCGCTCTTCGTGACCGAGGAGACGACCGATCGGAAGGCGATCAAGACCGAGAAGCAGCTCCAGCGCCGCCGCAAGCTGCTCGAGACGATCGAGCTCCTCTCCGGGCTCTCGCCGGAGGAGCGCAACGAGCTGGCGCAGCACATGAAGTACGCGCCGTTCGCCAGGGGCGAGGTGATGACGCGGCAGGGCGCCGACGCGCACTGGCTCTACCTCGTCGAGGAGGGCACGGCGACGGTGCGCGTCTCCGACGGGATCAACGATCGCGAGGTGGCGAAGCTCGTCGGCCCGTGCTTCTTCGGCGAGATGTCGCTGCTGACCGGCGAGCCGCGCAGCGCGACGGTGATCGCCGATGGCGAGGTGGAGTGCTTCCGCCTCGACAAGGTGGCGATGCAGGGCGTCTTCAAGGCGCGGCCCGAGGTGGCGCAGAAGCTGGCGCAGGTGCTCGCCGAGCGGAAGGTGGCGCTCCAGGCGGCGAAGGAGGGGCTCAGCGCCGACGCCGCGAAGGAGCGCGCGGTGTCCGAGGCCCACGCGCTGCTCGCCCGCATCCGCTCGTTCTTCGCGCTGACCTGATCAGCGCTTCACGGTGGTGCAGCGCACGGGCTGGCTGCTCGCGGTGCGCGCCATCTCGTCGCTGATGTGGCCGATGGCGGCGAGCTCCTCGAGGAGCGCGTCGCGGGCCTCCTTGAGCTTGGCGGAGTTGCGGCAGAGCTTGATGTCTTCCCAGAAGCCCCAGGGCGGGATGGCGAGCTGGAGCTCGGCGAGCTCGGCGAGGTTGAGCTGCGTGAGCGGCTTCTGCATCACCACCAGCGAGGCCTTCTCGACGCCGATGATGCCGTGCTCGAACCACATCGAGTGGAGATCGAACGCCACCAGCTGATCCTTCTGCAGGAAGCGGTGGATGCGATCGGCCGCCACGGCGACCTGCAGGTCGGTCTTCATCGACAGCCGCCGCGCGAGGTTGCGCGCGAAGATGAGCTCGCACGCGCCATCGCCATCGAGGATGCGGTTCTGCAGGCTGGCGAAGAGGCGCTTGAGCCACGGCCAGCCGCCCTCGCGCGGGCTGCGGAAGTAGTCCGGGCAGCCGGTGGCGGTGATGTAGAAGGCGATGAGGTGCTTGGGCAGGCGCGAGAAGTCGGGCTTTTCCCACTTCACGCTCTCGCGGGCGCTCGCTGGCCGGGTGATCTGCAGGCTCTGCCGCTCGCTCTCGATCGACTGGCGGAGGTGGATCTCGACGTCGGACTCGCTGTCGATCTGATTGGGGAGGTTGGCGGCGGTGTAGAGGTAGGTGCCGGGGAGGACCACGCCGCCGGTGACCGCGACGAGGATCACCAGCCAGAGGGTCAGCTTGAAAACGGTCTTCAGCGCGCGCACTGGAATTCCCTGAAGGCGAAGGCGGTGTCTGTTACGTGGGCGGCATGTCGGGCTGGAGCCGGGCCGCGCTCATCGAGAATGAAGTCCTCACCACCGGCTTGCACCGGATCTCGCTCGCCGTGACGGCGGAAGTGGCGGGGGCGTTTCACGCGCCGGGACAGTACCACCGCGTTCGCGTGCCGGCCGGAAACGCGCGCGACTCGATGTTCGCCATCGCCTCGGCGCCGGGCGGCGCGCGCTTCGAGTACCTCATCCGCGCGAGCGGATCGGTGGCCGAGGCGTGGGCGCGGCTTCCGGTGGGCGCGGAGGTGGAGGTCAGCCGGCCCGAGGGCAAGGGCTTTCCGCTCGAGCTGGCGCGCGGCCGCACGGTGCTGGCCATCGGCACGGGCACCGGCTTCGCGCCGCTCCGCTCGGCGCTGCTGGCGATCCGCGCGCGGCGTGCGGAGTTCGGCCGCGTGCACGCCCTCTACGGCGCGCACAGCCCCGCGCACCTCGCGTGGCGACAGGAGCTCACCGCGCTCGTCGGCGAGGAGATCCACGTGACGCCGACGGTGAGCGAGCGCGCCGAAGGGTGGACCGGAGAGCTCGGCCGCGTGCAGCACCTCGTCGAGCGCCTGCCAGTCGAGGACGCGGTGGTGTTCCTCTGCGGACAGGCGGAGATGGTGGCTGATGTCACCCGCGCCCTCGCCACGCGGGGAGTTCCCCCCGAACGGGTGTTCCTCAACTTCTGACTTCTCGGAGATCGTCCGCCTCCCTAGGATCCCCAGCCTTCGTCATGTCGTCCGACTTCTCCTACACGCGCTGTCCTTCGCCCGTCGGCAACTGGCTGCTCGTGAGCGACGGCGAGGCCCTCACCGGCGTGTACCCGGAGTCGCACCGCGCGCTGCCGGACACCGCGAGCTGGAAGCGTGACGACGCCTTCTTCGCGGGCGTGCGCGATCAGCTGATCGCCTACTTCGCCGGGCGGCTGACGGAGTTCGACGTGAAGCTCGCCCCGGCGGGCACCGACTTCCAGAAGCGGGTGTGGACCGCGCTGCGCAGCATCCCGCTCGGGCAGACGACGACCTACGCCGCGCTGGCCGCACACCTCGGCAGCCCCTCGGGCTCGCGCGCGGTGGGCATGGCCAACGGCCGCAACCCGATCTCGCTCATCGTGCCGTGTCACCGCGTGGTCGGAGCCGACGGGACGCTCACCGGCTACGCGGGCGGGCTGGAGCTCAAGCAGTGGCTGCTCGACCACGAGGCGACCACCGCGCGGCGCTGCGCCGGCGGGGCCACGCCGATCGGCCTGGCCGCGGTGCGGCCGCGCGTGGTGCAGCTCACGCTGCCCTGATGCGGTAGAGACCGCGGCGTGAGTTCGCCGGTGCGGAGCGCGCTGCTCCTCCAGTTCCTGCCGCTGCTGGTGTTCGCGGTGGTCGACGGGTTCGTCGACGATCCGCGCATCTCGATCGGCGCGGCGGTGGCGTTCGCCGCCGGTCAGCTCGCCGTCACCTGGCTCAAGACGCGCCGCCTCGACTGGTTCCTCGTGCTCGACGTCGCGCTGATCGTCGCGCTCGGGGGCGTGTCGATCGCCTTCGACAACGAGCTGTTCTTCAAGCTGAAGCCGGCGCTGATCGAGGGGCTGTCGGTGGCCTTCATCGTGGGGCTGGTCTTCGCGCCCGCGCGGTTGCTGATCGGCTACTTCGGGCGCTTCATGCCCGGCGTCGTGCTCACGCCCGAGGCGCTGCGCCCGGTGAAGCGGCTGCTCCTCGCCTCGAGCGCGCTGGTGCTGCTGCACATCGGCGCGGTGGTCTTCGCCGCGCTGCGCGCCTCGAAGGAGACCTGGGCCTTCGTCTCGGGACCGGGCTTCTACCTGCTCCTGCTGCCGATGTTCGGGCTCGCCTGGCTGCAGCGCCGCCGCAACGACAAGGCGACGTAGCGCTCACCTCGCGGTGGTCGCGCGCTCGTAGAGCACCTCGCGCACCACCGCTGCGGGATCGCTCTGGTGGTTGCCGAGCGGGTTCTGCGGTGTCCACGCGGCGACGATGAGCCACCGCCCGTCGCGCGAGAAGCGCACGCGCCGCACGGCCCAGCCGAACGTGTCGTCCACCACGTCGGTGGCGCCGTGGAGGATCACCTTCTTGTCCCACCCTCCCGTCGCGAGGGTCGCGCCGTCGGGGCTCAGGCCGACGGTCGCCACCACGCCGCGGTGGCCGCGCTTCGTCTCGAGCACCTGGCCGGTCTGGAGGTCGACGCGCGCCGCACAGTCCCACTCGCGCTCGGGCTCGACCTCGCCCTTCTTCTCGCGGTCGTAGACGGCCTTGGTGCGCTCGGCCTTCGTCTCGGAGAGCGCCACGCCAGCGACGAGGCCCTTCGCGTCGAGGGACAGATCGTTCACCGGCGCTGGCAGGACGAACTCCCGGACGGGCTCGAGCTGCTTCGCGGTGGACAGCGCGACCTGCGTCGCGGCCTCGCCCACGGTCAGCACGAGCTCAGCGGTGCTCTCGTCGAAGGCGGTCGCGAGCTGCTGCAGCACCGGCCCGCCGAGCACCGCCTGGGCGTCGGCCGGCACGCACGCGTCGCAGATCGCGACGTCGACGCCCTGGAGCGTGAGGTTCTTCACGCTGAGCGCCCTGCCCTTCGCCACCTTCGCGAGCTGGGTGCCGAAGGCGGTCGGCACCTGCACCGAGTCGGTCAGCTTCAGCGGCTCGAGGCCCACCGCCGCCGCGAGCGCGCTCCTGACGAGCAGCAGCGGCGCGCGGGCGTCGAGCACCACCGTCGCCGACGCCAGCCGATCGAGCACCGCGCGGAAGGTGACGAGGCCGTTCTTCTTCGAGTAGCGCGTGCGCACCTCGCGCGGCGGGAGCGTGGTCTCGGTCAGCGCGAAGACGCGCAGCTTGCGATCCCACCCCGCGGTGACGAGCTCCCCGGCGCGCGTGAAGGCCACCGCGCGGACCTCGTCGGCGTGCGCGCGGAGCTCGGCCACGTGCTGCATCGAAGGGTGCGCCACGATGGTCACGAGGCCCTTCGCGCTGCCGAGCGCGAGCGCGGAGCCGGCGGGGTGCCACGCCACGCTCACCAGGGGCTCGTCGGTGAGCCAGGCGCCGACGAGCGCGCCGCTGGCGGTCGAGTACAGGCGCAGCGCGCCATCGCGCGACACCGCGGCGATCAGCTGGCCGTCGGGCGAGAACTCGAGCGCCTCGACGTCGAACTCGAGCGCGTTCACCGCCACGTCGGCGCGAGGGCGGCCGGTGGCCAGGTCGTGGAGCGTGAGGTGAAAGCTCTCGAGGCCCAGCCGCGACACGGCGGCCGTCGCGCCGTCAGCAGACAGCTTCGCGTCGTAGACGAAGTCTTCGCGGTTGAGGACCGTGGGAGGGCCGAGGGCAACGGGCGTTCCCGACAGCCAGGCGCCGGGCTCGGCGGCCAGCGAAGCGAGCACCGCGTCGGGCGTCCTGGGCAGCGTTCGGCAGCCCGCCACCGAGGCGAGCGCCACCGCGAGGAGAGCGCCGCGCATCACCCCTCCGGCCGCTTCGGAGTGACTTCCTTCACGCCCTTCGGCGTGATGTTGAGCAGGTAGAGCTGCCGCCGCGCCTCGCGCGCGTCGTCGAAGGACAGCGTGCCCGTCGCGGCCTCGAAGTTCTTGAGGTGCTGGAGCGCGTCGCGGAAGCCGGCGCGCGTGTTGGGCGCCTGCTTCTCGACGATGCTGCGCACCAGCCCGCCGGTGTCGTACCCGACGGCGTCGAGCAGGGTGATGGTCGCGTCACGGTGCGCCTCGCGGAACGCGCTCACGAAGGCCTTCGTCGAGGGGCGATCGCTCGTCTCGTAGAAGGCCTCGACGTACACGCTGCACAGCACGTACTTGCCGCCGCGCTCGATGAGCTGCGGGTCGCCCGAGGCGCCCTTTGGCGAGCTCCAGGTCGAGGGCCCGAGCAGCGTCACGGTCTTCAGCTTGTCCTTGCCGGTGGTCTTCTGGATGCGCTCGAGGTCCTTCTTGTCGCAGGCGTTGGTGATGATGTCCTCGACCGCCAGCGCAGGGGCGACGAGCGAGACCTGCTGCCACGAGTCGGGGATGAGCATCGCCTCGAAGTCGATGACCGGGTCGAGCGCGGCCTTCATCTTCTCGACGGCCTTGCGGCGACGGAACTCGTCGGAGATCGAGTCGCGGATCTCACGCAGCTTCTCGAAGTAGTCGGCGCGATCCTCGAGGTAGTAGCGGCCGGCGAGCCGCTTGGCCTCCTCGGTGAAGGTCTTCTGATCGTGCGCGTAGCTCTCGATGCCGCGGATCTGCCCGCCGCGCGCCTCGATCGCGTCCCAGAACTCGTTCGACAGCTCGACGCCGAACGGCGTGTTGGGGTGGAGGATGGCGAACGTCCTGTAGCCGAGCGTGTTCATCGCGTAGTCCGCGAGCGCCTCGGCCTGCTGCTGGTTGGTCACCATCGTGCGGAAGATGTGCGGTCCGATCTCGGTGAGCCCCTCCGCACGCGAGAGGGTGATCAGCGGCACCTGGAGCTCCTCGGAGACCAGGGCCGCGCGCTTCGCGTCGTCGGCGAGCAGCGGCCCGACGATGGCGATGACCCCGTCGTCGAAGGCGAGCTGCTCGACCAGCTTCGCGGTGACGGTCGGGTCGCCCTGGGTGTCCTTCACGAGGAGCTCGACGTCGCTGCCCTTGAGCGCCAGCTGAAGCCCGCGCAGCGTCGTCTCGCCGAAGGCCTTGTACTTGCCCGACATGGGCAGCAGCGCCCCGACCACCTTGTTCTTCACCTGTGCGCGGCGCGCGAGGCGGTCCTGCAGCGCCTTCGCGTCGGCCGCGTAGGCAGAGTCAGGGGCGTTGGCGAGCAGCGCGCGCAGCGCCTCGTCGAGCCGCGGCCAGTCACGGAGGTGGTAGTAGACGCGCGCCATCTTGAAGGTGATGAGCGGCCACGCGGGGTGCGACTTCGGCAGCTCGTTCCACGCCTCGGCGATCGCCAGGAAGTTGGTCTTCGTCTCGACTACGTCTTCGAGGTTCGCCAGCGCCTTCTTCGTGTCTTCGGGCGTCGCGGCGCTCTCGACGGTGCGCAGCGCGCTCTTGAGGGCCTCACCGTACTGCTGCGTGCCGGCGGCGGCCTTCGCCAGCGCGGCCTCGGCGAGCCGGCGATCTTCACCGTCGAGGCGATCCACGAGCGTCGAGAGCGTCTGGTAGGCGTCGCGGTAGGCCTTCAGCTCGACGGCGGCGAGGCCCGACTTGAGCCGCGCGTCGGTCGCCTTCGGGTGGAGCGGGTTCTCGAACACCAGCTCGCCGAGCGTCTTGCGAGCGAGCGCGTAGTCACCCTCTTCGAAGGCCAGCACGCCCGCGCGGTAGAGCGCGTCCTGCCCGGCGGTCGTCTCAGGGTACGTCTTGCGCACCAGCAGCAGCGCCTCGATGCCCTCACGGCGCGAGCGGGTGTCGGCCGCAGCGATCGCCTTCGCGAGCGCCTCGTCGGCCTTCGAGTCCTTCTTCACCTCGACCTTCGGGCCGGTGCCGGTACCGGTGCCGGTGGGCCGCGGACAGGCGCTGAGCAGCAGGGAGACGAGGAGCAACGACGACGCACGCATGGCTCGGCACATAGCAGGCTTTCCCCGTGTGAAAACGCCCGCAGTGCGGGCGGCTGGACGCACGTCGCCGCGGCCGGAGCGCCATGCCCGGATGGTGTTTCGCGACGACGCGCATCGTCACTGCAGGGAGCCGGCCACCCTCACGCGCTGCGCGGCCGCGTCGTGAGCGGATCGCCGTGCGGCGCGAACAGCCGGACGTACGCGAGCCAGGCCATCACGAGGTACACGATGGTCTTCGGCACCATGAGCACGCCGATCGCAGGCACCGCGTGCACGAAGAGGATCACCGGGAGGTAGAACGCGTACGAGAGGACGATCAGCGCGCCGAACTGCACGAAGGTTCGATCGTTGGCGCGCCGCCCCTCTCGCAGGAACAGCACGGCCACCGCGACGCCGAGCACGAGGAGCGGCGCGTTGCGGATCAGCGACCACGCCAGCGGAGGCACGACCGCGCCCCAGTCGTTCTGCGGCGGCAACAACAACGCGAGACGGAGCACGCCGATCGCCACGAGCGCCCAGTACAGCGGCGTGCGGCTCGCGAAGCGAACGCGCCAGACGTCGAGCAGCAGCAGGTACAGGATGGTGACGGTGATCGCCGTCGCGAGCGCGCCGACGCCGACGAGGTGCACGCGCACTCCGAAGAGCGAGACGGTCGACTCGAGGCCACCGCGGAACAGCGCGACGACGCGGAAGCCGACGTGGCCGGTGTCGCCGAGCGCGAGGAAGAAGAACCCGTTGCGGATGCGGTGAAGCACCCCGGTCGGATCGTCGACCGACGCGAGGCGCACCGTCATCAGCGCGACGAGCGCGGAGATGATCACCAGGTAGGTGAGGTTGAAGCCGACCTCCATCCACTGGGCAGGCGTGAGGTTCATCATGTCCTCACGAGGTTGCATCGGGCGTGCACGCGGTGAGCGGCGACACTCCTCACTGCGACACGCAGGCGCACCGCAGAAGCTGCGTCACTTCTGGTGGCACGCGAGGCAGAGCTGGCTGCCCTGGTTCGTCACGCGGAGGTGGTGCGCGAACGCGGTGCCGTGGGCGTCGTGACAGGACGCGCACTCGATGCCCGCCGCGCCGGTGGTGGGGGCGCCGCCGCCGCCGGCTCCGAAGATCTTCACGCCCGTCGGCTGCGCGACGTACTCGGTGAGCTTCACGTCGGGGCCGGTGGTGATCGCGTTGTACGTCGCCGCGACGCGGTTGTACGGGTACGGCACGCCGACCGGGTGGTTGCCCGAGAGGTCCGCGCCGCCGCCCTGCGTGGTGAGGAACGCGGGGTTGGTCATCTGGCCCGTGGCGTTGACGTTGTTGCCCGCCATCTGCACCGAGGGGTTCGCGGTGGCGTCGCTCCAGTAGAGCGCGCCGACGCTCACCGTGCCGTCGTGACACGAGAGGCACTTCGCGGTGGAGCCGGTCCACGTGCGGAGGTTCGTCGGGTACGCGGTCCCGCCCGTGGTCTTGCCGCCCGCGGCGCTCACGTCGGCCCAGGTGTAGTTGCTCGCGCTCATGCGGTGGTTCCAGAGGATGAGCGACGACTGGCCCTTGTGCGGCGTGTGACAGAACACGCACAGCCCGTCCTGCGTCTGCCCCGCGGCGACGCGCACGTCGTTCGTCTGCAGCTGGAAGTTGTGCTTCGAGGTGGTGATGTTCTGCGCGCGCGCGCCGAGAGCGGTGAGGCAGAGGAACAGCGACAGCCAGGCGTTGCGTTTCATGGGACGGCTCCTTGCGACGAGGGGGCCTCTGCGCCGCTGAGCGAGAGGATGAAGGTGACGAGCTGCCAGCGCTGCGCGTCGGTCAGCGACGCGGTGAAGCCGGGCATCGGCGTGCCGTGCAGGCCGGTCGAGATGCTGCGGTAGACGTCCTCGGGGCGGCTGCCGCCCTTGAAGTCCTCGCGGCGCGTGAAGTCGGGCAGCCGCCACGGCCGTCCCGCGTGCGCGCCCGCCGAGTACTTGAGGCCGATCGCCGCCGGCCCATCGCCCTTCCCCGTCATGCCGTGGCACGCGAAGCACGCCCCCGCGCCGAGGAAGACGGCCTTCCCGGCCTCGACGTCGGGAGGCGGGCGCGGCGCGAGCTCGAGGCGCTTGCCAGGCTGCTCCTTCTCCCAGCGCGGCGAGAAACGCTTGAGGTACGCCACCACCGCCCACACCTCGCGGTCGGTGAGGAAGGTGTACGCCGGCATGCCCGCATCGGACCGCATGCCCCGGCGGATGGAGTGGAACACGTCGACGTCGAGCGGGAGCGTGCCCGCGGGTGTCGAGCGGAAGTGGAACTCGCCGGTGGTGAAGTCGGTCGGCGGGACGGCAGAGAGCTTGCCCTCGGGCCCGAGGCCGTCGCCCTTCTCCCCGTGACAGTTGACGCACGCGCCGCGGTAGACGCGTTCGCCGAGCGCGGCGAGCTCCGGGCCGGCCGCTGGAGCAGACGGCGGCTCCTGCGGCCAGAGGGTGATCGTCGCGCCGGGCTCGGCCGCGCGCGCCAGGGACGCAGCGAGCGCGAGCCACCTCACATGGGATGACAGGTTCGACACAGGGCCTCCTTCCCTTTCACTTCGAAGCGGTAGAGCTGGCGCGTCGGCGCGGCGTGCGGCGCGTGACACGACGAACAGGTGAGGGCCCCGCCCCGCGCGCGCGGATCGGGGCGGCCGCGCACCGGGTGCCAGTCGCCGTACACGAAGCCGGCGACGACGTGACGCCCGGCGGACGCGTTGAGGTGACAGCCCCTGCAGGTGTCTTCGTCGCTCGCGCGCAGCAGCGCCGCGAACTTCGACGCGTGCGGCGCGTGGCAGGTGAGGCAGAGCCCCTCGCGGGTCGGTGCGTGCGTCGCCACCCCCGCCGCCGGCGCCGCGTGACAGAGCCGGCAGCTCGCCGCGGTGTCGGTCGGCGTCGCGAAGGTGTGCTCGGTGGCGCTGGTCGATGCGTGGCACGCGGCGCAGAGCCCGAGGGCGATCGGCGCGTGCACCACCGGCGCGCCCTGCCATGCGTCGTGACATCGCGTGCAGTCGTCGCCGGGGCCGCTCGGCGCGACGTCCTTCGCCTGCGCCCCCGCGGGAAGCGAGAGGAGCACGAGCAGCGCTACTTGACGTGACAGGCCAGGCACAGCTCGCTCCTTTCTGCAGGCAGGCGGAGGAAGGCGCGGTGCGGCGTGGCGTGGCCTGCATGGCACGTCACGCACTCGACGCCCGCGGTGCCGCGGAGCGCGTCGAAGCCGCTCGAGTCGGAGAGCAGCTTGAGCCCGCGCGCCCCGGGGTCGAGCACCCACTGGCGCGGATCGATCGGCTGGGCGCGCGCGGCGAAGTCTCGGTAGCCGTTGCCTCCGACGGGGTACGGGACGGACACCGGGTGGTTGCCCATCACCTCGTGGGTCCACCACTGCGGCGGCAGCAGCGCGGGGCCACCGAGCCCGGTGCGGCGGCGCGCGTCGCCCGCGAGCGCGTCGGCGTTGAGCGAGTCCGACGCGGGGCGGAAGGTGACGCCGAGCGACGAGACGGTCTCGTCGTGGCACGAGAGACAGCGAAGCGTGGAGCCGGCCCAGCGCAGCGCGAGCGGCGGCCCGAGCGGGTCGGCGCGCACGTCGAGCGCAGAGCTCCGGGTGACCGCCCCGGGTGCCCAGCGCGGAGGTTCGACGCCCGCGCGCGCGCCGAGCGACGGCACGTGACAGAGCGCGCAGAGATCGTCCTCCTGGTGGCGCTGGCTGCGCAGCAGCAGATCGTGCGCGGAGCCGTCGAGGGTCTGCAGCACGACGCCGGCGTCGACGGCGCGGCTCACCTCCGGGCCCGGCGGCAGCTGCAGGAGCGCGAGTGCGCTGGTGATGGCGAGGAGCGCGCTCATGGGCCGGGCCTGTAGACGGAGCGCACGCCGTCCATCACGGTCGTGTTCCCGTGGCAGGAGACGAGGCAGTACATGTCGCCGCCCGGCGTGCGGCCGTAGCGGGGCTTCGTCGGGACGTCACCGAAGTACGGGTCGGTGCCCGGCCACGGCTTCACCGTCGGCGCGAAGTTGATGAGGTGCGTCGAGGCGCCCGGCTGCGTGTTGCGGAAGTCGGTGTTCGCCGCCGCGTTGTTCGCGTGCACGTTGCCGTGGCACTCGGCGCAGCTGGCGAAGGTGCGCGTCTGCAGGTGGAGCCGGTGCAGGTTGCCCTGCCCCGCGCCGACGCCCGCCGGCTGCACGAAGTTCGTGGAGAAGGTGAGCAGCCGCTGCCCGTCGTGACAGAGGAAGCAGAGCGCGAAGTGGGTCGGGTTGAAGGACGGATACGGCGCCGCGTTCACGCCGGTCGTCGTGTCGTAGTTCGCGCGGAGGATCGCCGCGTGATCCGAGCCGTGCGGCCCCTTCGGGTTCGCGGCGGAGCTGCGCGCGCTCCCCAGCACGTCGGTCGTCTCTTCGCTGTTGTGGCAGTCGGTGCAGAGGATCGTCGAGAAGCGATTGAGGGGCGCGCCGGTCGCGTCGAGCCCGCGCAGCTGGCCGCTCGGGGTGTCGGTCGCGTTGTTGAGCACCGACGACTGGTTGCGGCCCGGCGCGGCGACCGGGTGATACGAGTCGTTGGTCGGCTGGAACTCGAGCCGCTTGTTGCTCCCGTCGAAGACGAAGGTCGAGAACGTGTCTCCGTGGCAGCGGAAGCAGACCTCGTACTGCTTGAGATCGGTCGTCGCGTCGTCGACGACCACCGCGCCGCTCAGCGAGATGCCCCTCATGCCCTCGTGCACGTTGCCGGGCAGGCGGCGCGCCTGATGCGGGTTGTGGCAGTCGACGCACTCGACGTGCCGCGAAGGGTTGAGCACCGGCTCGGGCGGCGGCTGGCGCGCGGTGTAGGCGGGCTTGTGCTCGTCGAGCATCAGGCCATCGGGGTGGCCGGCTGGCTTGAAGCTCCGTGACTCGAGATCGGGCGCGGCGCGCGAGGTCGCGGGATCGACGCCGGTGCCGCCCTGGCGGTGACATTGAATGCACACCGCCTCCTCGGTGAAGAAGTAGGGCGTCGGCCCCGAGCGGTTCTCGGTGGTGAGCAGCGAAGCGCGGCCTTCGGCGCCATGTGGCTTGTGGCAGGCGCGACACGCCGCATCGCCGACCGTGGCGGTGCCCGTCGCGGGGTACGGCGCCGCCGACTGCTCGTGCGCGCTGCCGACCCAGCCCTGCCGGGTGTGACAGCTGGTACACAGCGCCCCGCGGGCGTCCTGCTTCACGAGGAACTTGCCCGTCGACAGGTGCGGGTCGTGGCACGAGGTGCACTCCACCGAGTCCTTCACCGCGCTCGCGCCCTCCTGGAGCTTCACCGCGTCGCCCGGCGCGGGCGCGTGCACCTCGGGATCGGCCGGGTCGATGGTGAAGGAGACCGGATGATCGTCGCGGAGGTCGACGCCGAGGTTGCTCGCGCCGACGGGCATGGTGGTGGTGCCGTTGCGCATCGTGACGTTGCCGGGGCGCGAGAGGCCGAGATCGGCGAGCGAGCCGAGCGCCAGCGAGCCGTCGTGGCACGAGAGGCACAGCTTCGACGCCCCGCTCGGGCGGCCGGGCACCGCGTCGAGCGTCGAGCTGCCGTAGAGCGTGTAGAGCGAGCCTCCGAGCTGGTAGCCGAGGTCCTTGTTCCACGTCGCGCGCGACTGCGAGGCCCCGTGCGGAACGTGACAGAAGACGCACACCTGCCCCTCGCTCACCGCGCGCACCGGGTTGGCCGAGGTCGACGCGAGGTTGTGCCTGGTGAGGCGCACGTCGGCCTGCGAGAGCAGCAGCGCGAGGGCGAGCGGGATCATGGCCCCACCTCCTCGAGCGCAAAGACCTGCACGCGCGCGTTCCAGGTGTCGGCGACGTACAGCAGGCCGCGCTCGTCGATGGCCGCGCCCGACGGGAGCCAGAAGCGGCCCTCGTCCGTCCCCGCGCCGCCGAAGAGCGCCACGAGCTGCCCCTGCGCGTCGAAGGCCTGCACCGCGTCGAACGCGCCTTCGACCACCCAGACCGTGCCGCGGCGATCGATGGCGAGGCCCTTCGGTCGCGGCGTGTCGCCCGGCGTGTCTCCGCGGCCGCCGAAGGCGCGCACGAAGCCCAGCTGCGCATCGAAGGTCTGCACGCGGGCGTTGAGCGCGTCGGTGACGAAGAGCTGCTCCGCGGCCCACGCGACGTGCGTGGGGAAGTTGAAGGCGCCGTCCTCGTCGCCGCGGTGACCGAGCGTGGTGTTGCCGCGCGCGCTGATGACGTGGACGCAGTGCGCCGCCGGATCGGCGACGAAGAGGCGCGCGCGCGCCGCGTCCCACGCGAGGCCCGCCGGGCGACCGAACGTCGGCCAGGCCCACGGCGGCGAGACCTCGTGTCCACCGCGATCGAAGGCGAAGACGCGGCGCAGCTCGCCATCGGCCACCAGCAGCAGCTCACCCGCGAAGGTCACCCCGGCTGGCGCGCGGAGCCGCTCCTTCACCAGCACGTGCTGCTGGCGCTTCGGCTCGTACACCCGCACGCCGCGCAGCCCGGCGTCGGCCACCGCGAGGCGCCCGTCGTCCGAGAAGGCCACCGCCACCGGGCGCGCGAGCGCGGTGGGCTCGACCTCGCCGGCGAAGAACTCCAGCACGCGCGTCCACCACGAGCGCTCGATGCCGAGGTGCTCCGGCGTCGAGAGCGTGCCGACGAAGCGCACGCGGCTGCCGCCGGCCCGCGCCCAGGTCGGGTCGCTCGCGCGCCGCTCACCGATGACGCGCACCGGCGCCCCTGCGCAGCCGGTCAGCACCACCGTGGCGAGGAGGAAGGCGCGCATCAGAACACCTCGAAGGGCCGCGTCAGCGTCAGGCGGATGAAGTGCTGCGTGGACGACAGCTCCTGCGCGCGCGCGAAGCCGAGCTGGTACTGCGTGAGGACGGTGATGCGGCCCAGGCGCACCGCCACGCCGGCCTGGACGCCCACGTTCGCCAGCGGCGGCGCGGCGTCGAGCGTGGTCCACGCGGCCTGCGTGCCCAGGGTGGCGTCGACGCGCGGAGAGATCGGCACCAGCGCCGTCACCGTGCCGCCAGTGACGGTGCGCGCCACGAGCGGCGACCCCTGCACGAGCGAGCCCGCGGGGAGGACCGCCGAGCCCCGCGAGTGCCGCGCCTCGACCGTCGCCGTGCCGCGCGCGAGCGAGAAGGTGAAGGCCGCCGAGACGAACAGCGCCTGCTCGTGGAGCGAGGCGAGGCTCGCCGTGACGTCGACGTAGTCGCGGAACCCGTCGTCGTAGCCGGCCGTGAGCGTGGCGTGCCCCCAGCTGGTGACGCGCAGCCGCGAGAAGAGCGAGACGTGGTGCTCGAGCCGCCGCCCGCCGCGGCCCATCGGTGCGTCGATCGCCGAGAAGCGGTAGTCCGCGCGCGCCTCGAGGCGCTCGACGGCCCAGGTGCCCACGCTGGCGGAGAGCTCGACCGACGAGAGCAGCCCCTCGCTCAGCCCCACGCACGAGCACCACTGCGTCGTGGCGCCGGCCGCGGCGCCGAGCTTGAGCGGTCCGACCGGGCGGCCGTAGCCGAGCCGCAGCGCGCCGCCGAGCGAGGAGCTGGTCCCGGCGCCGCTCGTCTGCGCGAAGCCGACGTCGCCCGAGCCGGCGATGGTCAGCTCGTGCGCGAGCCACGGGCGCCACTGCACGCCGACGCCGGCGCTCCCCAGCGCCCCCGTGCCCGCGGCGAAGGTCGCGTCGCCCACCCGCGCCTGCAGCTGGGTCGCGAGCTGGGGGCTCCACCGCAGCCCGTACTCGACGCGCCCCTGCCGCTCTCGCGTCGCCGCGGGCATCAGCGGGCTGACGAGCGGCAGCCGGTCGATCTGCGCGAGCGAGAGGGTGAGCTGCTGGTTCGGCGCCAGCCACTGGCCGTCGACGCCCACGCGCGACCAGTCGCCGGACAGCGCGCGGTGCTCCTGATCGAAGCGCACGCCGAGCGAGACCCGGTGCGCGCCGAACGGCCGGGACAGCGTGAGCGTGGCGGCGCGACGGAGATCGCCGAGGAGCTCCGCGGCGCCCGGCGCGGTGAAGTGCTGCTCGTCGAAGTCGGCGCGGACGCCGGGCGTCCACCCGCCGGGCTCGAGGTTCACGTTGGCCCCGAAGGCGAGGCTCTCGCGCCCGCCCAGCGTCGGGACGAACTGAGGCGCGCCCTCGGCGAGCGTCCCACGCACGTAGAGGCGCACCGGCACGGCGCGACGAGGCAGCAGCCCGACCGACAGATCCGCCGAGGCGGTGCGCGCCGAGAACGCGCCGGCGTCGGACCAGAGGTTCAGGTTGCTGGCGTGGAGGCCCGCCGCGAGCATCGCCACCGACGGCCCGAAGGGCATGCCCGCGTAGTGGAGCGAGAGGTTCTCGGACAGCAGGGCCGCGTTCGACTGCCGCGTCGTGCCGCCGGGCTGCTGGGCGTCGAGCACCTGGACCTGACCGGTGGCCGAGACCTCGCCGGTCAGCCCCGCGAGCGCGACGCTGGCGCAGAGCGCGCCGCTGACGGCGAGCGCGCGCACGTCATCTCCCGGCGGTCACCACGCTGAGCCCGCTGTCGGCCGCGGTGGTGTTGACGAGCTCGTAGACCTCGACGCGGAAGTTGAGCGCGTTGGTGACGTAGATGCGGTTGTGCGCGTCGATGGCGATGCCGGCGGGGTTCGACAGGAAGCCCGGCGAGTCGCCCCGCCCGCCGAAGAAGAGCAGCAGCTTCCCCTCGCGGTTGAAGATCTGCACCACCGAGAAGAACGAGTCGACGACGTACACGTTGCCGAACGAGTCGGTGGCGATGCCCTTGGGCTTGTCGAACTGGCCGACCTGATCGCCGCGCTCGCCGAACTGGCGCACGAAGCGCCCGGTGGCGTCGAGCTCCTGCACCCGCGCGTTCATCGTGTCGGCGACGAAGAGCCCGGTGTCGGGCGCGAGCGCGAGGAAGGTGGGGAAGAAGAACTGCCCCGCCGCGTCGCCGCGGTGACCGATGGTCGCCACGTGCGCGCCGGAGCTCAGGGCGTGCGCGTGAACGGCGTGGCCCTGCCCCTGCGGCGACGAGGCGTCGGACACGTAGAGCCGATCGTGCGCGGCGTCGACCGCGAGCCCGACCGGCCGCTCGCAGTCGTCGAGGCTGATCAGCCGCCGCGCCTCACCGCGCCGCGAGAACGAGAGCGCCGCGCGCCGCGCCGGCACCACGACCCACGCGGTGTCACCCTCGAGCGAGACGCCGACCGGGGCGCCGCCGAGGGTCTCCTTCGCGACGGTGCGCACCTCCGACGCGGCGAAGTCGAAGAGGAAGAGCTGCCCGAGCGCCTGGTCGGTGACCGCGACCAGATCGCCCTCGCCCGTCACCGCGACGCCCACCGGGTGGTACAGGCGCACGGGCGCCTCCGCGCCGGACACGTTGCGCCAGAGGCGCGCGAACGGCCCGTCGAGGTCGACCTGGCCGCTCAGCGTCTTGACCAGCCGAACACGCTCGACCGCGGGCGCGGCGGGCCACGCGACGGTCGCGGCGCGGGGAGTCACGCAGCCGGAGACGATCAGGAGCAGGGCCAGCGTCGGGCGCATATGGCGCGCCCGGCTTCAAGCGATGTGCCGCCACCGCGCGTCGTCGGCGTGACGGGTCCCCGGCAGACCCTGCCGATCGGGCCCTCCGAACGACGGCACTTCGGGCCGCGCTGCAAAGGGTGCGCAGGGGGCGGCGGGTGCGGATCACCTCGCTCGCGTGCGGGTGACCCGCTCAGTCGCCGGTCGAGTTCGAGAGCGTCACGTGGAGCGTGAACGAGCCCTCGCGCTTGATCACGCGCTCGTACTGCCCGGAGCCCGTCTGATCGTGTTGTAGACGACGAAGTCGATCGCGTTGTCGCCGGCCGCCATCTTGAAGCTGCCGAGCGCGTAGTTGCCCGACGAGAGCGTGAACTCGGGATCGCCCGAGTAGAAGAGCTCCTTCTCGGTGTCACCGGTGGTGCGGTTGGTGAGCTCGAGCACGTGGTACTCGCCGTACATCGGCCAGCCGACCTTGAGCACCCACGCGTCGGGCACGCCGGAGTCGGGCACCTCGAGCGCGTAGAGCGTCACGTCGGTGCACGCCTCGGGCGCGATGTACACGCCGGTGCTGACGAGCGAGCGACCGGTCGGCGCGCAGAGCGCCTCGGTGCCGCCGTCGGTGAGCCCGGCGGAGAGGTCGCGGACACCACAGCCAGTCAGGAACAACGTGAGCAGCAGCGCGGAGCGGATCATGCGCCGCGGGCTTTCCATCATCCGTGCCACCGCGCTCTCCGAGGGAGAAGTCCCGAGGGCGCGAAACGGTTCGAGACATCGATGTCGCTCGCGCGGCGGCGGAGCGCGTTTCACATGCTACGGACTCTCGGCTCGGGAACTCAGCGCAGCGCGCGGCGCATGCGCGCGAGCAGCTCCGCGACGTCGGCGCGGTCGTGGTACGGCGCGAAGCCGAAGCGCAGGCGATCGTCGCGCGCGTCGGTCGAGACGCGGTGGAGCTTGAGCGCCGCGCACAGCGTGCGGGCGTCGGGCGTGCGGAAGGTGAGGAACTGCCCGCGCGCGGGGTTGCTCAGCGGCACCACGAGCTGCTCCTTCGAGAGCGGCAGGTCCTTCAGCTCGTCGACGAGGTCCCACTGGAGCGCGTGGGCGTGCGCGCGCGTCTTCTCGGTGGTGAGCCCGACCTCCTGGCGCCAGCGCATCGCGGCGTTGAAGCGGTAGAGCCCGGTGGGATCGAAGGTGGCGCCCATGAAGCGCATCGCCCCGCTCGAGTACGGCACCTCGCCCTGCAGCTTCGCGTCGAGCGCGTCGAAGGCGGCGAACCAGCCGGTGTTGCGCGGGCGCAGCGCCCCGGCCGTGGGCGGCACGTGGAGAAAGCAGGCGCCCTCGCCGGCCATCGCGTACTTGTACCCGCCCGCGACGTAGAAGGCGCGCGCCCCGACGTGCCGCAGGCTGGTGGGGACCGCGCAGAAGCCGTGGTACCCGTCGATCACCACCAGCGCGTCGGCCGGCAGCGCGTCGACGAGGCGATCGAGCGAGCCCGCCTCGGCGCCGGAGTTGAAGAACACCTGGCTGAAGAAGACGAGCTGCGCGCCCTTCGCCGCCGCCACGAGGCGCTCGCCGAAGGTGTCGAACGGCTCGCTCGGCACGCGCGTGACGTCGAGCAGGCCCTCTTCCTCGAGGCGCCGCGTCTGGCGCTCGAAGGAGTGGAACTCGGAGTCGCTGGTGACGACCTTCGCGCGCTCGGGGAGGCACGAGAGCAACCGCAGGACGAACTCGTGCGTGTTGGGGGCGAAGACGACGCTGTCGTGCGAGGGCAGGCCGAGCTCGCGCGCCACGTGCTTCTGCGCCTCGGGCCACACCTCGCCGAAGACCACGTCCCACTTCTCGTCGGCGAGGCGCGCGGCGTCGACCCACGCCTGCTGGTGCGCCTCGAAGCTGGCGTCGGGCCAGTAGTGATGGCTGTGGGCGGCGAAGTGCAGCCGCTCGGGGTCGCTCTCGAGGAACCGCGTGAAGCCGCTCTTCCAGCTCATCCCTTGGTCCCGAGGAGCTCCTTCACCTTCGCGAAGAAGCTCTTGCTCTGCGGGTTGACGTCTTCACCCGACGCTTCGGCGAACTTCATGAGCAGCTCGCGCTGCTTGTGGCTGAGGTTCTGCGGCGTCTCGACCACCACGCGCACGTGCTGATCGCCGCGGTCGTTGCCCTGGAGGTGGGGGATGCCCTTGCCCTTGAGGCGGAAGATCTTCCCGCTCTGGGTGCCCTCCGGCACCTTCATCTTCACCATGCCGTCGAGCGTCGGCACCTCGAGCTGCGCGCCGAGCGCGGCCTGCACGAAGCTGATCGGCACCTCGCAGAACACCTCGTACTCCTCGCGGTGGAAGAGCGGGTGCTCCTTGACGTGCACCACCACGTAGAGATCGCCCGAGGGGCCGCCGTTCTCGCCGGGCTCACCCTCGCCCGCCAGCCGCACGCGCGTGCCGGTGTCGACGCCCGCGGGGATCTTCACCGACAGCTCGCTGACCGACTCGACCTTGCCGACGCCGCGGCAGTCCTTGCAGGGGTCGGCGACCACCTGGCCGGAGCCGCCGCACTGGTTGCAGGTGCGCGCCACGGCGAAGAAGCCCTGCGTGAAGCGCACCTCGCCCGCGCCGCCGCACGTCGGGCACTGGCGCTGCTGCTTGCTCTTGCTGCCCGTGCCGTCGCAGCTGTTGCAGCGCTTCGGGCGGGGGATCTTCACCGAGACCTCGGTGCCGAAGGCCGCCTCCTCGAAGGTGAGCTCGAGGTTGTAGCGGAGATCGGCGCCCCGGTTGCGCGCCGCGCGACGCCCGCGGCCACCGCCGAAGATGTCGCCGAAGATCTCGCCGAAGATGTCGTTGATGTTGACGTTGTTGAAGCCGGCGCCGCCGCCGAAGCCCTCGACGCCCTGATGGCCGAAGCGATCGAAGCGCGCGCGCCGCTCGGGGTCCGAGAGCACCTCGTAGGCCTCCGAGGCCTCCTTGAACTTCTCCTCGGCTTCCTTGTCGCCCGGGTTGCGATCTGGGTGGTACTGCATCGCCAGCTTGCGGAACGCCTTCTTGAGGGCGTCTGCATCGGCGTTGCGCTCGACACCGAGCACTTCGTAGTAGTCACGCTTGGAAGCCATGGGGCGCCCGCCCATCTAACGCAGCCCGACTCGAAAGCAATCGACCCCTTGCCCCCGCCCACTCCCCGACCAGACAAGCGCGTGTGGTTGCGGGTGCTCTCGCGCACCCGGCCGTTCGGGCGCACGCTGGCGATCGCGGTCGCGATGTCGCTCTTCGCGGCCGCCGCGGGCTCGGTCTGGGCCTCGCTGGTGGGGCCGCTGCTGCGCTCGCTGGTGGCGGGCGGAGACGTCACCTGGGGCCCCTTTCAGTTCGGGCGTGACGATCTCTCGACCCGGCTGCCGTTGGCCATCGTCGGCGTGGCGATGCTCCGGGCGCTCGCGGCGTGGCTCCACACCGGCCTCATGGGCCGCGTCTCACAGGGCGTGCTCTCGCGGCTGCGCGAGGAGCTGTACGGGCGGCTGCTGACGCTCCCTCCGAAGTGGTTCGAGCAGCGCCACTCGGGCGAGCTGCTGTCGCGCTTCACCGCCGACGTCGCGCAGCTCGAGTTCTCCGCCGGCCAGGCGCTGGCGAGCCTCACGAAGGACTCGCTGCAGGTGCTGGGCCTGCTGGTGGTGTGCCTCGTCACCGACTGGCGGCTGTTCCTCGTCACCTTCATCGTGCTGCCGGGGACGATCATCCCCGTGTCGCGCTTCGCCCGCGGGGCGAAGAAGCAGGCCACGAGGTCGCAGGCGTCGCTCGGCCAGCTGTCGATGATCGTCACCGAGCAGCTCCACAACCTGCCGGTGGTGCAGGCGTACCGCGCCGAGCCGCAGGCGCTCGAGCGCTTCGACGCCGAGCAGACGCACTACCTGTCGGTGATGAAGCGCTCGCTCTTCATCCGCGGGGCGTTCAGCCCGACCACCGAGTACCTGGGCATCATCGGCGTCGCGGCGGCGCTGGTGGTGGGCGCGCGCGCGGTGCAGACCGACCCCGCGCTCGCCGGGAGCCTGGTCTCGTTCCTCGCGGCGGCGCTGCTGCTGTACCAGCCGGTGAAGGCGCTCTCGCACACCGCGTCGCAGATCTCGCTCGGCGCGGGAGCCGCGACGCGCCTCTTCGAGGTGCTCGACGCCCAGCCCGAGGCCGATGCGGGAGGCGTCGCGCCGCCGCTGAGGCGGAGCCTGCGCTTCGACGAGGTGCGGCTCACCTACGCCGACGGGCGCGAGGCGCTGCGCGGGCTCAGCTTCGAGGTGCCGGCCGGGGCGCACGTGGCGCTGGTGGGCGCGAGCGGCGCGGGCAAGTCGACGGCGGTGGCGGCGCTGCTCGGCCACGCGCAGGTGACGTCAGGCTCGCTGTGGTGGGACGGCGTCGCGCTCGACACGTACTCGCGCCGCAGCGTGCGCGCGCAGCTCGCGTGGGTGCCGCAGGAGCCGGTGCTGCTCTCGGGCTCGGTGCGGGAGAACCTCCAGCTCGGCCGGGAGGACGCGACCGAGGCGCAGCTGTGGACGGCCCTCGAGCGCGCCCACGCGGCGGACTTCGTGAAGGGCTTCGCGAAGGGCCTCGACGAAGACGTCGGCGAGCGGGGCGCGCGGCTCTCGGGTGGCCAGCGGCAGCGCCTCGCCATCGCGCGGGCGTTCCTCAAGGAGCCGTCGCTGCTGGTGCTCGACGAGCCGACCAGCGCGCTCGACGCCGCGACCGAGGCCGAGGTGCAGGCCGGCCTCGAGGAGCTGATGAAGGATCGCACCACGCTGGTGATCGCCCACCGCCTCTCGACGGTGCGCCACGCGGAGCTCATCGTGGTGCTCGAGGAGGGGCGCGTGGTCGAGCAGGGCCGTCACGACGAGCTCATCGCCCGCGGCGGCGCCTATGCGCGCCTCCACGCGGTGGGGATCAGGTGAGGCATGGCCGCGCCGCTGACGCTCCCCCCGAAGGATGAACGCGAGCCGTACGCGGAGGTGCGCGTCGGCCCCAACCGCGTGGCGCTCCTCAAGGACGGCTTCCAGGCCTACCCCGCGATGCTGGCGGCGATCGCCAGCGCGAAGAGCACCATCTGCCTCGAGACGTACATCCTCCGTGAAGACGCGACGGGCACGCGCTTCCTCGAGGCCCTCGTCGAGCGCGCGCGCGCCGGCGTCGAGGTGCTGGTGATGTACGACTCCTGGGGCAGCGACGTGTCGGACATCACGCTCGCGTCGCTCCGGAGCGAGGGCATCAAGGTGCTCGTCTTCCGCCCGTGGAAGTACGTCGGCTCGCTCTCGCGCGCCTTCGCCAAGGTGAGCCGCCGCAACCACCGCAAGTCGCTGATCGTCGACGGCGTCATCGGCTTCACCGGCGGCCTCAACCTGAGCAACGACTACGCGGCGGTGGTCGACGGCGGCCACGGCTGGCGCGACACCCACGTGCGCATCTCCGGCCCCGACGCCGCGGCGCTCGAGCGGCTCTTCCTCACCACCTGGCTGCAGCACAAGGGGCCCGCCTTCGAGCAGCGGCGCTTCAACCGGCCGCGCATCGCCGGCTGCGAGAAGCTCAAGGTGGTGGGCAACGACTTCGCGCTCGACCGCAAGGGCATCCGCCGGGCGTACGAGAACGCCTTCCGCGCCGCGAAGGAGCGCATCTTCGTCACCAACGCGTACTTCCTCCCGCCGGCGAAGCTGGTGAAGGCGCTCGTCGCGGCGGCCCGGCGCAACGTGCGCGTGGGGGTGATCCTCGCGGCCACCACCGACGTGAAGCTCGTGCTCTACGCCGCGCGCGGCCTCTACCCGCGCCTGCTCAAGCAGGGCATCGAGGTCTACGAGTGGAACGCCGGGCGCGTGCTCCACGCGAAGACGGCGGTGGTCGACGGCGCGTGGGCCACCATCGGCTCGGCCAACCTCGACCCGCTCTCGCTGCGGCAGAACCTCGAGGTCAACGCCATCGTCACCGAGCCGGCGTTCGCGGCGAGCCTCGAGAAGCTGTTCCTCGAGGACCTGCAGCACTGCCACCGGGTGACGATGGAGCACGTGCGCGGCTACGGCCTGCTGCAGCGTGCGCTGTCGTGGGTCGCCTACCGCCTGCGGCACTGGCTCTGACCGTCAGCTCTTGTCCTTCGTCGCCTTGAGCGCGTCGACCACCGCGAGCACCTGCGCGAGCGCGCCGGGCACGGCGTCGCCGCTGCCGATCTGCACCGCCTTGAGCTCCGCCGGCTTCGGCAGCTTCTCGAGCAGCGCGGGCAGCGTCTCGAGGAGGCGCGCCTGGAGCGCGGCCGGGGTCAGGGCGTTCTCCACGCCCTGCGCGAGGGCGGTGGCGGCCGTCTGGTGTCTGGCGGCCTCCAGCGCCGCGGCGGCGCGCGCCACGTCGAGGGCCAGCGTCGCCTCGAGCACCCGCTTCTCGTGCGCGAGGGCGGCCTCGGTCTTCGCCTGCTGGAAGTCCTGGTCGGCGGCGTGCCGCTGCTTCTCGAGCGCGAGGTTCTTGAGGTGGGTGGTGGTGCTCTCGGCCGCGAGCGTGCGGGCGTTCTCCTGCTCGGTCTTCGCGCGGCGCGCGTGCTCGGCCTGCTCGCGGTCGAAGCGCTCGGCCTCCGACTGCGCGCGGCGGGCGGCGAGCTCCCGCTCCGACTCGAGCTGGGCGAGCTCCTGCCGCCGCGACTGCTCGAGCTCACGCTGCGTGACGAGCTCGTCGGCCTCGAGCTGCGCGAGGCGCGCGATGCGGGCCCGCTCCGCGCGGAAGGGCTTCTGGAGGCTCTCCCAGAGCTCCGAGCTGCTCACCACCGCCTCCTTCACCTGCACGGTGACGATGCGCAGCCCGAGCCCCTTGTCAGTGCCGCCCGCGCCCTCCGCGACGCTGCGCAGGCGCGCGGTGAGCTCCTCGATGATCGGCTGCTTGTCGGACAGCACGTCGTCGATGCTCATGGTGGCGACCTTGTCCTTGATCGCCGCCTCCGCCTGCTCCTTGAGCTGGAGGTTCACCACCCGCATCGGGTCCTCGACGTCGCTGAAGTCGAGCTTGCGGTACGCGGTGCCGATGTCCTGGATGATCCACTGCACGTAGCCCTGCACCAGCAGCCCCTGACGCTCGCGGCAGATGCAGCGCGCGTTGATGAGGATGGTCTGCATCGCGCCGGGCACCACCAGGAACGCGTCGGTGGTGGGATCGTACGGGAACGAGACGCCGAGCCCGAGGTGGAGCGGCTCCGCGACGCCGCGCCGGGTGTGCACCACGTAGGCGTTGGGCGGCACGATGACCGTCTTCCAGCGCCAGAAGCCGGTGATGCGCACGTCGACGGCGTTGCTGGCGGGGGGCTCGGCGAGCGCCTGCGCGGGCACGGCGAGCGCCTGGCGCCGCATCGCCACCGGCGCCGACTGCGACGCGGGCAGGCTCATCGCCCGCTTGGCCTTCAGGTTCTGCTCGAGCTGGGCCTGCTGCTCCACCACCTGATCGAGGTAGCTGTTCTTCGAGTCGCTCATCGGTCTCCGGAACACGGGTTGTGATCGCAGCGCGCGGAGCATGTGCGACCGCGCCTGTGGTCTCAACGCGCGGAGCCCCGAATCACTGACAGCGCTGGGACGCCCTCACGGTCGCAGGAGTTCCTTCGCGACCTGGCCGGCGCCGTAGACCTTCTCGAGCGCGGTGAGGATCAGGTCTCCGTGCACGGCGACGGTGCGGTTGCCGGCGGGCTCGTAGCCGAAGTTCCCGCCGAGCGACGGCAGGTTGCCGTCGAACACCAGGCCCACCACGTCACCGCCGCGGTCGACGAGCGGCGAGCCGGAGTTGCCCCCGATGATGTCGTTGGTGGTGGCCACGTTGTACGGCGTCGCGGGGTCGAGCTTCGCCTTCGCCGCCAGCCAGCGCTCGGTGACGGCGTAGGGAGGCTTGCCCGGCGCGGCCCGCTCGAAGAGGCCCCTGACGGTGGTCATCGACGGCTGGCCGGCGACGCCCTTGATGCGCCCGTACGAGAGCCGGAGCGTGAAGGTCGCGTCGGGCGCCCCGGTGACGGCGCCGCTGGCGCGCTTCGCCTCCGAGACGAGCTCCATGTTCTTCTTCACCGCTGCGTCGACCTCGTCTTCCCAGCGCTTGCGCACCGCGCGCGCCTCGCCGTCGACGAGGGCGGCGAAGGCGAGCATCGGGTCGATCTCGGGCTTGCCGGGCTTCGCCAGCCAGGCCTTGCGGAAGGAGGGATCGCCGACCTTCGTGCCGCGCACCAGGTCCGCGGCGCGATCGTCGGGCGACCTGCCGGCGAGCACCTTCTTCACGAACGGGTCGTCGGCGCCGTACACCTCGCGCAGCCGGCTCAGGGACCAGGTGAGCCGCGCCTGCTCGAGCTCGAGGGGGATCGGCGCGGCGTCGAGGAGCCCCTGCTCCAGCGCGGGCCGCTGCGCGTCGGTGTACTCCCGCAGCCGCTCGGGGTTCGGCCTCTGGAGCTCGACCGGGAGCCGCACGAGCCGTCGCGCGTGGGCGAAGAGATCCGACTGGAAGGCCTGCGCGCCCTCGCGCATGAGGTAGTCGACGTACAGCGCGCGCTGCACGCCGAGCGCGGCGGCGATCTCGTCCCATGCGGCGCGGGTGTGCTCCGGGGCGTTCGCGCGGAGCTCGGCCTCGGCCGCGCGCTTGCCCTCGAGGAAGCCGGGCGCCACCAGCGCCTCCCGCCGCCCGCGCAGCGCCTTGAGCGAGTTCTCGACGGCGCGGAGCTTCGACTTCACCACCCGCTCGCGCTCGGGGGACTGCTTCGCCCACTCGTCGAGGCGGCCGCGCAGCTCGGCCAGCGCGCCGATGTTCCACGGGAGCGAGACGTCGCGCAGGAACTCGTACTGCGCCACGGTGAGCGCGCGCTCGGTGCCGCCCGGGTGGCCCGACACGAAGACCACGTCGCCTTCCTTCGCGCTCTTCTTCGCCCAGCGCAGCCGCTCGGGGGTGCTCGCCGGCTTGCCGTCGACGTAGACGCGGAGGAACGCGACGTCGAGCCCGTAGCGGGGGAAGTTGAAGTTGTCGGGGTCGCCACCGAAGGCGGCCATCTGGAACTCCGGCGCGAACACCACGCGGAGGTCCTGCAGGCGCCGGTACGTGTAGAGGTGGAACCTCGCCCCGTGGAACAGGGTCACCACGTCACAGCGGCGCGTGGCGTCGCCCCGGCTGCACTCGGACTCGAGGCGCGACACCTCGGCCTTGAGCTTCTTCTGGAACTCGGCGCCCGAGGCGCCCTTCGTCGCCGAGAGCACCGCGTCGCTCACGTCGGTGATCTCCAGCAGCTGGTTGCCCTCGAACTTCGGGCAGCGCTCCTCCTGCTCGCGGCCCGCGGCGAGGAAGCCCGTGGCGAGGAGATCGCGCTGCGGCGTCGACAGGTCCTCGAGGCAGGAGCGGATGCAGTGGTGGTTGGTCATCACCAGGCCGTCGGGCGAGACCAGCGAGGCACTGCAGCCGTTGGCGAGCCGGAGGCTCCCGAGGCGCACGCGATCGAGCCACGCCTGATCGGGCGCGAAGCCGAGATCCTTCTTCGCCTGCTCGGCGGGGAAGGCGTTGAACAGCCACATGCCCTCCTCGGCGATCGCCGGGAGGGAGCTGAGGAGCGTCAGGAGGACGAGGTGGCGCATGCCCCGCTCGTAGCAGCCCTGCGAGCCGAACGGACGCGGATGTGCTGTGCTGCGCGCGAGATGAACGTCACCCTCTCCCCCGAGCTCCACGCGCTCCTCGAGCAGATGAGCCGCGACATGGCCGTGCCCGTGGAGGGCCTCGTCAACCAGGCGATCTTCAACTGGGCCAGGCTGCACGGCGTGCTCGAGGCCTCGACCCCGGCGGCGAGCGTCGAGCCCCCGCCACGCATCGCGCCGGTCGCCCGGGGCGCGAGCGTCCGCGCGCCCGAGCCCGAGCCCGAGACGACGCGCGTGCCCGTCATCGACGAGCCGGCGACGGGCTGGTCGGTGCGGCCGGCGGGCGCGTCGCTGCTCCAGAAGCCGGGCCTGGGCATCGGCGATCTGACCGACCCGAGCGTGCGCGTGGTGCCGCAGGTGGTGCTCGTGCTCCCCGACGGCGAGATCGAGGTGACCGGCGAGCGCTTCGTCATCGGCCGCGACGTGAGCTGCGATCTCACGCTCGACTCGCCTCGCCTCAGCCGCCAGCACGCAGAGATCGTGGTCTCGCCCGCCGGCGTGGTCGAGGTGCGCGATCTCGGCTCCTCGAACGGCACCTGGTACCAGGGCGAACGCATCACCTCGCGCCAGGTGCTCAGCGGCGACGAGTTTCACTTCGGCGACGTGCCGGGCCGCATCGAGCTCCGCTGAACTTTTCTCTCTCGAGCGAAACAGCACGAAGCAGTTGCACAGCGGGCCCGGCTCCGGGTTCAGTGCGCCAACCCCTTCCCCCCGAGAGGTTCCATGGTCTCGTCCGTCAAGTCGTCGCAGGTTCGCACCGCCGCCGCTCAGCAGAAGACCCCGTCGAAGCCCGCGAAGGACACGGCGGCCTCGAGCCAGACGGCGGCGGCGGGCTGGGGCGCTGGCGCGAAGGCGGCGTCGCTGAAGATCACCAGCGCGCAGATCGGCGACGGACCGGCGGTCACCGAGAAGCTCCAGCTGCCGAAGGGCTACGCGGCCGAGGTGAAGGAGCTGAAGGAGAAGCTCACCGACAAGGTCAACGGCAAGGCGTGCGCGATCGAGCAGACGGACGTGCGCGTGACCCTCACCGGCCCGGGCGGCAAGAAGCTGACCCTCAGCGACGGCGCCGAGTCGATCAAGCAGACCGCGTCGGACTGGAAGTCCGAGATCGAGGCGCAGAAGAAGGAGCCCTCGGAGTGGGCCCAGCTCGACTGGGACGCGAGCCACACCATGAGCGGCGTGGGCACCGCGGGGAAGCTGTTCAGCGTGAGCGACGCGTACAGCTCGTACACCGGCGGCGCGCACCCCAACCACGGCACCGCGCTCTCGACGTGGGACGCGTCGACGGGCAAGCAGGTGAAGCTCGACCAGCTGCTGACGCAGCAGCAGATGACGAACCTGGTGAAGGACATCTCGGCGCGGCTGCCGAAGCTGAACAACGGCGACGGCATCGACGGCTCGAGCTTCGGCATGGGCGACCTGCGCGACACCATCAACTCGAACTTCGCGCTCACCAGCGACAAGAACGGCAAGGTGCAGATCCAGATCGCGTGGGAGTCGGGCATTCACGCGCTCGGCGGCCAGATGGCGCACTTCACCGTCGACGCGCCGACCGACGCGACGTTCCGCAAGGCGATCGGCCTCGAGTGAGCTGACGCCGGGGTCGTGGTGGTGCCTCGCGGCTGTTTGCGAGGCGCCGCGCACGACCGGAGCAAACTACAAAGGCTGGTCGAGGAAGTCGGGGCGCAGGTCGGTGACCTGCCCCCAGCTGGCGTTGAGGCGATCCGCGCCGGGGATCGCGCCGCCGAAGACCAGGCCGAAGTCGACGCGGAGCACCTCCTTGTTGAGCTGCGGGAGGAGCAGCCGGAGCCCGATGCCCACGCTGTGGGTGAGCGACGGCCGCACATCGAACGCCGAGCCCACGTCGTAGAACAGCACCAGCCCGAGCCAGTTCGTCCACAGCTCGAGGGGCCGGGCGCGGTACTCGAAGTTGCCGAGCACCATGTTGCGGCCGCTGAACTGCTCGGGGAACGCGCCGCGCAGCCCGGTCGACCCGCCGAGGAGCAGCTGCCGGTTGTCGAGATCGTTCCCCTTCAGGTCGACCAGCACGCGCGCCACGAAGCGCCCGCCCCAGAACTGCGGGCTGTAGTTGCTCACCTCCGCGGCGAAGCGCTGGTTGGCGGGCTCGAGCCCCGGCCGAAGCCGCACGCCCCCGGCCACGGTGACGGTGAAGAGATCGTCGGCCGCGTACACGCGGTAGCGCAGCGACGCGCCGAGCTCGACGAAGTTCGACGGCGCGAACGGCAGCGGGAAGGCCCAGCGCGCGCCGCCCTGCGCGACCCAGCCGAGCTGGAAGTCTTCCGAGAGCTCGAAGGTGTCGATGTTGCGCAGCACGCGAAAGTCCGAGGGGAAGGCGCGCACGTACCCCGAGAGGGAGGTCACGTTCTCGGACCGCGGCAGGTAGTTCGCGGTGAGCCAGTCGGCCTTCTCACCCTCGACCAGCGTCGGCCGGTACTGCCGCGAGTAGCCCCCGAGCGCGCCCGAGACGTCGACCTTGAGCTCGCGCCCGAAGCTGCGGGTGAGCGTCGCCTCGGCGGCGAACTCGCGCACCGAGTACACGAGCGGCACCGTGTCCCCGCCCGACGCGTCGGGGTACGGCACCTGCCACACGCTCGCCCCGCGGAACACGCGCCGCGTGCGCACGTTCCACGAGCCGTCGAGCATGAAGGCCCACTGCGGGTCGAGGTTGATGATCGGCTGCCCGAAGCTCACCGCGCCGGTGGTGCCCTCGAGCGCGCCGGTCTGCCGGTTGAAGATCAGCGCCGCGCTCTCGCCGAGGTACCAGCGCGAGCCGAACAGCCGCCGCTCGATGAACAGCTGCCCGACCGAGACGGTGTCCAGGCGCACGGTGGTGTTGAGCGCGAGCTGCTGGCCCCAGCCGTTGAAGTTGACCTCCACGAGCTGGAGCTGGAGGAACTGGAGGAGCGAGCCGATGAGCGTGAAGCTGTTCGACAGCCGGAGGCTCCAGCGGTCCTTCGCGACGATCAGCATCGCCACGCCGCCCGCCCTGCCCTTCACCGGGACGATCTTCACCACCGCGAGCAGGAACAGCCGCCGCAGGTTGCGCTCGGTCTCGAGCACCCGGTGCGGGTTCCACACGTCGCCGACCTTGAGCAGCACCTCGCGGCGGATCACCGGCTCCCGCGTCTTCATGTGGATGAGGTTGAGGAAGAGCGGGTACGGATCGCTCGGCGCGAAGACGTCTTCGCTGGCGACGAGCACCTCCTCGAGCACCTTCCCCTCGGGCGCCGGCTCGGGCTCGCGCGCGTGCAACCCCAGGCCCCAGGCGATGAGGCGGTCCTCGTAGCCCGAGTCCTGAGAAACCGGGGTCGCGGCCAGCACCGCGACGACGAGCAGCATCACCTCGAGCCTCCACCCGGCATGGGGAGCGGAGGTTACCCCGGACCCCGCGCCTGACGAGGGACCCGTTCATTCCGAGTCATGCCGCGGCGTTAGTCCGGGATCGCGTCCTGCAATGCGTGCTGGTCAAAGCAACGAAAGGACGGACACCTCCCCATGTTCGATCAGGGTTTCCACATCATCTCGAGGGTCGAGCTCGACAAGGAGCTCGCCCTCGTCTTCCGCCACTGGGACGCCAGCCCCCAGCAGCGCGCGGAGTTCGTCGGCTGGGCGTGGGTGGTCGCGGCGACGGCCGACTTCACCGCGTCCGACAACCCCGCGGCCGCGGCGGAGCTCCTGCGCGACGAGCGCGACGCGATGCACCGGGTGCTGACCGAGCGCATCATGCACACCTCGAGCATGAGCCTCGAGCTGGTCGCCAAGCGCATGTTCCTCGACTGGCTCGCGGCGCGCTTCGGGGCGCCCGCGTCACTCGCCGCCTGAGGGCTCCCAGCGCACGAAGCCGTGCTCGCGCTCCCAGTCGGTGCTGACGAGCGGCGGCGCGAGCGAAGAGAGGAAGCGCGCCTGAGCGCCGGTCTCCCCGCCGGCCCGGGCGCGCTGCTCCCAGTCGCTGAGCAGGAGATGGATCGGCGTGCCCGGCCGCACGCTCCGGCGCAGGTCGCGCGGCAGCCAGTCGCGGAAGAGCCACGGCGAGAAGCCGCGCGAGAAGTCGGTGTGAAAGAGGAGCGCCTCGCGCACCACGCCGCCGCCGCGCTTGCGCAGGAGCCACGCGCAGGTCACGTGCCCCTCGGTGTCGGTGCTCCCTTCGACGAGCAGGCCGCCCTCCACCAGGCCGGCCCCGAGCATCGACCGGGCGGGCTCGAGCTCGTCTTCGCGGTAGGCGCGCAGCACGTTGAGGGCGCGCACCACCGCGGCGGGCGCGATGGCCGCACAGGCCTCGAAGCCCCCCGCCACCAGCGCGAGGCCGTCGACCGGCAGATGGACGCGGCGCTCGATGCCCACCACGCGCAGCGTCGGCGTGCGGGCGCGCACCGCGGCGGCGAGCTCGAGCGTCGTCACCGGGCTCTCGCCGAAGCCGAAGTCGACGATCGCCCCGCGGCCGTCGAGGAGCGACGCGGCCTCGTGCACCAGCCAGCGATCGAGCGCCGCGAGGCGGCCGGGCCGGGTGCGCGGGCGCACCTCGCGATCGAGGGTCACGACGCCGTCACCACTCGAGAGTGAGCTCGACCCGCTCGGCGGCGGTCTTCTCCCAGCGCGCGTCGAGCTCGAGCTCGAAGAACGCGGCGAAGAGCGAGCGGATGAGGCCGATGTAGAGCTGCAGCGGCAGCACCTCTTCCTTGAAGACGAGGCGCGCGCGCCGGTCCGTCGCCTCGGCGACCAGCCGGTTGCCGGGCGCGATCATCGGGTTGAGCGTCGCCAGGAGCGGCTTGAAGAGCGCCCGCGGTCCGCTCGGCTGGAGCGTCTCGAGCGAGCGCCCGAACGGCGACTTGAGCAGCGCGTCCATCGTGTAGAGCCCGAGCTGCTCGAAGGCCTCGTCGACGCTGTGGAGCTTCGGCGCGAGCAGCTCCACCGACTTCCACAGCATGCGGAGGAACTCGGCCGTGGGGTACGTGAGCGAGTCGACGTACGCGCGCGGCTCGAGCGCGGCCTTGCGCACCTTCGGCTCGGCCGCCGGCCCCACCGAGCGCAGCACCGCCGAGATGAGCGCGTTGAAGAACATGCCGCGGAGGTGATCGCCCGGCTGCGTGCCCGAGATCCGCGCCTCGAGCTCGCGCTGATCGAGCACCCGCACCTGGTTGGCGCGCACCTTCTCGGGCGCCTTCACCTGCGGCGGCTCGATGGCCGCGCCCGACTTGTCGGTCGACAGCGTCGTCTCGGCGTTGGCCAGCGGCAGCGCCTCTGCCTCGTCGGGGAAGAGCTGCTTCATGAACGCCGCGAGGTGCGCGGTGGTCGCGGGCAGCCGCTGCTTGCTCAGCCAGCCCTCGATGGCACGCTGAAACGCCGCGGCGCTCTCGTAGCGCCCGGGCAGTTCCCGCGAGAGCGCCTTGAGCACGATGGGGTCGAGCGACTTCGGCACCGTGCGATCGAGCATCGACGGCGGGTGGATCTCCGCGCCCACCACCGCCTGCAGCGTCTCGGTCTCGCCGTCGCGCTTGAAGAGCCGCTCGGTGCAGAGGATCTCCCAGAACACCGTGCCGAGGCCGAACACGTCGCTGCGCCCGTCGAGCTGCTTGCCGTACGCCTGCTCGGGCGACATGTACGCGTACTTGCCCTTGATGATGCCCGTCGCGGTGCGCACCAGCTTGTTGGCCGCCTTCGCCACGCCGAAGTCGATCAGCTTCACCGCGCCGTTGAAGCCGATGAGGATGTTCTGCGGGCTCACGTCGCGGTGGATCAGATCGAGCGGCTGCCCCGAGGGCGTCTTCGCCTGGTGCGCGAAGTCGAGCGCCGCGGCCGCGTCGGCGATGACGCGGCACTTGAGCGCCACCGGCAGCGGCGTGCCCTTCTCGAGCGCGTACACCACCACGTCGCGCAGCGAGAGGCCGTGCACGTACTCCATCGCGATGAAGTACTCGCCCTTCTCTTCGCCGAGGTCGTAGATCTGCGCGATGTTCGGGTGGTTCAACGCCGCGGCGATGCGCGCCTCGTCGAAGAACATGTTGACGAACTCCTGGTCCTCCTTGAGGTGCGGCAGGAGCGTCTTCACCACCACCAGCTTCTCGAAGCCGACCGGCCCCTTCTGACGCGCCAGCCAGACCTCGCCCATGCCCCCGACGGCGAGCTGCTTGACGAGCTGGTACTTCCCGAGCGTCTTCAGCGCCACGAGCGTCGAATACCACGTCTCCAACTCCACGAGACGACTCAGCTTCCGGCGCGTGTGGGTTGACGACGCACCCTGGGTGCTTAGCGTCATCACGCAAGGCACGGAGGTCGTCATGAAGCCTCTCCTGGTGGCGCTGGTCGTTCTCGGAGTCGGGTGCGGTGAAGGTGCGGTGCCGGCGGTCGACGAGTCGACGCCGCGCGAGGAGGTGCCCGCGGTGAGCGCGCGGAACCGCCTCGAGGCCGAGCCGCAGCTCTTCCGGATCCTCCCCGTGGGCTCCGAGGGCGTCTTCACCACGCGGCGCGTCCAGTACGGCACTGAGCGGGCGCCGGTGCACTTCGCCTTCGACGACGGGTGGATCGAAGCGCAGGCCGGGTGGGATCGCGCGGGCACCGTGCTCGGGCTGACGCGGCTGAGCGCGAGCCTGCCGGAGTTCCGCTTCTCCGCCTCGCAGCTCCCGCCGAACGGCCTCACCTTCGCGCGCGCGAAGATCCTCCTCGCCGAGCCGACCGCGCTCCGCGTGCAGTGGATGGGTGACAACGAGCTCGGCCTCGCGCGCGGCACGGTGCCGGTCGAGCTCCACCTCTGGCTGCGGCTCTCGAATGGCAACGAGAGCCCGCTCGAGGTCGCGCACCTCGAGCTCCCCGTCACGCTCGTGGTGCACCAGGCCTCGGGCGTGATGGGCATCGACCTCGAGGCGTCGCAGGCCGGCGCCCTCTGGGACTGGGCCGAGCTGTTCGAGCTGGGCGATCTCCGCGTGCAGGTGCGCGCCGCCGAGAAGTCGGAGCACTTCGCTCCCATGAGCGTGCTGCTGAACTGAGCTGCGCACGATTTGCGCGAGGTCACGTCGGTCGCTCGACGGCGTGACCTTCGTGCTACCTGATCGTGCATGGCCACCGAACTCATCGAGACGCTGTTGCTCTTCTCGCTCCCGGCTTCGGGCAAGTCGGAGCTCCGCAAGTACCTCGCCAGCCTCACGAAGGAGCAGTGCCTCACCGAGATGCACATCGGCGAGACGCTGCAGCTCGACGACTACCCGTACGTGCACTTCATGCATCGCATCGACGACGAGCTGCTCAAGCACGGGTGGAAGTACGCCTTCTACAAGGGCCCGAACCGGCCGTTCCAGGACGAGTGGGAGTGGGCCGCGCTGATCGAGCTGCTCAACGAGGACTACGCGGATCTCATCGCCGGCACGCAGCACGCCCCCGCGTCGGCGGCGCAGCTCCTGTTCGATCGCCTCGACGCGGCGCACGCGAAGGTGGGGCTCCCGCAGCACCTCGGCGAGGTGCCGTACCGCATCCGCAAGGCGGTGGCCCAGGCGCTCGAGGCGGAGTGCCAGGCGGATCTCGCGGCGCGCAACAAGCAGGCGGCGCTCGACAAGAAGGGCCGCACGGTGGTGATCGAAGCCGCGCGCGGAGGGCCCAACGGCGCCGCGTTCCCGCTGACGCCGCCGGTCGGCTACGGCGCCGCGTTCCAGCAGCTCTCGGAGGCGATCCTCTCGAAGGCCGCGGTCCTCTACATTCAGGTCGAGCCCGCCGAGTCGCGGCGCAAGAACATCGAGCGCGGGCGGCCCGACGGGCAGGGCTCGATCCTCCACCACTCGGTGCCGATGGAGGTCATGCTGAGCCAGTACGGCTGCGACGACATGGCGTACCTCACGTCGATCTCCGGCAAGCCCGACACCATCACCGTCGAGCGGCTCTTCGAGGAGAAGGGCGTGTACCGCACGCGCACGTTCGACCTGCGCGTGGCGATGTTCGACAACCGGAAGGACCTCACCACCTTCGTCCGTGAGGATCGCGCGAAGTGGAAGAAGCCCGACGTCGACGCGATCCACTCCGAGCTGAAGCGCGCGATGGCGAAGCTCGCGGCGAAGTGAGCCTGCACCCGTTCAGGATGGTCGCGCTCTGGTGCTGGTACCGGGGCGCCGGCTTCCACGGGTTCCAGCAGCAGGGCGCGCTCCGCACCGTGCAGCGGGAGCTGCTCCACGCCTTCGCGCAGGCGGGGCTCTCGCGGAACCCGGTCGTCGCGGGGCGCACCGATCGCGGGGTGAGCGCGCGCATGCAGGTGCTGAGCATGCGGCTCGAGCGCGAGGTCGAGGCGGCCTCGCTCGTCCCCCGGCTGAACGCGCTGCTCCCCGAAGATCTCCGCGTCCACCTCGCGAAGGACGCGAAGCCGGGCTTCCACGCCGCGTGGAGCGCGTCGTCGAAGGAGTACCGCTACCAGCTCGACGACGCCGCCGCGGGAGACCGCGCGCTGCTCGCCCGGGCCGCCGAGCTCGTGCCCGGCACCCGCGACTTCCGCGTCTTTCACTTCAAGACGAGCGAGCTCCGGCCGCGCACGGTGCGCGCCGTCGAGCTGCTACCGCAGCCCTCGGGCGTCACGCTGCGCTTCGTCGGCGACGGCTTCGCGCGCCACATGGTGCGCATGCTGGTCGGCGGCCTGACGGCGGTCTCGCGCGGCGAGATCGCCCTCGACACGTTCCGCGCCGGCCTCGAGGCCCAGCAGAACTTCCACTGCCCGAAGGCCCCGCCCGAGCCGCTGACGCTGTGGGAGGTCGGCTACCCCGCGGAGCTCGACCCCTTCACGCGCGAGGAGCGCGCGTTCGAGTGGCGCTGAGTCAGGGGCCGTCGCGCCGACGCCAGACGCCGGGCGCCGCTTCGACGAACTGCTGCCCGAGCGCGGCCTTCGAGACGGCGTCGAGGTGCCAGTCGCCGCGCCAGCCCGCGAAGACCTCCCCGCACTGAACGAGCTGGCGACGGAAGCTCGTCTGGGCCGTCTGTGAAGCGAACGCCTCGCCGATCGTCTCGAAGCGCCCTTCTCTCGCGGCGTCGGCGAGGGCCTGCCCATAGCTGTCGATCAGCGGCGGCGCGATGAGCGCCGGCCAGCGATCGGCGACGAGCACCTCCGCGTTCGAGAAGGCGCAGGGCGCGTCGCCCAGCGCGGGGACCGGCTCCTGCCGCGGCGGCCGCTCCCACGCCTTCGGCAGGTGCCGCGCGCCGAGGCCGAGCACGACCGCGATCGCCAGCACGCGCACACGCCCCGAGAGGCGCTCGAAGCCGCCTGCCAGCCCCGCGCCCAGCGTCAGCACGATGAACGGCGCGAGCGCGGCGTCGTACTGGTTCCACCACGCCGCGGCGGCGAGGAACGAGGTCACCACCAGCGCCATCGCGAAGAGCGACGCGAGGCCGAGCCGTCGACGGCTCCCGAGGATCACCAGCGGGAGCGACAGCACGAGGAGGATCGTCACGTCGAGCGAGCGCACGACGTACATCTCGAGCAGGCGGGGGAGCCGCGCGAGATCACCGTCCGGAGGTCGCAGCGCGTGCACCACCACCAGCTCGTGCCACGCCTCACGCGGCGCGAGCGCGAGGAAGGGCCCGACCACCAGCGCGAAGGTGACGACAGCGCTGAGCACGAGGACCCGCCGCGACTCGCGCGCCGCG
>JBMORD010000323.1:0-6605 GCA_049322495.1 Myxococcota bacterium | reverse complement strand
CACCTCCGCGCCGCGCCGCAGCGGCAGCACCACCGCCACCACCGCGAGCACGAGCGCGAGCCCGCCCAGCACCACCGGGAGCCGGCTCGGCCGTGCCGCGCCCAGCGAGACCGACTGCGACGGCTCTTCGCGCGCGGCGGGCGTGGCGAGCTCCACCGTCTTGCGCGCGATGGCCGCGGTGCCGTGCGGCCGCGTGGCGCGCTCGGTCTTGCGATCGAGGTCGACCAGCGCCGCGCCGCACACCTCGCGCACCAGCGCGCCGAGCGAGTCTTCCTGTGAGGGCACCTCGGGCAGCGCGAGGCGGAACTCCCGCGCGGTGGCGAAGCGGTCCTTCACCTCGACCGCCATCGCCTTCTCGATGGCCTCGATGAAGGGGCGCGGCAGGTCGGGGCGGAACACGCGCAGCGGCGCGCGCGGCAGCCGCGAGGCGTCGAGGAGCTGCCCGGTCGGCGTGTCGAACGGCTTCTCGAGCGCCGCGAGGTGGAACAACGTCGCGCCCGCGGCGAACACGTCCACCCGGCGATCGAGCGGCTGGCCGCGCATCTGCTCCGGGGCGAGGTAGCCCAGCTTGCCCAGCACCACGCCCGGCTTCGACTGCTTGTCGCCCTCGGCCACGCGCGCGATGCCGAAGTCGGTGAGCTTCACCACCCCGTCGACCGACACGAGGATGTTGTGCGGCGTCACGTCGCGGTGGACCACGCCCAGCGGCCGGCCTTCCGGGTCGCGCTGCTCGTGCGCCACGTGCAGCCCGTCGCACAGCCCGCGCGCCACGTGCACCAGCTGCTCGAAGCCGAGCTGCCGGCCCGCGCCCTTGAGCCCCGCGATGAGCTTCGAGAGCGAGACGCCGCGCACCAGCTCCATCGCGATGAAGTAGCGCTCGTGCTCGAAGCCGACGTCGTACACCTGCGCGATGTGCGCGCTCTGCATCTGCGCCGCGACGCGCGCCTCGCGCAGGAACATCGAGATGATGTGCTGATCATCCGCCAGGTGCGGCAGCAGCAGCTTCACCGCCACCGGCCGGCGGAACTCGCCGATGCCCGTCTGCAGCGCGACGTACACCTCGCCCATGCCTCCCGCAGCGATGCGCTCGAGGAGCTGGTACCGCCCGAACTGGAGCGCGTCGGAGGACATGGGCCTGGGAGCGGCAGTCTATGCGCGCCGCTCCCGCTCCCGCGTCACCTCACTTCGTGCAGCCAGCGACGCCCTTCGTCCCGCCGTTCTTGCAGGTGAGGTTGAGCGTGCCGCTCGACGAGACGGTGCAGTTGCCCTCGCACGAGATGTTGCAGGTGCCCGCGCTGCAGCCGACCGTGGAGCCCTCGCCGACGGTGTGCGTGCAGTCCTTGCCGGCGCAGGCGACGTTGCAGTTCGCGCCGCAGGTGCCGGTGCAGCTCGAGGTGCCCGAGCACGAGAAGTTGCAGTTCGCCGTCGAGGCGCTGCACGCGTCGAAGTTGCAGCTCGCCTCGGTCGCACAGGAGCAGCTCGTCCCGCTGCAGACGGTGCCACAGCCCGCGAAGGCGAGGGCGAACGAGAGGGACAGGGCGGCGACGGCGAGCAGCTTCTTCATGACGAGACTCCGGGGGTGTGAGTGAGGAACGACGCGCGCCGGCTATCACAAGAAGCGTGCCGCCTCGTGAGGCGCCTCAAGTCCCGCGAATCGTCGGCAGCACCTGTCCTCACGTGAGGACAGTGGAGCGCGCGCGGCCGCACCACCTCAACGGCGCGGCTCGAGCGTTTACTCGAGGAGACGCAGGGCAGCGCGCGGCGAAGCTCGGTCTCGTCGCCCGTCACTTCTTCCGCCGCCGCAGCAGCGCGTCGACCTGCGCGGCGAACGCGTCGATGGCGAAGGGCTTGGCGATGAAGTCGAGGCCGGCGTCGAGCACGCCGTGGTGCACGATGGCGTTCTCGGTGTAGCCCGACATGTAGAGCACCTCGAGCCGCGGGTGCGTGCGCCGGAGCTCGTCGGCGAGCTGGCGGCCGCCCATGCCGGGCATCACCACGTCGGTGACGAGCAGCTCCAGCGGCGCGTGGCGCTCCTCGGCGAGCCGGAGCGCGTCTTCGCCGTTCGCCGCGCAGAGCACGGTGTGCCCGCGGCCCTCGAGGAACTTGCGCACCAGCTCGCGCACGCCCTCGGAGTCTTCCACCACCAGCACCGTCGCCGGCTCGACGGGCGCGCGCGGCGCGGGCGTGGTGGTCTGCGGCGCCCCCGGCTGCGCGACGTCTCGCGGGAGGTAGATGCGGAACGTCGTGCCCTTCCCGGGCTCGCTGTAGACGTTCACGTTGCCGCCGCTCTGCTTGACGATGCCGTACACCGTCGAGAGCCCCAGCCCGGTGCCCCGCGCGCCCTTGGTGCTGAAGAAGGGCTCGAAGACCTTGTGCAGCATCTCGCGGGGGATGCCGTTGTCGGTGACGGCGAGCATCACGTACTCCCCGGGCGCCACCTCGGCGTGGCGGCTGGCGTACTCCGCGTCGAGCGTCACGTTGCCCGTCTCGAGCGTCAGCTTGCCGCCGTCGGGCATCGCGTCGCGCGCGTTGACCGCGAGGTTCACCAGCACCTGCTCCATCTGCGCGCGGTCGACGCGGGTCGACCACAGGTCGGGCGCGCGGTGGGTGACGAGCTCGATGTCTTCGCCGATGACGCGCCGGAGCATCTTCTCGACGTTGCCCATCAGCGCGTTGAGGTCGAGCGTCACCGGCTGCAGCACCTGCTTGCGGCTGAACGCCAGGAGCTGCCGCGTGAGCTGCGCCGCGCTCGTGCCCGCGGCGTGCACCATCTGCAGGTCCTCGCGCAGCGGCGGGGGGAACTCCGGCTCGCCGAGCAGCAGCTCGCAGTTGGCGTTGATGACGGTGAGCAGGTTGTTGAAGTCGTGCGCCACGCCGCCCGCCAGCCGGCCCACCGCTTCCATCTTCTGCGACTGGCGCAGCTGCGCCTCGAGCGCCCGCTGCCGCGAGACGTCGCGCCCGATGACGGCCATGGTGTTCGGCCGCCCGCCTTCGCCCGGCCACACCAGCAGCACCACCGAGTAGTCGATGCGCTGCCCCTCGGCGTTGATGAAGACCACCTCGTCGCGCCAGGTGCCCTTCTCGAGCGCGGCCTGAATGCCCGCCTCGAGCTTCGGCCGCTCCGACGGCGGGAGGCTGGTGGTCATCACCAGGCCCTCGAGCGGCTGGTCGTCGGCGATGCCCCGCAGCTGCCGCGCCGCGTGGTTCAGGTACTGCACCCGCCCGTCGAGCGTGCCCACCACCACCACGTCGGGCGTGGCGTCGAGGAGCGCCTTGAGCCGCTCGCGCTCCGCCTCGGCCCGCTTGCGCTCGGTGATGTCGAGGAACGAGCCGAGCAGGCTCACCGGCGTGCCGTGGGCGTCGAAGATGACCGACGCCGAGAAGAGCACCGGGAAGGTGGTGCCGTCGCGCCGCCGCCCGAGGAGGTCGCCGGTCCACCGCGGGCTCTCCCCCAGCCCCGAGAGCACCCGCGCCGCCTCGTCGGGCTGCGCCCAGAAGTCGAGCGCCGAGCGGCCGACGGCCTCGAGCTCGCTGCCCAGCCCCCACATCTCGAGGAAGGCGCGGTTGACGTAGGTGAGGCGCCCGGTGAGGTCGCCGACCGCCAGCCCGCTCGAGGCCGACGCGACCGCCTGGTACCAGGTGCGCATCGCGGCCTCTTCTTCGCGCCGCTTCGTGATGTCGATGCCCGCCCCCACGGTGCGCACCGGCCGCCGCTCAGGCCCCGCGCCCTCGAAGAAGGTCTGCGAGCGCGCCGCCAGCCAGCGCGTCGTGCCGTCGGGCCGCACCAGCCGGTACTCGATCTCGAACGAGCCATCTCCGCCCGGCGCGTGCGCCCGCTGCACGGCCGCCAGCAGCGGCGCGCGGTCGTCGGGGTGCACCCGCTCCATGAGGGCCGGCAGCGACACCGGCTCGTCGGGCCCGAAGCCGGCCACGCTGCGGTACGCCGCCGAGACGTGGAGCTGGTCGTGCACCTGGTCGTGGTCGAAGAAGCCCATCGTGCCCACCAGCTTCACCGCCTGCTGGAGCCGCTCGTCTTCGAGGTCGTCGGCCAGCAGCACCAGCGTCAACGCCTCGCCGTCGAGGCTGAGCGCGCTGGTGCGCACCCGGGCGCTGAACAGCGTGCCGTCGCGCCGCCGCAGCTCGCGCGTCGCCGCGGTGGCCGCCGGCTTCACCAGCAGCGTCGACGCGTCCCCCAGCAGCCCGCGCGCCTTCGCGTTCGCCAGGCGGATCCGCCCCGCGCCGTCCACCACCACGGCCGCGTCGGGCAACGTCTCGAGGAAAGCCGCGTACCCCTCCGTCGCAGCACTCATGCGCCGACTGTCTCACGGCCCCGGCGGGTGCGCTCGAAAGCCGGCCAGCCCGGGTGATGGCTGCGTTGATCTCCGGCTCGCATCGATATATCTACATTCATCGATGGACTCCCTCACCGAGGCGTTTCGAGCGCTGGGCGACCCGACGCGGCTGCGCATTCTGCGGCTCATCGCGCGGGCGCGGCTCAACGTGTCGGAGGTGGTGAGCCTGGTGGGGGTGGCGCAGTCGTCGGTGTCGCACCACCTCACGAAGCTCAAGGCGCTGGACCTCATCCGCGAGGAGCGGCAGGGCGGCTTCACCTACTACTCGCTGGGGCTCGACGAGAAGGCGCCGCTGTGGCCGCTCATCGAGCTGGCGAAGGACGCGAGCGACGAGCACGGCGACCTCGCGCGGCTGACGGAGCTGCTGCGCCGCCGCGAAGACGCGCAGAGCCTCAACGAGCGGCTGCTCGAGCCCGGGCAGTCGTGGCGGCTGTGGAGCGCGGCGCTGGCCTCGCTGCTCCCGCCGCTGGAGGTGGCCGACTTCGGCTGCGGCACCGGCTCGCTCACCGTGGAGCTCGCGCGCTGGGCGAAGCACGTCACGGCCATCGACCGCAGCGAAGGGGCGCTGGCGAAGGCGAAGGCCGAGGCGGCGCGGCAGCAGCTCACCAACCTCACCTTCCTCGCGGCCGACCTGGGCGACCTCCCGCTCGAGACGGCGAGCGTCGACCTGGTGGTCATCTCGCAGAGCCTGCACCACGTGGAGGACACCGCGGCGGTGCTGGCCGAGGGGGCGCGGCTGCTCAAGCCGGGCGGGCGCATGGTGGTGCTCGAGCTGCTGCCCCACGACGAGGAATGGGTGCGCGCGCGGCTCGGCCACCAGCACCTCGGCTTCGACCCGCAGGCCCTCGAGCGCGCCATGGCCGCCGCCGGCCTCGACACCGAGGCGCCGCGCATGCCGCCGCGCGACGGCTCTTCCCCCTTCAAGGCCTTCCTCCTCACCGGCACCCGCCGGCGCGGAGCGGGCCGCACGTCGTCGTCGTCGCAGCACCGAAAGGAAGTCCGCCCGTGAGTCACAGCACCGCCGAGTTCGAGCAGCTCTTTCAGGACCGCATCGTCATCCTCGACGGGGCGATGGGCTCGCTCATCCAGACCTACAAGCTCGAGGAGAAGGACTTCCGCGGCGAGCGCTTCGCGCAGCACCCGAAGGACCTCAAGGGCAACAACGACCTGCTGTCGCTCACCCGGCCGGACGTCATCGAGGCCATTCACGCGCGGTACTTCGCGGCGGGCGCCGATGTCGTCGAGACCAACACCTTCTCGTCCACCTCCATCGCGCAGGCCGACTACGAGCTCGAGCACGTGGTGCGCGAGCTCAACCTCGCGGCGGTGCAGTGCGCGCGGCGCGCGGCCGACGCGGCCGAGCAGCAGACCCCGGGCCGCAAGTGCTTCGTGGCCGGCGCCATCGGCCCGCTCAACCGCACGCTCTCGATGTCGCCCGACGTCAACCGCCCCGACTACCGCGCGGTGACGTGGGCCCAGGTGACCGCCGCCTACGAGGAACAGGTGCGCGCGCTGCTCGACGGCGGCGTCGACGCGCTGCTGGTGGAGACCATCTTCGACACCCTCAACGCCAAGGCCGCGCTGTTCGCCATCGAGGGCGTCTTCGAGGCGCTCGGCCGCCGCGTGCCGGTGATGGTGTCGGTGACCATCACCGACGCCTCGGGGCGCACGCTGTCGGGGCAGACCATCACCGCGTTCTACGACTCCATTCGCCACGCGAAGCCGTTCTCGGTGGGCATCAACTGCGCGCTCGGCGGGCGCGAGATGCGGCCGTACCTCCAGGAGCTGGCGCGCGTCGCCGAGTGCCGCGTGAGCTGCTACCCCAACGCCGGGCTGCCCAACGCCTTCGGCGGCTACGACGAGACGCCCGCGGAGATGGCCGGCGTGCTGGCCGACTTCGCGAAGCAGGGCTGGGTGAACCTCGTCGGCGGCTGCTGCGGCTCGACGCCGGAGCACATCGCGGCCATCGCGCGGTCGGTGAAGGGCGTCCACCCGCACGAGGTGGGCGCGGTCACCCACGCGATGCACCTCAGCGGGCTCGAGTCGCTGACTGTGTAATTGCTCCGCTCGTGCGCGGCGCCTCGCATACTGCCGCGAGACACCACCACTCCCTCCGCTGCCTCCGGCGGTTCATTGCTCCGCTCGTGCGCGGCGCCTCGCATACTGCCGCGAGGCACCACCACTCCCTCCGCTGCCTCCGGCGGTTCATTGCTCCGCTCGTGCGCGGCGCCTCGCATACCGCCGCGAGGCACC
>JBMORD010000322.1:0-6652 GCA_049322495.1 Myxococcota bacterium | reverse complement strand
AGCCCCATCTCGCCGAAGTGACCGCCGGCGCGCAGCTCGGCGATCTCCACCCCGCCCTTCTCGACCGAGACCCGCCCGCGAATGACGACGAACAGCTCTTCGCCCGGCTGGCCCTCGGTGACGATCTCCCGGCCCGCGGGGAAGGTGCGGGTGGTGGCCGTCGAGAGGACCGCGGTCTGCTCCTTGTAGGTGAGGTGCCGGAAGAGCGGGATCTTCTTGAGCGCCTCCATCCGGCTCTGCGCCTCGGCCACCTCTTCGGTCGCCGTCGCCGGATCACCCGAGCAGCCCACCACCACGGTGGTGATGTTGTCCTTGCCGCCGCGCTCGTTGGCCAGCGCCACGAAGCGCTCAGGCAGCTCGCCCAGCGGAGCAGAGCCGACGATCGACGCCACCTCGTCGTCGCTCAGGTAGCCGTGCAGGCCGTCGGAGCAGAGGACGAAGACGTCGCCCGGCACCGCGTCGACGATCAGCGTGTCGACCTGCACCGACTCCTGAATGCCGACCGCGCGGGTGATCACGTTGCGGTACTGGCTCGAGGCGGCCTGTTCCTTGGTGATCGTCCCCGCCTTGAGCTGCGCGGAGATCAGCGTGTGATCTTCGGTGAGCCGGTGACACTGCCCGTTGCGCACCAGGTACACGCGGCTGTCGCCGACGTGGCCGATCACGCCCTTGCTGCCGCCGATCGCCAGGCACACGAAGGTGGTGCCCATGCCGCGCTTCGAGGCGTCGGTGGTGGCGGTCTTGTAGATGTCGGCGCACGCGCGCTGCACCGCGACCTCGATCAGGCTGGCGGCGGCCGCGCGGTTGGCCTGCGTCGCCTCGCGCGCGAGATCCTTGAGGATGTTGCGGTTGGCGATGAGGTGCTGCTTGACGACCTCGACCGCGCGGGCGCTGGCCACCTCTCCCGCGGCGTGACCACCCATGCCGTCGGCCACGATGTAGAGGCCGAGCGCCGGGTCGACGAGCATCGCGTCTTCGTTGTGCTGGCGTTTCCGGCCAACGTCCGTCTTGCCGTGAGCTTCAGTGGTCAGCACGAGAAGATTTTCCGAGGGGAAAGGGGGCTTGCCAACGTAGTGGACCCCTGATGACGCGACAAGGTGAAACTGGGTTCGTCGCGACCTCGCGCTACTCCGTCGCGCGCCGCTGCAGCAGCTCGAGGAAGCCCTGCGCGGTGTAGTACGTGAGCTGGAGCGCGCCGATGCGCACGGGCAGGCCGTTGGAGAGCGGCGCCGCGATCTTCGCCGCGACCTTTCGCCCCGCGATCGTCGAGCCGTTGCGCGAGCCCGCATCGACGAAGACCCACTCGTGGTTGACCTGCTCGATCCACGCGTGGAAGCGCGAGACCGAGCTGTCGTCGAGCACGATGTCGTTGTTCGCGGTGCGCCCGATGGTGATGCGCTGCTTGAAGGCGTTGTCCTTCGTCTTCTCGATCACCACCGCCATCGGGTCGCCGCCGCCGATGGCCGGCACCGAGAGCCCCGACTGGGTGCGGAGCTGGTAGTCGTCGTCGTCTTCGTCGACCGTGTCGCTCGTCGGAGGCTCGTAGACCAGCACGGGGCGGCCAGCGAGGCGGCTGCGCACGCGCGCGGGATCGTCCGTGAAGCGGTGGAACCACAGCAGCAACGTCTCAGGCATCGAGGCGGCGGATTCTCGACGTGAAGCGCGCAGAACGCCAGTGGGGAACGTGCGCCGCGGCGCGCCATTCACTCGTCATCGCCGACGGCGGCGCGGCACGCGCGCGCGAGCGCAGGGCGCGCCTCTTCGATGAAGGGCATGCGGTTGACCGCCTCGAGGTAGAACGGCGCCTGCCGCGAGAAGTAGACCGCGCGCGCGAGATCGTCGACGACCGCCTGGGTGAAGCCGAGCAGCGAGCTCGCCCGCGCGCGCACGAAGTACAGCGCCGCGTGCTCGCCGAAGCGCCGCAGCGCGCGGTTGACGCGGAGCTTCGAGGCGAAGCTCGCCAGCTCGAGGTTGAGCGGCGAGACCTCGTGCTCGAGGGCGAGCCACTCGCGGAGGTACGCCTCGGCCACCGTGGCGGGCGCCGTGGCCTCGAGCTGCTCGAGCACCCGGCGCGGCTCGTCCCGCAGCCAGGACAGCAGCCCCAGCCACTTCGCCTCGCCGCCGCTGAAGCCCGCCTCCGCGAACGCCTCGGCCTGCACCGGCTCGCCGGCGACCAGCGCCTCGAGCAGCTGCACCTCCTTCGACGGCGGCCGCAGGAGCAGGCGCGGGGCGGGGCCGCCCTCGGGCACCTCCGGCAGCGAGCGGTCGAGCGTCGCCTCTGCCGGAGGCAGCACGCCGTGCAGCAGCGTGTCCCAGTCGAGCCAGCGGATCGTCGAGTAGCCCTGCGCCTGCGCCTTCCGCCGCGCCACCGCGACGCGGTGCACCGTCACCACCCCCGCCGCGTACGCGAACGCGACGCCGCCGGCGAGGTAGAGGCTCATGCGTCGGTGAGTCGCTCCGGAGCGGCGTCGCCGTCCTCGTCTTCGTCCTGCGAGCGCGCCGCGATGCGGTACTCGCCGCCGAGCCAGCGCCCGAGATCGACCGCGCGGCACCGCTCGCTGCAGAACGGGAAGCACGGGTTCTCCGGCCGGGACAGGACCTCGCGCTTGCAGGAGGGGCACTTCATCGCGTCCGACGACGTCATGACGCCCGTGCGTAGCACAGCCGGTGACGTACAGTCGGCCCGTGCACCGCGCCCTGCCCGTCCTGCTCGTCGCCCTCGCCGCCTGCCGCGATCCGAACGCCCGCCGCGTCGGCGAGCCCCCGCCCGCGCCGCCGGAGTGCGGCGACGGCATCGTCCAGGAAGGTGAAGACTGCGACGCGTCGGAGCTCGGCACCGCCACCTGCCAGTCGCTCGGCTTCGACACCGGCCGGCTGGTCTGCGCGGCGTGCCGCTACGACACCACGCTGTGCGTGAAGCGGTGCGGGAACGGCGTGCTCGATCTCGGCGAGGCGTGCGATGGCGCGCTCGGCCTCGCCGCGTGCAGCACGTGGGGCTTCAACGCCTGCACCGACGCGTGCACCGTCGACACGCGCCACTGCGTCACCGGCGAGTTCGACGCCGCCCCGGAGCTCGACCTGAGCAAGGGCGGCCCGGCCGTGCTCGGCGATCTCGCGCCACGCGGGCCGGGCGATCTGGTGCTGGCGGTGCCGGCGTTCGCGCGCGTGGAGATCGTGCCGTGGAACATGACCCAGGGCTTCGAGGCGGTCGCCAGCCGCAAGCTGTCCTTCCTCCGCTCGCCCGTCGCCGCCGAGCTGATCGACGCCAACGCCGACGGCACCGTCGACGTGGCCACCATCAACGCCGACGGCTCGTTCGATCTCCTCGTCAACCAGGGCGGCACGTACGCGCTGCAGACGCTCGACGCGGGCTGCGCGGGCGGGCGCTTCCTGCCGTCGCACGGCGCCGCCGCGTCGAGCGCGATCGTGGTGGGCTGTGGCGGCTTCGCGACGGTCGGCCAGAGCGGCGCGCCGCGCACCGACACGCCGAGCGCGACCGCCTTCACCCGCACCGCCGCGGGGGTCGTGTGGGCCGACGCCACGCCCGAGCTCCACTTCGCCGACGGAGGCGTCTTCACGCTGCCCTCGGCGGTGAGCGCGGTGGGGCTCGCCGACCTCGACGCCGACGGTGACGAGGATCTCGCGGCGATCTCCTCGGCGGGCGTCGAGGTGCTCGAGAACACCGGCACCGGCTTCGCGCCCCGCGCGGCCTTCACCACCACCGCGCCGACCGGCCTCGCGGTGATCGATCTCGACGGTGACGGCCGCAGCGATCTCTTCTGGAGCTCCGGCGACGAGCTCGTCATCCGCCGCAACCGCGGCGCCTTCGTCTTCTCGGAGGTCCGCGTCGCGGGCGGCGCCGGCCCACGCCTCTCGATCGCGCTGGGCGACGCCGACGGCGATCAGGATCTCGACGTCGCCGTCACCGTCTCGACGGGCGCCGACAGCACGAAGACCCGAACCTTTCGAAATCGCGTCAGGTGACTTTCGGGTTTGACGTCTCGGGCCGTTGTTGGTACTCCGCGCCCGCCTTTCGCCGACATAGCTCAGCGGCAGAGCAACTGATTCGTAATCAGTAGGTCCCCGGTTCAATCCCGGGTGTCGGCTCCAGCGCAGTGAATCGAAGCCCCGGGACCGCAAGGCTCCGGGGCTTTTTGTTTCGCCGCGCGCGCCGCCCTGCGTCAAAAACCTGAACGGTTTTGCCGGGTTGTGACGCAGCGAGCCGTGCCTTTTCGCTACCCGCGGCGGTCGAGGTGCATATGGTCCGCGCACCTTCGCGACCTGTCGTCGCGAACGCCACGAAAGGGACAGCGGATCATGGCCGAACTCAACTTCATGCGCGCGCCCGCGCCGGAGCAGCCGCGGAAGACCGTCTACACCGAGGCGATGGAGATCTTTCATCGCGCCGCCGACGTGATGAACCTCGATCCCCGCGTGCGGCTCGAGCTCGAGGAGCCCGACTACGAGCACATCTTCTACGTGACCACCAAGCTGAGGGATCGCCTGGTGCCGGTGTCGCCCGACGAGGCGAAGAGCTTCGCTGATCTCAGCGCGACGAAGGTGCGCGACGCCAACGGCCTCGAGCGGCTCTACGACGGGAAGATCATCCTCAACGGCAAGGCGCTGCTCGGCTCCGACGTGCACATCAAGGGCGGCCACCTGCGCCTCGAGGACGGCCAGGTGTACCGGCTGGTGCCCGGCGAGACGAAGCGCTTCAAGGGCTACCGCGTGCAGCACAACCAGGCGCGCGGCCCGTACAAGGGCGGCATCCGCTACCACCGCGACGTGTCGCTCGATCTCTTCAAGGCGCTCGCCGCCGAGATGACCTGGAAGACGGCCATCGCCGACGTGCCGTTCGGCGGGGGCAAGGGCGGCATCCAGATCGATCCGCGGCAGTACGGCAAGGAGGAGCTCCAGGCCATCTCGCTGCGCTTCATGTACAAGCTCAAGCAGCTCATCGGGCCGAACATCGACATCCCCGCGCCCGACGTGGGCACCAACTCCGAGATCATGGCGCTCTTCCTCCGCCAGTTCTCCGACGGCGAGCGCGAGCGGCACAACCAGCGCGGGGTGATCACCGGCAAGGACGTGCGCATCGGCGGCTCGCTCGGGCGCACCAAGGCCACCGGTCAGGGCGTCGCCTTCACCATCGAGGACTACTACGCCGAGAAGAACGAGACGCTGAAGGGCAAGACCTTCATCGTGCAGGGCTTCGGCAACGTCGGCTCGTGGGCCGCGCTCATCCTCCAGAACATGGGCGCGAAGCTGCTCGCGGTGAACGACGCCGACGGGACGATCATGAACATGAACGGCATCGATGCCGGCGAGCTCATGCGGTACGTCAACGAGAACCCGAAGAACCTCAAGAAGTCGGTGCTCGGGTACCCGGGCGCGCAGACCATCTCCAAGGCCGACTTCTGGGAAGTGCCCGCCGACATCGCGGTGCCCGCCGCGCTCGGTGGCGAGATCACCGCCGACATCGCCGAGAAGATGAAGGTGAAGCTGGTCGCCGAAGGCGCCAACGGCCCGACGACCCCCGAGGCCGATCGCGTGCTCGAGCGCCGGAAGATCGACATCATCCCCGACATCATCTGCAACGCCGGCGGCGTCACCGTCTCGTACTACGAGTGGATCCAGAACAAGCGCATGGAGATGTGGACCGAGAAGGACGTCGACGCCCGGCTCGAGTTCGCCCTCAAGAAGAACTACCGCATCATCCGCGACATCGCGCGCAACACGCCGAGCCGCACCGACATGCACGACAGCCGCGGCTACTGCCTGGGCAAGCCCGTCGACACGCGCTGCGCCGCGATGGTGCTCGCGCTCAAGCGCATCGAGGCGCACTACCTCCTCGAAGGCTTCTCGCAGTAACGAGCCGCGCAGAAACACTTCGGCCCGCCACTTCGAAGCGAGGTGGCGGGCCGTCGTGCGTTCAGCGCCTCACTTCTTCGCGGGCGCCGGAGGAGGAGGCGGCGCCTTACCCGGAGCAGGGGCCGGCGCGGGTGCGGGGGCCGGGGCCGGAGCAGGAGCCTTCACGCCCCCCGCGGCAGGAGCCGGCGCGGGCGCGGGCGCAGGTGCCGGAGCGCCACCGGCGGCCGGCGGCGGCGCGCCCATGCCGCCCCACCCCGCCTCGGTCATGGTCTTGAACTTCCACTGGCCGCCGATCTTCACCAGCGTCGACGCGTTGCGGCCCTTCATCGCGGGCTTGCCGCCGATGGTCATCGCGAACTCGTCGGTGACGCTGGCCAGCGAGTCCGACAGCACGGCGATGGTCAGCTTGTGCGTCGTCTTCGCGTTGGGAGGCATGTTCTCCCAGAAGGGCTTCATCGAGGCGACGTACTGCTCGCGGGTGCTCTGCTCCGCCTCGACCGCGCCGTTGGGGGCGTCGGTGATCATCGTCACCGGGAAGTCGACGCGCGCGATGAGGGCGTCGTAGTTGCGCGCCGCGAGCAGCGCCTCTTCAGCCTTGAACCACGCCTCGATCTCCTTCTTCGTGGCCGCCTCGTTGCTTGGCTTGCGCAGGCTCGGGCCCATCTTCGAGAAGTCCATCGTCGCGGCGGCCGGCGGCGGGGGCGCGGCCGGGGCAGGCGCGGCAGAAGCGCCCGCGGGCGGAGGCGGCGGCGGCGCGGCCGGGCCGCCCTTTGCGGGCCTG
>JBMORD010000321.1:0-48346 GCA_049322495.1 Myxococcota bacterium | reverse complement strand
CGCCGGCGCGATCACCCAGGACCAGGCGCGCGCGCGCCGCCGTGCCCTCGAGCGAGAGTCGCAGCTCTTCGGCTCGATGGACGGCGCGATGAAGTTCGTGAAGGGCGACGTGATCGCCGGCCTGGTCATCACCTTCATCAACCTCCTGGGCGGCATCGTCATCGGGGTGGTGCAGAACGGCATGACCGCCGCCGACGCCGCGGGCACCTACGCGCTGATCGCCATCGGCGACGGCCTCGTCTCGCAGATCCCCTCGCTCGCCATCGCGGTCGCCGCCGGCATCGTGGTCACCCGCGTCGCCTCCGAGAAGGAGGACGACTCGCTGGGCACCGACATCGGCGCGCAGTTCTTCGGCCAGCACAAGGCCCTCTTCGTCGTCGCCGGGCTGTGCCTCGCCTTCGCGGCGATGCCCGGCATGCCGCACCTCACCTTCGTGATCATCGCGGCGCTCGCGGTGCTCGTCGGCCTCGGGCTCCAGCGGCTGCGCGCCCGCCCCGAGGAGCCGAAGAAGGCGGTGAAGAAGACCGAGGACAAGGTGGCCCCCGCGCAGGCACCGAAGCTCGAGGACCACGTGCAGGCCGTCACCCCGCTGGTGCTCGACCTGGCGGCCGACCTCACGCCGCTCGTCGAGGAGGACGACCAGGCCTTCGTGCACGTCGACCTCAACAGCGTGCGCGAGCGGCTGTTCTTCGAGCTCGGCATCCGCGTGCCGGCCTTCCGCGTGCGCACCGGCGCGCCGCTCCAGCCGCGCACCTACGCGCTGGCGGTCGACGAGGTCCCCGCGGGCCGCGGCCAGCTGCCCGAAGGCGAGGTCTTCGCGCTGTCGAACGCCTCGGATCTCAAGGCCGCGGGCCTCGAGGCGACGGCCGCGCAGGACGGTCTCGGCCGGCAGATCGCCTCGGTGACGGGCGTCACGAAGGACGACCTGCACGAGAAGGGCATCCCCGCGCGCACGCGTCGGGAGCTGCTCGGCGATCACCTCGCGCTGATGCTGCGCAAGCGCGCCGCGACCTTCCTCGGCGTGCAGGAGGTGTCCGCGTCGCTCGCCACGCTCGAGACGCAGTCGCCGGCGCTGGTGAAGGAAGCGCTCCAGAAGGTCCCGCTGCCGCTGCTGACCGACGTGCTCAAGAAGCTGCTCCAGGAGCAGGTGAGCATCCGCAACCTCCGGTCGATCCTCGACGCGCTCGTCTCGCCCACCACCGAGGGCGACGCGGTGCAGCTCGCCGAGAAGTGCCGCGCGGCGCTGTCGCGGCAGATCAGCCACCAGTTCGCGCAGAACGGCCCGCTGTTCGCCTGGCTGGTCGACCCCGCCGTCGAGGAGACGCTGCGGCAGGGCGGCACCGCGCTCGATCCCGCCGACGCCGGGGCGATCATCGAGGGCGTCAAGCGCATCGCCCGTCAGGGCAAGGGCGTGCTCCTCGCTTCGCCCGACGTGCGCCGCATGCTCCGCCGGTTGATCGAAGGCGCTTTCCCCGAGGTCGCGGTGCTCACCTTCAGCGAGCTCGATCCCGAGCTCCAGGTGCGCCCCGTCGGGAGGCTGGTCGCCGTCGCGCAGTGAGCGATACTCGGCGCCATGGCGTGGGAGCCGCTCGTCATGGCGCTGTTCCTCCTGGGGCTGCTCGCCGGTGGCGTCTGGCTGCGCGTCACGCACGGCCGGGCGCTCCCGCGCGTCACCGAGAAGTGGGACGCGAAGCGGAAGCGCAACGTGAAGCAGGGGCAGTTCGAGGTCGCGCTCTACAAGCTCAGCCCGGCCGCCTGGCGCGTCTACGCGACGACCCTCGACCTCCTCGGCGCCACCGTGCTGGTGGCGGGCATCGTCGCCTGCCTGAGGATGGCGGTTACTGGCCGGGGTTGAGCGGCGGCACCTTGCCGTCGGGGCCCGGGCGGTTGACCCGATCCTTGAGCTCCTTGCCGGCGCGGAACAGCAGCCCACGCTTGGCGCGCACCGCGATCGGCTCGCCCGTCTTCGGGTTGCGACCCTGGTACGCGCCGTAGTGCTTCACGTGGAAGGCGCCGAGCCCGCGGATCTCGATGTTCTCGCCCGCCACCAGCGCGTCCTTCATTGCCCCGAAGATGATCTCCACGGTGGCCTCGGCCTGCTTCTGGGTCACGCCCTTCTTCGCCACGAGGATGTTCACGAGATCGGACTTGAGCACCTGCGTTCCCCCTGTGCGGACCAACGGTCCAGAATCACTGTGGATTTGAGCGTGATGCTAACTGCACAGGGCTCAACCCTGCAAGAAACCTACGTTTTTCGGGCATCGGGCCCATCGGCCCGCGCGAGGTCCGCCCAGGAAATTGCCTTGAGTTTCTCGACGGTTGTCTCGTCAGCCGAGGTGAAGAGACGTGCGACGGATTCGAAGTGTCCGGTGCTCGAGGCGTGCTCGCGGTTGACGATGCGGGCCGTGCCACCGACGGCGGCGGAGATGTCGGCGAGGGTGAGCGCCTTGACGTCGCGCGTGGCGGTGAGCCCGCCCTTCTCGTTCGCGAGGACGAGCTGGCCGTTGATGAGGAGCTGGATGAGCTCCTTCACGCGCTGCTCGGGGAGACGGAGCGTGGAAGCGAGCGTCTTCGACGTCGGCGCGGGCAGCCCGTCGAGCTCGGCGCGCGCGACCTCCTCGGCGATGCGCGAGGCGATGAGCTCGTTGCTGCGCGGGTGCTCGAGCAGATCGCGGAACTCGTCGTGGAAGTCGGCGTGCTCGACGGCGTAGGCGAGGCGAGCGCCGGAGAGCACGATGTACCAGCCGACGTAGATCCACATCAGGAACAGCGGCGCGATGCCGAGCGAGCCGTAGACCTTGTTGGCGCTGAAGAAGAGGCTGGCGATGCCGCCGTAGAGGTGCCGGGCCGCCTCCCACGCCAGCCCGGCGACGCCGCCTCCGACGATCGCCGAGCTCCACGGCACCGGCGCGTGCGGCGCGACCTTGTAGAGCGACGAGAAGACCAGCACCGCCGAGAGCACGCTGCCGAGCACGTACGCCTGCGCGGAGAAGGGGAACTCGAGCCACCCGAGGAACTGCTTGGCGCCCTCGGTGCCGAGGAGCGAGAGCGCGATCAACAGCGGGCCGACGAGGAGCACGCCCGCGTAGAGCCCGATGCTGACGAGGATCGGCCGCTTCTGGCGCACGCGCCAGATGTCGTTCAGCGACGCGTCGAGGTGGCGGAGCATCACCCCGGCCGACACGAGCACCACGAGGAAGTTGAGGCCGCCGGCCGCGCGGGAGTTCGCCGCCGAGAGGAACGTGCGGATGGTCTGCTCCGACTGCGCGCGGCCACCGGGAGAGAGGATGTCCTCGAAGAACTTGATGACCAGCGGGTCGATGCGCTTGGCGTTGAGGGCGTGCAGCAGCGAGAAGATCACCGCCACCAGCGGGACCAGCGAGGTGATGGTGATGAAGGTGAGGTTGCCGGCGCGCAGCGCGAGCGCCTCACCGCGGTACCCCAGCACCACCGCGACGATCAGCCGCCACAGCCGCACCGCGCGCCTTCCGACGGCGGACAGGCGCCGCGACGACGGCGGAGTGGCGGCGGGTTCGCCCATCAGATCACCGGCGCACGAGGATGCGCTCGATGAGCTCGCGCGAGACCTGCGTCAGCTCGACGAAGACCACGCCCATGCCCGGCACCTGGCCCGGGGTCCCCGGCTCGACCCGGCGGACCACCTCGCCCACCCCCTCGATGGTCTCGAGGTCGTCGAAGATCACGGTGAACCGCAGGTTGACCTGCGTCCCGACCGGCAGCGGGTCATCGGACTTGATGAAGACGCCGCTGCGGCTGAGGTTCATCACGTACTCGTTGATGAACTGCTCCACCGACGCGAACTCGCGGTTGATCGTTCGGCGCGCGTCGATGCGTCGGTCCACCGTGCCGCTCATGGTTCACCCCTGGCCGTTGGACCCGTTGGGAGCCGAGGGCGCGGGCGGCGGCGGTGCCGACGGGCGCGGGCGCTGCTCGTTCTGCCCCTGGCCGCGCTGCTGCTGCTGCTGGTTCTGGTTGCGCTCGCGGTTGCGCTCGCGATCACGGTTGCGGTCACGGTCGCCCCGCTCACCGCGCTCACCGCGCTCGCCCCGGTCACGATCGCGGTTGCGCTCGCGATCGCGGTTGCCCCCGCCGCGCTGCTCGCCGCGCTCGCCCCGCTCGCTGCGGTCCCCGCGCTCGGAGCGATCGAAGCGCGCCTCGTTGCTGCCGGGCTTCCGCGAGCTGGTGTACGTGCTCGGGTCGTGCTCGACGGTGGTGGCGGCGATCTTGATCTCCACGCCGGAGATCGGGCGCGCGTAGATGTCGTACTGCTCGCGGTGGAAGTCGCTGCGCGGCTTGACCTGGATGGTCTTGTTGAAGCGATCCATCAGGTGGCGGAGCTCCTCGCGCTCCTCGCCCTGCATGACGTTCGCGACCTCGGTCTGGGCCTGCACCACGAGCGTCGGATCCTTGTAGGCCCCCGCTGAGCGGCGGAGCTCGCGGAAGATCTCGTAGGCCACGGTGGTGGCGGTCTTCACGTAGCCCTGCCCGGCGCAGTAGCCGCAGTTCTCGTGGAGCACGCGGCCGATCGACTCGCGCACGCGCTTGCGCGTCATCTCGACGAGGCCGAGCTCGCTGATGCGCAGCACGTTGGTCTTCGCCTTGTCGCGGCCGAGCGCTTCGTGGAGCGCCTTGAAGACCTTGTCGCGGTTCTGCTGCTTCTCCATGTCGATGAAGTCGCAGATGATGATGCCGCCGATGTTGCGGAGCCGGAGCTGGTAGACGATCTCCTTGGCCGCCTCGGTGTTGATCTTGACGATCGTGTCCTCGAGGTTCTTCTTGCCGACGTAGCGGCCCGAGTTCACGTCGATGGCGGTGAGCGCCTCGGCCTGATCGATGATCAGGTAGCCGCCCGAGCGCAGCCAGACCTTGCGCGCGGTGGCGCGCTTGATCTCCTCCTCGATGCCGTAGGCGTCGAAGATCGGCTCATCGCCCTCGTGGAGCACCACGCGCTCCTTGAGCGCGGGGTCCTGCGCCTCGACGAAGCGCTGCACGCGCTCGAACTCCTCACGGTCGTCGATGATCAGCTTCTCGATGTCCTGCGCGAAGAGATCGCGCGTGGCGCGGAGGATCAGATCGAGGTCGGGGTGCATCAACCCCGCGCGGTGGATCTTCTCGCTCTTGCGCACCGTCTCGTTCCACACCTCGATGAGGAAGCGGATGTCGGCCTCGAGCTTCTCCTGCGGCACGTTCTCGGCGACGGTGCGCACGATGAAGCCGGTCCCGGGCGGGCGGAGGCGCTCGACGATGTCGCGCAGCCGGCGGCGCTCCTTCTCGTTCGAGATGCGCCGGCTGATGCCGACGTGATCGACCGTCGGCATGAACACCAGGTGCCGGCCGGGGATCGAGATGTGCGAGGTGATGCGCGCGCCCTTGGTGCCGATGGGATCCTTCGAGACCTGAACCAGCACCTCCTGGCCGACCTTGAGGAGCTCCTCGATGCGCTGCTGCTTCTTCGGCGGCTCCGGCTTGCGCTGGCGCTCACGCTCGCGCTGCTTTTCCTTTTCCTTCTCCTTGAAGCGGACGTCGCGGGGCGCCTGCGAGCGCGCGTCGATGGCGCCGGTCTCGACAGGAGGAGGCGGCGGGGGCACGGGCGCGCCCTGAGCCTCGACGGCCGCGGCGACCACCGTCGCCCCTTCGACCGGCGGCGCGGCCACGGCAGCGGCGACGACCTCGGCGCCAGAGGGCTGAGCGGCCTGCTCGAAGGCGGCGGCGACGACCTCGGCGCCGGTGGGCACGGTCGGATCGGCCGGCGGGGCGACGGGCGCCTCGGGGGCTGCGGCGGCTTCGGCCGGAGCCTCGGGCGAAGGCGGCGTCGGCTGCGGCGCCTGCTCGGCGGCAGCCTGCACCTCGCTCACGCCGGAGTCGGACGACGCGGGGACCTCCTCGGTCTCCTCGGGGACGTCGTCGACCTCCTCGTCGCTCTCGCCCTCGGTCAGGTCGAACTGGTGTCGCGTGACGTCGGGATCGAAGAGGACGTCGCCGACGTACAGGAAGGCGGCCTTGTCGAGGCCGATGTCGACGAAGGCGGCCTGCATCCCCGGGAGCACGCGCGTGACGCGCCCCTTGTAGATGTTGCCGACGATCCCCTTGTCCTTCTTTCGCTCGAGATAGAACTCAGCGATGTGCCCCTGCTCGACCAGCGCCACCCGGGTCTCCCGACCCGCGGCGTTGATGACGAGAACGCTGCTCATGGACGAATCCGTTCTGTGCAGCTGCTCGCGGGCCCCACGGACGGGACGCAGGACGCTCACGAGTCATTGGCTGCACCACGAGACAGAGGGCGGCGGCACTCGCTGAAAGCTCACGCTGAGGTGCCACTCCGCGAAGGTCGACCACCAGACCCCCTGCCGGTTTGAAGCGATGAACCTCGCGGGAACCAACCCCGCGAAGTCGACTTGCCCCCGTTGTTTTCGGCCTGCTTCAGGTCCGACCGGGAGCCCCGTCAAAAAAGTTGTCACCCCAGCGTTTCACGAATCGCTGAGATTAGGAAGGAATTGCTGGTCCTCAGGCCTGAACGGACGGCTTCTCGAGGCGCGGCCCCCGCGGTTTCCATTGGAGTTTCAAGGCTGTCCACGCCGGGTCGAGCATCACCTTCTTCGTGTCGACCAGCCCGAGCTCGAGGCCCGCAAGGCGCACGAAGTCTTCCGAGGGGGCGTGGGGGGAGTCGGAGTTCGTCGGGAAGCAGACCCAGATCGAGCCCATCACCGCCATGCCGCGCGTCATGCGGGTCAGGTTCTCGAGGAGCTCGAGCTTGCGCAGGCAGAAGGCGACCTGCACGTCGAGGCCGGTGCGAGCGTCGGCCACCAGCGCGGCGCCTTCCGGCAGCGGGAGCAGCGCCTCGAGGAAGCCGTCGGGCGGGTGATGCACGGCGACGTTCATGCCCGCGCGGATGCCCAGCAACGACGTGAGGGGGGCGATGAGGAACGGCCCACCGAAGCTCATCGACGCACCTCGAAGGAAGGGAGCGGCGTGCCTGACGCCTCTTCGGTCACCGTCACCGCCTCGACCCGCGCCTCTTCCGGCCCGCGCCGGCACCAGGCGATGAAGCGCTCGATGCGCTCCGGCGCGGCCTCCGCCAGGGCCTCGACGTCGCCGTTGGGGAGGTTGCGCACCCAGCCGCTGACGCCGAGCCGATGGGCCGCGTCGCGCGCGCTGGCGCGGTACGACACGCCTTGCACCAGGCCCGTGATGCGGAGATGAACGCGTCGCAGCGTCATGAACGGCGCGGCATGTACCATGACCCACGCGCTGGACGAAGAGGCCCTGGCCGCTCACGTCGCGCCGAGCGAGCGGCTCGAGCGCGGCGCGTTCTTCACCCCGGCGCACGTCGTCGCGCGAACGCTCGAGCTGCTCGCCGTCCCTCCGGGGCCGCTGCGCATCATCGACCCGGCGTGCGGCGCGGGGGCGTTCCTCGCGGCGGCGGCGCGGCGCTGGCCCGACGCAGAGCTCTTCGGCGTCGAGCTCAACGAGCGCTCGGCGGAGCTCTGCCGCCAGCGGGTGCCGCGCGCGACGATCGCCGTGGGAAACGCGCTGGTCGACGAGCTGCTCCCTGCGCGCGACGGGCGCTTCGAGCTCTGGCTGGGCAACCCGCCGTGGAACGGGACCTCTCCCCTCCTCCGCGATCGGCACGCGTGGGGGCGCGCCTGCAGCCGGCTGCCGGACGGCCTGACGCTCAAGCGGGGCACGAGCCTCCGTGAAGACTTCGTGTTCTTCCTGCTCCTCGCCGCGCAGCGGCTGGCGACCGGGCCGGGCGCCCTCGCCTTCGTCACCAGCGCGACGCTGCTCGACGCGTACGCCCACGCCCCGGTGCGAGAGGCGCTCCTGCGGCGGCTGGCGCTGCAGCACGTGGAGCTGCTCCCGCGCGGCACGTTCGCCAACACGCGCGTCGAGCCATGCATCACCGTGTGGACCACCGGCGGTGGCGCGCGCCGTGAGGCCTCACCGCCGGATTGGAACCTGCGGCCGCGGCGCGAAGACGCGGAGGCGCTCGACGCCCGGTGGCGCCGCGACGGGCTGCCGCTCGACGCGCTCGTGCCGGTCAGCTTCGCCGGCCTCAAGACGCGCTTCGACGAGCTGCTGGTCGACGACTCGCGGGAGCGCCTCGTGCGCCGGGTGGAGGCCTTCCTCACCGCGCGCTCGCTGCCTCGCTTCGCGCGGGAGTTCGGGCTCGAGGACTTCCTTCCCAAGCTGCAGGCGCTGCGCGACTTCGCGGGCGCAGCGACGTTCTCGACGGCCGGCGTGCGGAGGTTCCTCCGCTACCGCGGGCCGAACCCGATGGGGCCGAAGGCGTGGTGCTACGTCGATCGCCGCCTCATTCCCCGGGGAGATCACCGGCTGCGCGGCGACTTCGATCCGCACGCGCAGCCGCTCAAGCTGGTGTTCAACGTGCACGAGCTCCCGCTCGCGGCCCACGTGCTCGACGAGCCGGGGTGCGTGACGATGTACCGCCACTCGCGCTTCGCGCCTCCGTTCGTGCCGCGCGCGCTGCTCACGGCGCCCGGCGCGACCGACTTCGACGCGGACGACCTCGTGCCCAACCTCACGCCGCGGGCGCTGACGCTGGGCGGGCCGCGCGAGGTCTTCGCGCACATCGCGAGGCACGTGATGTCGCGCCCGTTCCAGGACGGGTGGGCACCCGCCTTCGGCGCATCGCGCGTGCCGCTGATCGCGCTCCCCGGGAAAACCCGAGCTCGACGACGCCCCTAGGCCGCTACGCTCGCAGCATGAACGTGGGCCGACTCCTCGGCTGTGCGACTGCGGTTCCGAGCTGCCTCATCGCGAGCGGCGCGCTGTGGGTCTGCCAGCGCGCGGGCTGGCAGAGCGACGGGCCGGGGCTGATCTGCCCGATGGGAGTCGGGCTCGTCGCCGGGGTGGTCGGGCTCGCGGCGCTGTGGGGCGCGTTGACCGCGCCCCCGAGCGAGCCGCCGAAGCTCTGATGGCGGTCAGATGTAGCCGAAGCGCCGACGCACGGCCCACTCGACGCCGACGATCACCACCAGCAGCGTGAGCCAGTACCAGCGATCCCACAGCGGCTGGTCCTTCGAGCGACCGACCTCGACCAGCGGCGGCTCGCGCAGGGGGACGTCCGCCAGCTTGAACGAGGTCCCCTCGAAGAACGCGCCGCCGGTCGTCTTCGCGAGGTCCTCGAGGAGCGGCCCGTTCACCCGCGCATCAGCCAGCTCGGGGCCGATGGCGCGCACCGCCACCGCGTCCGAGCTCTCGCCGAGCACCTGCTCGCCCTTCGTCGCGCGGCCCACCACCTTGTAGGCGCCGGGCTCGGGCGCGGGGAACTCCACGCGCGCGGTCCCGTCCGGCCCGGCCTCCGCGGTCTGCGTCGCGACGGGCTGCCCCGTGTCGGCGTCGATCAGCTGGACCGAGATCGCCGCCCCCGGCGCGGGCTGGTAGTCGGGCTGCCGCGCGACGACGACCACGCCGACCGGCTTGCCCGGCTCGACGCTCGACGGATCGGCGGTCACCGAGAGCGTGGTGAGATCGGGGTCGCGCACCAGCCAGCGGATCGCGTTGCTCCAGAAGCGCTCGTAGCTGCGCGTCGGGGCGCCGCCGGCGTGCGAGGGGAACGCCCAGTACCAGGTGGCGTCGGACGCGATGGCCATGGTGCGGCCGCGGCCGACCTCCGCCACGGTGAGCAGCGGCGCGGGCTGCCCGTCGACCAGCGCCGCGGGGTGCGTGAGCAGCACCGTCGCGCCGGGCTTCGGCCGCACGAGGTTCATCCCGGGGATCGCCGGGAGGCTGGCCCAGGCCTGGTCGCTGCTCTGGCCTCCGGTGGCGAGCGCGGTGATGGGGTGCGTGAGCCCCGCCTGCGCGAGCTTCGCGACGAAGGGCGCGAGCTCTGCCGGCGCGGCGGCGCTGACCGGGAGCACGTTCTCGAAGGGGTTGAGCGAGTACTGAGACTGGGCCTCGGAGAACGAGCGATCGCCGCCGAGGTACGCGAAGGCGCCGCCGTTCTGCACGTAGTTCTCGATGTCCCGGCGGAAGTTCGCGAGCGAGACGCCCTGGTCCTCGTGGCCGAAGTTGAGCACCACGATCACGTCGAAGGTGTCGATCTTCCGCTGGAAGATCTCCTCGCGTGGGAAGGGGATGAGCGAGAGCTCGCGCTCGTCGTTGCCGTTGGTGCGCGCGTCGTCGGTGCCGTTGCGCAGAATGTAGAAGCTGATCAGCTCGACGTTCGCGTCGGCGCGCAGCACGCCGCGGAGGAAGCGCTCGTCCCACGAGGGGCGCCCGGCGACGAGCAGCACGCGCACGCGATCGCGGATCACCTTGAGCGCGAAGGAGCGGGTGTTGTTCTCCGCGACGACCTCCTCCGGGTAGACCGGCACCGAGACGGTGTAGACGAACCGGCCGGTCTGGTCGGGCGTGAAGGTGAACTTCACGGTCTGGGTCTCGTCGTCGCTGCCGAAGGTGGCGACCTTGGTGGCGACCACCTGCCCTTCCCGCTTCAGCACCACCTGCACGGCCTGGTCGGCGAAGCCGCGCCCGTGGAGCTCGACCTCGGCGGTGATGCTGTTGCGCACGAAGGCGAAGTCGTCGACCTTCACCGCCTCGATGGCGAGATCGGTGAGGCCCGACTTGCCGACGGCGACGGTCGACACCGGCACGCCGAGCTGCTCGAGCACCTGCTTCGGGCGCCCGGTGAGGCCGGCGGCGAGGTCGGCGTTGTCGGCGCCGTCGGAGAACACGAGCACGCCCGACAGCTTGCGCGCGCCGCCGCCCTCGCTCGCCTTCAGCGCGCGCAGCCCAGCGAAGAGGTCGGTGCGGTTGGCGCGGGGCGGCTGGGCGCGGAGCGCGTCGACGCTGGTCGCGGCCAGCTCGGGATCGAAGGCCCAGGTCTCGAAGACGTAGCGGTCCTCGAGCGCTTTCATCTGCGGCGCGAGCGACTCGAGGGCGCGCGCCACCGCTTCGTTGCGCGTGTAGCCGCGCGGCTCGACGGGGAAGGACATCGACGCCGAGCGATCGACCAGCACCGCGACGCGGTTCTTCACCCGCGCCACCTGCAGGCGACGCAGCCCGGGCTCGAGCACGAAGAAGAGCGCGCACACGCCCGCGAGCACGCGCAGCGTCCACAGCAGCCAGCGCCGCCGGGGCGAGGCCTCGCCGCGCACGCCCCAGCACGCGAGCGCCACCCCGAGCACGAGCGCGAGCACGAGCGCCACCAGCACCGCGAGCGGGTGCGGGGACAGGCTGACGAGCTTGACCGTGTCGAAGGACTCCATCAGCGCCGCCGGTTCATGATCACCGGCAGGTGCACGGCGTCATCTTTGTAGTCGAGGCACAGCGCGTACATCGCGAGGTTGATCGCGAGCCGCGTGGCGTATTCGCGTTGCCGGGTGCCGCCGGGGGTGGGCTCGAACTCCCAGGTGCCCGACTCGTCGCGGTTGAGCGCACCCAGCACGTCGTTCTGCGAGTACACGACCGCGGAGCGCTTGTTGATGAGGCAGCCCTCGAGGAAGGGCTTGTTGAGGAAGCGCCCGGGCGCGGTGTCGAGCAGGTAGAACGACTTGAAGATGACGTGCGTCGACGGGAGCTGGGTGAGCGGCGACTGCGGGAGCACGCGCGCCAGCTCGCGCCGAACGGCCGCGTCGAACCCCGCGCCATCGGAGCCGTCGTTCGCGTCGCAGAACAGGAAGCCGCCGAACGTGAGGTAGCGGCGCAGGTGCTCGACCTCCGTCTGGCTGAACGCCGGGAAGTCGCCGTCGCCGGAGAGGTAGAGGAACGGATGCTCGAAGAGCTGCGGGCTGTCGAGGGTGATGGGGCGCGCCTCGAGCACCACCTCCACCGAGGTGCGGCCCTGAAGTTCCCAGGCGAGGCGGCGGAGGCCGGAGGTGCGCACGTCCCATCGGCCGCCGTGCTTCACCACCGCGGGCACGAAGCGCGAGGCGTCCCCGAAGGCCAGCGCGCGCGTCGACGCGGCGGCAGCGGCGAGGAGCACGGCGCGGCGAGAGAGCACGGGCGGCTCAACGTGTGACGAGGCGCTGGTGTTCCCGCGAGGCACGCGCTGCATATAGCCCGTTCGAGCCATCGCGCACGTCGGTGAAATGGGCTAACCGTCGCGCCCATGGCGAAGCAGAAGAAAGACGAGGCGAGCCGCTCGGTGTTGAAGCTCGCGTTCGAGGCGTGGCAGCGCGGTGACGCCGTGCAGACGCGCGCCCTCGCCCGCGAGGTCCTCGCCGGGAAGCTCGGGCGCGACGACGAGAAGGTCGCCTCGGAGCTGGCCGCGAAGCTGTCGAACGAGGAGGCGCGGGTGGCCGAGACGCCGCAGGCCGTGGCCAGCGAGCTCATCGATCGCACCATCGTGCCGCTCAAGCCCTACGTGATGGTGGCCGCCGTGGCCGCGGCCTTCATCACGCTCGTGATCATCGCCACCGTTCGCTACCACTGACGCCGTGGAGCAGCTCCAGAGCGCGCTCGAGCCGTATCGTCACCTCGACCCGATGGGCTGGGTCGGGCTGTTCCGCTTTCTGCCGGTGTGGGGCGGCCTGGTGGCCATCGCGTTCGGCGCGGTGATGATGCTGTACGGCGGTCGCCAGCTGTTCCGCCTCGTCGCCGGCCCGCTCGGCGCGTTGATCGCCACGGTGTGGGCGGCGCCGCTCGCCGCGCGGCTCGGCTTCGGCGGCAGCATCCGCCAGCTCACGCTGGTGGCGACCATCGGGCTGTTCGGGGCCGGCCTGCTCTGGCCGCCCGCGGTGATCTTCTTCGCCTTCGGGGTTCCGGCCGGGCTCGCAGGCGGACAGCTCGCGGGCAGCGACTGGCTGCTCGGCTTCGGCCCGGGCTTTCTGGTGGGCGGCGCGATCGGCGTGGTGCTGCACCGCTTGCTGGCGGCCATCATCTCGGCGGTGGCGGGCGCGTGGGTCGCGGTGCTGGGGCTGATGGCGGTGCTCAACCCGTTCGTGCCGGCCATCGCCTGGCTGGCGGCCAACCCGGTGGCGGTGATGTCGGTCGCCGGCGTGCTCGCGCTCGCGGGCCTCGTCTTCCAGCTCTACGTGCGCCCGTCCGAGGAGCAGGCCGAGGAGCTGAAGCTCAAGCGCACGCTCGAGAAGAAGAAGGAGAAGGAGCGCAAGGAGGTCGAGGCGCGCTGGGCGAAGTACAACGAGAAGAAGTGACGCCCGTTCGGCGTTTCTGCTACGCGGCGCCCCGTCATGGCGAAGGCCCAGCGGAAGGAAGAGGAAGTGCAGCCCGAGCAGGCGCCCGCCCCGGCGGCGTCGACCGAGGGTGCGTGGCAGCCGCCCAACAAGCTCAGCCGCGTGTCGCTCGCGGTGATCCTCGGGGTGGTGGCGATCATCAACCTCCCGATGATCCACTACTTCGTCTTCCGCTCGCCGGTCGGCCCCAACCAGAGCCTGCCGTTCCGCGACGACTACTCCGACCCGAACACGGTGACCGCGAAGTACTGGAGCAGCGGCGGGCTGTGGCGCGTGGTCGACGGGCAGCTCCTGTCGCCTGGCGTGAAGAACAACCCGCTCTGGCTGCGCGCGAGCCTGCCCAACGACGTGGCGGTGGAGTTCGACGTGCGCTCGATGTCGCCCGAGGGTGACATCAAGGTCGAGATCTTCGGCGACGGCAGCGATCACGCCTCGGGCTACGTGCTGATCCACGGCGGGTGGAACAACTCGATCAGCATCATCGCGCGCCTCGACGAGCACGGGCCGTCGTTCAACACGCTCAACATGGCCCAGTACGCCGCCGACACGCGCACCCGGGTCGAGGCCGCGCCCTTCCGCGTGGAGATCGGCCGCACGTACCACTGGCGCATCGAGCGCCGCGGGAAGGTCATCTCGTGGTTCATCGACGGGCAGCCGTTCATGCGCTTCGACGACCCCATCCCGCTCACCGGCAAGGGGCACGATCGCTTCGGGTTCTCGAGCTGGGAGGCGCAGCTGTACTTCGACAACCTGGTGGTCACGCCGCTCTGAGCCCGCAAACGAAAGAGGCGGCGCCCATCGCTGAGCACCGCCTCCGACAACGTCCGCGGCGTTCAACTCACTCGCAGTTCGGGGTCTCGGACAGCGAGGACAGATCGCAGTAGCTGGCGTTGAAGTTGCCGGTCACCTTGTCGCCCGAGCCGAAGGTGATGTCGAAGGTCCCGGCGGCGTTGCCGTTGGTCTCAGCCTTGAAGCCGGTGACCTTGATCAGACCGCTCTTCGCGTCGGTCGCGTTCGCCGAGAGGGTGTTGGTGCAGTTGGCGTCGGTGCGCACGAAGGAAGCCCCCGCGGAGAGCGCGTTGGGGGTCAGCGGGTTGTCACGCACCGTGTACTCACCGACATCAGGCGCGAGGAACTCGGTGTCGTTGGTGCGAATGATCGTCATCTGGAGCGCCGTCATCTGCTTGGGCTGACGGTTCGCCTTGAGGCTGTCGCAGAGCTTCGGCTTGTCGGCCATGAAGATGCTTGCGGCGTAGATCTTTCCGCTGTTGTCCTTCACGGTCCCGAAGATCGCGTCAGCCACCGACAGAGACACTCCGCCCACCGAGCCGTTCACCGAGCCCGCGCACCCCACCATCGACACAGCCAGCAGCATCGTCATCAAACGCTTCATTGCGGTACTCCTCCTTTGTTTCCGTGGGTGTACGGCCACCGACCGGGCGAGGGAAGAAAAACAAGGGCGTCGTGACCACCAACGGCCACGACGCCCTCGCTGCTTTCCGGGGAGGGAAAGTCCTGCTTACGGCATCTCGGTCTGGCCCTGACGGCGCAGGAAGGTGGGGATGTCGTACTGATCTTCGTCGAGGTTGACCTCGCGGGCCGAGGTGACGCGCGGCGGCGGGCTCACGCGGTGCTCACCCGACAGCGTGCGGGTGGGCGGGGTGTTGAGCGAGCCCTTGCCGGGCACGAGCGAGGCGACCTCGTGGACCGCGGGCGCGACGGTGACCGGCACCACCGGAGAGACGCTCACCACGGGAGCGGGGGTCGGCGTGGAGCGGATGAGCGCCTGCTGCTGCGGGCGCGGCTGCTCGACGATGGTCGCGCGGCGGGGCGCGGTCTCGCGCGAGACGAAGCCGGTGGCGATGACGGTGATCTTCACCTCGTCGCGCGCGTTCTCGTCGACCAGCGAGCCGAAGATGATGTTCGCCTCGGGATCGGCCGAGTCCTGCGCGATGCAGATCGCCTCGTTGATCTCCTGGAGCGTGATGTCGCGGCCCGCGGTGATGTTGATGAGCAGCCCGCGCGCGCCGTCGATCGACACGTCCTCGAGGAGCGGAGAGCTGATCGCCTGCTCCATCGCGCGGAGCGCGCGCTTCTCACCCGACGCGCGGCCGGTGCCCATCAGCGCGAGGCCCTGCTCGCCCATGATGGTCTTCACGTCGGCGAAGTCGACGTTGATGTACCCGTGGTACTGGATGAGATCGGAGATGCCCTGCACGGCGTTGAGCAGGACCTCGTCGGCCTTCTTGAACGACTCGAGCAGCGGCAGCGGCTCGCTCGACATCGTCAGCAGCCGCTGGTTGGGGATGGTGATCAGCGTGTCGACGGCGGCCTTGAGCTCCTGGAGCCCCTGCTCCGCCGCCTTGCGGCGCCGGTTACCCTCGAACATGAAGGGCTTGGTCACCACGCCGACGGTGAGGCAGCCGAGCTCGCGGGCGATGTCGGCCACCACCGGCGCCGCGCCCGTGCCCGTGCCGCCGCCCATGCCGGCGGTGACGAACACCATGTCCGCGCCCTCGAGCAGGCGGGCGATGTCTTCGCGCGACTCGGTGGCGGCCTGACGGCCCATCTCCGGGTTGGCGCCGGCGCCGAGGCCGCGCGTCAGCTCCTTGCCGATCTGCATGCGCACCGGCGCCTTGTTGGCGGCCAGCGCCTGCACGTCGGTGTTGAGCGCGATGAAGTCCACGCGCTCGAGGCCTGACGCGATCATGGTGTTGACCGCGTTGCAGCCCGCGCCGCCGACGCCGACGACGCGAATCTTCGCTGCCTGCTTGCTCTGTTCGAACTGGTCCATGTGGAGGTGTCCCTCGAGAAGTGTTGTGAGCTTCGGGCCGCCAGAGGGCGGCGCAAGTTTTCAGCTATGTGGCTGTAGCGATGGGGCGAACTGCGAGGCTCAGAAGACCTCCTGGAGCCACTCCCCCATGCGCCGCTTCACCTTCTTGAAGACGTTCTCCTCACGGATGCGGAACATGCTGCGGTCCTGGTGGCGCGCGCCGTAGACCACGAGGCCCACGCCGGTCGCGTACACCGGGCTCTTCACCACGTCGACGAGGCCGCCGATGCCGCGCGGCACGCCGCGGCGCACGGGCACGCCCATGATCTCCTCCGCGAGCTCGGTCATGCCGGGCAGCAGCGTCGAGCCGCCGGTGATGACCACGCCCGAGGTAAGCAGCTCCGAGAAGCCGTTGCGCTCGACCTCGTGGTGCACGAGCTGGAAGATCTCCTCGACGCGCGGCTCGAGGATCTCCGAGAGGATCTGCCGGCCCATCACGCGGGCGTCGCGGCCGCCGACCGAGGGCACCTCGATCATGTCGGCCTTGTCGACCATCGAGGTGAGCGAGCAGCCGTGCTTCACCTTGAGGCGCTCGGCGTGCTCGATGGGCGTGCGGAGCCCGACGGCGATGTCGTTGGTGAGGTTGTGGCCGCCCAGCGCGATCACCGCGGTGTGCACGATGGCGCCGTTCTGGAAGATGGCGATGTCGGTGGTGCCGCCGCCGATGTCGACGAGGCACACGCCGAGCTCCTTCTCTTCCTCGGTGAGCACCGCCTCGCTCGAGGCGAGCGGCTGCAGCACGATGTCGGACACGTTGAGGCCCGCACGGTTGGCGCACTTGATGATGTTCTGCGCCGAGGCCACCGCGCCGGTGACGATGTGCACCTTCGCCTCGAGGCGGGCGCCGGTCATGCCCAGCGGCTCGCGGATGCCGCCCTGGTCGTCGACGATGAACTCCTGCGGGAGCACGTGGATGACCTCGCGGTCGACGGGGATGTTCACCGTCTTGGCCTGCTCGATCACGCGCGCGACGTCGGCCTCACGCACCTCGCGGTCCTTCAGGGCGACGACGCCACGGCCACCGAAGCTCTTCACGTGCCCGCCGGCGATGCCGGTGTAGACGTGGGTGATCTCGGTGCCGGCCATCGCCTCGGCCTCGTCGATGGCGCGCTGGATCGACTGAACCGTGGTCTCGATGTTGACCACCACGCCCTTGCGCAGGCCCTTCGAGGGGTGCGAACCGATGCCGATGATGTCGATGCCTTCGTCGGTCAGCTCGCCGACGATGGCGCAGATCTTCGTGGTGCCGATGTCCAGCCCGACGAGGATTTCTCCGCCCTTCTTGCTTGCCATGTTCGCCTTTCCGCTCCTCTTTCGAGACGAGCGTTTGCTTCATGAAGCCGCACTCGGAGGCCCCTCTCAGGGCTTCTTCGCGGCGATCTGCACAGCCACCCAGGAAGGCCGCGTGCGGTTGTCGAGCCTGATGACCTCGGCGACGAGCGCGCGGGCCTGCAGCTCCTTCCGGACGCGGGCGAGCCGCTCGAGCTTCGTCGGCACGTCCCCTTCCCCAAACTCGATCTGCAGGCCCTTCGTGGTCACCGCGGTGACGCCCTCGGGGTGCAGGTTCACTTCGGACAGCGGCTCCTTCTGCGCGCCCTCGCGCGCGGCCCACGCCTCGATGAGCGAGAGCGCCTCGTGCAGCGCGCCCAGCGCTTCCTCGCGCTGCTGCGCGAAGGCCTCGCGATCGATGCCCGTGATGAGCGGGAGATCGAACGAGTCACCGGCCTTGAGCCGCTTGAACGGCACGCCCGCGTCGTTGACGAGGTACAGGTCGCCGAGGCTCAGCAGCGCCACGGCGCGGTGCTCCTCGACCTCGATCGACAGGCGCGACGGGAAGTGCCGCGTCACCCTGACCGACTTCACCCACGGGTGCGTGGAGATGTTCCGCTCCATCGCCCGCACGTCCATGCGGAAGAGGTTCTGCCCCAGCAGCAGCCCGGCGAGGCGCACCAGCTCGACGTCGGTAGCTTCCTGCTGCCCCGAGACGTGCACCTCGGCGAGCGCGAACCTCGGCGTGGTGGTGGCCCAGCGCCAGCCTTCCTGCGCGCCGAAGAAGATCGCCACCGAGGCCCCGAGCAACACGAAGAGCTTGAGCACCACGGGGGCGTGGTGCTTCGCGGCGGCCTTGAGCTCGCCTGTCTTCTTCGCCACGTCGACGCGGCGGCGGTTTCGGCGGGAACGGAACACGACTCACTCCATCGTCAGCCGAGGTGGGCGACCCCGCAATTTTTTGGCCACAGATATGTGGCTGTTGCACCTGATGGGCGTCATTCGCGGAACCTCCCGATGCGCTTCACCTCCGGCGTGAGGGTCACGCCCGTCTCTGCCAGCACCCGGCGCTGGGCCTCGGTCATCAGGCCGGTGACGTCGGCCGCGGTGGCGCCGCCGAGGTTGACGATCCAGTTCGCGTGGAGGGTCGAGATCTGCGCGTTCCCGAGGCGGTGCCCCTTGAGGCCGACCCGCTCGATGAGCGCGCCGGCGAAGTGCCCGGGCGGGTTGGTGAAGACGCTGCCGAAGTTGGGCTGGCTCAGCGGCTGGGTGCGCCTGCGGTACGAGAGATCGGCCTCCATCTTCTTCGCCGACTCGTCGAGGTCGCCCTCGCGCAGCACGAAGCGCACGCGGGTGACGACGCTGCCCGCAGGCAGCTCGGTGTGGCGGTAGCGGAAGGTGAGGCCGGTGACCCAGCCCAGGCCGTCGGGCGTCGCGAGCTCGACGGCCTCGACGATGGTCATGCACTCGCCGTTCTTCGTGCCGGCGTTCATCGCGGTGGCGCCGCCGAGCGTGCCCGGGATGCCGGCGAGGAACTCCGCGCCGACGAGCTTCTGCTGCTTCATCAGCGTGACGATGCGGGCGATGGCCGAGCCGGCGTTGAGGGTCACCCGGTGGCCGGCGAGCTCCTCTGGGAAGTAGTCCGAGGCGAGCTTGAGGGTGATGCCCGGCACGCCGAGGTCGCCCACCAGCGTGTTGGCGCCGCCGCCGAGGATGGTGAGCGGCACGCCTTCCTTCGCGGCGAAGCGCAGCACCTGCTCGAGCGACGACGCGCTGGCCGGCTTCACGTACGCCTCGGCGGCGCCGCCCACGCGCACGCTCGTCCACGGGGCGAGCGGCTCGTTCCGCTTCACTTCAGCGGGCGTGAGGTGATCGGGCAGCCGGAGCATGGTCGGTCACCCTTCCCCCAGCGACGCGAGCAACTCCGGGCCGGTGTTGGTGATGTCGCCGGCGCCGAGGGTGATCACGATGTCGCCCGGCTGGAGGCGCGGCCCGAGGGCCTTCACCAGGTCGGCGCGCTTCTCGACGAAGGTGACGTCGGGGTGGCCGTGGGCGCGCACCGCCTCGGCGAGCGTCTCGCTGCTCACCCCGCGAATGGGCTCCTCGCCGGCGGCGTAGATGCTGGTGAGGAAGAGGAGGTCGGCGTCGTTGAAGGCGCTGCAGAACTCCTCGAAGAGATCGTGCGTGCGCGTGTACCGGTGCGGCTGGAAGGCGACCACGATGCGGCGGCCGAACGCCTTGCGTGCGCCGGCCAGCGTGGCGCGCACCTCGGCCGGGTGGTGGCCGTAGTCGTCGACGACGGTGATCCCCTTCGCCTCGCCCTTCACCGTGAAGCGGCGCTGCACGCCGCCGAAGTTCTCGAGCGCCTTGCGCACGGTGTCGAGCGGCACGTCGAGCTCTTCGCACACGGCGATCACCGCCAGCGCGTTCATCGCGTTGTGGGCGCCGACCATCTGCACGGTGAACTCGCCGAGATCGGCGTCGCGGCGGAAGGCGCGGAACCTGGTCTTGTAGCCGTCGAGGCGCACCCCCTCGAGGCGGTAGTCGGCGGCGTGCGAGCTGCCGTAGGTGACGAAGCGCTTCTCGATGTGCGGCAGGAGCGCCTGCACGTTGGGGTGATCGAGGCAGAGCACGTTGAGGCCGTAGAACGGCACGCGGTTGCAGAAGTCGACGAACGCCTGCTTGAGCGCGTCGAGCGTCTGGTAGTGGTCCATGTGCTCGGGGTCGATGTTGGTGACGACCGCGATGCTGGGGTGCAGGTGGAGGAAGCTGCCGTCGCTCTCGTCGGCCTCGACCACCATCAGCTCGCTCTTGCCGAGCTTGGCGTTGCTGCCGAGCACGTTGACCTTGCCGCCGACCACCGCCGTGGGGTCGAGCCCCGCCGCGTTGAGCACCTGGGCGACCATCGAGGTGGTGGTGGTCTTGCCGTGCGAGCCGGCGATGGCCACCGCGTACTTGAGCCGCATCAGCTCGGCGAGCATCTCCGCGCGGGGGATGACGGGGATCTTCCGGCGCTTCGCGGCGACGACCTCCGGGTTGTCCTTCTTCACCGCGGAGCTGATCACCACCACGTCGCACTCGGTGACGTTCTCCTCGCGGTGGCCGGCGGCGATCTTCGCGCCGAGCGAGACGAGGCGGCGCGTGACGTCCGACTCCTTCAGATCCGAGCCCGACACCTGGTAGCCGAGGTTGAGCAGCACCTCGGCGATGCCCGACATGCCGATGCCGCCGATGCCGACGAAGTGCACGCGCGCCGCGTGGCGCGACTTGAAGCGGCTTCCGATCATGACGTCTTCTCCACGGGCTTCGGCCGCAGGGGCTCGCCCTCTCGCTTCTGGCCGGTGAGCGCGCCCCACTTCTCGAGGCAGAGCTGCTGCAGCACGTCGGCGATCTCCCGCGCAGCCTCGGGACGTCCGAGGTTGCCGGCGGCCTTCTCCATCTTCGTCAGCCGCGCCGGGTCGTTCATCAGCTCGCGGATGGTGGCGGCGAGCTTCTCGCCGGTGAGCTCGCCCTCGCGGAACATCACCGCCGCGCCCGCATCGACCAGCGCCTTCGCGTTGACCGCCTGGTGATCGTCGGTGGCGAAGGGGAACGGCACGAGGATCGACGGCTTCTTGCAGCAGGTGAGCTCGGCGAGCGTGGTGGCGCCGGCGCGGCACACGACGAGGTCGGCGCCGAGGTACGCGGTCGCCATGTCGTCGATGAACTCGCGCACGTCGGCGGGGAAGGCCCGCGCGGCGTAGCCCTGCTTCACCGTCTCGAGGTCGTTCTTGCCGGTCTGGTGGGTGATGACGATCTTCCCCTTGAGGTCCTCGAGGAAGGGGAGCGCGTCGAGCACCCGCTGGTTCAACCCGCGCGCGCCGAGCGAGCCGCCGAAGATGAGCAGCGTGAAGGTCTCGTGGGCGATCTTCGAGCGGAGGAAGTTCTCGAGCAGCTTGCGGCGGATGGGGTTCCCCAGCACGTGCGCGCGCTTGTACGGGAAGAAGGGGTTCGCCTCTTCGAAGCACACGAAGACCGCGTCGACGAACTTGCCGAGCACCTTGTTGGTGAGCCCCGGCAGCGCGTTCTGTTCCTGGATCGCGGTGGGGATGCGCAGGAGCCACGCCGAGAGCACCACCGGCCCCGAGGAGTAGCCGCCCACGCCCACCACCACGTCGGGGCGGTACTTCCGCAGGAGCCGCAGCGCCGCGAAGAAGCTCAGCGGCAGCGTCAGCAGCCCGAGCAGCAGCTTCACCACGCCCATGCCCTTGAGGCCGCGGCTCTTGATGGCCTCGAACACGAAGCCGTTCTGAGGCACCACGCGCGCCTCGAGCCCGCGATCGGTGCCGATGAACACCACGTCGTTCTTCGGGTGACGGGTGACGACCTCCTCGGCGAGCGCGATGCCCGGGAAGAGGTGCCCACCCGTACCGCCGCCGGCGATGAGCACTCTCACGCGGGCTGTGCTCCCGCGGGCATCGCGGCCGGCGTCACCTTCGACACGCGGCTCACCCGCTTGCGCGCGCCCGTCTCGGCGGTGGCGCTGATCGACAACAGCAGGCCCGCCGCACCCATCAACACGATGAGCGAGCTGCCGCCGTACGAGATGAAGGGCAGCGTGAGGCCCTTGGTGGGCACCACGCCCATCGCGACCGCCATGTTGGTGATCGCCTGGAACGAGATGAGCGAGACGATGCCCAGCCCGAGGTAGGTGCCGAACTCCTCCGAGGCGTTGAGCGCCGCGCGGAGCCCGCGCCAGATGACGAGCACGTACAGGCCGATGAGGAACGCCACGCCGAGCAGCCCGAGCTCCTCGCCGATGATCGCGAAGATGAAGTCGGTGTGCGCCTCGGGGAGGAAGAAGAGCTTCTGGCGCCCGTCGCCGAGGCCCAGCCCGGTGATGCCGCCCGAGCCGATGCTCATCAGCGACTCCGCGACCTGGTAGCCCGAGCCCTGGCGGTTGGCCCACGGGTCGAGGAACGCGGTGATGCGCTTCATGCGGTACGGCGACGAGGCGATGGCCACGTAGGCGAAGGGGATCGCCGCCAGCACCATGCCCACGATGTACGAGAGCCGCGCGCCGGCGGCGAAGAGCATCACGAACATCAGGAAGAGCAGCGCGACCGACGAGCCGAAGTCGGGCTCGAGCATGCACAGCGCGACGAGCACGCCCGCCAGCCCGAGGTGCGGCACGAAGCCGATCGAGAACGACTTCACCTTCTCGCGCTTCTTCGCCAGCGAGTACGCGAGGTAGATGACCCACGCGACCTTCGCCACCTCCGCGGGCTGGAGCGAGATGCCGGGCACGCGCAGCCAGCGCTTGGCGCCGCCGACGGTGGTGCCGAGGCCGGGGATGATCACCGCCACCAGCAGCAGCACCGCGATCACCAGCAGCGGGTACGCGAGGCGCGCCATGCGGCGGTAGCCGAGCTTCATCGCCACGGCCATGCCGAACAGGCCGATGCCCGCGGCGATCGCCTGGCGCTTGAGGAAGTAGAACGAGTCACCGAGCTTGTCCTGCGCGGTGATCGCGCTCGAGCTGTAGACCATCACCAGCCCGAAGCCGACCAGGCCGAGCACGGCCGCCAGCAGCAGTGGATCGTAGGACGGACGACGTTCGGTCACGGACAGCTCCGCACGGCAGAGATCAGGGCAGCGCCCGCACGAGCGACTTGAAGACGTCGCCGCGGTGCTCGAAGTGGTTGAACTGGTCGTAGGAGGCGCACGCCGGAGAGAGCAGCACGGTGTCGCCCGCTGTCGAGATTTCGGCCGCTTGCGCGACGGCCTGCGCGAGCGTTCCGCAGTCGTGAACTGGACAGGTGCCGGCAAATGCCGCAGCGATCAGCGGCGCGTCCTTGCCGATGGTGAGCACGCCCTTCACCTTGCCCTTCGCGGCGTCGACGAGCGGCTGGTACGGCGCGCCCTTCCCCTTCCCGCCGGCGATCAGCCACACGTTGCCGGCGAGCGCCTTCATCGCCACCAGCGACGAGTCGACGTTGGTGGCCTTGGAGTCGTTGATCCACTCCACGCCGTTTCGTTCGCGCACGAACTCCAGGCGGTGCGGGAGCCCGGGGAACGAGTCGAGCCCGCGCTGGATCGCCGCGTCGGGGATGCCGGCCAGCCGCGCCATGAGCGCCGCGGCCATCGCGTTCTGCAGGTTGTGGTTGCCGCGCAGCGCCCGGTTGCGCACGGTGAAGACGGTCGGCGCGCCGAAGGAGAACGAGAACGAGTCGCCCTTGCCCACCGCGAGGCCGGCGAAGCCCGGGTTGGTGCGCTGCGCGTCGAGCGTGAAGCCGTAGACCGGCACCTTCGCGCGCTTCGAGAGCAGCACCACGTCGGCGTCGTCGGCGTTGACCACCGCGAAGTCGCCGGGCTTCTGGGTGTCGAAGATGCGCGCCTTGGCGAGGCCGTAGTCCTGATGGCTGGCGTAGCGATCGATGTGATCCGGCGTGAGGTTCAGGATCGCCGCGACCTTGAAGCGCGCGTCGACGATGCCCTCGAGCTGGAACGAGCTGAGCTCGATGACGTGCAGCTCGTAGGGCTGCTCGTCGGCCTTCTCGTAGGCGAGCGTGAACGCCGTGCCCAGGTTGCCGCCCACGAAGCTGCGCGGCTCGTGCTGGCGCACGAGCTCCCCGAGGAGCGCGGTGGTGGTGCTCTTGCCGTTGGTGCCGGTGATGCCCAGGAGCGGGCCCGCGCCCGCAGGCATGGCGCGGTACGCGAGCTCGATCTCGCCGTACATCGTGGCGCCGGCCGCGCGACAGGCGACGAGCTCGGGCCTCGCGAGCGGCACGCCGGGGCTGACCACCACCGCGGTCGCGCCTTCCCAGAAGCGCGGAGGCAAGGCGCCGGTGCGCAGCTCGAAGCGCGGGTGCTCGAGCGGCTTCGGGGCGTTGGGGTTCTCGTCGAACGCCACCACCTGCGCGCCGCGCTGCAGGAGCAGCTTCGCGGCGCCGATGCCGCTCTTGCCCAGCCCGATGACGACGAACTTCTGGCCCGAGAGCATCGATTACCTCAGCTTGAGAGAGGCGAGCGCCACCGCGCCGAGCAGCACCGAGACGATCCAGAAGCGGATGACGATCTTCGTCTCGCCCATCCCGCCCTTCTCGAAGTGGTGATGCAGCGGCGCCATCTTGAAGACGCGCTTGCCGGTGAGCTTGAAGCTGGTGACCTGGATCATCACCGAGAGGATCTCGGCGAGGAACACGCCGTGGATGATGGCCGACAGCACCTCGTTCTTGCTGAGCATCGCCACCGTGCCCAGCGCGCCGCCGAGGGCCAGCGAGCCGACGTCGCCCATGAAGACGCTCGCCGGGTACGCGTTGAACCAGAGGAAGCTGATGCCCGCGCCGATGATCGACGCGCAGAACACGGCCAGCTCCGGGCCGCCGTCGACCTTCAAGATGCCGAGGTACTCGTGCACCGGCACGCCCACCAGGGTGCGCACGCCGTTGACCACCTCGTAGTCGGAGATGTGCACCGACGTGCCGGCCGCGTAGCAGAGCACCGCGAACACCAGCGCGGCGATCATCGTCGGGGCGATCGCCAGGCCGTCGAGGCCGTCGGTCATGTTCACCGCGTTCGACGTGCCGACCACCACGATCCACGCGAACACCACGTAGAACCACCCGAGGTCGGGGTTCGCGTAGCGCGTGGGGATGAAGGGGATGGTGATGGTGGTCTGGATCAGCAGCTTCGGCGCGCCGCCGCTCCAGTCGGTCATGATGCCGAACAGCGCGACGAGGAAGAACGTCGTCTGGAGGACGATCTTGTACCGCCCCGCGAGCCCCTTCGAGTTGCGCTTGCTCAGCTTGAGGTAGTCGTCGAGGAAGCCGGTGAAGCCGTAGCCGGCGGTCATCAGCAGCGCGACCCACACCACGCGGCTCTTCAGATCCGCGAAGAGCAGCGTGCCCAGGAAGATGCTGAGGAGGATCAGCGTGCCGCCGAGCGTCGGCGTGCCCTTCTTCTTCTGGTGCGACTCCGGCGTGTCTTCGCGCACGTTCGACTGACCGTGCTGCGCGAGGCGCAGGCGATCGATCAGCTTCGGGCCGCTGAGCATGCCGATCAGCAGCGACGCCGCGGCCGCCGCGACGATGCGGAAGGTCGGGTAGCGCAGGAAGTTGAACCACTTCCCGAACTCACCGTCTTTGAGGGACTCGTAGAGCAGGTACAGCATGAGCTAGTGGCCTCCACCCTGGGACTTGCCGGTGAGCGCCTCCACCACCCGCTCCAGCCGCATGCCGCGGCTCCCCTTCACCAGCACGAAGTCGTTGGCCTGCAGCTCCTGCTGGAGCCATGCCACCAGGGCGCCGACGTCTTCGAAGTGCCGCACGCGATCGCCGAGCCGCTGCTGCGCCTGCGCGTACGCGTGCTTCATGCGCGGCCCGAACAGCGCGAGCAGCGCCGCGTGGTGCGACGCGGTGAGCCCCATCGCCGTGTGCTCGGCCGTCTCTTCGGCGCCGAGCTCGAGCATGTCGCCCAGCACCGCGACGGCGCGGCCCGCGTGGGCCAGCTCCTGCACGGTGCGCAGCGCCGCGCTCATCGACGCGGGGTTCGCGTTGTAGCAGTCGTCGACCACCGTCACGCCGTGCGGGGCGTCGACGATCTGCAGCCGCCGCGCGTGCGCCTGCGCGGCCTCCAGGCCACGCACGCACTCCTCGGGCGTGTACCCGGCCGCGAGCGCGAGCGCGAAGGCGCCGGTGGCGTTCATCGCGTTGTGGTCGCCCACCAGCCGCAGCGCGACGACGTGCTCGCGCCCCTGCCACGCGACGTGGAGCGTCAGCCCGTCTCGGCCGTGCGGCTCGACCGACGTCAGGCGCACGTCCGCGCCCGGCGCGCGCCCGTAGGTCAACGTCTTCGCCGCGAGGCCCTTCGCCTGCGCCGCGACGCGCGCGTCGTCGAGGTTCACCACCGCCGTCGTGCCCGGCAACAGCCCGCGGAACAGCTCGCCCTTCGCGCGCGCCACGCCCTCGAGGCTGCCCAGCCCCTCGAGGTGCGCGGGCTGCACGATGGTGATCAGCCCCGCGTCGGGCCGCGCGATGTCGGCGAGCCGGGAGATCTCGCCCGCGTGATTCATCCCCATCTCGATCACCGCCGCCACGTGCGTCGGCTCGAGGTTGAAGAGCGTCAGCGGCACGCCGATCTCGTTGTTGAGGTTGCCCTGCGTCTTGAGCGCCGGGCCGCGCGTGGCGAGGATCGCCGCGACCAGCTCCTTGGTGGTCGTCTTGCCGTTGGAGCCGGTGACGGCCACCACGGGGCTCGAGAAGCGATCGCGGTGCAACCGCGCGAGGCGCCCGAGGGCGTGCAGCGTGTCGGACACCTCGTAGACGTTCGCCTCGAGCCCGCTCACCGGCTGCGAGACGACGACGCCCGCGGCGCCACCCGCGACGGCCTGCGCGAGGAAGTCGTGGCCGTCGAAGCGCTCGCCCTTCAGCGCGACGAACAGGCAGCCCGGCGTCAGCGCCCGCGTGTCGGTGCACACGCCCTCGAACGCCAGGGCGGCGCCGGAGCGCGTCTTGCGCGCGCCCGTCGCCTGCACCACCTCCGCGTCGCTGAAGCGGGCCGTCATGACGTCACGCCCCGAGCGCCTTCCGCGCTTCCTCGAGGTCGTCGAAGTGCACCTTCTGGCCGCCCTGCTCCTGGTAGTTCTCGTGGCCCTTGCCGGCGATGAGCACCGTGTCGCCGGGCTTCGCGAGCGAGATGGCCAGGGCGATGGCGGCCTTGCGATCCGCCTCCACGAGGTAGCCGCGCTCGCCGGTGCGGGCCTTCGCGGGGCTCATGCGGCGCAGCTCGCCCTTCTCGAGGCCCGGGATGATGTCCTGGATGATGTCGTCGGGGTCTTCACCGCGCGGGTTGTCGGAGGTGACGATGGGGATGTCGGCCTGCGCCGCGACCTCGCCCATCAGCGGGCGCTTGCCGGTGTCGCGCTCGCCGCCGCAGCCGAAGACGACGATCAGCTTGCCCTTCGTCACGCCGCGCGCCGAGTCGACCGCGCGGGCCAGGGCGTCGTCGGTGTGCGCGTAGTCGATGAGCGCGGTGATGCCGCCGTTCTCCACGCGCTCCATGCGGCCGGGCACGCGCATCACGCGCTCGACGCCGTCCTGCACGTCGCGGCGCGAGGCGCCGGCGGCCAGCGAGATGCCCACCGCGCAGAGGATGTTGTCGAGGTTGTGCGCCCCGATGAGCGACGACTTGATTGGGATGTCGCCGGCCGGCGTCTTGAGCGTCGCCTTGATGCCGTGGGTGGTGAACTCGACGTTGCTCGCCGACAGCTCGCCGTTGCCCGCGCGCGAGAACTTCCACGACTGCCGCTTGAGCTGCCGCATCTCGTTGTAGACGCGCGTGGTGTAGGTGTCGTCGCCGTTGACCACCGCCAGCCCGCCGGGCGAGAGGTTCTCGGTGAAGAGCTTCCGCTTGGCCTGGAAGTAGGCCTCCATGTCCTTGTGGTAGTCGAGGTGGTCGCGCGAGAGGTTGGTGAAGCCCGCGGCGCGGAAGGTGAGGCCGTGCACGCGATCCTGCGCGAGCGCGTGGCTCGAGACCTCCATCACCACCGTGTCGACGCCCGCGTCGGCCATCTCGCGGAAGGTGCGGTGGAGCGAGATGGGATCGGGCGTGGTGTGCGTCGCCTCCTTGAGCTCGCCGCCCCAGCGCACGCCGATGGTGCCCAGCAGGCCCACGTTGTTCATGCCCGCAAGACAGATGCTCTCGACGAGCCACGCGGTGGTGGTCTTGCCGTTGGTGCCGGTGACGCCCAGCAGCACCATGTCGCGCGCCGGGTTGCCGTAGAAGTTGCCCGCCACCAGCGCCGCCGCCTTGCGCACCGAGGGGGTGATGAAGAGCGGCACCGTCAGCCCGCCGACGGGCTTCTCGGACAGCACCGCCACCGCGCCGCGCTGCACCGCCTCGTGGGCGAACTGCACGCCGTCGGCCTTCGTCCCGGGCACGGCGACGAACAGGTCGCCCGGCTTCACCGCCCGGGAGTCCGAAGTCACGCCGGTGATGTCGGCCTTGGCCTTCGTGGAGGCGACCGGTTCCGTCCCAACACCTGCGAGCAACTCGGTGAGTTTCATCTGTGTCTTCCTGGCCGCGTCCGTGCGGCCCTCAGCGAATGGAACCAGCCGAAGCGCCTGCACCGAGGGAGCTCGCCACCTGGCTCGTTCCCCGATTCAAGTCTCCTGCCAGCTCCAGGGTGATGCGGGTCCCCTTCTCGACGAGGCTCCCCGCGGCGGGCTTCTGCGAAACGACTCGACCGCTGCCCGCAAGGTGCGGCTCGACGCCCGCGGTCAGCAACTGGGCGACCGCTACCCGTCCGGTGAGGCCCTTCACGTCCGGCACGCGAACGGCCCCCTCCGCCGACACCTCCTCGGTGACGGCGTCCATCTGCTCGAGCTTCTCGATGCCGGCCACCACCGCCGACTTCTTCTCGGGCTGCTTCTCGGGCTTCTCGGGCGCCTGCGCCACCGGCATCTCGCGGCTCTTCGGCGCGCCGACGTGGGGCATCATCACCGTGGCGATCTCCTTGAAGGCCGGCGCGGCGACCAGGCCGCCGAAGGTGTCGGTCTTCGGCTCGTCGATGACGACGAGGATCACCGCGCGCGGCGCTTCGGCGGGCACGATGCCCACGAAGCTCGCCACGCGCTTGTCGGAGTAGCCGCGCGCGATGGGATCGACCTTCTGCGCGGTGCCCGTCTTGCCGGCCACGCGGTACTCGTCCATGCGGGCCCTGGTCGCGGTGCCGCCCTGCTCGACCACGCTCTCGAGCATCGAGACCACCGAGCGCGCGGCCTTCGCGCTCACCACGCGGCGCACCGGCGTCGGCTTGTTCTCGAGCAGCACCAGCCCGTCGGAGTCGACCACCTTCGAGACGAGGTACGGCTTCATCAGCACGCCGTCGTTGGCGAGCGCCGCGTAGCCGGCCGCGACCTGCACCGCGGTGGCGCTGATGCCCTGGCCGAAGCTCTGGGTGGCGAGCGCGATCTCCGCCCGCGGGTACGGCGTGGCGCCCTTGCCTTCGCCCGGCAGGAGCAGCCCGTACTTCTCACCGAAGCCGAAGTTGCGGAACGTCTCGACCAGCTTCTCGCGGCCGAGCTTCTGGGCGACCTTCGCGGTGCAGATGTTCGACGACACCTGGAGGATGCCGCGCGGAGTGAGCACGCCGTGCGGGTGGGTGTCGTGCACCACGCGGCCGCCGATGCGCCACGCGCCCTTCTCGCAGTCGAACTCCGAGCCCTCGCTGATCACCTTCTCGTCGAGCGCCGAGGCGATGACGAAGCTCTTGAAGGTCGAGCCGGGCTCGAAGAGGTCGGTGACGGCGCGATCGCGGAAGGCGTCGCTGCTGCCCTGCGGGAGGTTGGGGTTGAAGCGTGGCCAGTTCGCCAGCGAGAGGATCTCGCCGGTGCGCGGATCCATCACCACCGCCATGCCCGCGGTGGCCTTCGAGTCGACCACCGCCTTCTCGAGCGCGCGCTCGGTCACGTACTGCAGCGTGGAGTCGATGGTCAGCGTGAGGCTCGCGCCCGCGCCGCTCTGGGGATCCTCGACGCCGTTGGTGAGCAGCTTGCGGCCCTTGGCGTCGCGGAAGCCCTCTCGCTTGACGCGCTCACCCGAGAGCTCGTCTTCGAACGAGAGCTCGAGGCCGTCGAGCCCGTGGCTGTCGGTGCCGACCAGCCCCACCACGTGCGCCGCGAGCTCGCGCTGCGGGTAGAAGCGGCGCGGCTCCTTGGCGAAGCCGATGCCCGGGAGGTTGAGCGCCTTGACCTTCGCTGCCTCGGCGTCGGTGACCTGGCGCTTGACCCACGCGAAGCGGCGCGCCTTCTCGAAGCGCGCGTGGAGCTCGCGGGCGTCGAGCGAGAGCGCCTTCGCCAGCTTCCGCGCGGCGTCGCGCGGGTCGGTGAGCATCGACGGATCGATCCACACCGAGTCGACGTCGACCGACGAGGCCAGCTTCACGCCACGGCGATCGACGATCTCGCCGCGCCGCGCGGGGATCTCCATCGCGCGCACGTACTGATCCTCGGCGTAGGCCTTGAGGCGGTCCTTCTGGTGCACCTGGAGGTTCCAGGCGCGCGCGAACACGCCCACGAGGAGCACGAAGAAGATGACGCCCAGCAGCGAGACGCGCAGGCGCATCCACTTGCTGGCGGGCCCGGCCGACGTCGCCTGCATGTTCTTCAGGTCGCGCATGCGCTCTTCACTTCACCGGGATGACGACGGTGGGGACCTTCATGCCGAGCTGCGCCTTCGCCGTCGGCTCGAGCCGGGCGGGGGCGGTCATGGTCGCGAGCTCGACCTTGAGCGCGTCGTTCTCGCGGGTGAGCTCGACGTTCTTCGCGTCGAGCTTCGACAGCTCGTAGCCCATGCGCACCACCATCACGCGCGAGGTGACGTGCACGATGCCCACCGTGGCCAGCAGCAGCACCGCCAGCGCCGCGGGGAGGATCTCGAGGAGGATGACGGACAGCGACAGCCCGCCCTTGTTGCGCGCTTCGAGGACGACGCTCATGAGATCTTCTCCACACCCCGGAGCTTCGCGCTGCGAGCCCGCGGGTTCTGCTGCGCCTCCTCGTCGGAGGCGGTGAGGGGTTTCTTCGTCAGCGAGCGGAAGTGCGCGATCTGCGTCTTCACCACCGGCAGGCCCTTCGGCGTGTCGTCGGGCGCCTCGCCGCACAGGGCGCGGAAGGCGTGCTTGACCGCGCGGTCTTCGAGCGAATGGAAGCTGATGATCGCCGCCCGCCCGCCGACCTTGAGCAGCGCCGGCAGGCTCGCGAGCGCGCGCTCGAGCTGCTCGAGCTCGGCGTTCACCGCGATGCGCAGCGCCTGGAAGGTGCGGGTGGCGACGTGAAGGTCCTTCGGCCAGGCCTTGCGCGGCACCGCGGCCTTCACCGCCTCGACCGCCTGGGAGGTCGTCTGCGGCAGGCGCGCCTTGAGCTCGCGCGCGATGGCCCGCGAGAAGCGCTCCTCGCCGTACTCGTAGATCGCGTCGGCCAGCGCGCGCTCGTCGAGGCGGGCGACGAGCTCGGCCGCGGTCTCGCCCTGATCCGACATGCGCATGTCGAGCGGCCCGTCGTGCATGACCGAGAAGCCACGCGCGGCGACGTCGAGCTGCGGCGAGCTGACGCCGAGATCGAGCACCAGCCCGTCGACCGGGCCGGGCACCAGCGCCGCCACGTCACCGAACTCGCCGCGCACCGGGGTGAAGCGATCGCCGAAGCGGGCGAGGCGCGCCGAGGCCGCCTCCAGCGCGCGGGGATCCCGGTCGATGCCGAACACCCGGGCGCCGCCCTCGAGGAGCGCCTCGGTGTGGCCACCACCTCCCAGGGTCCCATCGACGATCACGCGGCCCTCCCGGGGCTCGACCAGCGACACCGTCTCGCGGAGGAGAACGGTCTGATGAACGAAGGCGATGACGGTCACCCGTAGAGCAGCACGCCGCGCTCGAAGGACCGCACCGCGTCCTGCGGCTCGGCGAAGTAGTCGAAGGCGTCGTGCGCCCCCGCGCTGCGGAAGATCGCGTGCAGGTACGGCGAGAGCCCCGCGAGCTTGATGTCGCCGCCGAGCTCGCGCAGCACCTCCGCGCGGCGCACCAGCGGCTTGACCCCGCGGTAGTCGAAGTGCGTGACGTCCGAGAAGTCGATCACCACCTCGTGCACGCCCTGCTGCGAGAGGTGCGCCAGCATCTCGGCCACGTCCTGCGCGTCGATGCGATCGAGCTCCCCCTCGAGCACCATCGTCATGACGCGCGACGTGGCTGTAGCGACGTTCGCCCGCTTCACCACTTCCTGATTCACCAGCTCGCTCACTTGTCGTTCCCCTTCAGGAAAAAGAAGTTCAGCCCGCGCGCAGCTCGGTCAGCACGCGCATCACGTCCGCGGAGTCGGCCTCGGTGCGGGCCTCTTCCTGCGCCTTGAGCCAGCCGTCCTTCGACCAGAGCTCGATCACCTTCACCATGCCCGCCCACACCAGGTCCTTCTCGAGGTGCGCGTGCGCCCGCAGCTGCGGAGGGATCAGCACCCGCCCCAGCTTGTCGAGCTGCACCTCCTGCGCGCTCGCCACGTAGAGCCGCAGCAGCGCCTTCACGCCCGGCTCCATCGGGTTCCGCTTCGCCAACCCCATCTCGAACTGCTCCCACTCGCGCACCGGGTAGCAGTGCAGGCACGGGTCGAGCGCGGTGGTGACGATGAGGCGATCGTCGTAGCTGCCGACGAGCGTCTCCCTGAGCTTCACCGGAAAGCTCGTTCGCCCCTTCGCGTCGATCTGATGCTCGAACACGCCCCGGAACACGCCTGCTCCGTTGGTTGACTGCCGAAAACCACCCTCGCCCCTGCCCCTCCACTCCGAGGGAAAATGATCCGCCGGTTACCACTCTTTGCCACTTCGGCGCGAAAATAGGGACGGTTTCTCAGGGGGTCAAGAAAGCGGGATCAGGCCTGTTGCGATCGCAAACGGAGGGTCCGGAAGTACACCTCCAGCGCAACGCGTCATCTTTTCAGCCGGTTGCGATTGCGGCTGGAGTAGAACGAGCGCTCCCGTGACCCCCGTCCGCCTGAAGGTCGTCTACAAGACGCCCGAGTCGCTGCTCGGCGAGCTGACGAAGAGCGTCGGCCGCGGCGGCGTGCGCATCGAGACGAAGAAGGCGGTGCCGGTGGGCACGAAGTTCATCTTCGAGCTCCGCTCGCCGGGCGTGCGCGATCCGGTCGAGGTGCAGGGCACGGTGCTCTCGGTCGCCGAGACGTCGCCGGGCAAGTACGTGCTGCACATCAAGTACGAGCCGCCGAAGGTCCGCCAGGGGCTCGACGCGGTGATCAAGCGCATCTTCGAGACCTCGCAGTTCGACAAGAAGCGCAAGTCGCCGCGCATCCCGCTCCACGTGCGCGCCACCGAGAACAACCCCGACGCGCCGACCTACCGGCTCCGCGACATCTCGGCGGGCGGCGTGGGCATCGACGTCGAGGCCGACGTGCTCCCGCGCCACATCAAGGTGGGCGCGAAGTTCGGCATTCAGATGAAGCTCACCACCGGCCAGCTGGTGCTCAGCGGGCAGGTGATCTGGGCGGTGAGCACGCGCGCGAGCGACACGCTCCCGCCGCGGCTGGGCGTGGCCTTCGGGCAGCTCCCGCCGGCGGCGGCGCAGATGCTCGACGATCTGCTGACCCTCAAGGCGCTCCCCACGCCGCCGTGGATCGCCCGCCTCACCTTCGGATGAGCGCCGCCCTCGAGACGCTGGCGCGGTTCGCCGCGAAGCAGGCCTCGACGCACGAGGTGCTGCGCGCGCTCGTCACCCACGACGCGTGGTTCGTGCCCATCGGCTTCGCGCCGGCGCTCGGCCGCTCGATGTTCGAGCGCATCGTGCAGCTGAGCCCCGCGGGAGGTCCGCCGCCCGGCGAGCTCTACCTCTTCACCGACGAGGCGTGCCTCGATCTCGTGGCGAAGCAGCCGCTGGGGAACTTCGTGACGCCGGTGACGGGCCGCGAGCTCTTCTGCGCGCTGCCCGACGAGCTGGTGAAGCTCAAGGTGAACCCCGGCGGGCCGCTCGAGCACTTCTGGTTCGTCGGCCACGAGGCGATCCCCCTCGCGAGGCTGTGGGGCCGGGCCGTCTCACTCGAGGCGAAGCTCACCGACGCCACCCTGCCCCGCGCCCAGCTCGCCGAGGCGCTGCGCACCTTCGAGGCCTTCACCCTGCTCGTGCACCCCACCGGCGCCGTGGCCACCGCCCCGCGCGCGGGCGGCTTCCAGAACCCGGCGATGATCTTCACCAGCCCCGACAGCTTCGAGCGCGTGCTCGCGGTCGCGCCGGGCACCAGCCCCATTCACCTCTCGGGCCGCGAGCTGTTCGAGCTGCTGCCGCGCGCGGGCGTCGATGGCCTCGTGTTCAACCCGATGGGGCCGGGCCAGCAGGCGGCGCTGCCGCTCGACGTGACGGTGAGCGTGCTGCAGCTGTCGTGAAGTCGACGTGCGCGCCGGATCGTGCTTGACCTGCGCCATGCTCACGCGAACGTCGTCGCTCCTCGCCGTGCTGCTGCTCACCGCCTGCGGCCCCGTCATCGGCGATCCGTGCACCGTCAACACCGACTGCGGCCCGGGCGTGTGCATGAACCGGAGCTTCGCCCCCGGCGGGCTGTGCAGCCTCACCTGCACCGTCGGCGGCACCGCCTGCCCCGCGGGCTCGACCTGCGTGCGCGGCGTCATCGACGGAGACACCGCGGGCTGTCTGCGCAGCTGCACTCAGGACAGCGACTGCCGCACCGGCTACGTGTGCCGCGTCGAGAACGACAGCCTCACCAGGGTGTGCATCGGCTCCGCGGGGCTGTGATCAGGGCGACGCGCACCGCAGCCTCGCCGCCCCTTCGCTGACCGTCACCACGTCGAGCCCCGGCGTGTCGCGCGCGCAGGCGAGCGCCTGCTCGAAGCCGGCGATGGGGTACGAGAGCAGGTACGGCGTCGACGGCGCGGCGGTGAAGTCGTGGAACACGAAGATGAGCCAGCCGCGCAGCTGGGCCGCCTCGGCGATCTGCGCGCAGAGCTCCGCGGGAGGGACGTCGCTGAACGACCTGCCGACGCCCAGCTCGAACACGCTCGTGCCCATGTAGTTCGGGCCCGGGTTCACGGTGCGGTGCGAGGTGTAGTGCCGGGAGATCGCCGCCAGCGTCCGCGCGTCGTACGCACCCGCCGGGCTCGCGAACGACGTCACCGCCGGGGCGACGTGCACCTCGAGCCAGGCCTTCGAGCCGCCGGTCTCTGCTTCGAGGGCGGCGGCGCCGAGCGAGGTGAGGAGATCGTGCGTGAGCGAGTGGCTGCCGATCTCATGCCCCTCGGCCGCCATCAGCTGCGCCTCCGACACGAAGCCGTACGTCTCGAGCTGCGAGACCACCTCGTACACCGTCGCCTTGAAGCCGAAGCGCGCCAGCACCGGCCGGGCGAGCTCGACCTGCGAGAGCACCGAGTCGTCCATCGTGAGGCTGAGCATGCCGCGCTCGAGCGGGCGGCAGGTGGGCACAGGGCCCACCGTGCCGGCGCAGGGATCGGTCGCGGGCGAACGATCGACGAGGAAGCGGAAGGGGACCGTCTGCGCCGTCGCGCCCGTCGCGTCGCGCGCGTGGAGGATGACCTGCGTGCCCGAGGCGAGGCCGCCGCCCCACCCCGCGAAGCCCGTCCAGTACTCGTCGAGCGTCGACACCGTGCCGACGCCGACCTGCTCGAGCCACACGCTCCGCGCGAGGCTGCCGCCGCCCTTCACCTGGTACTCCACCCACCACGGGCTGCCGTTCCCCTGCGTCCACGTCGGGCTCCACGGCGGCACGCACCCACCGACGCAGCGTGTGCCGTCGCAGGTCTGGCCGCTCGCGCACGCGCCGCAGCTCCCACCACAGCCGTCGTCGCCACAGGCCCTGCCGGTGCAGCTCGGCCGGCAGCACGTGCCGCCCGCCAGGCACACCGCGCCAGCGGGACAGGCGCACGAGCCGCCGCAGCCGTCGCTGCCACAGGTCCCGGGCGCGCACGTCGGCGCGCAGCACGTGGTGCCCACGCACGCCGAGCCTTCGGGGCAGGCGCACGCGCCGCCGCAGCCGTCGCTGCCGCAGCTGCCTGGCGCGCACGCCGGCGCGCAGCACGTCACGCCGAGACAGACGGTGCCGCTCGGGCACGCGCACGTTCCGCCGCACCCGTTGCTGCCGCAGGTCCCCGGCGCACAGACCGGCGTACAGCAGCGGGTGCCGACGCAGACCGCGCCGCCGGGACACGCGCACGCGCCGCCACAGCCGTCGCTCCCGCAGGTGCCGGGGGCGCACGACGGGGCGCAGCACCGGCCGCTGGTGCAGACCTGGCCGCTCGCGCAGCCACAGGTGCCGCCGCAGCCATCGCTCCCGCAGCTCCCGGCTGCGCACGTCGGCGCGCAGCAGGTGTGGTTCGCCAGACAGACCGAGCCTTCCGAGCAGGCGCACGTGCCACCACAGCCATCAGCGCCGCAGCTCCCCGCCGGGCAGCTCGGGACGCACGGGCCGCACTCCGAGACCGGGGTGCCCTGCCGGTAGGCGAACCACGCGCTCGACACCTCCTGCCCCTGCGCGTTCCTCGCGTGGAGCCGCACGCGCGTGCCCGCGGTGAGCGGCCCGTCGGGCCCGCCGGTGAACTTCGCGAAGCCGTCGCCGAACGAGAACTTCCACGGCAGGGCGAAGCGCGCGGCGCCGAACGGCTCGACGTCGAGGGCGGTGGCCGCCTCGGCCACCGAGAACTCGACCCACCAGTCGCCCTGGTACGAGTACCTCGTGCCGAACGACGGCTCCCAGGGGCAGGAACTCGCGGCGGCGAGCGACCGCGAGACCGGCGGCGACGACGCAGGCTCGACCGTTCCGCACGACGACGACAGCACCACGAGGGCAGCCAGCAGCACGCGCACCGGAGACGAGGACATGACGCCCTCCTTGCCTGAAGACCCACGGGCAGCAGGTCGACTCAGAGCAAGCGCGATGCCCCGGCGAAGGGTGCGGATTCGGAAACCACGCGCCGCGCGCGCTCCGCAAAAAGCGCCGGCCGCCGCAGAAAAGAAAACGGGCGAGGCCGTGAGGCCCCGCCCGTTCGGCTCAGACGAACCGGTTCCTTCTCAGAGGCCGAACGACGAGCCCTGGAAGTGGAAGTTCGAGCTCGAGGCGGCCTTCAGGTTGCGCACCTTGTCGGCGCGCTCCTGGCTGACCTCGCCGATCGGGTGCAGGCGCACGGCCTTGCCGATCACGCGCGCCGAGCGGCGCGAGTACAGGAAGATGTTGAACGAGTCGGTCTCGTGGTTGAGCACGTAGATGCCGTCCGTCTCCTGCGGAGCCGAGAGCACCGCGCCGGCCGCCGCCGCGCGCACGAGCGGATCCGCCGGGGCCGCCGCGCCCGTCAGCGCGCCGATGAGGCCCGAGATGGCCGCGCCAGCGCCGCCGTCCTCAGCGCCCCAGCAGATGAACATGAGGATGCAGTTCATCGAGGCCTCGCCCTGGATGCGCTCGCCGAGGGTGTAGCCAACCTCCTGCGGCCGCGACCACATCGCGGCGGGCTCGGGCGCCATGCCGGCCGTCGAGTCGATGTACGAGCGCTGACCGTGCGCACAGCCCATCCCGACCACCGCCAGTGCCGCCACTGCAACGAAGTTCTTCATCATGTGTTGTTTCCCCTTCCCTGAATTGGGTGCGCGAACCCTACTCAGGGAAGAGTGCCCTTCAAGCCTGAAGTGATGATGGCGCGCTTCAGCTGAGCTGAGTCACTTCTTCGGCGGCGCGCGCGGGTACACGAGGCAGATCGACGGGAAGAAGGGCAGCTCGGGCTGCGCGTAGTTCACCGACATCGCGCGGGCGATCTGCCGCACCTCCATGCCGAACGACGGCACGAAGCACACGTCGGGCGCCGACTTGAACTTCGCCTGCACGCGCACGAAGCCGCGCTGGAGCGTCGTCAGATCCATCTTCCCGCCGCGCACCGGCACCGTCGGGCCGTTCGCGTCGGCACCGGGGAGCTTGCCGAGGTTGGTCTGCAGCTCGAACCCGTCGGCGCGGTGGATGACGCGCACCTTCCCCGGCACCGGCTCGTCGATCCACGCCTGGAACGCCGCGGCGTCACGGAGCGTGAGCCGGAAGGCGACGGCGGCGTCGGGGTGCGCGAGCCACACCTCGCGCTTCGCGTCGTCGAGCTGCTCGAGCAGCGGAGCGATCTGCACGAGGTAGACGTCCTCGTTCTCGGCGACGAGCAGCAGCGGCGCGTCTCCCGCGGGCACCTCGGGCAGCGTGTCGCCGACCAGCCGCAGCGGCACCGCGCCCCGGGGCACCGGAGGCCCCACCGGCGCGAAGGGGACGATCTGGTGCAGCCGCTCGCGCTCGTCACCCGCGTCGACCAGCACCCGCTCCAGCGGCTCGAGGGGCTGCGGCTTCGCGCGGGGAATCGGCCCGTCGGGCTTCTTCTCGGTGCACGCCCCCATCACCATCGCCAGCGACACCACCACGACGACACGCATCACTTCGTCTCCAGTTCAGGGAAGGCCCGCAGCACGCACTCGCGCGTCGCGAGGCCCTTCGTGCTCGCGTCGAGCGCCGCCTCGCGCGGGTGCGAGAAGAGCACCATGCCCTCGAAGCGCCTGGCGTCGTCGGCGCGACCCGCGTTGCGGATGTAGATCGCCTTCACGCGCGTCGGGTACTCGGCGCGAAGCTGCGCGTACACCTCGGGGTCGTGCTCGCCGGAGTCTCCCACCAGCACCACCGCGTTCGGCACCCCATCGAGCAGCGCGCGGATCACCGGCTGCTTGTAGTCGCTCAGCGTCCCGGGCCCGAGATCGCGCAGGTAGATGCCGAACGGCGGGAAGCGGTGCGCGGTGAGGAAGTCGCGCACCCGGTGCACGTACTGCACGGGCGAGCCGCTCACGAGCGCGAACGCCGGCCGCGCAACCTTGTCGGCCTCGAGGCAGCCGTAGAACGCCGCCATGCCCTCGACCACCGGCTGATCCTTCTCGTCCTGCAGCAGGGCGGCCTTCACCAGGCCCTTCGTCTGGATCACGTTGGTCACCGCGAGCGTGTCGTCGAAGTCGGACACCACGAAGAACGGCGCGGTCTCCTGCACGATGGTCACCATCGCCGCGCCCGTGCCCGCCCCGCGCACGTTCGCCTCGGCCGAGGCCAGCCCCGGCTCGAACGGCTTGTCGCCCGCTGCCAGCGTGACGCTGAAGTTGCCGTCGTGGCCGCTCGTGACCTGCGCGCTGCGGCCGGCGTAGCGCACCTCGACGGGCGCGCCTTCCCAGTTCGACGAGGTGAGCCGGCGGAGGTTGCGGCTCAGCGTCGTGGTGCCGCTCGACGGCGCGTGCTTGAGCACCCGCCCCGCGAGCGTGACGGCCGCGGGCGTGCCGATCGCCGGGAAGAGCAGCACCGCGCCGCCCGCCCAGGCGGTCGAGGAGACGAGCAAAACGAGCATGATGGGGCGCATCGCGCTCATGTTACCGTCCGCGCGCTTTTCGCGGGACGCCCACGTTGTCATCACCCGAGACGATCAGGTTTGGAAAGTACGAGCTGCTCGACCGCATCGCTGCGGGCGGGATGGCCGAGATCTTCCGTGCCCGCTACGAGCCCGCGCCCGGCGTGACGAAGCAGGTCGTCATCAAGCGGATCCTCCCTCACTACGCGGAGAACAAGGCCTTCATCGGCATGTTCACCAACGAGGCGAAGATCGTGATGGGCCTGTCGCACGGCAACATCGCGCAGGTCTTCGACTTCGGCTCGATCGACGGCGACTGGTTCCTCGCCATGGAGTTCGTCGACGGCCACCCGCTGTCGAAGGTCGTCAAGCGCGCACGCACGATGGGCATCCCGGTGATGCCGCCGGAGTTCGCCGCGTTCATCACCGCGGAGATGCTCAAGGGGCTCCACTACGCGCACTCGCGCCTCGACGAGGACGGCCGCCCGCTGAAGATCGTCCACCGCGACGTGAGCCCGCAGAACGTGCTCCTCAGCTACGAGGGCCAGGTGAAGCTCGTCGACTTCGGCATCGCCCGCGCGCGCAACGCGGGGCCCGAAGAGACGGCCGCCAACGCGGTGAAGGGCAAGTACGCCTACTTCGCCCCCGAGCAGGCCCGCGCGAAGGAGCTCGACGCGCGCACCGACGTCTTCGCCGCGGGCATCGTGCTCTACGAGCTGCTCACCGGGCAGCTCCCGTTCCAGGGCCGGCTGATGGACGTGCTGGCCCGCATCGTGCGCGGGCAGTTCCAGAAGCCACGCGAGCTGAACCCGCGCATTCCCCCCGAGCTCGAGCGCATCGTGCTGAAGGCGATGGCCCTCGAGAAGAGCGATCGCTACCAGACCGCCGAGGCCTTCCAGCAGGACCTCAACCGCTTCCTCGCCAACAACCACCCCGAGCTCACGGCGACGATGCTCACCCACTTCCTCCAGCTCCTCTTCGAGGAGGAGCTGGTGAAGGACGGGCGGCCGGTGCAGCTCCCGCGCGACTTCGTGGAGCGCGCCCAGAAGTGGAAGGAGCCGCTCCCGCCGCCGACGCCGGGCAAGCGCGACGAGATGGAGGAGCCCACCGAGATGGTGTCGCTCCAGGATCCGCGCGTGAGCTTCGGGCCGACGCCGAAGTTCGACGAGGCGCCCGCGGCGAAGCCCGACTTCCCCTGGGGCAAGGCGCTCGCGCTGCTGCTCGCCGCGGCCGCCGTCGGCTTCGGCGCGGTGACGGTGCTGCAGGGCCTGCGCGAGGCGCGGCTCGAGATCACCTCCACGCCCGCCGGCGCGGAGATCGTGCTCGACGGCAAGACGCTCACCGAGCGCACGCCGGCGAAGGTCGGCGGGCTGCAGGGCAACGGCACGCACCGGCTCGAGCTGCTGCTCCCCGGCTACCAGAGCTGGAAGAACGAGGTGCCCCTCAAGCCCGGCCAGGTGCTCCTCGTCGAGGCGAAGCTCGAGCTGCTGCCGCCCCCGGAGCCGGTGAAGCCCGTCGAGCTCGAGAAGCCCGCCGAGCCGCCGGCGCCCGAGCCCGTGCCGGACATCGTGAGCTGGCCGGTCTCGAAGTTCGAGCTCGACGCCGCGCGCCACCGCATCGATCTCCCGAACTCCGGCGCCACGCTGGTGTCGCTCGACCCCGCGAAGACGTACCGCGTGTCGCTCGGCGGCAAGGGCACCACGCCGGGCTGGGGCTTCTACGTGGTGAGCGACGGCGGCGCGATGCCGGGCACCTTCGGCAGCGATCCGCTCCAGATCCGCAGCGCGTCGAAGTTCTTCGCCTTCCACGTGCCCGCCAGCGTGCTCGGCGCCGCCGGCAAAGACGAGACGAAGCCGCGGCCGCTCTCGGTGCTGCTCGAGGGGTCGCGCAAGGCGCAGGTGAAGCCGGTGCAGCCGAAGCTGACCTTCCCCGCCTCGCAGCGCGTCACCGTCACCGGGCTGAGCGCCACCACCGCCTACGAGCTCACCCCACGCCAGGGCGTGCCTCCGGCGACGCCGCGCGAAAAGGGCCCTGCGCTGTCGCGCGTGCTCGTCGGCACGCCGAGCGGGCTGATCATCGCCCCGATCGACGAGGCGACGCGCCTCGAGAACGCCACCAGCTTCTGGGTCACCTGGCTCGACGACGAGACCGACTCCGAATCGGGCCGCCTGCGCCTCGAGCTCCGCGAGGTCCGCGTCCCGAAGAAGAAGAAGGGTCGCTGATCAGCGCCCCACCCTCCTGCACGCGCCAACTCCGCGAGCTCCTTCAGCTACGTGGCGACCTGTAGCCGAAAAATTGATCAGCGCCGCCGTGCACCTACTCTGTGCGTCGTCAACACACACACACGGAGCGCACGATGAAGAAGCTGACGATCTCGATGGCCGCGGTGATGACGATGGTGGTGGCGGGCGTGGCGGTGGCCGGCTCGCTGTCTCGCAAGCCGAGCGAGGCCGAGGTCGAGAAGGCCATCGACAGCCGCCTCCACGCGATGCTGGTGAAGCTCAACGCAGAGAAGAAGTGACTTCCCAGAACGGGCGTGCTGGAAGTCCGACCCACCATGCCCGACATGACGTCGCTCGCCGTCGGCGACAGGCTCGTCTACCCGAACCAGGGCCTGTGCACCGTCACCGAGATCAAGACTGAGGAGATCGCGGGTCACAAGCTCACCTTCGTGAGCCTGGTCATCACCGAGACCGGCGCTCGCGTGAAGGTCCCGCGGGAGAAGCTCGAGAAGAATGGCGTCCGCCGCGTCTCGACGAGCGACGACGTCAAGAAGGTCATCGACTACCTCAAGAGCGACACCGAGAAGGCCTCGCTCGACTGGAAGAAGCGCGCGCGCGACAACACGGCGCGCCTGTCCGAGGGCGGCCTCATCGGCCTCGCCGAGGTGGTGAAGGGGCTGCAGGTGCTCTCCGAGCTCCGCCCCCTGCCGCCGAAGGAACGTGAGCAGTACAACGACGCGCGCCATCTCTTCGTCGAGGAGCTCGCCGCGGCGATGGGCGTGCACCCCGCCGACGCGGAAGACGCCTTCGACATCCTGCTCTTCGTGCCCGGCAAGGAGCGCCCCAAGCGCAGCATCGAGGAGTTCCAGGGCCTCGGCGGCGAAGACGACGAGCTCGGCCTCGACGGCGATCTGATCGGCCTCGAGGGCGAGGAGTCCTCGTCGGAGGAGCCGGAGGGCGAAGAGAAGTCCGAAGAGGCTTCGGAGGACGAGGGCGACGAGGACGAGGGCGGCAAGAAGAAGAAGCCCGCGGCGGCCGCGAAGGCCCCGAAGGGCAAGAAGACGCTCCTCTCCGACGTCGAGGTGACCGCGCCGGCCGCCACCGCGCTGGTCGAGGCGCCGAAGAAGCGCGGGCGCCCGCCCAAGCCGAAGCCCGAGGTCACCGAGCCGCCGCCGCCGCCGAAGAAGCGCGGTCGCCCGCCCAAGCCGAAGCCCGAGACCAGCGAGCCGCCTCCGCCGCCGAAGAAGCGCGGTCGCCCGCCGAAGGCCAAGTGATCCTGGAGACCCAACGTGATCCGCATCTTCACGCTCGACGAGTTCGATCCGGCGATGCTCAAGCAGCTCACCAAGTCGCTCTACGCCGCGTTCGGCGTGGGCGCCGAGCACACCGGCACCGTCACCGCGCCGCACGGCCAGCAGGAGCCCTACGACGCCAACAAGCTGCTCGACGCCATGCCGAAGGTCGACGCGCTGGCCGACGACAAGGTGCTCTTCCTCACCTCGCGCAAGCTCGCCCCCCGCAAGCTGGCGTCGGGTGAGGCGCCGACCCACGGCCTGGCGCGCTACGGCCAGCAGCGCGCGGTCGTCACCGTCGCCGGCATCAAGAACCCCGCAGAGAACGTGAAGCTCGTCGCGCGCTACGCGATGCAGGAGGTGGGGCACACCTACGGCCTCCACCACTGCCTCGATCCGCGCTGCGCGATGTACCCGCAGTGGACGCCCTCGTACCTCAACGGCGACTCCACCTTCTGCACCTTCTGCCGCGACACGGTCGACGCGAAGATCCGTACGACGAAGTCGTGAGCGCCGCGAAGCTCGAGGGGTTGGTGCTGGTGGCGGTGGGCCTGTTCGCCCTCGCCTTCCAGCTGTGGCTGCCGTCGACGCACGTCGCCGAGGCCGACTACCAGGCCGTCGCCCAGGTGCTCGCCGCCGAGCGGCAGCCGGGAGACGTGGTGCTGCTCGCGCCGTGGTGGACCGAGCGCGCGCGGCTCTACGTGCCCGACGGGCTCCCCGTCGTCGGCTACCAGGGCAGCGACGGCGCGGCGCTCGACGCCCACCCGCGCATCTGGGTGCTCGCTGAGCCGCGCCTCCCCAACGCCCGCCTCGGCGCCTTCGAGGCCGCGTTCCGTCCCGCGCGCACGGCCATCGGCGCCGAGCGGCGCTTCGGCAACCTCTCGCTCCAGCTCTTTCAGAACGGCCGCTACCGCCCGCAGGTGCTGGGCGACGTGCTGGCCACCAACCCGCAGGTGTACCTCGAGCAGCCCGATGGGAGCCGCCAGCCGTGCACGCCGCAGGGGCGCGGCTTCCGCTGCCCGAACGGCCGCGTGGTGGCGACCGAGTGGCACGAGGTGCACTTCGCGCCCTACCAGTGCCTCAAGCTCGAGGCGCCGGGCGGCGCGACGCGCGCGGTGGTGGAGTTCACGTCGCCCGCAGCTGACCAGAGCGCGCTCGAGGCCGGCTACATCTGGGAATACGGCGCGTACAAGGATGGCTTCACGGCATCCACGGTGTGGCTCGAGGTCAACGGGCAGGCGCAGTCGCTCGAGCTGGTGCCTGGCGACGAGCTGATGCACCGGCTCGAGGGCCCGGCGCTCCCCGAGGGCGCGCGCGTGCGGCTGGCGCTCGCCTCGCAGAACCCGAACGCGCGCGTGGTGTGCCTCGTGCTGCACGCGACGCGGAGGTCGCCATGAGCCCCGCCGACGTGAAGCTCGACCGCCGCATCGCCTGGGCGCTCTTCGTGGGGGCCTTCTTCGCGCTGCTCATCACCGAGCAGCCGGTCGGGTTCGGCCGCGACGAGTCGGTCTACTTCCACGCCGCCGAGAGCCACGCGCGGTGGTTCCAGCTGCTGCTCGACTCGCCGAGCACCGCGGTGAAGGACGAGAGCATCGTCCGCCACTTCGACTTCAACCACGAGCACCCGGCGCTCATGAAGAACCTGTTCGGGATCTCGTTCGTGGTGCTCCACGAGAAGCTGCACCTGCTGCGGCCCGCCGCCGCGTTCCGCGTACCGGCGTTCCTCTTCGCCGCGTGGATGCTGCCGCTCATCTTCGGGCTCACGCGGCGGCTGTTCGGGCGCACGGCGTCGATCTTCGCCGCGGTGTCCTTCCTGCTCGTGCCGCGGCAGTTCTTCCACAGCCACCTCTCGGCCTTCGACGTGCCGATCGCCACGATGTGGGTGCTCACCGTGTACTGCTTCGTCGAGGCGCTCGAGAAGCCGCGCTGGTGGCTCTACACCGGGCTCGCGTTCGGCCTCGCGCTCGCCGCCAAGCACAACGCGTACTTCATCGTGGTGACGCTGGTGCCCTTCGTGCTGTGGCGCGGCTGGCAGCTCACGAAGACCAGCCCCGAGGCGCGCGGGCTGTTCTTCGGAATCAACGGCGTGTTCGTGTTCGCCGCGGCGCTCTACGGGCTCCTCGTCGCGGTGCGCGGTGGGCCGAAGGTGCTCGAGACCTTTGACTTCCAGAGCCCCCAGCTCGGCCTCTACCTGCTGACCTGCGGGCTCGGCGCCTGGCTGACGTGGAAGCTCCGCGCGGTGAACGTCGACGCCTTCCGCACCGTGGCGCCGCTGGTGTCGATGGCGATCCTCGGCCCGCTCGTCTTCTACGCACACTGGCCGTACCTCTGGCACCACCCGGTCGATCGCACCGCCTGGTACCTGTCGTTCCACCTCACCCACAACCACTACGCGTGGTTCTACCTGGGCGAGCTCCTGCGGGCGCCGCCCTTCCCGCTCGACTACGTGCTGGTGAAGACCGCGCTCACCGTGCCCGCCTCGCTCTTCGTGCCGATGGTGCTCGGGTTCGGCTGGGTGGTGTGGCGCATGGTGAAGCGGCAGGCCACCGGCTTCGACTACCTCGTGGCGGCGAACGCGGTGATGTCGATCGCGCTGATCAGCCACCCGAACGTGCCGCACTTCGGCGGCGTGAAGCACTGGTTCCCCTCGATGCCCTTCCTCGCGCTGCTGGCGGCCGGCTCGCTCGAGCGCGGCGCGAAGGGGCTCGCGGACTGGCTGTCGCCGAAGGTGAAGGCCGCCAGCGAGCCGCGGCTGCAGCTCGCGCTGGCGGTGCTGCTCTCGGCGTCGGCCTTCATCGCCACCGCGCGCGTCTACGAGTTCGGCACCAGCGCCTACGGAGAGCTCGCGGGCGGCCTGCCCGGCGCGGCGACGCTCGGGATGCAGCGCCAGTACTGGGCGAACAACCTCTCGGGCGTGCTGCCGTGGATCAACCAGAACGCCCGCCCCGGCGAGCGCATCTACTTCCACGAGAACCACGGCGGGCAGATCCGCGATCTCCAGCGCAACGGCATGCTGCGCACCGACCTTCAGCCCGTGGGCGGCCCCGACCAGGCCGAGATGGTCGTCTACCAGTACCACCAGGAGTTCCGCGACGCGGAGTTCGCCACCTGGCAGGCGCTGGGCACGACGAAGCCGGTGTACGGCCTGTACCTCGACGAGACGCCGCAGATCGTCATCTACCGCCGCAGCCGCTGATCGCTTCCGCCCCGCGGGCTCGTGTGTGAAGGTCGGCGCATGCGCTCGTCGATCGCCCTCCTCCTCATCGTCGCCGCTGCCGGGTGTGAAAAGTCGAAGCCGGAGCCCACGAAGCGGGCCACCGTCCACCGCGTCGGCGGCACGACCTTCGAGCTGGTGCCGTCGGAGGGGCAGTACGAGCACTGCCTGGCGTACACCGTCTCGCGCAGCGGCCTGACGCGGCAGCTGACGATGGCGAAGAGCAACATGTCGTTCCACTGCCCCGCGGGACGTCCGGTGGGCGGCCACCCGTTCAAGGTCCCCCTCAACGAGGGCCCGGTGAAGGTCTTCGTCTTCTTCACCAGCCAGTCGGTGAACGCCGGCTCGTTGTCGCAGCAGATCCTCGACTCGCCGAACCGCCAGGCGCTCAGCGTGATGGACATGCGGCTGCCCGGCCAGGCCGCGCTCGAGGTGCTGGAGTTCACCCCGGAGGAGGACGTGGAGCCCTCCGTCGGCGAGGTGCTGGGCGTCGACGCGGGCACGCCCGCCGCTCCGAGCGCGGCCGAGGACGCCGGCCAGCCCTGATGCGCGCGCTCCTCTTCGTCGCCGTGGGGCTCGCGCTCTGCGGCTGCCCGACGGATCGCATTCGCCAGAGCGGCTGCCGCGAGGACAAGGACTGCGGCTCGCCGGCGTCTGCCTACCGGTGCGAGGCGCAGACCGGCGTCTGCTACTGCCGGACGGATCAGGCCTGCCCCGGCGCGCAGTTCTGCAACAACGTCGGCTTCTGCCAGGACCGCTCGGGCTGCGAGTCGAACCTCGACTGCGCCGACACCACCACCTACTGCGACACCGCGAGCGGCCAGTGCGTGCCCCGCGGCCGGTGCAGCTCCGACATCAACTGCGAGCTGGGCCAGGTCTGTGACACGACGCGCGGGAGCTGCGTGGAGGGCTGCCGTCGCGACGGTGACTGCCCGGGCACGAGCTGCCGCTGCGGAGACGTGCCGTGCGCGTGCACCGGCTCGACCCCCGAGGAGCTCGCGCGCTGCGCGCTCGGCGTGTGCGACGCCAACTTCTGCTCGAACGAGAGCTTCTGCCGCTTCGGGGAGCTGTGCGGGGTCCCGCCCGATGCGGGCGTCCAACGCAACCAGTGCTACTCCGACTACGACTTCGACGTGCGGCCCTACTGTGCGCGCTGCACCTCGGGCGGCGGCACCGACACCTGCGGCCGCGGCCCGAACTTCTGCATCATCGACACCCGCACCAACTCGACCTACTGCGGCGCCGACTGCAGCCAGGGTCAGGCGTGCCCGCGCGGCTACGGCTGCCGCGACATTCGCGTCGTCTTCACCCGCTGGCAGTGCAGCGCGACGCAGGCCTGCCCGGGCGACCCGAACCTGCCGTGCATGAACGACAGCGACTGCCGCCGCGGAGGCACCTGCAACAAGGCGCCCGGCGCGACGTCGGGCTCCTGCGCGGGCCAGTGCCGCCTGCGCGAGGGCAGCAGCTTCGGCTACTGCAGCTGCCAGGTCGACGAAGACTGCGCCACCGAGACCTGCTCCGCGGGCGAGTGCACCATCACCCGGCGCAAGTGCGTCGACGACTCGCAGTGCCGCACCATCCGCTGCGTCGACTTCGAGGGCGTCGGCGCGTGCCTCATCGGGCAGAACTGCACGCCGAGCAACGGGCTCACCTGCGTCGAGGTGCAGTGAGTCAGCGCCGCAGCGGCTCGACGCGGATCACGTTCCGGTAGACGCCCGGCGAGTGGCCGACCGAGTCCCAGCCGGCCCCGACCGACGTCGCGGCGAGCGAGAGGCTGAGCTGGGTCACGTCGTTCGGGAGGGACTCGAGGAACTCGACGGAGTTCTGTGGCAGGCCCCAGCCGGCGGTCGGCGACGGCGCGACGCTCGCCTGCGCGGCCCACGTCTCGAAGCTGAGCTTGCACGCCGCTCCGTTCGCGGCGACGAGCGCCAGCGAGAGGCGACCATCGCGCAGGGGCTGCTGCGCGAGCTCGGTGAATGGCCCCTTCTCGTCGCGCGCGGCGCGGCTCAGGTGGAGCTGCCCCGCACCGTCGAGCCACAGGAAGTGGAGCCGGCCCGTGCCATCCGCCAGCCGAACCGGCGGGCCCTCGTCGAGCGAGACGGAGAGCCCCGCGCGGTCGATGAGGATCTCGGCGAACGCGTTGAGGTGAGAGAAGACCGGCACGTCGAGGCGGGTCTCTGCCTCGATGACGGTGGCCTCCCCGTCGCGACGCGCGCGCACCGATGACGCGCCCGCAGCCGGGCACTCACTCTCGCGCCACATCGCCCAGAAGCGATCCGGCGCGCAGCTCGTGAGCTCGAGGAGCGGGAAGACGCGCAGCGGCAGCTCACCACACAGCACGTCGACGAAGCGCCGCGGGGACGAGACGCCCACCTCGCCGCCCAGCGGTCGGGTCGAAGGCGGCGGCGCACGCTGAGCCACCACCAGCGCGAGAC
>JBMORD010000320.1:0-48618 GCA_049322495.1 Myxococcota bacterium | reverse complement strand
GGTCACCGCGCTCAAGACGGGTGAGGGCGCGTGCATCGACCCCCGCTTCACGCCCGACGGGAAGGCCGTCGCCTACGTGCGCGACAACGACGTGCACCTCATCGAGCTGGCGAAGAACGTCGAGCGGCGCCTCACGAAGGGCGGCACCGAGCTCAAGCCGCACGGCCTCGCGGAGTTCGTCGCCCAGGAGGAGATGCACCGCTTCCGCGGCTACTGGTTCAGCCCCGATGGCAAGACGCTCGTGTTCCAGGAGACGGATCACACCGGCGTGGAGACGTTCGGCATCGCCGACCCGATGCACCCGGAGATCGCGGCCGAGCAGTTCCACTACCCGCGCCCCGGAAAGAAGAACGCCGCGGTGAAGCTGGGCCTGATGCCGGTCGGCGGCGGCAAGGTGACGTGGGTGAGCTGGGACGCGGCGGCCTTCCCCTACCTCGCGTCGGTGACGTGGAAGGACGGCCCGCTCACGCTCGTGGTGCAGAACCGCGAGCAGACGAAGGAGCAGGTGCTGAGCGTCGACCCGAAGACGGGCAAGACGTCGGTGCTGCTCACCGAGACCGACGAGGCGTGGCTCAACCTCGATCAGGACTTCCCGCTCTGGTGGAAGGACGTGGGCTTCTTCTGGCGCACCGAGCGCAACGGGGCGGCGGAGCTCGAGCTCCGCAAGCCCGATGGCTCGCTCGCGGCGAGCTGGGTGAAGCCCGACGCCGGTTTCGGTTCGCTGGTGGGCTTCGACCCCGCGACGAAGACGCTGTTCTTCACTGGAGATCCGAACCCCACGCAGGCGCTGCTGTGGAAGGTCGTCGACGGCGGCGCGCCGCAGCTGGTGAAGACGCCGGGGGCGAACGTCTTCGCGCACCTGACCGGCGGCGGCGGCTGGCTGTCGGTGATGCACGTCTCGGCGCAGTCGATGCCGAAGCACCTCGTGATGAAGGCCGACGGCACGGGCGCGGTGGACGTGCCGAGCGTCGCGCTCGAGCCGTCGCTCACCCTCTCGATGGAGGTGCTGCAGCTCGAGAACGACGGGCCGTGGGCGGCGGTGATCAAGCCGGCGAACTTCGTGAAGGGCCGGAAGTACCCCGTCATCCTCGAGGTGTACGGCGGGCCGGGGCACCAGGAGGTGGTGCAGGCGCTGCGTGAGAACCTCGTGCTGCAGTGGCTGGCGAATCAGGGCTTCGTGGTGGTGAAGCTCGACGGGCGCGGTACGCCGCGGCGCACGCGGGCGTGGGAGCGGGCCATCGCGCGCGACTTCGCGACGGTCACCGCGGGAGATCAGGTGGCGGGGCTCCAGGCGCTGGCGAAGAAGGTGCCCGAGCTCGATCTCTCGCGCGTCGGGGTCTACGGCTGGAGCTTCGGCGGCTACCTCTCGGCGTTGCTGGCGATGTCGCGCGGCGACGTCTTCAAGAGCGCGGTGTCGGGCGCGCCGGTGGTCGACTGGCGCGACTACGACACGCACTACACCGAGCGGTACCTCGGCGTGCCCGACGCACAGCCGAAGGCCTACGAGGTGAGCTCGCTGCTCTCGTACGTGAAGGACGTGAAGCGCCCGCTGCTGCTCATTCACGGCACGGCCGACGACAACGTCTACTTCCTCCACACCCTCAAGCTGTCCGACGCGCTCTTCAAGGCGGGCAAGCCGCACAGCGTGCTGCCGCTGACGAACTTCACGCACATGGTGCCCGACCCGCTGGTGACCGAACGGCTGTGGGAGCGCATCGCCACCTGGTTCAAGGAGACCCTCTGATGCCGCTCGATCAAGCCTTCATCGACGACTGCTTCTACGCGCCCGAGGCGCTGCTGCTCGAGGAGATCCTCGAGGTGAACCAGGAGACCGGGCGCGTGGTGGCGCGCATGCCGGTGCACGCCGAGCTGCCGATCACCCGGGATCAGCGCGTGCACCCGGTGAAGCACCCGCGCCACCTCAGCGGCGGCCTCATGGTGCACATGACGGGCATGATGGGCTTCGCGCACGCGTACTTCGTGCTCGGGCTCCGCCACGCCGACGGGTGGATCGGCTACGGCGCGAAGATCCACGAGGCGAAGTTCGCCAACCTCGCGCTGCCGGGCACGCCGCTCATCCTCACCGCCGACGTGATCCGCCAGCGGAAGATGAACAACTCGATCATGGTGCGCTACCGCTTCACCTTCACGCAGGGCGAGAAGCTCATCTACGAGGGCGAGCAGACCGCGATGTGGATGAAGATCGACGAGACGCACCCGATCCCCGAAGACCGCTCGGGGCCCTCACCGGTGGTCACCGCGGGCGCTTGAAGCACAGCAGCGTCGCGCCGCCGCCGACCGAGTTGCCGTTCTGCACCACCGGCGGGCGGAAGGTGGCGGACACCAGCTCCCAGCCCTCGTCGCCCGCCTTCGCGATCTGCGCGTTGGTGGGCACGCCCTCGACGTCCTGACACCAGTGCTCCCAGCGCTGGATGGGGCGGCCATCGGCGATCGCCCGCGGCACCTGGAAGGCCACCGTGGTCGCGCAGCCGGCGAGGAAGGTGATGGTGAGCAGCAGGCTGCGACGCTTCACGGCGAACCTCCGAGATCGAACTTCCAGGTGGCCGAGACGAAGCCTCCGCCCTGGAGCGGCACCGCGGCGACGGTCGGGGCGTCCTTCTCGCCGCCCACCGCGAACATCACCACCGCCGCGCCGATGCCTGCCACCGCCACGCCGGTGAAGACGTAGCCCAGCGTCGCTTCGGTCTTGCCGGAGTCGCGGTACTCGATCGCCCGCTCCGGCGGCGCGGTGCCGTCGAGCAGCGCGCGGTGCTTCGTGCCGGCGTCGACGAGCAGGCCGGTCGCCGCGCCGGCGGCCGCGAGGCCGACCACGCCGGGGATCCACGAGAGCGCGCGCACCGACGGCCCGGGCGGCGTCACCGGCTTCACCACCGCGGGCGGCGGCTGGTTCTTCGCGCGCTCCTCTGCCTCGAGGCGGCGGAGCTCGGCGAGGCGCCGCTCTTCCTCCTCGGCGCGCTTCTTCTCCTCGGCGAGCCGGCGCTCTTCCTCGGCGCGCTGTGCCTCGAGCTGCGGCGCGAGCATCTTGCGCACGTTGGCGCGCGCCTTCTCGGCGACGGCCTGCACCTTGGGCGAGACCTCCACCGGGAGCTTCGCGTCGAGATCGACGGAGAAGCCCGTCTTGAAGGCGGTGAGGGCCTTCTCTTCGCGGCCCATGTCGGCGAGCACCACGCCCTCGAGGAGCGCGATCTTCGCCTCGTCGTCGGCGCCGTTGGCCTTCGCCTTCGCGGCCTTGAGCTGCTTGAGGGCCTTCTCGTACTCGAGGTTCTCGTACAGCGTGATCGCGGTGTTGAGGTACTTCTTTACCTCGGGGCTCTGGGCGAAGGCCGGGGCCGTCACCACGAGGCAGAGCAGGGCGAGGACGCGCATCGTCACTCCTTCAGGTTGTGCTTCACGACGTTCTCGCCCGGCTTGATGACGACGTCGAGCACGACGTCTTTCCCGAGCGACGAGTTGACCAGCCGCAGCTTGTGCCGGCCGAGCGGCACGCTCTGGGCGGGGAGCGGGGTGTCTCCGAGGAGCTTCTCGTCGAGGTACACCGTCGCGTACGGCCGAATGCGGAGCTCGAGCTTGCCGTACCGGATGGCGGCGTGGGTCGGAGCGCCGGCATCGACGGGCGTCTCGGCGGCGCCGGCGTCTTCGGGCTCGAGCGCGACCGCGGCGTCGACCACCTCGGGCGGGGGGACGGCCGGCTGGCCCGCATCGAGCGCCGCGACCGGCACGGCGGGCTTCGGATCGGGGAGCGGCTCGACGTGCGGAGGCGGGCGCAGCGCCCACCACGCGCCGCCGCCGACGAGCGCGAGCGCGACGAGCCCGCCGGCGATGAAGAGCGGGGTGCGGCTGGGGGCGACGGCCTTCATCGCCGTGCGCGAGAGGCCAGGGTCTTCCGCGGCGGCGGTCGGGGCGGGCTCCGCCGGGCGCTCCTGCGACTTCGCCGAAGGGAGCGTGCGGTCGAGCGCGAGCCCCTCGTCGAGCACGTCGGAGGCCACGACGTTGGGCGTGGTGGCGTCGGCCTCGTGGGCGAACACCGTCTCGACGAGCTGCGCGATCTCTCGCGTGCCCACGGCCTTGCCGGTCGAGTGGATGAACTGATCGAGATCGGCCTGCAGCTCGCGGCAGCTCTGGTAGCGCTTCTCGCGATCCTTCTGCAGGCACTTCTGGACGATGGCCTCCAGGCCGGGCGGGCAGTCGGGGCGGTAGGTGACGGCGCGCTCCAGCGGCTGCTGGCTCATGATCGCCTGGATGATGCTCACCTCGCTGGTGGCGTCGAAGGGCATGCCGCCGGTGATGAGCTCGTAGAGCACGATGCCCAGCGCGAAGAGATCGGCGCGGCGATCGAGCGCCTCGCGCGCGAGCTGCTCCGGGGGCATGTACGCCATCTTCCCCTTGATCATCCCCGACTTGGTGAGGTGCGGCTGGCTGGACGCCTTGGCGATGCCGAAGTCGACCACCTTCACCGAGCCGTTGCGGGCGACGAGGATGTTGTCGGGGCTGATGTCGCGGTGAACGAGGTTGAGGAACTGGCCCTGCTCGTCGCGGAGCTCGTGCGCGAAGTGGAGCCCCTCCGCCGCGAGGTACACGAGGCGCGCGGCGAGCGCGAAGTCCATCGGGCCGAACATCGCGCGCGTCGCCTGGTTCAGCACGCGCACGTTCGCGCCGTCGATGTACTCCATGGCGATGAAGTACTGACCGTTGGCCTGACCGAAGTCGAAGATCTGGACGAGGTTGGGGTGGTTGAGCTCCGCCGCGAGCCGCGCCTCGCCGAGGAACATCTCGATGAACCGCGGGTCGTCGTTGAAGTGCGGGAGGATGCGCTTGACCACGCACTTCTTCGAGAAGCCCATCGGGCCATCAGCGCGAGCGAGGAAGACCTCGGCCATGCCTCCCGTCGCGAGCTTCTTCACCAGCGTGTACTTGCCGAGCTTCTGGGTCGTCACGTGTACCTTCAGCGCACAAAACCACACGTGCACGTCGGGAAAAAGAACAAGGGCCCGGTCCCCCGACCGAGCCCTTGCGGGTGCTACAGGTGAAGTCGCTCGCTCAGGCGGGCTTCACGTTCTGCGCCTGAAGGCCCTTCGGACCCTTGGTGAGGTCGAAGGTCACCTTCTGCCCTTCCGCCAGGGTGCGGAAGCCATCCATCTGGATGGAGGTGTGGTGGCAGAACACGTCTTCACCGCCGCCGTCCTGCACGATGAAGCCAAAGCCCTTCGAGTCGTTGAACCACTTCACGGTACCAGTCGCCATGCATCACTCTTTCTTGCGTTCCCGAAAGCAGAAACACCGTCGGGACCCCCCGCGCTTCCTGCCGGAAGGCACTCAAGACTTAGCTGGCGTGGTTTTGTGAAGACAAGCGCCCCCCTGCGGATCCGGAGGCGCTCGTCGCTGACGCAGGCCGTCAGGCTGCGTCAGACCTCCATCAGGATGCGCTCGGGCGCCTCGAGGCAGTCCTTGATGCGCACCAGGAACTGCACCGCCTCGCGGCCGTCGATGAGGCGGTGATCGTACGAGAGCGCGAGGTACATCATCGGGCGGGCGACGATCTGCCCGTCGCGCACCACGGCGCGCTCCTGGATGTTGTGCATGCCCAGGATGCCGGTCTGCGGCGGGTTGAGGATCGGCGTCGACAGCATCGAGCCGAAGATGCCGCCGTTGCTGATGGTGAAGGTGCCGCCCTGGAGATCGGCCAGCGAGAGCTTGTCGGCCTTGGCGCGCACGCCGAAGTCGGCGATCACCTTCTCGAGCTCGGCCATCGACTTCTGATCGGCGTCGCGGATCACCGGGACCACCAGGCCGCGGCTGCCCGACACCGCCACGCCGACGTCGTAGTAGTGGTGGAAGACGACGTCTTCGCCCTCGATGAAGGCGTTCACCGCGGGGAAGGTGCGCAGCGCCTCGATGGCGGCCTTCACGAAGAAGCTCATGAAGCCCAGCTTCACGCCGTGCTTCTTCTCGAAGCGCTCGCCGTACTCCTTGCGGATGCGCATCACGTTGCTCATGTCGACCTCGTTGAAGGTCGTGAGGATCGCCGCGTTGCTCTGGGCCTGGAGCAGGCGCTCGGCGACGCGCTTGCGCAGCGGCGTCATCTTCACGCGCTCCTCGCCGCGCGGGCCGGTGGGCGCGTTGAGCGGGGTCGACGCGGCGGGCGCCTTCGCGGCCCCGCCTTCGGCGGCCTTGAGCACGTCTTCCTTCATCACCCGGCCCTGCACGCCGGTGCCCTGGATGGTCGTCGGGTCGATGCCCTTGTCGGCGGCGACGGCGCGCGCGACGGGGGTGACGAGCGCGCCAGCAGCGGCCGGAGCCGCGGCAGGCGCGGAAGCGGGAGCGGCTGCGGGCGCGGCGGCCGGAGCGGCAGCAGCAGGCTTCGACGCGGCAGCGCCGGCCTTCGACGAGTCGATGAAGCCGATGACGTCGCCGATCTTCACCTTCGCGCCTTCGGCGGCGATCAGCTTCTCGATCACCCCGGCGCTGGTGGCCTGCACGTCGATGGTGACCTTGTCGGTCTCGAGCACCGCGATGGGCTCGTCGAGGGCGACGGCATCGCCGGCCTTCTTGTGGAACTTGCCGATGACGGCCTCGGTGATCGACTCACCGAGGGTGGGGACCTTGATCTCGACGGATGACATGAGCGTGTCGTCTCTCAGGAAAGGGCTTCTTCGACCAGCAGCTTCTGCTCGTACTGGTGCGTGTTGAGGAATCCAGTCGCCGGGCTCGCGCTCTCCGGGCGGCCGACGTACTTGAGCTTCGGGGTCTTCGGCAGCTCACCGAGCAGCTCGGTGAGCGGCTCGAGGAGGTAGCGCCAGGCGCCGGAGTTCTTCGGCTCCTCCTGCACCCAGAAGATCTCCTTGAGCGCCTTGTACGACTCGAGCACCGCCTTCAGCTCTGCCGCGGGGAGCGGGTAGAGCTGCTCGAGGCGCACGATGGCGGTGGTGGTGTTCTTCGCGGCCTCGCGCTGCTTGAGGAGCTCGAAGTACACCTTGCCGCTGCACAGCAGGAGGCGCGTCACCTTCTTCGCTTCGATCGCCTCGTTGGTCTCGCCGATCACGCGGCGGAAGGTGCCGTGCTCGAAGTCGCTCCACGGGCTGGTGGCCTCGGCGAGGCGGAGCAGCGACTTGGGCGTCATCACCACCAGCGGCTTGCGGATGGGGCGCACCACCTGCCGGCGCAGGAGGTGGAAGATCTGCGCCGAGGTCGTCGGGTCGCAGACCTGCATGTTGTCCTCGGCGGCGAGCTCGAGGAAGCGCTCGAGGCGCGCCGACGAGTGCTCGGGGCCCGCGCCTTCGTAGCCGTGGGGCAGGAGCAGCACGAGGCCGCTCATGCGCTTCCACTTGTCTTCGGAGGCCGCGAGGAACTGATCGATCATCACCTGCGCGTTGTTGGCGAAGTCGCCGAACTGCGCCTCCCAGGCGATGAGCGCGTCGGGGTAGTCGAGCGAGTAGCCGTACTCGAAGGCCATGCAGGCCATCTCCGAGAGCGGGCTGTTCTCGATCACCGCGTGGCCGGGCTTGCCGTAGGCCCCGAGCGGGAACGCGGTGCGGCCGGTCTTCTGGTCGTGCAGCACGGCCTGGCGGTGGGCGAAGGTGCCGCGCTCGGTGTCCTGGCCGGTGACGCGCACCCGGAACCCCGCCTCGAGGATGGTGGCGTACGCGAGCGTCTCGCCGGTGCCCCAGTCGACGCGCTCCTCGTCCTTGAGCATCTTCTGGCGCTTGTCGATCACGCCCTTCTGCACGTTGGGGTGCAGCGTGAAGCCCTCGGGCGTCTGCGAGAGCGGCGCGAGGAGCTCCTTGAGCTTCGCCGCGGGCACGCCGGTGTCGAGCTGCGGGGTGTCGCGATCGGGGCCGCCGCGGAAGTTCCGCCACACGCCCTGGAGGTGATCGGGATCCTTCACCAGGCTCGGGGTCTTCGACTTCGTGAAGGCCTCGCTGAAGTGGTGGACGCAGTCGTCGTAGATCTTCTTCGAGGCCGCGGCGTCGAGGCGGCCCTTTGCCGCGAGCTCCTCGGCGTAGAGCGCGCGCACCGTCTTCCGCGCGGTGATGCGCTCGTACATCTTCGGCTGCGTGAAGCGCGGCTCGTCGCCCTCGTTGTGCCCGTACTTGCGGTAGCAGACGAGATCGATCACCACGTCGGTGTTGAACCGCTGGCGGTACTCGGTGGCGACGCGCATCACGTGGGCGCAGGCCTCGGGGTCGTCGCCGTTGACGTGGAAGATCGGGATGTCGAGCATCGCCGCCTGGCCGGTGCAGTACAGCGGCGTGCGGCCCTGCGCGGCCTCGGTGGTGTAGCCGATCTGGTTGTTGATGATGAGGTGGATGGTGCCGCCGGTGTCGTAGGCCGACAGCCCGCTGAGGTTGAGCGTCTCGGCGATGAGGCCCTGGCCCGCGAAGGCCGAGTCACCGTGGATCACGAAGGGCACGATGGCCTTCTTCGCCGCCTCGCCGCCGCCCATGCGGTCCTGCTTGGCGCGCACGCGGCCCTCGACCACCGGGTGCACGAAGCCCAGGTGCGACGGGTTGAAGGCCATCGTGAGGTGGATCTGGTCGCCCGCGCGCGTGTGGTGATCGCGCGAGTAGCCCATGTGGTACTTCACGTCGTGGCGGTTGAGGTACTGCTTCGGGTCCTGCGGGCCGGTCACCTCGGCGAAGATCTCCTCGGCCGGCTTGCCCATGATGTTGGCCAGCACGTTGAGGCGGCCGCGGTGGGCCATGCCGAAGACGACCTCCCTGACGCCGAGCGTGCCGCCCAGCTCGAGGAACTGATCGATCATCGCCACCTGCACCTCACCGCCCTCGGCAGAGAACCGCTTCTGCGCGGGGAACTTGGTGTGCATGGTGGTCTCGAAGACCTCCGCCTCGGTCAGCTTCTCGAGGATGCGCGTCTGCTCGGCGAGCGAGAACTCGGTGGTGTTCTCGCAGGACTCCATGCGGTTGAGCAGCCACCGGCGCCGGTTGGAGTCGTACATCTGCACGAACTCCACGCCGATGTGATGGGTGTACGTGCGGCGGATGCGCTCGAGCACGCGCTTGAGGGGCACGCGCGCCTCGGGGAACGTATCGAGCGGCGAGACGAGGGTCTCGAGCTCCTGTGGCGAGAAGTGGCTCTTCGAGGCCAGGCCGAGATCGGCGACGTGCTCCAGCACCGGGCGCGGCACGCCGAGCGGGTCGAGCTGCGCGAGGAGGTGCCCGCGGAGGCGGAAGGCGATGATCGTCTGATCGACCTTCGACTGGAGCGCCATCTCGGCGGCGCCCTTGCTCTCGATCACCCCGTGGCCGTTGGCGCGCTTCGGGGTCGGGAGCGTCAGGCCGTCGATGATGAGGGGTTTTCCTTCGCGCTGGAGCGTGCTGAAGAGCTCCCGCCAGCTCGGCTCGACGCTCGTCGGGTCAGCGAGGAAACGGGAGTACAGCGCTTCGATGAAGTCGATGTTGGCGCCGGTGAGGAATGAGTCGGACAGAGTCGCCATGATGGGTGGGTTCTTTTATGCAGAAGCGGGGCATCGCTCCATGATTCGTTTGTTGTCGCTGGTGACGCTCGCAGCGTCCTCTATCGCCCTCGCCGACCCGCCGCACTTCTCTTCGGGTGGCTTCACCTTCCAGCTCCAGTACGGGCCCGGTTTCTGGACCTTCGATCGGGCGAAGCTCGCCGCCGAGACCGAGGCGCAGGACCCCACCGGCGCGGACGCCTTCGTGTCCGATCTCCAGAACACGCACACGGTTTCGGTGAGCATGGCCTACAACATCCTCGGCCACGCCTCGATCGGCGCCGATCTCACCGCCACCGGCTGGAACCTGTTCGACACCTCGCGCGGCGGCGGCGGCTTCGCCATCGGCAAGCTCGCGTGGCACCCGGTGGAGCTCTTCTTCCTCAACAAGGAGAAGCGGCCCATCGGCTTCGACATGAGCACCTGGTTCGGCGTGGGCTACGGCATCGTCGGCCAGCGCCGCGGCATGGACGGCCTGCTCTTCGAGTGGGGCGTGAACCTCGACTACTTCTTCACGAAGTACTTCGGCCTTGGCTTCGTCACGCGGGGGATCTTCTTCAACTGGGAGAAGTTCTACCTCGACTACAACAACCGCGATCAGCCGGGCGCGACCGTCACCCTCAGCAAGCCGTCGGGCGGCTCGTTCTGGACCTTCGGCCTCACGCTGACCTTCCGCGCTGGAGAGTGATCGACGGCGTGCTAGACGCGCGCCCATGCTCCTCCAGGGAAAGAAGCTGCTCATCACCGGCGTGCTCACGCCGCAGTCGATCGCCTTCGCCATCGCGCAGCACGCGCAAGAGCAGGGCGCGGAGATCCTCCTCACGAGCTTCGGGCGGCCGATGTCGCTCACGCAGCGCACGGCGAAGAAGCTGAACCCGGTGCCGGAGGTGCTCGAGCTCGACGTCACCAACCCCGCGCACTTCCCGGCGCTGCACGACGCGGTCAAGGCGAAGTGGGGGCGGCTCGACGGCGTGCTGCATGCGATCGCCTTCGCCCCGGAGGACGCGCTGGGGGGCAAGTTCAGCTCCACGCCGTGGGAGTCGGTGCAGACCGCCTTCCGCGTCTCGGCCTTCTCGCTCAAGGAGCTCGCCGTCTCGCTCGCGCCGCTCTTCGACAAGGGCGGCGGCATCGTCACCCTCGACTTCGACAACTCGACGCAGGCGTGGCCGCTCTACGACTGGATGGGCGTGTGCAAGGCGGGCCTCGAGGCGATCGTCCGCTACCTGGCGCGTGATCTCGGGCCGAAGAAGATCCGCGTGAACTCGCTGGCCGCCGGCCCGATCGCCACCATCGCGGCCAAGGGCATCCCGGGCTTCAAGTTCCTCGAGAACACCTGGGGCCAGCAGGCGCCGCTCGGCTGGGACGCGCGGAGCGAGGCCTCCGTCGACGCCGTCGCGCGCACCGCCTGCGTGCTGATGAGCGACTGGATGCCCGGCACCACCGGCGAGCTGATCCGCGTCGACGGCGGCTTCCACGCGATGGGCGCGCGGCCGATCGAGCTCGCCGCCGTGCTGGCCGAGGAAAAGTCGAGCTGAACGCTTCCGAGGGGCCCCCCTCTTGACGGGTGGGGCGATGTAGGGACAAAGGGCGGCGCATGACGTCGCCCCGGTCTCTGCTCCCCGTTCTCGGCTTCCTCATCGCTTCGCTTGCCGGCTGCACCTGCGCGCCAGGCGTCAACTGCAGCTCCGAGAAGGACTGCGTCAACCCCGCCGCGTCGAAGTGCGACACCGCGCAGAGCCTGTGCGTGGCGTGCGTCGTCGACGAGCACTGTGCCGACGGCTTCATCTGCGCGAACGGCGCGTGTGAGCCGGGGTGCCGCACCGACGCCGATCGCTGTGAGCAGGGCTACTGCAAGGCGGGCGTGGGCTGCGTGGCGTGCGTGCTCGACTCGCAGTGTGGCGCGGGTCAGATCTGCGTAAACAACCTCTGCGCGCAGGGCTGCTCGGCGCAGAACCCCACGTGCCCCTCGGGCCTGGTGTGCGACCCGGCGCGCGGCCAGTGCGTGGAGTGCGTCAACAGCACCCAGTGCACCACGCCCCCGCTCAACACCTGCGATCCCGCGACGGGCTCGTGCGTGCAGTGCAACGTGAACACCGACTGCCGCGATCCGAACCGGCCGGTGTGCGATCCCGCGAGCCACACCTGCGTGGGCTGCCTCACCAACGGCGACTGCCCGAACAACGGCATCTGCCAGATGGGCCGCTGCGTGCAGTGCCTGTCCGACGCGCAGTGCGGCGGCGCGACGCCCCGGTGCAACACGGCCACCAACACCTGCGTGCCGTGCCTGCCGGGCGCGACCGACAACTGCCCCACGGGCCAGTACTGCCGCCCCGACTTCCGCTGCGAGCAGGGCTGCAAGACGGGCGCGGACTGCCCGTCGGGCGTGTGCCTGCCGAACCACTCGTGCCAGGCGTGCACCGCCGACACGCAGTGCGCCGCGGGCAACGTCTGCCAGAACGGCACCTGCGTCGGGGCGTGCAGCGCCACCAGCCCGTGCGGCGCGAACCAGACGTGCTGCAACGGCCGCTGCGAGAACCTCCAGGTCGACGCCAACAACTGCGGCGTGTGCGGCCGGGTCTGCGGCGCCAGCCAGGCGTGCTGCGCGGGCTCGTGCAAGTCGACCACCACGCTCACCGACTGCGGCGCGTGCGGCGTGAGCTGCGGCGTCGATCAGTTCTGCGACGGCGCGAGCTGCAAGAACAAGACGTTCCCCAACTTCTGCGCGAACAACAACGTGGTGGCGATCCGCGACGGGGTGCCGCTCGACAACGTGGCGACCAACGTGCTCGCGTCGACCATCACCCAGTACTGCTCGGCGAACACCAACATCACCTACGCCGACGACACGGACCCGACGGTGGTCGATCAGGACGGCGGCGCCCTGCTGCTCGGCGGCGGCTACTCGGTGGTGACCGCGGGCGGCCCGTTCCCCAACCTCCCGGTGAAGTGGCTCGAGCGCACCAAGAAGGTGACGCCGGTGTACTTCTCGACCAACGGGCTCCTCGGCGACGCGGGCATCTTCTCGTTCAAGCAGCGCCTGCCGGCCGACGCGGGCATGGCCGACCCGACGCTCGTCTCGCGCTACCAGACGGCGTGCTCGCCTGGCGCCGACGGCGGCGGCGGCGGCACGGTGAACGATCTCTTCGTGGTGGAGCTGGCCATCGACCCGGCGTCAGGCACGCTCGCGCTGGTCAGCTACGGCCTCTGCAGCCCCGGCAACGGCACTCAGGCGTCGGCCTGGTACTGGGCGAACGTGATGCTGCCGAACCGGGCCGCGTACACCAACAGCTGGTACATCTACGAGTGGACCGACACGAACGGGAACGCGGCGCCGGATCTCACCGACACCTGGACCCGCATCGCCACGGGCAACTGAGGTTGAGGCTCCGCTCGTGTGCAGCGGCTCGCGGCTCCCCGCGAGCTCGCGCCACGGAGCGTGCCCGGAGCCTTCGCCTGCATATGCCGCGCGTCGGTGTGGTCCGCGCGGGCGTGAGTTCGGGCGGCAGCGTCGGCAACTGCTCACGAGCGCCTCGCGCTGTTCGGCCGGAGGATCGCACCAGCTCCGAGCTCCGCGAGCCGCGCGCACTCGAGCGCAGCGTCACTGTCGGCCCTGCTGAACAACAGCTGCGCCCCGCGGATGGAAAAGGCGAGGTGTGAGACCTCGCTCGTCGCCGGACGCGAGCTCTGGTTCCTCTGCACCGCGGCCTGCGTGCTCCGGCCGACGCGCCGAACGCTCTGCACACCGAATCGCAGGCGCGCCCTGATCAGGACGGCAACGCGCAACCGGCGTGCGCGATTCGACGGCTTCGTGACTGCCACGCCACCAGCGAGGTCACGAGCCGCGATCGCGGTTGCAGCACGCCCGTCGCATCCGTCACTTGGTAACGCTGACCCTCGCGGCAACCTCTGCCATGCGCGTCGAGGGCTGCACACGCATGTTGGTGCCCGGAGTCGAGGGGCAGGCGCTGCTCAACCCAGCCCGCAGCCCGTCTACAACCAGCCGAGGGCGAGGTAGCTCTCCGCGCTGCGCACGAGCGAGTCGTGGATGCTGCGCTTCGGGGCGTAGCCGAGCACGCGCCGCGCCTTCTCGATGCTGCACGACCACCCCGGGACGAGGAGCTGCCGCGCGAGCTTGCGGTTGAGCGGGAGCTTCTTGCCGGTGAGGTTGGTGATCAGATCGGCTGCCGCGCCGAGCGCCGCGAGCACCGGCGCGGGCACGGTGACGGTGCGCGCGTCGATCTTCAGGATCCCGGCGACGGCGCGCATGATCTCCTCGACGCTCATCGTCTCGTTGCTCGCGCAGAAGAACGCCTCGCCGACGGCCTCGGGCCGATCTGCCTGGAGCAGGAACTGATCGACCACGTCCTCGACGTCGACGAACGACAGCTTCCGTTCGGGCCCGCCGATGCGGAGGATGATGCCCTTCTTCACCAGCTTGAAGAACGTGAGGTTCTCGTGATCGCCGGGGCCGGTGATCCGCGCCGGGCGGCAGCTCGTCACCTCGAGCCGATCCTTGAACGAGAAGGCGATCTCCTCGGCGGCGACCTTCGACTCGCCGTACCACTCCTGCGGATTCCACGGATCCGACTCGACGCGCGGCACGCCGCCGATCGACGGGCCGGTGGCGGCGAGCGAGCCGGCGAGCACCAGCCGCCGCGCGCCTGAGGTGATCATCGCCTCGGCGACGTGACGCGTGCCCTCTGCGTTGACGCGGAGGAACTCGTCGCGTGTCGCGGCGCGGCGGATGCCGGCGAGGTGGAAGACCGTGTCGACGCCCGCGAGCGCGCTCGGGAGCGAGGCGGGTTGCGTCACGTCTCCGGTGACGATCTCCACGCCGATTCCCTCGAGAGACGACGCGTCGCTGCCGCTGCGCACGAGGCACTTCACGCGGTCTTTCCGGGCGACGAGCGCCTTCGCGAGCCACGCGCCGAGGAAGCCGTTCGCGCCGGTGATCAACATGCTCCTGCTGCTCATGCGCGCGAGTTTCCCTCGGAAAATCTGATCGAAGGGCTGTTTTTCTCTCGGGGAGGTGCTAGCAACCCGCGTCGGTTTTCCGAGAGGAAGCCGAAAACGTCCCCGGGGAGGGGGCCTTACAGTCCACTGCAGCACCACCAAGAGGAAGAACGATGGCCGCCAAGAAGCCCGCCGCGAAGAAGTCTGCTCGTAAGCCCAGCGCCGCCTTCAACAAGGAGTTCACTCCGTCGCCGGCGCTCGCCGAGGTGATCGGCAACAAGTCGGTCAAGCGCACCGACGTCATCAAGAAGCTCTGGGACTACTTCAAGAAGAACAAGCTCAACGACGGCCAGGTCATCAACATGGATGACAAGCTCAAGGCCGTCTACGGCGCGAAGAAGAACCGCACCATGGGCAAGAACAAGGTCGCCGTGAAGGCCGACCAGCTGTTCATGACCGAGGTGTCCGAGGCGTTCAAGCACCTCAAGTAAGCAGCGGGTCGTAGCTGCTTCGACCGGGGCTCGCTCCTTCACCGGAGCGGGCCCTTCGTCTTTTCAGGCCGGCGTGAGGAGGTAGCCGCGCACGAGCCGCATCGCTTCCCGCAGGAGCGTCTCGTCGTCGAGCGAAGCGGGGCGCGGCAGCACGCCGTCGTGCGTGAGGCTGTGGAGCGCGTTGGTGAGCACGTGCGTCGCGAGCTGCGGGTCGTCGACCGCCACCGCGCCGCGGTGTCTCGCGAGGAGCCCCTGCACCAGCTGCGAGGTGTCGCGAACGCGCGCGCCGAGCGACGGGTAGCGGCCGAGGAAGGCGAGCGCCTCGAGGGTGCGCCGCATGAGCGGGCCTTCTCTTCGCTGGAACTCGAGCAGCGAGCGGAGGATCGTCTCGATGGTCTCGAAGAGGTCGGCGTCGGGCGCGAGCCGCGCGAAGCGCTCCGCGTGGAAGGCGACCTCGCGCTCGGACTGGGCCTCGATGAGCGCCGCCACCAGCGAGCCCTTGTCGGGGAAGTACTGGTAGAGCGAGCCGGGGCTGACGGCGACCGTCGCCACCTGCTGCATCGAGAGCTGCTCGAAGCCGCGCGCGACGAGAATGCGAGACCCTGCTTCGAGGATTGCCGCGACGAGGGCCTTCGCGCGGCCCTGCTGCGGGGATTTCCGCGGCTTGAGCCGGGCGGGGAGCGACGACGATTTCGCGGTCCGGATGCGAGTGGGCGCCATGGCAGGGCGCTTCTACCTTGCCGCCATGAAGACGATCGCTGTGCTGGGAGGGCGCGGCTTTCTGGGCTCGCGCGCGGTGGCGGCGCTCCGCCGGGCCGGCGCCGACGTGGCCGTAGCCTCGCGACGTGGCGCGGTGCAGGTCGACGTGGCCCGGCCCGAGACGTGGGACGCGCTGGCGCCGTACGAGGTGGTGGTCGACGTGACGGACACCGTGCGCCAGCCGCCCGACGCGCTGATCGCCTGGTGCCTCGCGCGCGGCAAGACGGTGCTCGAAGCGACGAGCGAGGCGGCGTGCATCGAGCGGCTCCACCGCGCGCACGTCGGGAGTCCGACCGGGCGGCTGGTGCTCGGCGGCGGCATCTTCACCGGGGTGAGCAACCTGCTCGCGCGCGACGTCGCGCAGCGGGTCGGCGGCGCGGAGCAGGTGACGCTGGGCATCTCGTCGAGCCCGTTCAGCGGCGCCGGGCGCGGGACGATCGAGCTCATGGTGCGGGCGATGACGCTCCCATCGGTGCGGTACGAGCACGGCCAGCGCGTGGAGTCGTTCGGGATGCGGCCGGGCCCGGTGCTCGACTTCGGCGGGGCGCGGCGCGCGACGGGCTCCATGTCGCTCGCCGAGCCGCCGATGGTGCACGCGTCGACCGGGGCGGGCGACGTCGAGGTCTTCTTCGCGCCGCGGCCCTCGGTGCTGGTGCCGCTGTTCGCCGCGTTGCCCGGGTGGCTGGTGCGCCAGCGGTGGTTCCAGGGCTTCATGCGCGGGTACTTCATCGTGCTCCGGCGCGCGTTGCTCCGCTGGGCGGCGAGCCCGGTCGAGCTCGTCGCCGAGGCACGGCGGGGCGAGGCGACGGCGCGGCGGTGGGTGCACGCGCGTGACGGCATTGAGGCTGGCGGCGTCGCCCTCGCGGCGATCACCGAGGCGGTGTGCGGGGCGGGCTCGTGGACCGGCGTGCGCTTCGTCGACGACGTCTGCGAGCTCGAGACGGTCGTCGCGCGCGTCAACCAGCTCGCGGGCCGGGCGCTCCTCGTGCCTGGCGAGGCTTGACGCGCTCGCGGGCGCTGGCGACAACCGGGCCCGATGACGAAGCGGGTGCTGCTGCTGAAGCCGGGCGTGACGAGCTCACGCGCGGTGCTGGGTGACTACGAGGCGTGGTTCTCGCGCGCGACGGGTGGCGCGTCGATGCACCCCGTCGAGCTGCACGCGGGCGAGCGGCCTCCGGCGGTCGACGGCTTCGACGCGGTGATCATGACCGGCTCTCCGCTCTCGGTGACGCAGCCGACGGAGTGGATGGAGCGCGCGGCCGACCCGGTGCTCGGGGTGTGCTTCGGCCACCAGCTCCTCGCGTGGCGCCACGGCGCCCGGGTGGTGCGCAACCCGCAGGGGCGCGAGCTGGGCACGGTCTTCGTCGAGCTGACGGCCGCGGGGCGGAGCTGCCCGCTGCTCGGCGCGCTGCCGCCGCGGTTCGACGTGCAGGCGACGCACGAGGACATGGTGGTGAAGGGCGACGCGCCGCTCGAGGTGCTGGCGACGAACGAGAAGTGCGCGCTGCAGGCGTTCTCGGTCGGGCGGCAGGCGTGGGGCGTGCAGTTCCACCCGGAGATGGACGCGGCGTCGATCGCCTTCTGCATCGACTCGAAGGACACGCGGGCTGAGGATCGCCGGGGCGCGGTGGCGCGTGAGACGGCGTGGGGGGCCCGGCTGCTCCAGCGGTTCGTCGAGCTGGCCTGACCGCGCCGCCATTGACCGCGGGCGGCGGCGCTCTTAGAGGCCCTCCCCGTGGGTACCCCCGTCCTCTGGACCGCATTCCTTCTCGGCGTGGTGGTGGTGATCGCCATCGATCTCTTCGCGTCGGGCGGCAAGGAGATCACCCCGAAGAAGGCCGGGATCTGGACCGCGGTCTGGGTGTCGCTCTCGCTGGGCTTCGCCGCCTTCCTCCACGCGCGCTTCGGCACCACCGCGTCGGTGCCGTTCCTCACCGCGTACGTCATCGAGTACGCGCTGTCGGTCGACAACCTCTTCGTCTTCCTGATCATCTTCAGCGCGTTCAAGATCGAGAACCGCGCGCAGCATCGCCTGCTGTACTGGGGCATCATCGGCGCCTTCGTGCTGCGCGGCACGCTGATCGCGCTGGGCACGACGCTGGTCTCGAAGTTCGAGTGGGTCCTCTACCTCTTCGGCGCGTTCCTGCTCTACACGGCGTGGAAGCTGCTCTTCGCGAAGGAAGCCGACGAGGAGGTCGACCCCGAGCAGAACCCGCTCCTCAAGTGGGGCCGCCGCGCGCTGCCGGTCTCGACGCAGGATCACGGGCTCAAGTTCTTCGTGCGCGAGCACGGGCGGGCGATGGTGACGCCGCTGTTCCTGGTGCTGCTGGTCGTCGAGACCACCGATCTGCTCTTCGCGCTCGACTCGATCCCCGCGGTGCTGGCCATCAGCCAGGATCCCTTCCTGGTGTTCAGCTCGAACGCCTGCGCGATCCTCGGGCTCCGCTCGCTGTTCTTCCTGGTGAGCTCGCTGATGGATCGCTTCCGCTACCTCAAGATCGGCCTCGGGGTGATCCTCGCCTTCGTGGGCGTCAAGCTGATCGCCGAGACCGCGTTCTCCGAGTGGGCGCACCACCACGAGACGCTGGTGATCCTCGTGTCGCTCTCGGTGATCGTGCTGAGCCTCACGGTGTCGATCGTCGCGTCGTCCCTCATCAAGCCCCCGAAGAAGGAGGAGCTCGAGGCGCCCTCCGTCCCCGTCGAGCGCTGACATGTCGAACACCGAAACCGAAGGCGTCCGCGTGAAGGTGAAGGCCGCGTACTGGCCCGAGCGGAGCTCCCCTGACAACAACCAGTGGGCCTTCACGTACACCATCACCCTCTCGAACGAGGGCGCGCGCACCGCGACGCTGCGCACCCGTCACTGGGTGATCACCGACGCGAACGGCCGCGTCGAAGAGGTGCGCGGCGACGGCGTGGTCGGCAAGCAGCCGCGCCTCGAGCCCGGAGACACCTTCGAGTACACGAGCTGGGCGATGCTCCGCACGCCGTTCGGCACGATGCGCGGCGAGTACCTCATGGAGCGCCCCGACGGCTCGAGGTTCGAGGCGAAGATCGGTGAGTTCGTGCTCTCGCAGCCGAACGCGCTGAACTGAAGCTTCAGAGCAGCGTCTGCAGGCGGCGGCGGAACTCGCGGGTCAGCTCGTGCTGTGGGCCGAGCGCCTCGAAGAGCGTCACCATCGCCTTGCGCGCGCCGTCGTCGCGGTACTTCCGGCTGGTGCCCACCAGCGAGAGGAACGAGGCGAGCGCGTCGGCGAGCTGGCCCTTCGCGGCCTGCGCTGACGCCAGCGCCCACTTCGCGTCGAGATCGTCGGGGCGGGCGGCGAGCGCGGCGCGGGCCTTGTCTTCACCGCCGTACTGCTCGGCATCGAGCGCGAACGCGGCGCGGCGGCGCAGGCTCTCGGCGACCTCCGGGTCGAGGCCCTTCGCCTGCGAGAGCACCTCGAGGGCGTCTCTGGTGCGACCGGCCTGCAGCAGGAGCTGGGCGAGCTTGAGGGCCGCCTTCGAGGACACCTCGGGATCGGCGAGCAGGGCGCGGAGGCTGGCCTCGTCGTCAGCGCGCGCGAGCGCCTGCGACGACTCCGACGGCGCGAGCTTCGCCAGCCACTGGCGCACGAAGCCGGCGTCGCGTGCGCCGGTGAAGTCGGCCACCACCTCGCCATCGCGGAAGGCCATCACCGCGGGGATGCCCTGGACCCCGAAGCGCTGCGAGAGCGCCTGCGCCCGGTCCACGTCGACCTTCGCCAGCTCGACGCGGCCGCCCAGCGCGTTCACTTCCCGCTCGAGCGTGGGGCCCAGCATGCGGCACGGCGCGCACCAGCCGGCCCAGAAATCGACCACCACCGGGACCTCGCGCGAGCGGCGGAGGACGGCGGTCTCGAACTCGGCTTCAGAAACGTCTTTCACCCAGGACATCGCGTCTCCTTGGAGCCACGCCGCGGGCGCTCCGATTCAGGTGCGGGGGGCCGCCGCGCGCCGCAGCCGATCGCGCACGGCGAGGCCGAGGCCCGACTCCGGCGGCGGCACGGCGAGGATCAGGTCGCCCCGCTCGTCGGCTTCGCGCAGGCGGGCGTAGAGCACCCGCGCGAAGCCCGCGTCGTCAGCCGGCACCACGAGGTGCTGCACGCCCTCGGGGAGCGAAGCGTCGGCGGGCGCCATGGCCACCACCCGGTGCCCCGCGTCGCGGCGCCGCGTCGCTTCGACGTGGAGCTCGTCGCGCGAGACCAGCCACAGCCCGGCGCGGGGCGCGTAGTGCGACTCGAGCATGCCCGGCGCGCGGACGTCGGTGGCGGCGGTGGCCATCACCAGCGGCACGCCGAGAATGGCCTCGATCGCCTCGCGCGACACGCCGCCCGGCCGCAGGAGCCGCGGGTGCGCGCCGGTGACGTCGATGATGGTGCTCTCGACGCCCACGAGGCTCGGCCCGCCGTCGAGCACGAAGTCGACGTCGTCGCCGAGCTCCCGGCGCACGTGCTCGGCGGTGGTGGGGCTGACCCGCCCGAAGCGGTTGGCCGACGGGGCCGCGACGCCTCCGCCGAAGGCGGTGAGGAGTTCGAGGGCGAGCGGGTGCGCGGGCACGCGGAGGCCCACCGTGGCCTGGCCGCCGGTCACGGCGTCGGACGCGCGCGCGTTGCGCTTGACGATCAGCGTCAGCGGACCGGGCCAGAACGCGTGGGCGAGCGTCTCGCCGAGCGGGCCGAGCTCGAGCGCCCACTCGCGCGCGCGCTCGGTGCTCGCGACGTGGACGATCAGCGGGTGCGTCGAGGGCCGACCCTTCACCGCGAAGATGCGGCGCACCGCGAGCTCGTTCGAGGCGTCGGCGCCGAGGCCGTAGACGGTCTCGGTGGGCAGGCCGAGGAGGCCTCCCTGGCGCAGCACGTCCACGGCGCGTTCGAGCTCGGGGGTCACGCCAGCTTCCTGCCGGAATCGCCCGTGTGACGCCAGCCCGTCGGCGGTGCTACAGCGCCGCGCCATGCCTTCCCAGCCTTCCAAGAAGCTCGAGGTCTTCAAGAACCCCGCCCCGGCGCGCGACTACGAGATCCTCTTCGACTGCCCGGAGTTCACCTGCCTGTGCCCGCTCACCGGCCAGCCCGACTTCGCGAACTTCAAGATCACCTACGTGCCCGACGAGAAGTGCATCGAGCTCAAGTCGCTCAAGCTCTACCTGTGGAGCTTCCGCAACGAGGGCGCCTTCCACGAAGCGGTGACCAACCAGATCCTCGACGATCTCGTGAAGGCGTGTGAGCCGCGCAAGATGACCGTGCACGGGCACTGGTGGGTGCGCGGCGGCATCACCACCGACGTGACCTGCACCTTCGAGAAGAAGGCGAAGAAGAAGCGCTGACGCCTCAGAACGCGTCGAGGGCGCGCGCGAGGGTCGCTGCGTCGAGCACGAACTCGTGGCCGCGCCCGGGCAGCACCTCGAGGCGCACGCGGCGGCCCTCGGACTGCCAGCGAGGGAGCTCGCGGCGCCACGCCACCGTCGCGGGATCGTCGGCGCCGTTGATCACCACGATGGGGCCGTCGGCGGCCGGGAGCACCGCCCCGTGGAGCTCGGGGGCGCAGCCGGTCGCGAGCACCCCCGCGAAGCGCTCGGGCGCGCGGGCCCAGCTCGCGAGCGAGGCGTGACTTCCGGCAGACAGGCCGATCAGCAACGGCCGGTCGACGTCGACCAGCGGGCTGAGCCGCGGCAGCTCCTCTTCGAAGAGGCGGCGGAGCTCAGCTTCGCCCCAGCCTGGCGCCCAGAGCTCGACGGGGACCGCGAGCGCGTAGCCGCGGGCGATCAACACCGGCGCGAGCCGCTCGATCTCGCCGTTGAGGCGCGCGCCGAACGGGTGCAGCCAGAGCGCGAGCCGCCGGGGCCGGCCTTCGAGCGGGAGCCGCACGCGGAGCCCGCCGCGCACCTCGGCTCGAACGCCCGCAACGGGGACGCCGTCGCGCGCCAGCTCGGCCGCGCGCTGCACGATGGCGGCGAAGCCGGGCAGCTCGCGCAGCGACGCGAGATCTGCGTCGCGCGTGAGGGCGCCGGGCGCGTCGAAGCCCAGCTCCACGGCCTCGCGCAGCACCGTCAGCGCGGCGCCGCCGTCACCTGCGCGAGCGAGCGCGCACGCGAGATCGTAGCGCGGCCCCGGTTCGGTCGGCTCGAGCGAGACGCGCGCGCGGCCGAGGCGCACGCCCTCGAGCACGTCGCCCCGCGCCAGCGCCGCGTACTGGCGGGCGCGGAGCTGCGCAGGGCTGACGCCCGCGCAGCCGCTCAGCACGGCGAGGAGGGCGAAGAGCCGGCTCATCGGTTGAAGAAGGCGAGGAGGCGGGCGATGAACCCCGGGCGCCGGGCCGGCTCGGGCGCGAGCTCGGGGCTCGAAGGGCTGGCGACGGCCCGCGCGGGAGCCGGCGTGGCGGTGCGGCCCTCGACCGGGAGCTCTCCGCGCAACGGCAGCAGCTCGGGCGGCTGGAGCTGCTCGAGGAGCTGATCTTCGAGCACCGCGAGCCCTGCCTCCGGCGTGCGCGCGAGCGGCCACACCCCGTCCCAGCGCAGGGGGAGCAGCGGCTCGCGGCGCAGCGAGTCGAGCTGGTGCTCAATGGTCTTCCAGGTGAGCCCGGCGACGACATCGAACGTTCGCCGAGGCGATGCTGCTGGCTCGGGCCAGGTCGCCTCGAGCGCGGCGGCGAGCTCCTCGAGTGAGCCGAAGCGGGCGCCGTCGAAGCGCACCCCGCGCACGAGCACCGCGGCGAGCTCGCGCGGGACGTCAGGGTGGACGCCGGGCTCGATGCGGAGCGCGGAGTTGATGTACCGGGTGAGGCTCTGGAACTGCGAGAAGCGATCGCCGCGGTACGGGTGGAAGCCGCCGGTGGCGAGCTGGAACAGGAGGAGCGCGGCGCGCGTGGCGAGCGAGGCGGGCGTCTCCGCGCGGCCGGCGACGGCCTCCGGGCTCAGGAAGAGCAGGGTGTCGGTGGGGATCATCCCGTCGTATTCGGGATCGTCGGCGAGCGCGGGCGGCACGACGTCGGCCAGCCAGTGGTTGAGGGCGTCGTGGGCGAAGCGCCACGTGCCGTCGAGCGCGAGCCCGACGCTCCGATCGGTCAGCAGAAACGAGCGGGGGTGGGCGGGGAGCGACGCGAGCGGCGCGAGGCCCCGCAGCAGCTGCTCGGAGATCGCCCGGAGCACGTCGAGCGGCAGCACCCGCCCCGAGTTGCGCAGCGCCGCCGACAGCTCGCGCACGGTGACGCCCACGAAGCGCTCGGAGATGAACTGCGCCTCGACGCCGTCGAAGTCGGCCGCGATGACGTGCTGCCAGGGTGGCCCGAGCGCCGTCATGAGGCGCCCGATGCGGCTCGCTTCGGCGAGCATGTCCGGGCCGCGGGTCGAGGCGAGGAGCCGCTCCATCACCAGCGGGGCGCGCACGTCGGCGCGCGGCGCGACGGGGATCACCTCGCTGCACTGGCCGGTATGGAGTGGCGTGCCGATCACCGGCTCAGGGTAGCTGAAGGCTCACCCGCGGGTGACGAGCTCCCGGTTGAGCGGGGAGTCCGGCGCGGCGTCGTAGCGGCCCGCGGCCTGGTTCCACGCCCGGCGGAACAGCCGCACCCGGTGCGCGCGGGGGTCGATCTCGTAGACGTGGTAGCCGCAGCCCGGCACGTGGAGGTCGGTCGCGCTCCCCGCGTTGATCAGCGTGCGCGCCTTCGAGCGCACCACGTAGGGCCGGTGCATGTGCCCGTGCACCACGAGATCGAGCGACACGTCGGGGCGATCGACCAGCGCGAGGAGCTCGAGGTCATCGCGGAGGCCGTGGTTGCGGCGATCGCGCTGCCCCTCGGCGCGCAGCAGCCCGTAGTGGAGCGCCAGCACCACGAACCGCTCTCTCAGCGACGCGTCGGTGAGGATCGCGAGGAGCTTCTCGCGCTGGGCCCCACCGCACAGGCCGGACGAGTCGACCACGCTCGTCGGCCGCGCCACGTCGATGGCGACGATCGTCACCTCGTCGGACACGTGCTTCACGAAGGGGTAGCGCCCCTGCTCGCTGAGCGCGCCGAAGTGGCGCTCGAAGTGCCCTTCGACGCCGCGCACGTAGCGATCGTGGTTGCCGGGGATGACGGTGAAGCGCGCGGGCTGCTGAAGTCGCGGGCCGAAGAGCGCCGCCACCTTCTCGAACTCCGCGGCGGTCGAGACGCCGGTGAGATCGCCGGTGCACAGCGCGTGATCGACCCCCTGCGCGTCGACGTCTTCGAGCAGGCGGGCGATGCGCTGATCGCTGTCGGTGAAGTGCGCGCCGCGCCCCATGAGCGTGTAGCTGGCGATCGCCGCGAGGCGCTTGAGCGCGAAGCCTCCGCTGAGCGGGAAGTGCGTGATGTGGATGTCGGAGAAATGCGCGAGCTTCACTTCACAGCCCCACGGTGGCGCGGAAGAGGGTGGCCTTGCCGCTCAGGGTCACTTCTTCGTCTGCGCCGATGAACGCCGAGGCGCCCTTGCCGAGGCGGACGCCGCTGCCTTCACAGCTGCCTGAGGTGACGAGGAGGATCTGCGGGAGCCCGGCGGCGAGGCGGTAGCTGCCGTCGAGCGAGAGGCGCGAGAGGCGGAAGTCCGGCGCGGGCGTCTCGTAGATCGCCTCGGGCGAGCCGGTGGGGCGCAGCACCCGCGCCGGCCCGTCACGGAAGTCGAGCACCGAGAGCAGCTCGGGCACGTCGACGTGCTTGGGCGTGAGGCCACCGCGCAGCACGTTGTCGGAGTTGGCCATCAGCTCGACGCCCGTGCCCTCGAGGTAGGCGTGGAGGTTGCCCGCGTCGAGGTACAGCGCCTCACCCGGCTCGAGCGTCAGGAGGTTGAGCAGCATCGCGCCGACGATGCCCACGTCGCGCGGGTAGAGGGTCGCGAGGCGCTGCGCGAGCGCACACTCGGCCTCGAAGCCCTTCACCGGCGTGCGCGCCGCGTCGATCAGCTGATCGACGAGCGCGCCCTGGACCGCCGCCGGCAGCGTCATGACGTGCGCGAAGTACGCCTGGAGCCCGTGCTGCTCGAGGCGCGAGGTGTCGAGCCCGAGGCCCTTGAAGAGCCGTACCGAGTCGGCGCGCGCGCGGAAGCCGCACAGGGCGCGGAACGGCGTGAGCGCGCAGATGATCTCCGGCTTGTGGTTGGGGTCCTTGTAGTTGCGGTGCGGAGCGCTGCGCGCGAGGCCCGCGGTCTCTTCACGCGCGAAGCCCGCCTTTGCCTGGGCCAGCGTGGGGTGCGCCTGGAGCGAGAGCGGCTGGGCGGCGGCGAGCACCTTCAGCAGGAAGGGCAGCTGCGTGCCGAAGCGATGCTCGACGCGCGGGCCGAGGAAGCGCGCGGGATCCTTCGCGAGGTGCACGTCGAGGGCGACGCCGCTCGAGAGCGTGGAGGGCGCCGAAGGGTGGGCGCCGAGCCAGAGCTCCGCCTGCGGGGCGCCGTTGGGCGTCCGCCCGAGGAGGGTGGGGATGGCCGTCGGGCTCCCCCACGCGTAGGGCTGGATCCGGTTGTCGAGCGTCTCCACGGGCGGCTCAGGCGAGCAGGCTGCGGAGCATCCACGCCGTCTTCTCGTGGACCTGCAGCCGCTGCGTGAGGAGGTCGACGGTCGACTCGTCGCCACCCTTCTCGGCCCTGGGGAACACCGAGCGGGCGGTGCGCGCGGCCGCCTCGTGACCCTTCACGAGCTCACGCACCATGTCCATCGCCTCGGGGGCGCCGTCCGTCTCGGGGATCGACGACTGCTTCGCGAACGCGCCCCAGGTGGCCTTCACCGGCAGTCCCAGCGCGCGGATGCGCTCGGCGATCGGATCGGTCGCGGTCCACAGCTCGTTGTACTGGGTCTCGAACATCAGGTGCAGCGTCTGGAACATCGGCCCGGTGACGTTCCAGTGGAACGCGTGCGTCTTGAGGTACAGCACGTAGGTGTCGGCCAGCAGCGCGTTCAGCCCCTCGGCGATCGCCTTGCGATCGGCCTCCGCGATGCCGATGTCCACCGTCAGATCGCCCTTCACGTTCTTCTTCGCCATCTCGTTCCTCGCTTTCCGTGTGCCGGGGAAGATGCCCCGACGCCCGCTCGGTTGCGCGGGAAAGTTTGGGTTGACGCCATCAATCTCTGGATTAGGTCTAATTCGTGCAAGTGACTCCTCACCTCGTCGAACAACTCCGCGGCGCTGGTATTCAGCCCTCGGCGCAGCGGCTGGCGGTGGCCGACTACGTGCTCACCACCGAAGACCACCCCTCGGCCGACGAGGTGCTGGCGCGGGTGCAGGCGAACTTCCCGATGCTGTCGCGGGCCACCGTCTACAACACGCTCAACCTCTTCGTGGAGAAGGGGCTGCTCCGCCAGCTGGTGCTGGCCGAGGGGCGCACCGTCTTCGATCCACGGCTCGAGGCGCACCACCACTTCATCGACGAGGAGACGGGGCGCATCGACGACGTGCCCTGGGACGCTCTGCGGGTCGGCGACGTGAAGGGGCTCAAGGGCTACGAGGTGCGCGAGTACATGGTGGTGATGCGGGGCCGGAAGGTCGGCGCGCATCGCTCGGCGAAGAAGCGCTGAGCACCCGCTACCCGATGGCGGTCAGCACGAGCGTCGCCGCCGCGTCGACCGTCAGCTCCGGCGCGAGGCGCACCTCGGGCGAGAGCGGCGCCTCGTACGGCGCGTCGAGCCCCGTGACGTCCTTCGCCTGGCCGGCACGACCGCGGGCGTAGAGCCCCTTGCTGTCGCGGGCCTCGCAGAGCGCCAGCGGGGCCGCGAGGTGGACCTCCACGAAGCGCAGGCCCGACCTCTCGTGGAGCCGACGTGCCTCGTCACGCGCGTCGCGCTGGGGGCTGACGAGGGCGACGATGGTCCACGCGCCCGCGGCGGTGACGAGCTGCGCGACCGCGGCGCACCGGCGGACGTTCTCTCGGCGCGACGCCTCGTCGAAGCCGAGGTCGGCCGAGAGCGTCTGGCGCACCTCGTCTCCGTCGAGCACCACCACCGTCTCGCCTCGCGCGCGCAGCGCCTGCTCGAGCGCTCTGGCGAGAGTGGTCTTTCCCGCGCACGGCAGGCCGGTGAGCCAGAGGGTGGCGCTCATGTGAAGCGCACCCCGGCGACCGTCCGCCCGAGGGCGTCGATCAGCAGCGCTTCACCCGTGAGCCAGGTCGGCTCGGCGAGGCGGAGCGTCGCGAGCGCGACGTCACCGGCGCTCAGCTCCGACGCCGCGACCGGCCTTCCGGTTTCGAGGGACAGCTTGCGGAGCGCGTCGAGCCACACCGGGGTCGAGCGCCCGGACTGAAGGAGGCGACAGGCGGTCCCTTCCGCGAGCGGCTCGAGCACGGTGACGATGGCCGGCGACGCATGGCCCACGGCGACCGTGCCGGGCGTTGCGAGGAGCGTCCCTCGGCGCTCGGCGCTGGCGAGCCGCACACGCGTCGGCGAAAGGGGGCTCACCTCGAGCACCGCGCTGCGCGTGCCGTGGGGCAGGGCGTCGAGCTCCTGGCCGGGGGACAGCTCCCCGCTCAGCAGGTGGACCGCGGTCCAGCCGGAGCTCGCGGTGTCGAGCTGGACGGCCGCGCGCACCGCGCTCGGCTGCGGTCGGGCCTCGAGGGTCATCAGGCGCTGCGCGACCGTCGGGCCTCGGAACCACGGGAGGCGGTCGCTGGGGACGACCACGTGGTCGCCCTCGAGCGCGGAGATGGGGATGGTCTCGAGCTCGAGCCCGAGCGCGCCCGCCAGCTCGGCGAGCGGGGCAGAGAGCGTCGCGGCGCGCTCGGCAGAGAATGCGACGCCGTCCATCTTGTTGAGACAGGCGATGACGGTTTTGACGCCGAGCCCGGCGAGCATCACCAGGTGGCGGCGGGTCTGCGGCTGCACGCCCCGCACCGCGTCGACGAGGAGCACCGCGGCGTCGGCCGTCGAGGCGCCGGTGGCCATGTTGCGCACCAGCTCGGCGTGACCGGGCACGTCGGCCAGCAGCAGCCGCTTCGAGCCCAGCACGAGGTGGCGCCAGGCGACGTCGAGGGTGATGCCCTGCTCGCGCTCGACGGTGAGGCCGTCGGTGAAGAAGGCGAGGTTGAGCTCCTCGGCGCGGCTGGCGCGGCGCACCGCCTCGATCTCGTCGACGAACAGGCGCTGGGCGTCGCTCATCAGGCGCCCGAGGAAGGTGCTCTTCCCGTCGTCGACCGAGCCGGCGACGGCCACGCGAACGGGGCGCATCAGAAGTACCCCTCGAGCTTGCGGCGCTCCATGGCGGCTTCGGTGGCGCGATCGTCGGCGCGGGTGGCACCGCGCTCGCTGATGGTGCTGCGCTCGAGCTCGGCGATCACCTCCGCCACGGTCGTCGCGCGCGAGTCGACGGCCGCGGTGCAGGTCGCGTCGCCCACCGTGCGGAAGCGCACGCGGCGGACCTCGGAGCGTTCCGGCGGCTCGGGCTGGAGGAACGCGGTCTCGGCGTACCAGAGGCCGTCGCGGCGGAACACGCGGCGCTCGTGCGCGAAGTAGAGCGACGGGAGCGTCATCTGCTCATGCTCGATGAAGCGCCACACGTCGAGCTCGGTCCAGTTGGACAGCGGGAAGACGCGGAAGTGCGAGCCCTCATCGAGGTGCGGGTTGATGAGGCCGAAGAGCTCGGGGCGCTGCCGCGCGGGATCCCAGCGGCCGCCGTGGCGCACCGAGAACAGGCGCTCCTTGGCGCGCGAGCGCTCTTCGTCGCGGCGCGCACCGCCGAACACCGCGTCGAAGCCGTGGCGCGCGATGGCGTCGTTGAGGGTGACCGTCTGGAGCGGGTTGCGGCTCTTCGCGTCGGTCACGCGGCCGCGGTCGATCGAGTCCTGGACCGAGGCGACGAGCAGCTCCACGCCCAGCTCGGCGCACCGGCGGTCGCGGAACTCGATCGCCTCGGGGAAGTTGTGGCCGGTGTCGACGTGCATCACCGGGAAGGGGATGCGATCGGGCCAGAAGGCCTTCTCCGCGAGCCGGAGCATGACCGCAGAGTCCTTCCCGCCCGAGAAGAGCAGCACGGGCCGACGGCAGGTGGCGACCGCCTCGCGAATGAGGAACACGGCCTCGTCTTCGAGCCAGCGGAGCGACATCGGCGCGCATGAAACACGACTCATGGTGCACGCGCTCGGCGAATCGACGACGCTCGCGGCGGTGAGCATCGTCGGCACGCACGACCTCCTCTTCGTCACCCTCGACACGCTGCGCTTCGACGTGGCCGTGGAGGCGCTCGCCGCGGGGCGCACGCCGAACCTGGCGCGCGTGCTCCCCGGCGGCTCGTGGGAGATGCGTCACTCGCCCGGCACCTTCACCTTCGCGGCGCACCAGGCCTTCTTCGCGGGCTTCCTCCCGACGCCGGCGCGGCCGGGGCGGCACGTGCGGCGGTTCGCGCTCCGCTTCGCGGGCAGTGAGTCGACGGGCTCCGAGACCGAGGTCTTCGACGCGCCGGATCTGATCAGCGGCTTCGCGGCGCGCGGGTACCACACGCTCTGCGTGGGCGGCGTGGGCTTCTTCAACCTGCAGAACCCGCTCGGTCAGGTGCTGCCGGGCTTCTTCGCCGAGCGGCACTGGCGCCCGGAGCTCGGCGTCACCGAGCCGCGCTCCACCGAGTTCCAGGTCGACCAGGTCGAGGAGAGCCTGAGCCGCTTGCCTGCCGACCGCCGTTGCTTCACGTTCGTGAACGTGTCGGCGCTCCACCAGCCCAACCGCTTCTACGTCCCCGGCGCGACGGAGGACTCGAAGGAGACGCACGCCGCGGCATTGGCGTACGTCGATCGCCACCTCTCGCGCCTCTTCTCGCTCGTCGCGCGCCGCGCCCCGTGCCTGGTGCTGATCGGCTCCGATCACGGCACCGCGTACGGCGAAGACGGCTTCCATGGGCACCGGCTCGCGCACCCCGTGGTGACCACCGTGCCGTGGGCCGAGTTCACGCTGCCGAAGGGGTGGGCCTGATGCAGGCGCTCGAAGGCCCGGCGTACGTGCAGTACCAGTACGGCTACCCGCACAAGACGGCGTACCGGCTGCTCGACACGCCGCGGCCGCTCGCGGACGTCTGGGCCGAGGAGGACAAGCGGGCGCTGTCGCTCTACCTCCACGTGCCGTTCTGCGAGATGCGGTGCGGCTTCTGCAACCTCTTCACCGTCGCCGGGCCACTGGAGCCGGTGATGGAGCGCTTCGTGGCGACGCTCGAGCGCGAGGCGCGCGTGGCGAAGGCCGCGCTCGGCGCGGCGGGCTTCTCGCGGGTGACGATCGGCGGGGGCACCCCGAGCCTCCTGCCCGAGCGGCTCCTGGCGCGGCTGCTCGACGTGGCGGGCGTGACCCTCGGCGCGAAGCTCGACGAGGTGCCGTTCTGCGTCGAGGTCTCGCCCGAGACGGCGACCAGGGAGCGCGTGGCGCTGCTGGTGGAGCGCGGCGTCGATCGCATCAGCATCGGCGTGCAGAGCTTCTTCGAGCGCGAGACGAAGGCGCTCGCGCGCCCGCAGGACCGGGCCGTGGTCGACGCGGCGCTGGACCGGCTCCGCTCGAGCGGCGTCGAGACGCTCAACCTCGATCTCATCTACGGCATCGAGGGCCAGACGCCGCAGTCGTTCCTCGCGTCGATCGAAGAGGCGCTCCGCTGGCGGCCCGAGGAGCTCTACCTCTACCCGCTCTACGTACGCCCGAAGACCTTCCTCGGGAAGGGCACGCGCGCGTGGGACGACTTCCGGCTCGAGCTGTACCGCGTGGGGCGCGCCGCGCTGCTGGCGCGCGGCTACCGCCAGGTGTCGATGCGGTGTTTCCGCGCCGCGCACGCCCCCGCGCCGTTCGGCCCGGCGTACCGCTGCCAGGACGACGGCATGCTCGGCCTCGGAGTCGGCGCGCGCTCGTACACGAAGGCGCTCCACTACTCGTCGGAGTGGGCGGTCAGCCCCTCGGCGGTGCGGGGCATCATCGACGCGTACTGCGAGCGTGACGACGCGTCGTTCGCGCTGGTGCACCACGGCATCGAGCTCGACGAGCCCGAGCAGCGGCGGCGCCACCTCATCCTCTCGTTGCTCGCCGATGGCCTCCACGAGGCGGAGTACCGCGCGAAGTTCGGGCGCGACGCGGGCGCCGACTTCCCCGAGCTGGCGCCGCTGATCGAGGCGGGGCTGGTGCGACGCGAAGCCGCCGGCTGGTTCCTCACGCCGCTCGGGGTGGAGCGCTCCGACGCCGTCGGCCCGTGGCTCCAGTCGGCGCCGGTGACCGCGCGCATGAAGGAGTACCAGGTCAGATGAGGGCGCTGACCGTGCTGTACCGGGGGCCGCTGTCGAGCTGCAACTACGGCTGCGAGTACTGCCCGTTCGCCAAGCGCCACGAGACGAACGAGCAGCACGCCGTCGACGCCGCGGCGCTGGCGCGGTTCATCGACTGGGCGCTCGCGCGCGAGGCCGCGCCGCTCAAGGTCTTCTTCACGCCGTGGGGCGAGGCGCTGACGCAGGTGCGCTACCACGAGGCGATGATCCGCCTGTCTCGCGCGGCGCACGTCGAGCGGGTCGCGGTGCAGACCAACCTCTCGGCGCGGCTCGACTGGCTGGCCGACGCAGACGTCACGAAGGTCGGCATCTGGGCGACGTTCCACCCGGCGTGGACCGCGCTGGAGCGCTTCGTGGGGCAGTGCGAGCGGCTCACGGCGCTGGGCGTGCGGCACAGCGTCGGCGTGGTCGGCTTCCCCGAGCACCGGGCGCAGATCGCCGCGCTGCGGCGCGCGCTGCCGGCCTCGACCTACGTGTGGATCAACGCGGTCAAGCGCCTGGCCCCGAGCTACTCCGCCGACGACCTCGCGTTCTTCGAGTCGGTCGATCCGCACTTCCGCACCAACCTCGTGCCGCACCCCAGCCTCGGCCGCGCGTGTCAGGCCGGGGAGTCGGTGATCTCGGTCGACGGCGACGGCGTCGCGCGGCGCTGCCACTTCATCGCCACGCCGATCGGGAACCTCTACGCGCCCGACTTCGAGGCGGCGCTCCAGCCGCGCGCGTGCACCAACGCCACGTGCGGCTGCCACATCGGCTACGTGCACCTCGACTACCTCGAGCTGGGCAAGGTGTTCGGCGCCGGGCTGCTCGAGCGGGTGCCGGAGCGCTTCACGGCCTCGTCGAGCTCCCAGCGGTAGACCGAGCGACCGTCGAGCGTCAGGTTGGGCAGGAGATCGCCGAAGGCGTTCGCCTCGATGACGCGGTGGCCGACGAGATCCGGCTCGAACATCACGTCGAGGCCCACGTGGAGCGAGCGGTAGAGCGAGGCGACGCGCCGGCAGGTGTCGAGCATCGCGTTCCACGCGACCGGGCCGGCGCGGGCCTGCAGCTTCGCGACGTCGCCGCGCCAGCCGCCGAGGTGGAGGTTGGTGATGGGATGCTTGTTCTGCCGCACCACCACGAAGCGCGGCTCGCCCGCGATGCAGAGCACGCGGAGATCGAAGTACGCGTCGTCGAGCTTCGCCTTGGGGATCGCGCGCTCGACCTGCGCGCCCTGCGCGAGCACGAAGCCGAGCGCTCGCCGCACGTCTTCGGGCGTGCGGTAGTGCGAGAGGCGCAGGTTGTTGAACCACCGCGGCGCGTCCCACTCGAGCGAGGTGCGGATCTGCGCGCCGCGGGGCGTGACGGAGAGCAGCAGCACGCCGCTCGCCGACGAGCCCATGGCGGGCTTCACGAAGGCCTGGGCCCAGCCCCGAGCGCGCAGGGCGTCGAGCAGCGCGTCGGCGTCGTCGGGCACGTCCTCGAGGAAGTCCGGCACGGGGATGCCGTGGGCCGCGAAGCGCCGGGCGGTGCGGCGCTTGTCGAAGAACTCGTCGATCTCCGCGGGGAGGTTGAGGAGCGTCCACCCGGGGCGCCGCGCGAAGTGGGCCTCCAGCTCGCGGAGGACGTGCTGAAAGCCGCGGTGCGCGACCGCCGGGGCGATCACCTCGCCGCGCCGCTCGACCAGCGTCGGCGCCTCGGGGAACCCCGCGCGCGCAAGGAGCAGCCGCTCGATCTCGAAGTCTTCACCGAAGGAGTCGATGCGCACGAGGCGCGGGCCGTCGTCGAGGCGCGAGAGCCGGTCGGGCTCGGTCAGCAGCTCGCGCCAGGGCACCACCTCCGGGGGCGGGAGCCCGGCCTCGGCCATCGCCTCGGCGAAGAGCGTCACCCGACGGTTGGCCGGGTTCCCGATGAGCAGCAGCCGCGTCACGTCGCGCGGAGGCTACTCACAGGGTAAGAGGCGCGCCCTCGTGAAGTTCACTCCCCGGATCCTCTCGCGCGTCGTGGGCAGCCTCGTGTTCAGGCTCGGCTGCTACTACGTGATGGTCTGGCTCGCGCTGTGGGCCGAGGCGCGGCCGGTGTCCGGGCGGCTCCCCGACCTGGTGCTCGACGCGGTGCCGTACGTGCCGCTCGTCGATCGCTACAACTACCTCCTGTGGCTGGTGTCGTACGTGCCGGTCGCGCTGTGGCTGCTGTGGCGCGACGTCGATCGCTTCGTCCGCTACATGGTCTCGTCGGGCCTCATCGCGCTGGTGCGCGGGGTGAGCATCGTCGTCACCGGGCTGGGGCCGGTGCGCGGCGACGATCTCCACGCGGGGATGGACTTCGACACGCGGCTGGGCGCCTTCCTGCACCTCATCACGCCGTTCGGCTTCTTCGACACCGGCGCGGGCGCGCGCGTGTACCTCACGAAGGATCTCTTCTTCTCGGGCCACACCGCGACCACGCTGCTGCTTCTGCTCTACGTGTGGCGCTACCCGGCGCTGCGCGCGGTGATGCTCGTGACGCACGTCGCGGTGGTGGCGAGCGTGTTCCTCGCGCACCTCCACTACACCATCGACGTGATCGGCGCGTACGCGGTGACCCTCACGCTCTTCACGCTGCGCGAAGGGCGCCTGGGCGTCACCGCGGAGGCGGCGCCGTCGTCAGTCCCGCGGGGCCCTTGAAGACCCGCCGCACGCCGCCGAACCACGCGAGCGCGAGCACCGCGCACGTCGCGGCGAGCGTCAGGCCCGCCAGCCCGTTGGGCGGCAACGACATGAGCACCACCATGAAGCCGATCCACCCGACGGCGACGGTGTTCACCACCGGGCCCCAGCGCCCCAGCGTCCACGGGCCGACGCGGGGCCAGCCCCGGCGGCGCGCGAGCAGCCCGAGCAGCACCGGCAGCCCGTAGCTCGCGTAGAGCGCGACCGTCGACAGCGCCGCCATCACCGAGAGCGCGTCGGCGAAGATCGCCAGCCCGAAGGCCACCGCCACCGAGACCCACACCCCGACGTGCGGCGTCTGCCAGCGCGGCGACACCCGGGCGAGCATCGGCGAGAAGGGCAGCCCGCCGTCGCGCGCGAAGGCGTACAGCATGCGCGAGTTGCTGGTGACCGAGGCGAGGCCGCAGAACCACATCGCGCCGACCGCGACCCACACCAGCGCGGTGCCGAGGCCTCCCAGGGACTGCTCGAGCACGAAGATGAAGGGGTTCTTCGCGCCGAGCGTGGCCGGGAGATCGCCGATCGCCAGCGTGATGGCGATCAGCATCACGTAGCCCGCGACGGCGCTGGCGACGATCGCCATGAGGATGCCCTTCGGGGCGTTGATCGCCGCGTCCTTCGTCTCCTCCGAGGCGTGCGCCGACGCGTCGTAGCCGGTGAAGGTCCACGCCGCCTGGAGCAGCCCCGCGAGGAAGCCGGGCAGCAGCGCGCCGTCGACGGGCTTCGCGCCCTCGAGGAGGAACGAGACCGGCTGCTTGTTCGAGAAGAGCAGCACCGCGCCCACCAGCACGAGCACGCCCAGCACGTGGTACCAGGCCGAGACGGTGTTGAGCGCCGCGACCACCTTCACGCCCACGTGGTTGAGCACCGCGTGGCTGAGCAGCAGCACCGCGTAGATCGCCAGCACCGAGGTGCGCGACTGCTCGATGCCCAGCAGCGGCGCGAGGAACTCCGCGAGGCCGAAGTCGATGGCCGCGGTGATCGCGAACTGCCCGAGCACGTTGAGCCAGGCCGTGGCCCAGCCCGCGCCGGGACCGCCGAGGATCGACCCCCAGTGGTAGAGCGCGCCCGCGGTGGGGAACGCCGAGGCCAGCTCCGCCAGCGAGAGGCCGACCACCACCGTGAAGAGCGCCACCAGCGGCCAGCCGAAGAGCATCACCCTCGGGCCGCCGGCGGTGAGGCCCGCGCCGTAGAGCGTCACCGCGCCGGTGAGGATGGAGATGATCGAGAAGCTGAGCGCGAAGTTCTGGAACGCGCCCATGTCGCGGAGGAGCTCCTGCTTGTAGCCGAGCGCCTCGAGCTCGTGGTCTTCAGCGGCCATCGGCCACCCGCCACAGGTACCAGCTCGCGACCGAGCGCCACGGCCGCCACGCGTCGCCGTGCGGCATCAGCGCCTTCGCGGTGATGGGCTCCTTCAGCCTGCGCAGCAACGAGAAGCCCTTGCGCACGCCGAAGTCGTCGACGGGGAAGACGTCGAGCCGGCCCATGCGGAACATGAGCATCATCTCGACCGTCCAGCGGCCGATGCCGCGCACCTGCGTCACGCGGTCGACGACCTCGTCGTCGCTCAGGGCGTGGAGCCGCTCTGCAGGCGGCACCGTGCCGTCGAGGCACTTCGCGGCGAGATCCTTGATCGCCAGCGCCTTGGCCTCCGAGAGGCCGCAGGCGCGCATCGTCGGCAGGCGCGCGCGGTGGAGCCGCTCGACGTGCGGCACCGAGCCGTCGCCGAAGCGCGTCACCACGCGGCCGTGGATCGTCTCGGCGGCCTTGCCGTGGAGCTGCTGGTGGCAGATCGAGCGCACCAGCGCGTGGAACGGATCGAAGTCGGGCTCGAGGGCGAGCTCGCAGGCTCCCACGCGGGCGATGACCTTTCCGAGGAGGGGATCGCGCTGCGCAAGCTCCTTTTCGGCCTTGCGGACCTGGCGTCGATGCTGGGCGTCAGTCACCGCCGCAATGTACCCGGTTCGGGGCTATGCTCGCGCCGCTCATGAGCCAGGCCGTCCCCCGTACTCCCGGCCGTATCCTCGTCATCGACGACGATCGCTCCGCGCGCACCCTCCTCGAGCGCGTCCTCGTGCGCGCGGGCCACCAGGTCACGCTCGTCGACGACGCGCAGCAGGGCCTCGACGCCATCGCGAAGGGCGGCTTCGATCTGCTGATCACCGACAAGAACCTGCCCGGCATCGACGGCCTCGAGGTGCTGCGGCGCGCCCGCGACATGCAGCCGCAGATGCAGGCGATCCTCATCACCGGCTTCCCCACCGCCGAGACGAAGAACCACGCCGACGAGCTGGGCGTCTTCAGCTACGTGACCAAGCCGTTCGGGGTGCACGACATCCTCGACATCTGCGATCGCGCGATCCGCTCGCGGGGGAGCGCGGCGTGACCACCCGCATCGTCGTCATCGACGACGAGCCGGCGGTCTGCGACCTGCTCGGCAAGGTGCTGATGCGGGCGGGCTTCGAGGTGCACGCGGCGCACAGCGGTGAGGCGGGCCTCGCGCTCCTCGAGCAGCACGAGGTGCGCTGCCTGGTGGTCGACAAGCTGCTCCCGCAGATGGGCGGTCTCGAGGTGGTGGCCGAGGCGCGGCGGCGGTGGCCGGGCATGGCGATCGTGCTCGTCACCGCCCACCCGGAGCCCTTCACGCTCGAGGCGCAGCGGCCCGACGTGGTGCTCGCCAAGCCCTTCAAGAACCTGCAGGCCATCGAAGACGCGGTGCGCGAGGCGCTCGAGGCGACCGAGAAGGACGCGCTGACGAACCTGCGCGAGCGCGTCGCGGCGGTGGTGGCGGAGATCACACCGGGTCGTCGCAAGCGGGAGTGAGAGATGACGCTGGCCAACGGTGAGCGCGATCTCTGGCTGGCCGGGGCCTCGGCGCTGGTGGCGGCGGTCGCGCTGACGCTGGCCTTCGGCATCGGGCGGCCGCGCGAAGACGCCGACACGCCCACCGTCGCCGCGGTGAAGCAGGCGTCGGGGCAGATCAAGCTCCGGCCCGCGCAGACGCTCGGGTGGCGCGGGGCGGCGCGCGGCGTCGACGTGCACGACGGCGACGCGATCTTCGTGCCGCCCGGCGCCGAGGCGACCATCGCCTTCCTCGACGGCACGGAGCTGGCGCTCGACGAGCGCTCGCTGGTGGTGATCGAGCGCCCGAAGGCGGGCGTGCGCAACGTGTCGCTCCGTCAGGGCTCGGTGTCGGGCAGGGCGGGCGCGCAGGGCCTCACGCTGCTCACGCCCGAGGGCGAGGCGCACCTCGAGGCGCAGAGCGAGGCGCGCGTCGAGCTCGTCGGCAAGCAGCTCGAGGTCTCGGTCGCGAAGGGCAAGGCCGAGGTGAAGGGGAAGGGCGGCGCGAAGAGCGTCGGCAAGGGGCAGCGGGTGGCGGCCGCCGAAGCCGCGACCACCGAGCTCGCGCCCTGGGCGGTCGAGCTGGTGAGCCCGCCGGCGCAGGCCCAGCTCCCCTTCCGCTCGGAGCCGGCGCCGGTGACGCTCTCGTGGAAGGGCTCGGTGCCGGCTGGCGCGCACGTGCAGGTGGCGCGCGACCGCCTCTTCGCCTTCGTCGAGCAGGAGCTGGACGCGCGCGGCGACTCGGTGGTGCTCGACGCGCCCTCGCGCGGCGTGAACTGGTGGCGGCTGGTCGACGAGCGCGGCCAGTCGCTGTCGGAGTCGCGCCGCTTCACCTGCGCCGAAGACGTCGCCCCGGTGGCGATGTTCCCCCGCCTCGGCGAGGTGCTGCTCGCGCCGCCGGGCACGGAGATCGCCTTCGCCTGGGCGCCGCTGGCCGGCATCACCCGCTACCGCCTCGAGGTCTCTCCCAGCCAGGGCTTCGAGCCGGTGACGGTGAGCGAGCCGGCGAGCGGCTCGTCGGCGCGCCTCAAGGTGTCGCTCAACGAGGGCACGTGGTTCTGGCGCGTGCGGGCCGACGACGAGCAGGGCCCCGGCATGCCGTCGGCGCCGCTCCGCTTCCGAGTGATCCACAAGGGCATCCCCGAGGCGCCGGAGCTGCTGAACCCGGAGATCGAGGTGACGCCCTGAAGTCCCGCTTCGCGCCATCGCTGCTGCTGGTGCTCTCGCTGTCGGCGGCCGCGCAGAACGCGCGCATCGTGCTGCGCTGGAAGGAAGTGCCGGGGGCCTCTGCCTACGAGCTGCAGATCGCGAAGGACGCGGCCTTCGTGGAGGTGGTGCTCCAGACGCGGACCACCTCGGCCGGCTATCGGTGGGAGCAGCTGCCGACCACCACGCACTGGTGGCGCGTGCGGAGCTTCGACGCCGAGAGCCGCGCGAGCGAGTGGAGCCAGCCGCGCACCGTCGCCGTCGACACCGCGATCCCCGCACCGCTCAAGCCGCTCGACGGCGTGCAGCTGGCGTGTGGCGCGGGCGTCACCTTCGAGCTCGACACCTCTCCGCTGGTGAAGGAGTTCCTCGTCGAGCTGTCGACCAGCGCCGAGTTCTCGTCCTTCCGCACGCTGCGCTCGGGCACCCCGAGCCTCGAGGCCGGGGCGTTGCCGCCCGGGACCTGGTGGTGGCGGACGCGCGCCGTCGACATCAAGGGGCGCACCAGCGGGCCGGGCCCCGTGCGCACGCTGCACGTGCGGGTGAGCCCGCCGCGGCTCAAGCCCATCGCTGACGTCGTCCTCGGGACGCCGCAGGTGCAGCTGACGTGGAACGAGGCCGGCTGCGCGAAGAGCTACGTGGTCGAGGCCTCGCTCGATGGGAAGAACCGCGTCTCACTCGCTTCGCCGACCAACGCGCTCGCCTTCAAGGCCGGCTCGGCGGGCGACTACCGGTGGCGCGTGGCGAGCGTCGACGAGCGCGGCAACGTGGGTGAGTTCAGCCCGGAGGGCGCCTTCAAGGTGCGCCTGCCGACGCCGGTGCCGCGCGGCGAGTCGGTGTCGACGCGCGCGGAGCTGTCGTGGGGGCCGGTGGTGGGCGCGACCAGCTACCGCGTCGAGCTGCTCCGCACCGGCGCGAAGGAGCCGCTCGCCACCTCCCAGGTGAGCGGCACGAGCTGGCGCAGCGCCGAGCTCTCTCCCGGCGAATACCGCTGGCGGGTCACCGCGAGGGACGCGGCGGGCCACCAGTCGAACCCGTCCGACCTCCGCAGCTTCGTGCGCGTCGCCGGCGCGCCGCTGCCGGCGGTGAGCTGGCTGGAGCCGGGGGGCGATCGGGTGGTGCCGGTGGGCACGGAGCTCGAGCTCTCCTGGAGCTCCGTCGCGGGCGCGCGCCAGTACGAGCTCGAGGTCGATGGGGTCTCGAGCGCGCTCGGCGCGACGCGTAGCAGGACGCCGCGGCTCGCCGAAGGGGCGCACGTCGTTCGGGTGCGCGCCATGGCTGACGGCTACCGCTTCTCCGAGTGGGCGGCGCTCGAGCTGTACGCGGGCGTGCCTCCCGTCGCGCGGGCCGAGGTCACGCTCGTCGGCGAGCAGGTGCGGGTGCGGCTCTTCGACGCGAAGGGGCGGCTCGTCGAGGGGGCGCGACCCCGGCTGGCGGTCCGCAGCGGCGCGCTCGGCGCGGTGGAGGCCGTGGGCGGCAGCTGGCAGGCGCAGTGGACGCCCGCAGCGGAGCAGGAGGACGTGCTGCTGATCGACGAGCGCGAGTTCCACGCCGAGGAGCGCCTGCGCGCGACGGTCGATCCATTCCTCGCGGTCGCGGTCAGGGCCGGAGGGATCTTCAGCGGAGGCGCGGTGGCGTCGCCCAGCTTCGGTGCCGGGCTCGGCGTGCGGTTGCCGTGGCTCCGGCGGCGCATCGGCCTCGAGCTGCGCGCGGGTGGGTACGGCGCGGGCGCGAGCGTCGATCTCGGCGGCGAGCCGGTGCGCGCCCAGGCGCTGCTCTTCCCGATCTCGCTCGTCGTCGGGTGGCACCAGAACGTCGGTGCGTTCCAGCTCCGCGGGAGCGTCGGGCCGGCGCTGCAGGTGGCGTGGGTGCACGTCGGCGGCGAGTCCGCCACGACCGGGCTGCCCGGCGTCGAGGCCCTGGTGTCGCTGTCCCGACGCGTGGGGCCCGGCCGGCTCGAGGCCGAGGTGTCCTTCGTCTATTCCCGCCTCGACATCCCACTGGCGCGCTTGAACGCGGGCGGCGTCGCGGTGCGCGTGGGCTACGCTTTCGACTTCCTCCCGGAGGTTCGCTGAGTGCGATCGTTGCGTGCGCAGATCGTCGGGCTGGTGGGCGTGATGCTGGTGGCCGCGATGGCGGTCTACCTGCTCCTCGCCACCCGCGTCGTCACCGCCGACAAGGAGGCGAGCGTGTACGACGTCAACGCGCTCGTCGCGGGGACCGTCGCGCAGCAGGTGGGCCGCACCGTCGACGGCATCGCCGACAAGCTGCGCTACTTCGGCCAGGAATACGAGATCACCCCCGGCGACGCCGAGCGGCGCGCCCGCAGCCTGTTCGACGCCGACGAGGCGGTGCTCTCGCTCGAGGTCTTCAAGCGCACCGAGGGCGGCTACGAGCGCTCCTTCCTCTTCGTGGACAACAAGCGCCTCGCGGCGTTGAACCTCACCGCCGACGATCTCACCGAGGCGCGCCGCCGCACCCCCGCGCCGCTCGACGCGGTGCAGGCGGCGGGCGTGGTGCTCCAGAACGCCTCGCTCCCGCCGGATCTCGCGCTGGTGCGGCTCTCGTCGACCACGGCCGACGGCTCGGCGGTGGTGATCGCCGACCTGCGGCCGGAGTGGCTGCTGAGCGCGGTATCGGCGGGCAGCGTGTACCGGGTGTTCCTCGTCGATCGCCTCGGCCGCGTGCTGGCGCACCCCGACGGCGAGAGCGTGATCAAGCGCGCCGATCTCTCGTCGCTCCCGGTGGTGAAGAACGCGCTGGGCGGCAAGCTCTCGCGCGGCGCCGAAGAGTACGACTCGAACGGCGTGCGGCAGGTGGCCGCCTTCGCGCGCATCGAGAACGGCGTCGGCGCGGTGGTGGTGGAGGTGCCGCACGACGAGGTGTTCAAGGCGACCAACGAGCTGTCGCGCCGCTCGCTGCTGTTCGCCGTCGGCACGGTCTCGCTGGCGCTGGTGCTGGCGGTGCTGCTCGGCCGGCGCGTGACGCGGCCGCTGCGAGAGCTGCAGCAGACGATGATGGTCATCTCGCGCGGCGAGTTCGGCGTGGAGGTGCCGGTGGCGGGGCCGACGGAGATCCAGTCGGTGGGCACGGCGCTGAACCAGATGAGCCGCGAGCTGGTGCGGCGCAGCGAGGAGCTGCAGAAGACGAACGCGCAGCTGGTGCAGTCGGAGAAGCTCTCGGCGGTCGGCGAGCTGGCGGCGAGCGTGGCGCACGAGGTGAAGAACCCCATGGTGGGCATCGTGGGCTTCGCGCAGCTCGGCGCCGAGACGACCGACGTCGCGGAGATGCACGAGTACTTCAAGCTCATCGAGAACGACGCGTTCCGGGCGAACAAGATCCTCCAGAACCTGCTCGAGTTCTCGCGCCCGCCCGAGATGGAGCTCGAGGCGCTCGCCCTCAACGACGTGGTCTACGGCTCGATGGCGTTGTGCGTGCACCAGCTCCTGATGCAGGGCGTGAAGGTCGAGACGAAGCTGGGCGAGGGGCTGCCGGGCATCCGCGGCAACTCGAACCAGCTCCGGCAGGTGCTGCTCAACCTGATGCTCAACGCCGGCCAGGCGATGGAGCAGTCACCGAAGAAGCTGATCACGGTCACCACGCAGCGCGCCGACCCCGGCTTCGTGGAGATCCGCGTCGCGGACACCGGGCCGGGCCTGGCGGACGACGTGAAGGACAAGCTCTTCAAGCCGTTCTTCACCACCAAGCGCCGCGGTCAGGGCACGGGGCTGGGGCTCTCGGTGTCGCGGTCGATCATCGAGGCCCACCGCGGGCAGATCCGCGCGGAGGGCGCTCCGGGAGTGGGCGCGACCTTCATCATCCGCCTCCCGGAGGCGTGAGGCTCACTCGAGGAGCTTCGCGCCCTCGATCACCAGCTCCTCGGTGCCCTGGTGAACCGCCACCCAGCCGGGCGTGTTCTCGGAGCGCGCCCACGTGCCGCCGGTGGAGTCGAAGCCGAGCTCGAGCCAGCCCTTCGGCTGCCCCTTGAGCGTGTAGTCGAGGCGCATGCGCACTGCGGGCTCGCCCGCCTTCGGCACCTCGCCCTTCTCGAGCACGTCGGTGACGATGATCCGGTTCCAGATCTTCTCGTGCCAGTTCTTCACCAGCTCGTCGGCCTTGTCGGGCGTGGCGGCGCGGGCGACCTTCGTCGTCTGGGCGATGTCGGCGCCGGTCTGCACGAAGGCCTGCTGCTTGTCGTTGGCCTTCACCGTGAAGCCGTCGAACTCGGTCGGCTTGAAGAGGTGGAGCCGCCGGTCGACGAGGAGCTGCGAGTTGGGATCGAGATCGTTGAAGAGGCTCGAGGAGATGAGGAACACCTCGCCGGACTTCTCGTCCTGCGCGTAGTTGCCGATGAGGCCGCCCACCGGGCGCGAGATGGTGAAGCGGCGCGTCTGGCCGGCGACGGTGAGCTCGAGCTTGCGGTCGCTCTTCGTGAGGCCGACCTCCTCGAGCTTGGCGTCGGGCAGCTTGCCCAGCGCGCGCGTGCCCTCGAAGGGCGTGAGCTTGGCCCACACGGTGTCGGCGCGATCGTTGGCGAACACGGTGCGGTCGGGCAGCTCGGCCGGCTTGACGTTGGCCAGCACCGTGCCCGCGTCGACACCTCCGTCGACCTCGGTGACCGAGACGCCCGCATCGAACACCGGCCGCTTACCGGGGAGGTAGGCGAGGGTGACGAGGAAGCGGTCCTTCTTCTCGAGGGTCACCGCGCGCGTGCCGTCCTCGTAGCGCACGCGCTCGAGCGAGTTCTTCGCGGCGTCGACGATGGTGACGCCGGAGGCCTTCGAGGTGTCCTTCGGGCTCTGCCACGTGACGTAGGCGGCGACGAGGCCGATGGCGGCGAGGCCGCCCTGGATCGCTGCGCTGCGGGCTTTCACGACTTCGTCTCCTTGCTGACGGCCTTCTTCGGGCGGCGGCGCGCGAACCAGCCGATCGCCACCACGCCGAGCGGGGCGAGGAAGGTGGTGCCGTAGAACCAGGCCGAGTCCTGCTGGCGGGTGCGGGTGAGGGGCACGTCGACCTCGGTGTTGGTGACGCCCGCGAGCTGCTCGTCGCCGAGCAGCCACTTGAAGCCGTCGAGCACCAGGTACTGGTTGCCGGCGAGCTGCGCCAGCACCAGGTCGGCCACCGCGTCGGAGTCGCCGAGCACCAGGGCGCGCATGCCCTCCTCGGCCTTGTTCGACTTCGCGCGGCGCTCGACCGCGGCCACCAGGCCCCACGACTTCTTCGTCTCGCCGGCGCCCTGATCGAACTCGAAGTTGTTGTTGGCGTCGTTCCACGCGTCGCTGCGCGAGCGCACCGCGAAGTCGAGCGTCAGCTCGGCCGGGTGCTGGGGCAGCTCCTCGAGGCCGCCGGCGCCGAGCATCAGCACCGGCGCGCCGCTGCGGCCGAGGTAGCTCACCGCTGGGTGCGAGCTGTAGGTGTTCGAGCCGATGTTGATGCGGTCGGCCGGGCCGGGCGGCGGGCGCACGTTGGCGGTGCCGCGCTCCTGCGCCAGCGGCTGCGCCTTGAACGAGAGGCCAAGCGGCTTGAGGAGCTCCTCGAAGGGCAGCGTCGATTCGGCGTCGAGCGCGATGAAGAGCCGGCCGCCGCGCTGCTCGTACGCCTCGAGCGACTTCGCCTCGGCCTCGCTGAAGGGCGCGGTGGGGCCGATGATGAAGACCGCCGCGGCGTCCTTCGGGATCTCGTTGCCCAGGCCCTCGGCGGTGGTCAGCTTGCGCACGTCGAAGTTCTGATCCTGCAGCGTCTTGTAGAGGATCTCGATCGTCGGGCGCTGATCCATGCCGTTGGTCGGATCCTGCGTGCGCTCGCCGTGGCCCTGGGTGAGGTAGACGGTGCGGCGCGCCTTCGCGACCTGGAGAATGCGCTTCTGCACCTCGGCGTCGAGCCCGCGCAGCTGCGACCTGGCCTTCTCGACCTCGGTGCCGATGAAGAGGCTCTCCTTGCGGCCGCCCTTCTTGAGCAGCACGGTGCCGTTGCCGCTGACGCCGAGCTCCTTGGCCTTCACCGGCTCGAGTGCGTGGTCGAGGCGCGTCACCTTGAGCTGAGGCGAGGCGGCGGCGAGCTCCGAGAAGTAGCCCTCGACCGCCTCGGCGGCGTCGCTGGCGGGCGGGAAGAAGAGGTACGCCTCGAGCGGCTCGTCGAGCGAGGCGACGAGCTTGAGCGTGGCCTCGCCGGCCTTCGCCACGCGGAAGTACGAGAAGTCGGCCTTCACGTCGCGCTCAGCCGCCACGTACTGCATCGAGAAGGCGAAGGTGAGGGCGCACGCCAGCCCGAGGCCCGAGAGCATGGCCTCGTTGAGGCGACCGTCTTCGAGCGTCGGCGCCTTCGCCATCGAGGCGAAGGAGAGCTCCATGAGCAGCGTGGTGACGAGCGCCCCGACCATCAGCGCCGGCCACAGCGCGCCGAGCACGCCCGCGAGCTTCGGGGCGGTGGTCGACAGCGCCGCGCCGCTGAGCCGGGTGAAGAGGTCCGACTGCAGGAAGTACAGCAGGAAGGCGAGCGCCGCCGTGAGGTGGAGCAGGGCGAACTGCCGCTGCACGCGCTGCAGGGCGGGGCTGCCCGCGCCGCGCGCGCGCCCGAAGCGCACCACGGTGGCGACCAGCACCAGCGCCGCGCCGAAGCCCGTGAGACCGAGGCGCGCGTTCGGGTTCTCGACGATGCGCTCGCCGATCCACGCGAGCACGAGGCCGACGGTGAGGATGATGGAGAGCTGCATGGCTTACCTCCACCTCCGCGCTTCGAGCACGCGCGTGGCGGCGAAGAGCGAGAGGAAGGTGACGAGGCCGAAGTACGTCACGTGCTTGAGGTGAACGAGGCCCGTGCGGAAGGGATCGAAGTGGCCCCACCACGCGAGGCCCATCACCACGTCGGTCAGCGGGCGATCGGTCACCTTGCCGAGGAGCCACGCGGTGGTGAGCGCGAGCACCATCACGCCCGAGAGCACCGCCGCCACCACCTGGCTGCGCGTCAGCGCGCTGCCGAAGGTGCCGATGGCGAGGCCGGTGGCGCCCACCAGCATCAGCCCGAAGTACCCCGCGAGGATGTGGCCGACCGACACCTTGCCGTACACCGCCACGAGGATCGGCATGTACGAGGTCGACACGAAGAACAGGCACATGAAGAGGAACGACGCGAAGAACTTGCCGAGCACGATCTCCACGTCGTGCACCGGCGACGAGTAGAGCAGCGAGATGGTGCCCGTCTGGCGCTCCTCGGCGATGAGCCGCATCGAGAGGAACACCGAGCCCACCATGGTGATGCCCGAGGTGAGCGTGAAGAAGTCGGCCAGCACCTCCGACGACTTCTTCGCCGTGCCGGGCACCGCGAAGGCGTTGAACAGCAGCCCGTCGATGAAGAGCATCACCGCGATGATCACGTACCCGCTCATCGTGCGGAGGTACGCCTGCAGCTCGCGGCGGGCGATGAGAGACACGTTCTTCATCACGCCGCCTCCTTCCCGTGGGTCAGCTTCAAGAAGATGCTCTCCAGTCGCGTGGCGGCCTTGTCGACCTTGAGGACGCTGCAGTCGGCGGCGACCAGCGCCTTCACCAGCGCCGGGCGCAGCTCGCCGGTGCCCAGCACGCGGAGGTACGCCTGCTCGCCCTCGAGGCGGGTGAGGGTGACGTCGTTGACGCCCGGCACGGCCTTGAGCGCGTCGACCGCCTTCTGCGCCGCGCCGAGCACCTCCACGTCGACCACGCCCGCGTTGCCGAGGATGTTCGCCAGGTCGCTCTCGGTGCCGCGCGCGATGATCTCGCCTTCCTGGATCACCAGGTAGCGATCACAGATCTGGCTGATCTCCGCGAGGATGTGGCTCGAGACGAGCACCGTGTGCTCGCCCTTGAGCTGGCGGATGAGGTCGCGCATCTCGACGATCTGCACGGGGTCGAGGCCGCCGGTGGGCTCGTCGAGGATGAGCAGCGACGGGTTGTGCACCAGCGCCTGTGCGAGGCCGACGCGCTGCCGGTAGCCGTGCGAGAGGCTCGAGATGACGTCGTCGCGGCGATCGGTCAGCGACGTCTTGCGCATCGCCTCGTCGACCCGCGTCGCGAGCTCCCCCGACGGCACGCCGCGGAGCTGCGCGACGAACTCGAGGTACCCCGCGATGGTCATCTCGTCGTACAGCGGCGGCGTGTCGGGCAGGAAGCCGATGCGCTTGCGGATCTCGTGCGGATCCTTCGTGACGTCGAACCCATCGATGACCACGCGCCCGCTCGTGGGGAGCAGCACGCAGCCCAGCACCTTGAGCGTCGTCGACTTGCCCGCGCCGTTGAGGCCCAGGAAGCCGATGACTTCGCCCTTCTCGATGGTGAACGAGAGATCGCGGATGGCCGCGCGCTCCCCGTAATACTTCGTGAGGCCCTCGACCTGGATCATTCGGGGCGTTCGTCTAATCACTGTCGATCTCAAGTCAAGGCGCGCGGTTGTTCCTGACGAGGAGCGTGGCCGCGAGGGCGAGGCAGAGGACCACGGCGGTCCAGCCCGACGCCTCCGGTCCGAACGCGCCGCCCGACCAGAACCCCGCCTCGGTGAGCGGCGAGACGAGCAGCGATGGGCCGACGAGGTTCCCGCTCACCGGCTGCCCGAAGACGAAGCCCTCGAAGAGGTTCCACGCGAGGTGCAGGCCGATGGGCATCCACAGCGAGCCCGAGCGGAGCCTCACCGCCCCGAACCACAGCCCGACGAGCACGATGATCAGCGCGGCCACCGGCGTGGCGTTCGGGTTGCCCAGGTGGAGCATGCCGAAGAGCACGCTCGACAGCACCACCGCCGCGACGTCGCCCAGGCCGCGCCGCAGCGCCTGCAACCCGAGGCCTCGCAGGAGCAGCTCCTCGCCAATGCCTGCGGGGGCGAGCGCGATGGCTTGCCACAGCCCGGCCATCAGCAGCCCCTCGTCGCCGCTCGGCCCCAGGCTCGTGGCGCCCGCCAGCACCGGGCCGAGGCACGCGACCGAGATTGCGGCGGCGCCGAACAGCAGGCCGAGGCCGAGCTGGGCGAGCGGGGTCGGGTCGCGCAACCCGGTCGGCTCGCGAAAGGCGAGCCACGCGACGAGCGTGGCGACGGTGCCCGCGAGGAGCGACGGCAGCGTCAGAAAGAACAGGCGGGGCGCGGAAACGAGCTCCCCGGCGAGGGTGAAGAGCACCAGCGCGCCCGCCTCGACGGCGACGGCGACGACGGCGAACACCAGCACCACCCAGCCGGAGCGGACCCGCCCGCTGGCGTCGCGCAGCGCGCTCACACGCCGGCCCACGACTCCAGCGTGAGGCCGCGGCGCTGGAGCGCCTCACGCGCAGCCGGGGCGAGGAAGGTCGCCAGCTCCACCTCGCGCTGCGCGCCGTAGCCGCTGCTGACGTGCGAGGGGCGGTAGCCCGGGTGGCACATGAGCTCGACGACGCCTTCCCGCGGCGCGAGGTCGAGCTGCTCGAGCCAGCGCTCGGCCGTCCAGTACGCCGCCTGGCCGGCATCTCCGAGGAACGCGTCGTTGGTACGCACGCCGCGCGCCCGCAGCGACCTGCGCATCTCGTCGGTGATGCTCCGCACCGCCAGCGAGCGCTCCTTGGCCGCGCGCGCGAGGCCGTCGAGCACCTCGGGCCGGAGGTGGGCGTGCTTGTGCACGTCGAGGTGCGTCGCCTCGCGGCCCAGCAGCGCGCGGAGCCGATCGAGCTGCGCGAGCGTCTCGCGGTAGACGAAGGCGGCGTCGAGCGGCGTCTGCTCGTCGAGCTCCCGGCCCGGCTCGCTGACCGCCGCGAAGCGCACGAGGTTGAGGTGGAGGCCGACCGCGAGGCCCGTGGCCTGCTGCGCGGCGTCTTCCGACCACGGCGAGTTGACGATCATCGTGGTCGACGACACCACGCCGTGGCGCATCGCCTCGACGATGCCGCGCGTGACGGCCGGGTCGTAGCCGAGATCGTCGGCGTTCAGGATTCGGCGATTCATGGCGCGGGCGCGGCGGCGGCGCACTTCGAGAGGAGCGCGTCGGCCTCCTTCGGGAAGCGCTCGCGGATCAGCTTCTTCGCGGCCTCCAGCTCGGAGGTCTGCTGCATCTGCTCCATCTCGCAGAGGGCGGTGAGCGGGCGCGTGTCGGCGCCGGCGAGCCCATCGGCCGCGAGGTACTCGGCGCGCGCGCCTGCGAGGTCGCCCTTCGCGAAGAGCACGGTGGCCAGGTAGTAGTGGCCCTCGAGCAGCTCGGGCTTCTCCTTCACCACGCCGCGGAGGATGCGCAGGGCCTCGTCCTTCTGTTCCTTGCGGTACTTCACGAAGCCGAGCTCAGCCACCGCCGCCGCGTCGCCCTTCCTGCGCGTCGCCTTCGTGAGCGCGGCCTCGGCCTCGTCGAGCCGGCCGCCCTGCGAGAGCCAGTAGCCCTGCCGCGCGAGGTACTGCGTGTTGTTCGGCGCTTTGGCGACCGCCTTCGTCCACGCCTCGAGCGCCGCGCCGGTCTCGCCCTGGAGCTCGCGGAGCTCGGCCATCAGCGCGTCGGGCCGCGCGTCGTTCGGCGCCAGCGTGCTCGCCTCGCGGATCGCGGTCTCGGCGCGCTTCGCCTTGCGGTTCTGCACCGCGGCCTTCGCCTCGGTGAGCCGGCCGTCGAGGCTCTTCGGGTTCTTCTGCAGCCAGCCGTCGCAGAGCGTGAGCGCCGCGTCCCAGGCCTTCGCCTCGACGAGGAGCGCGCCGGCGCGCGCGAGCTGGGCCTCCGTCGCGTCGGGCAGCGAGGCCACCTTGACGAGCGCGTCGACCCGGTCGTCTCCCTGCGCCTGCTCGGCGCGCGTCAGCTGCTCGGCGGCGGTCACCTGCGGGGACCGCAGCGCGAAGTAGCCGCCGACGCCGACCGCGAGGAGCATCACCGCCGCGAGGAGCAGCGGGAGCCGCGAACGGCTCGGCGCGGCCGCGGGCTTCTCGGGTGCAGGCGCAGCGACGGGCGCGGGCTGCGGCGCGGCCGCGGGGGCGGCCGGCTGGTACGCG
>JBMORD010000319.1:0-6696 GCA_049322495.1 Myxococcota bacterium | reverse complement strand
CGACGCGGAGCTGCGCCGCCTGGGGCGAGCGGCGGACCGGGCGACGAGCCCGACGGACTGCCGTGCCGTGGAGGCGGGCGTGGCGAAGGTGGCAGGTGTCGTGCGCCGGGCCCGTGAGCGGCCGGCCGTCGAGCCCGAGTGAGGCGGTATGCTGTCCCGATGGGCTCGACGACCAACCACAGCATGTTCGAGGCCCTCTTCGACCGGCGCCTCAAGCCCGACGGCTCGTTCGCCGAGGAGCTGAAGACGGCAGGCTACGACGCCGCGCGCGCCGAGCCGACCTACCCGACTGAGCTCTGGGTGCGCTGCCTCGAGATCGCCCGCAGGCACCGCTTCGCCGAGCTGTCCGATCAGGAGGCCTACCGGCGCATCGGGCGCGAGTTCTCGGAGGGCTTTCTCGAGACGCTCGTCGGCCGCATCGTCGGCGTCGCGCTGCCCTTCATGTCGCCGCGCACCTTCGTGCGCAGGCTCGCCAACTACCTGCGGCTGGGCCGGAGCGACACCGACCTCATCTTCGACTTGAAGCGCGACGAGCCGGGGGCGATCGACGCCGTGGTGCACAACCCGTCGGCGGTGCCGGGCGATTTCGTCGCGGCGATCATCGACGCCGCCTTCGCGCGCCTCGAGGTGAAGAACGGCACCGTGGTGGTCCGGCAGGACGGGCCGTACGACTACCACCTCGAGATCCGCTGGAGCTGAGCGGCGTTGCACTCGGGAGGCGCGGTTGGTGTCATCCAGCGGTCGCCCCCACCTCAGGAGCCATTCCCGATGAAGAAGCTCGCGCTCGTCTCGTTCGCCCTGTTCGCCGTCCCCGCCGCCGCGAAGTGCTACTCGCTCTCGAAGGCTCCGAGCGACGTCTATGTCTGCGTTGGCAAGAACGGCAGCGACAGCTTCGCCGACCGCAAGAAGGCGCAGGAGATCTGCAAGCAGCAGACGGGGAGCGACTGCGGCAACGTCTCCAGCTACTCGTCGTCGTGCCACTCGAACAGCAACAAGTGCTACGACGAGAACGGCAAGGCGTCGCGCGACCTGAAGGACTACTGAGCACTCCCGGTCTTCGCGCGCGCTCTCGCGCGTCCGTTCGGCGCGACCTGGAATATCATCGCCGCCGATGATCCCCACTTCGCGTTGGTCTCTGCTGGCGTTGGCGGTGACGACCCTGGCCGGCTGCAAGCTGGTCGACCCCTCCCGGCTCACCGCGTTCGGCTGTGGCCCCGACGGTGCGTGCCCCGCAGGCAAGGTCTGCTGCGCGGACTCGCTGTGCCGTGAGTCGTGCACCAACGCGACGGGCGGCGGAAGCGGGGCGACCGGTGGCGGTGGCGGCGCGACGGGAGGCGGCGGCGGCGCGACGGTCTGTGACGCCAGCACCTGCCCGACCGGCTGCTGTGATGGAAACACCTGCGTGACCTCGTTGACGGCGTCGCAGTGCGGGCGCGCGGGCGTCGCGTGCCAGGCGTGCCCCTCGGGGCAGGCGTGCGTCGACGGGGCGTGCGAAGGCTGTCTGCAGACCTGCGCCGCCGGCTGCTGCCTCGGCAACACCTGCACCACGCGCAGCGTCGACTCGTGCGGCCTCGCGGGCTCGGTGTGCAACGTGTGCGGCATCGAAGCCGACACCTGCACCGCCACCGGCCAGTGCCAGTGCGGAGCGGGCCCGGCGTGCGCCTTCGGCCAGCGCTGCCAGCAGGGCGCCTGCGTGTGCGACGCGACGAGCTGCCCCCAGGGGTGCTGCACGGCGAGCGGGCAGTGCCTGCAGCCTGGCCGGCAGAACGGCGCGCAGTGCGGCACCGGCGGCGCGGCGTGTGTGGGCTGCGACGCGCCGCCTTCCGCGAGCTGCACCTCGGCGACCGAGCGCCTCGGCTACCGCTCGCCGGGCACCTGCGCGCAGGGCGCCTGCACCTACCCCAGCGTCACGCTCACCTGCGCGTTCGGCTGCGCGAACGGCTCCTGCGAGAACGACGTCTGCCAGGGCTGTCTCACGGCGCCGCAGGCGGTGTGCGTGGGCAACGTGCGCCGCAGCTTCACCTCGCCCGGCGCGTGCACCGCGAGCGGCTGCACGTACACGCAGGTCGACACCACCTGTCCCTTCGGCTGCAACGCGGGCGCGTGCAACCCCGACCCGTGCGCGGGTGTGGTGTGCGAGCAGCCTCCGGCGCCGCGGTGCAACGGCTCGACGCGCATCTCGTACTCGTCGTCGGGCACCTGCAGCCTCGGGAGCTGCACCTACAGCGAGACGCAGACCCCGTGTCAGTTCGGCTGCGACGCGCAGACCGGCCAGTGCGCGGCAGACCCGTGCATGGGCGTCAGCTGCACGACGCCGCCGGTCGCCACCTGCCTCATGGGGAACGTGCGCCGCAGCTACGTGTCGCCGGGCGCGTGCGCCAACGGCGCGTGCTCGTACACCCCGCAGGACACCCCCTGCGCCAACGGCTGCAACGCCGGGCAGTGCCTGGGCGACGCGTGCGCGGGCGTGACCTGCACCACGCCGCCGGCGCCCATCTGTCTCAACGGCACCACGCGCCGCACCTACGCCAGCACCGGCACCTGCAACCTCGGCGGCTGCGACTACACGCCCAACGACCAGCCCTGTCCCTTCGGGTGCCTCGGCGGCTCGTGCCTCGGCGACCCCTGCGCGGGCGTCACCTGCAACACGCCTCCCGGGCCGACGTGCCAGGGCTCGCTGCGCCGCACCTACTCGGCGATGGGCTCCTGCTCGGCGGGCACCTGCAGCTACGTGCCCACTGACAGCGCCTGCACCAGCCCGCCGGCGCCGACCTGCGCGTCGTCGACGACGCTGCGCACCTTCGCCAGCACCGGCTCGTGCTCCGGCGGCGCCTGCGTCTACGCGCCGACCGACACCACCTGCCCCGCGGGCTGCAGCAACGGCGCGTGCACCGCCGACCCGTGCGCGGGCGTCACCTGCACCAGCGCGCCGGCCGCGACGTGCGTCAACAACACCACCCGGCGCGTCTTCGGCAGCCCGGGCACGTGCGGCGGAGGCACCTGCTCGTACCCGAGCCAGGATCTGGCCTGCAACGCGCCGCCGGCCGCGACGTGCGTGGGCTCGACGACCGCGCGCACCTACAGCGCGAGCGGCACCTGCAGCGGCGGCACCTGCAACTACACGTACACCGACACGGCGTGCGCGAACGGCTGCACCAACGGCGCGTGCAACGGCGATCCCTGCTCGGGGGTCACCTGCACCACGCCGCCGGGGCCGACCTGCGCCAACTCGACGACGCGGCGCACCTTCGCCAGCAGCGGCACCTGCAGCGGCGGCGCCTGCTCGTACGCACCGACCGACACCGCGTGCAACGCGCCACCGGCCAACTTCTGCGCCTCGGGCACCACGCTGCGCAGCTACTCGTCGGCGGGCACCTGCACCAACGGCGCGTGCAACTACACGACGACCGACACCACCTGCGCCTTCGGGTGCGCCAACGGGCGCTGCAACCCCGACCCGTGTGCGGGCGTGAGCTGCACCACGGCGCCGGCGGCCGACTGCGCCAACTCCACCACGCGGCGCACCTACACCGCGCCCGGCACCTGCAGCGGCGGCACCTGCAGCTACCCGTCGACCTCGACGGTCTGCAACGCGCCGCCGGCGCCGACCTGCAACGGCACCAGCACCGTGCGCACCTTCTCGTCGTCGGGCACCTGCTCGGGCGGCACCTGCAGCTACGCGCCCATCGACACCGCCTGCAACTCGCCGCCCGCGCCGGCCTGCGTCAACGGTCAGGCCCGCGTCTACAACGCCACCGGCACGTGCAACGCCGGGCAGGGCACCTGCACCTACGCGTTCACCGACAGCGCCTGCGCCTTCGGGTGCACCAACGGCGTGTGCAACGGAGACCCGTGCTCCGGCGTGAGCTGCAACTCCCCGCCGGCCAACGCCTGCGCCGACGCGTGGAACCTCCGCGTGTATTCCTCGGGCGGCACCTGCAGCGGTGGCACCTGCAGCTACGCCTCGACGCTCCAGAGCTGCGCCAACGGCTGCGCGAACGGCGCCTGCCAGCCGTGCAACAGCACCACCTGCTCTGCGGGCTGCTGCAGCGGCAACATCTGCTACCCGCGCGTCGACTACTGCATGGGCACCAACGGCGCGACGTGCAGCGGCGGCTGCACCGGCGGGCGCGTGTGCGAGAGCGGCTTCTGCGTGTGCCCGGGCACCATCCCGCCGGTCAAGTCGGAGCCGACCGAGAGCCTGATCTGCCCGTAGCGTCAGCGCGTGCGGCGCAGGAGCTGACTGAGGCTCTCGTCGAGGTTGCTCAGGGTGATGACCTCCTCGACGCTCTGCTCACCGAGCTGCAGCTCGGCCATGAGCTGCTGCTTCACGCCGGCCACCAGCGCCTCCCGCGCGGCGGTCACGCGACGCGCGGCGGTGGCGCGGTGCACGTCGAGCAGGCGCGAGAGGTCGTCGATGGTGAGCCCGTCGAGGAAATACTGGCGCAGGAGGTTGCGCTGCTCGAGCGGGAGCGCCTGGAAGCTGGTGGTGAGCGCGCGGGTGAACTCCGCGCGGTGCGCGCCGCGCAGCGCGACCACCTCCGCGTCGGGCAGCGGCACGTCCTCGAGTGCTCCGGCCTCGACCTCGCGGCGGGCGCGCTTCGCGCGCTTGATGCCCTCGTGGGTGGCGATGGCGCGGATCCAGCTGCCGAGATCTCCGCGGCCCGACCAGGTCTCGAGCAGCGGCGGGCCCTCGCGCACGAAGAGCTCCGCGCGAAGCCACCCGAGCACGTCGTCCACCAGCGCCTCCGGGAGGCCGAGCTTGCGCAGCGCGCGCGTGGCCTGGGGCACGTAGTCGGCCTCGAGGAGCGCCACCGCCGCCGGCTGGTGCTGGAGGCAGGCCCACACCAGCGCGAGCTCGAAGGTGCGCGGGCTCGCGCGCCGGGCGCTCCACTTCGTGAACGCCTCGCGATCGACGGTGACGCCGCGGGCGGCGAGCTGGGCGAAGGCGTCGGCGCTCACCGGTGCGCCTCCAGCCAGCGCTGCGCGCGCGCGCGCGCCGCCGCGACGAGGGGGAGCGTGGTCGTCGAGAGGCCCTGCTCGGCGTCGTGCACGAGCGTGCGGGCCCGCGGCGGGTCGGTCTTCTCGAGCGCCTCGCCGAGCGCGAGCTGCACCCGGCCGCGCTCGAAGGGCGGCAGCACCTTCACCAGCTGGAGCGCGGCCTCGAGGTCGGCGAGCGGCACCTCGCGGCCGAGCGCCTTCAGCGCCTCCGCGCGGCCGAGCAGGCTCATGCCGCGGAGCGGGTGCTGCGGCGCGAGCGCGTTCCACAGCGAGAGCGCGCGCTCGAAGGTGGCCAGCGCCTCTTCAGCGTTGCCGGCGAGCAGCTGCGCGAAGCCGAGGTCGGTCGAGAGGTTGGCCACCTCGCGCGACTTCGGGTCGTTGCCGGCGAGGAGCTCCACCGCGCCGCCGAGCTCCGCGACCGCGGCCTTCGGGTCCAGACCGTAGAGGAAGTCGTCGCCGAGGTTGCCGCGCAGCGTCGCCACCGCGGGGTGGCGCGGGCCGAGCGCGGCCTCGGCGGCGTGCAGCGAGCGGCGGTGGGCGTCGATCGCTCCGGTGAGCTCGCCCTGCATCGCCAGCGCGTTGCCCAGCGACGAGAGCGCGAAGGCGGTGCGGCGATCCTCTGGGCCCCAGGCCTTCTCGCGCAGCGCGACCGCCTGCTGGAAGGCGTCCTGCGCGCGCTGGAGCTGATCGCGCGCGCTGAGCGCGCCGCCGAGGAAGAGCAGGGCTTCGCTCTGGAGCCAGGGGTCGCCCACCCGCTCCGCTGCGCCGAGCGCGCCTGCCTCGAGCTCGAGGGCCCGCTCGTAGTGTCCGGCGCGGTACTCCGCCTGAAGGAGCGACACCCACGCCTGCGCGCGCAGGCGATCGTCCTGCAGCACGTCGGCGCGGCGGATGGCGGCCTGGAGCTGCTTCACCGCGCTCGGGAAGTCGTTGTTGCGCTCCTGCGCGATGCCGAGCGACACCTGTGCCGCGAGCCGCAGTCGCTCGTCGCCGTTCGCCTCTGCGCGCTCGGGGAGCGTCTTCGCGAGCTCGAGCGCCGCCTTCGCGCGACCGGCGTTCAGCAGCGCGTAGACGCGGGCGAAGTCGTCGCGCAGTCGCTCCACGTCCTCCGAGCCGACGACGGGGCGGGGGAACTTCGCTGCGGGCGCGCGGCAGTCGATGACCAGGCCTTCGGTGGCGGCGACCGCGTTGAGCTGCGTCGACGCGTCGGGCTCGCGGAGCTGGCTGATGACCCCTCGCGCCTGCCGCGCTGCCTCGGCGAGGCACTCGAGGCGGAGGCCGAGCTCGGCGGCCGACACGCGCGGACCGAAGAGCGACGGCTCGCAGGCCTCGCGCTTCGCGGCGTCGAACTGACGGGCCCACGCGTCGAGGCGGGCGGTGACGCGCGCCAGCACCTCGCCGGCCCACGAGACGTGCGTGGCGCCGAAGGCGTGCGTGAGCTGTGCGCGGGTGTCGGCGGTCCACGGAGAGCTGAGCGCCGCCCCCGCCGCGTCGCACTGTCGCCGCTCGAGCGAGCGCGCGCCGCCGAGCCAGGCCGCCGCGACGGACGCGAGGAACACCACCGCCGCCGCCGCGAGCCACCGCGCCCGCGCCGAGCGCACCGAGCGGAGCGCGCGCAGGAGCTCGTTCATCGAGCTGAAGCGCGCCTGCGGCTCTCGTGACAGCCCCCGCTCGAGCAGGCGCGTCAGGCCGCGAGGG
>JBMORD010000318.1:0-6736 GCA_049322495.1 Myxococcota bacterium | reverse complement strand
GCAGGCGCGTCTGCCGCACGACGCGCGCCGTGATGGAATGATCCGCCGCGCCCTCGTAGCGCTGGGTCACCGTCCGCGCGTGGAGCACCAGGAACTCGACGCCCGCGGCCTCGAAGACCGGCAGGAGCGAGAAGATCTGCGCCGGGTCCGCGTAGCCGGCGCGCACCTTCACCGAGAACGTGCCGACGATCGCCTCGCGCAGCGCGCCGAGGATCTCCGGCAGCGCCTCCGGCCGCTCGAGCATGCCGCCGCCGCAGCCGACGTTCATGCGGCCGTAGGGGCAGCCCATGTTGAGGTTGAGGTGCACCGCCCCGGCCTCTTGCGCCACGAGCGCCGCCTCGACCAGCGGCTCGCGATCGCGCCCGATCAGCTGCACCACGAGCGGCACGCCGTGCTCCTCGGCGCGTGCCTCGTGGAGATCGCCCCGGGAGAGCCGCGCGCCAGCCTCCTGCCCCGGGCGCACCCTCATGAACTCGGTGAAGACGACGTCAGGCCGCGCCTGCTCGATGAAGACGTGCCGCACCGCGCGGTTGGTCACGCCCTGCATCGGCGCCAGCATCAGCGGCACGTGCCCGGGCTGCCACGGCAGGCGCCGCATGGCGGCTCAGCGCTCGAACTCCGGAAGCCGCGCGTCGAGCACGATCTTCCGCTGCTGCAGCGCCTGCGTGGGCTGGCGCCGGGCGATGATCAACGCGCGCTCGCACTCCGCCCACACCAGCGGCCCGAGGAGCTGCCAGTTCGGAGGATCGACCACCGTCAGCTCGAGGAGCCCGAAGGTGAAGCGCTGCGCCTTCTTCGGCTCGGCGTCATCGGGCGTGACCGCAGCGACCTTCGCCGGCAGCACCTCGGCGAGCCGGGAGATCAGCGCCGGCTCGACCCGCTGCTCCGCGGTCGGCCCGAGGAGGATCGCGAAGCCGTCGGTGTGGATCCGCACCACCTTCGCGCGCGGGCAGACCTCCTTCATGCCCGCCACCATCGCCTTGAGCGCCACGTCTCCCGCCGGGAAGCCGTAGCGCACGTCGTAGAGCATGAACTCCAGCGGGTCGACGAGCACCGCGCCGAGGGTCCACCCGTCGTGGTGGCCGTGGGTGTTGAGATCGAACTCCTCCTTGAGCAACGAGCCCTGGGTGAGCGCGAGCGCGTTCCACGCTCCGGTCGGGTCCGGGAAGCCGCGGCGGTGGAGCTCCGCGTCGACGAGCTGATCGACCAGCCACGACGGCGCGTCCGGCCGGCCAGCGGCGTTGGGGAACAACGCCATCAGCGCCTTCTGGCTCCGCTCGGAGATGCTCGCGGCGCTCACTCGACGGTCACGCTCTTGGCGAGGTTGCGCGGCTGATCGACGTCGGTGCCGCGGAGATCGGCCACGTGGTAGCTGAGCAGCTGCAGCGGAATGGTCGCCACCAGCGGTGCGATGAGCGCGCTCGTGCGCGGGATCTCGATCACGTCGTTGGCGAGCGACTTCGCGTGCGTGTCGCCCTCCTCGACCACCGCGATCACCTGGCCGCCGCGCGCGCGCACCTCTTCGATGTTCCCGATGATCTTCTCGTAGTGCACCTGCGGCTCGTGCGGCGCGATCACCACCACCGGCAGCTTCTCGTCGATCAGCGCGATCGGCCCGTGCTTCATCTCGCCGCCGGCGTAGCCCTCGGCGTGGATGTACGAGATCTCCTTCAGCTTGAGCGCGCCCTCGAGCGCGACGGGGTGCATCGGGCCGCGGCCGAGGAAGAGGAAGTCCTGCGCGTTCATGTACTTCCGGGCGATCTCCTTCACCTTCGCCTCGATGTGCAGCACCTGCTCGACGACCGCCGGCACGCCCGACAGCGCCGTGAGGTGCTCCTGCGCCTGCTCCTTCGTGAGCGTGCCGCGCAGCCGGCCGAGCTTGATCGCCAGCATGTAGAGGCCGACGAGCTGCGTGGTGAAGGCCTTGGTCGAGGCGACGCCGATCTCCGGACCGGCGTTGGTCAGCACCGTGAAGTCGGCCTCGCGCGTCATCGCCGAGCCGACGACGTTGCACAGCGTCATGGTGGTCGCCCCGCGCGACTTCGCCTCGCGCATCGCGGCGAGCGTGTCGAGCGTCTCACCCGACTGGCTGATCGCCACCGCGAGCTGCGACTTCGTCACCAGCGGCTCGCGGTAGCGGAACTCGCTGGCGAGCTCGACCTCGACGGGAATGCGCGCCAGCCGCTCGATCATCCACTTGCCGGCGAGCCCCGAGTGCCACGACGTGCCGCAGGCGAGGATCCACACCCGCTCCATGCCCTTGACCTGCGCCTCCGACAGGTTCCACCCGTCGAAGTGCACGTCGCCCTCCGACCGCAGCACACGCCCGCGCAGCGTGTCGGCGACCGCGCGCGCCTGCTCGCAGATCTCCTTGTGCATGAAGTGCTTGTGGCCGCCCTTCTCGGCCATGCCGGGCGTCCAGTCGACGCGCACCTGCTTGCGCTGAATGGCCTTGCCGGAGCGCTCGAACAGCTCGATGCCCGACTGCGCCACCACCGCCACGTCGCCGTCCTCCATGAACACCACGTCGCGCGTGTGCTCGAGGAGCGCCGGCACGTCCGACGCCACGAAGTTCTCGCCCTCGGCGTAGCCGAGCACCATCGGCTGCGCCTCGCGGGTGCACACGATGCGCGAAGGGTCGGCCTCGCTGATCGCGACCAGCGCGTAGGTGCCCTTCACCTGCGCCGTCGCCGCGCGCACCGCCTCGAGCAGCGAGTGGCCGCCCTTCTGCGCCTCGCGGATCAGGTGCGCGAAGACCTCGGAGTCGGTCTCCGACGAGAAGACGTGCCCCTTCGCCTTGAGCGCCGCCTTGAGCGCGAGGTGGTTCTCGATGATGCCGTTGTGCACCACCGACACGCCCTCGAAGGTGTGCGGGTGCGCGTTCTCGTCGCTCGGTCGGCCGTGCGTCGCCCAGCGCGTGTGGCCGATGCCCACGCGCCCCTTCGGCATCTCGGTCTGCACCTTGCCCTCGAGGTTGCGCAGCTTCCCCGTCGCGCGAACCACGGTGAGCTTGCCGCCGTCGAGCACCGCCACGCCCGCCGAGTCATACCCACGGTACTCGAGCCGCTTGAGCCCAGCCACGAGGATCGGCGCCGCCTGGTCCCCACCGACGTATCCAACGATTCCGCACATGCGCGTGTTGCTCCGTTCTTCGAAAAGTCAGCCCTGCTTGAGCCCGGCGAGCACCTTCTTGCGGCGCTCCGCCCAGCCTTCCTTGGTGGTCTGCGGCGTGCGCGACAGCGCGAGCGCGCCGGCCGGCACGTCTTCGGTGATGGTCGAGCCCGCGGCGACGAAGGCCCCGTCACCGACCCGCACCGGCGCCACGAGCTGCGTGTCGGAGCCGATGAAGACCCCGCTGCCGAGCACCGTCTCGTGCTTGTTCACGCCGTCGTAGTTGCAGGTGATGGTGCCCGCGCCGATGTTGCAGCCGGCGCCGATGTCCGCGTCGCCGAGGTACGCGAGGTGCCCCGCCTTGGTGCCCTTGCGCAGCCGCGCCTTCTTCGTCTCGACGAAGTTGCCGACGTGCACGTCTTCCTCGAGCACCGTGCCCGGGCGCAGCCGCGCGAACGGGCCGACGTGGCACTTCGGCCCCACCACCGCGTCCTCGAGCACCGAGTAGGGCTTCACGTGCGCGAAGTCGCCGACCGTGGTGTGCACCAGCACCGCGCCCTGATCGATCTGCGCGCAGGCGCCGATCTCACACTCGCCCTGAATCGACACGTTCGGGCCGATCACCGTCTCGGGGCCGATCTCCACGCCCGCGTCGATGAAGGTCGTCGCGGGGTGCACCAGCGTCACGCCAGCGCGAAGGTGGCGCAGGTTGATGCGCTGACGGATCACCTCCGCCCGCTCCGCGAGCTCGGCGCGATCGTTGACGCCCGCCGTCTCCTCGGCCGGAGCGTCGATCACCGACACCTCGCCCAGCTTCGCCGCCTGCGAGACGATGTCCGTCAGGTACAGCTCACCCTGGGCGTTGGCCGGCGTCAGCTTCTCGAGCGCGCCCCACAGGAACTTCGCGTCGACGAGGTAGATGCCCGCGTTCACCTCGGAGATCTTCCGCTGCTCGTCGCTCGCGTCCTTGTGCTCGACGATGCCCTGCACGCGCCCGTCGGCGCCGCGCACCACGCGCCCATAGCCGGTGGGATCAGGCAGGCGGCAGCTGATCATCGCCAGCGGCCCCTTCGCCGGCTGGTACGCCGCGACCAGCCGCTTGATGGTCTCGACGGTGAGCAACGGCACGTCGCCGTAGAGGATCAGCACCGCGCCGTTGAAGCCGGTGAGTGCCGCGCGCGCCGCCGCCACCGCGTCACCGGTGCCCCGCTGCTGCACCTGCATCGCGAACTGCAGCGGCTGGCCGTGGAAGAGCTGCGAGAGCTCGGCCTTCACCTGATCGGCCTGATGCCCGACGACCGCCACCACGTGGTGCGCGCCGAGCTCGAAGGCGCTGGAGATCGGGTACCACGCGAGCGGCTTGCCGAGGATCGGCTGGAGCACCTTGGCGCCGTCCGTCTTGAGTGACCTCATGCGCGTGCCCTTGCCTGCGCAGAGCACGACTGCAGCGAGCGGTTGAGTCATGCGCACCCTTTGGCAAGGGCTCTGCTTCGGGTCAATGACGGGTCGCAGGCGAAGGCCCGCGCGTCTTCACGTCGGCGAGCTCCACGCGCACCTGGAGCTCGCCCGAGCGCGGCGCCACGGCGATGCGAAACCGCGGCGCGAGGAACGTCGCGGTGGCGGTGAACTCCCCACGACGGACGCGCCCCTCGTCGGGGTTCGGCGTCTGGCTGGCCTTCGTGTCGTGGGAGATCTGCATGACGCAGCATGTCAGCAGGGCTCGTGCCACCAGCAGAAGCAAGCGTTTTCAGAGACTTAGAGAGAACCTCTGCTGAGCCCCCGTGGCGTGGGTGACATACCTGTGTCGAAAGGTGTGCGCGCCCTGACACGCGGCTAAACGCGCTCCATGCGCTCGCTCGTCCTCGTCCTTCTTGCTCTGCCGGCCTTCGCCGCGCGCCCCTGGTCGAACGGAGCCGTGGCCGCCGCCCACCCGCTCGGCTCGGCCGCCGGCGTCGAGATGCTCGAAGCGGGCGGCAATGCGGTCGACGCGGTGGTGGCGGCGGCCTTCACCATGGCCGTCGTGGGGCCCTACCACTCGGGGCTCGGCGGCGGAGGCTTTGCGGTGCTGCACCTCGCGAAGGGTGAGGCCGAGCTCGCCTTCGACTTCCGCGAGGTGGCCCCGGGCGCGGCCAGCCGCGACATGTACCTCGTCGACGGGAAGCTGGTGCCGGAGCGCGCGACCGACGGCGCGCTGGCGGTCGCGGTGCCGGGCGCGGTGAAGGGCTACCTCGAGCTCCACGCGAAGTACGGCAGGCTCCCGCGCGCGAAGGTGCTGGCGCCGGCGATCCGCGCCGCGACGAAGGGCTTCGTCGTCACGCCGAAGTACCGCGACCTCGCGACCCGGCGCCTCGCCTGCCTCTCGAAGGACGCCGACGCCTCGCGGATCTTCCTGCGCGACGGGCAGCCACCGCCGCTGGGCACGGTGCTGACCCAGCCGGAGCTGGCGAAGACGCTCACCTCGCTCGCCAGGCAGGGCGAGCGCGCGTTCTACTCGGGCCCGATCGCCGCGGCGATCGCCAGCACGGTGAAGGCCGGCGGCGGCGTGCTCACCACCGACGATCTCGCGCGCTACCACACCACCTGGCGCGCGCCGCTCGAGGGGCGGTACCGCGGCCACCGCATCGTCACCATGCCCCCGCCGAGCGCGGGAGGCATCGCCCTGCTCGAGACCTTCGGCCTCCTCGAAGCGAAGGGGGTCAAGGGCCCGGGCTCGCGCGAGGTGCAGGCGGTGCACACCTTCATCGAGGCGCTGCGCCAGTCGTACGCCGATCGCAGCGATCTCATCGGCGACCCGGCCTTCGTCGAGGTGCCCACCGCGCGGCTGCTGAGCGCCGCGTACCTCGCCGAGAAGGCGCAGCAGATCGGCGCGCGCGCGCGCGGCTCGCAGTCGCTCCGTGGCGACGTCGATCTCCAGAAGAAGAACACCACCCACGTCTCGGTGATCGATCGCGAGGGCAACGCGGTCGCCCTCACCACCACCATCAACTACTACTTCGGCAGCTGCGTGGTGGCGAAGGGCACCGGCGTGCTCCTCAACGACGAGATGGACGACTTCGCGGCCCAGCCGGGGAGCGCCAACGTGTTCGGGCTCGTGCAGGGCGAAGCGAACGCCATCTCGCCGGGGAAGATCCCCGTGTCGTCGATGACGCCGACCCTCGTCTTCATGAAGGATCGCGAGCGCGAGGTGATGCTGGCGGTGGGCTCGCCGGGCGGCTCGACGATCCCCACCACGGTGATGCAGGTGATCAGCAACGTGATCGACGGCGAGCTCGACGTCGCGCGCGCGGTGAGCCGAGGCCGCATCCATCACCAGTGGCTCCCCGACGAGGTGTGGGTCGACCCCGACGGCCTCGACCCCGCGACGCGCCAGGCCCTCGAGGCGCTCGGCCACACCTTCAAGAAGGTCCCGGGCTGGGGCGACGCCGAGGCGGTGATGGTCGACCCGGTGACGGGCGTGCGCACGGCCGCGTCCGACCCGCGCAACGAAGGGCAGCCCGCGGGCCACTGACTCTGGAATACCCTCTGCTCCGTGTTCGACCCCCGCGTTCACCCGGCCGCGCTCGCCGATCAGGATCTGGAGACGCTCCAGCTCTTCGGCGTGCGCTCGGTGATCGCCGTCGCCGAC
>JBMORD010000317.1:0-6783 GCA_049322495.1 Myxococcota bacterium | reverse complement strand
AGCCGCTCAAACCGCGGCAGAAACAGGCTCCACGATGCGCCGGACCTGCCGCGCTCGGCATGGACCCTCTTTCGAGACGAACGCCCTCGAGCGAGCCGCCGACTCGCCGCCCACCGCCGCGGGAGGCGTCGGCGTCATCCGTCCGTTGGACCCGAGCGCTCGCCGCAGCGCGCCGGTGATCGCGGGTCTTCAGCCGCTCAAACCGCGGCAGAAATCGGCTCCGCGCTGCGCCGGACCTGCCGCGTTCCACGGAAGTGTTCCACGGCGTGGCTCCCTCCTTTCGCGACGGGCGCCCTCATGCGAGACACCGCGCGTGACGACCATCGCCGCCATCGCGACCGGCTCCGCCGCGGGAGGCGTGGGCATCATCCGCCTGTCGGGCCCGAGCGCGCTCGCCGCCGCACGGCGCGTGGCCCGACTGCCCGAGCGGCCGACGCCACGGCACGCCTACTTCGTGCGCTTTGCCGACCCGTCAGGCGCCGTGCTCGACGAGGGCCTCGCGCTGTACTTCGCGGGGCCGCGCAGCTTCACGGGCGAAGACGTGGTCGAGCTCCACGCGCACGGAGCGCCGCGGCTGCTGTCGCTGCTCCTCGCCGAGCTGCTGAAGCACGAGACGGTGCGCCTCGCGACGCCGGGCGAGTTCACGCGGCGCGCGCTGCTCTCGGGGCGGCTCGACCTGACGCGCGCCGAGGCGGTCGCCGACCTCATCGCCGCCGAGTCGGAGGCGCAGGTGCGCGCCGCTGCCGCCCAGCTCGCGGGCGAGCTCGCCGCGCGGCTCGAAGCGCTGCACGCCCCGCTCCTCGCGCTGCAGGCCGACGTCGAAGGAGTGCTCGACTTCCCCGACGAGGCGGAAGGCGCCGAGGCCGACGCGGCCCGTCGCCTCGACGCGCTCCTCGCCGATGCGCGCAGGCTGCTCGCCGACGCGCGGCGCGGTGCGCTGGTACGGCGCGGGGCGCGGGTGGTTCTCTTCGGTCCCGTCAACGCGGGCAAGTCGACGCTCTTCAACGCGCTGGTCGGCGCCGAGCGCGCGCTGGTCGACGCCGAGCCCGGGACGACGCGCGACACGCTCGAAGCGCGCCTCGAGCTCGCCGGCCTCGCCGTCACGCTCGTCGACACCGCCGGGCTTCGGGAGGGCGCCGGGCGCATCGAGGCGCTGGGCATCGCACGCACGCGTGAGGCGCTCCGCGGCGCTGACGTCGCCGTGCTCGTGCTCCCCCCCGACGCGACCGCGGAGCAGCGCGCCGCGTGGCTCGCCGAAGCACCCGACGCGCTCGTGCTGTGGGGGAAGGCCGACCTCGCCGCGCACGACGGGCTCGCGGTGTCGGGGCTCACCGGCGCGGGCCTGGACGCGCTCCGGCAGGCGCTGCTCGTGCGGCTGGCTCCGTCGAGCGGCGCGGTGCTCAGCACCAGCGAGCGCCACGTGCGCGTGCTCGCCGAGATCGAGGAGTCCCTCGGGCGCGCGCGCCTCGCGTGTGACGTCGCCACGCTCGAGGTCGTGGCGGGGGAGCTCTCCCTCGCGCTCCACGCCCTCGCCGAGCTCACCGGCGCTGACGTGAGCTCCGAGCTGCTCGACGCCATCTTCCAGCGCTTCTGCATCGGCAAGTAGCCGCGCCGTCGCGCGCTCGCCGGTACGGCCCGGGACCTCACCGCACGAGCGTCACCCCCGCCCGTCGGCGCACCTGCGAGCACGCTGGCTGCTGACGAGTGCCGTCGCCGAGAGCATTCACGCACCAGTCTCGGCGCCGCGCCATCGAGCGCGAGGCGCTGCGTCCTGGGACTCCCGCGACGTCACCGCTGAGGCGTGCTGCATCATCACGAGCACGCCGACCGCGAGTGCACGCCGTCGCCGAGAACCTCACGTGCCCACGCACGCGGCGCCATCGAGCGGGACGTCTTGCGTGCTCACCAGCAAGGAGAGTCCGCCCGGTCCCGCAGGGTCACCGACGAGTGCAGCGCCGCAGCACGAACACGCTGGACCTCTCGCCGTCGCCGAGAGCCTCACACGCCAGCGCACGCCGCGCCGTCGAGCGGGACTCAAGTGCTCACCAGGTCACCGACGAGTGCAGCGCGCCTCAGCACGAGCACGTGCGACCGCGAGTGCTCGCCGTCGCCGAGAGTCTCACCTGCCCGCGCACGCCGCACCATCGAGCGGGACTCAGTGCTCACCAGGTCACCGACGAGTGCAGCGCGCCTCAGGAGCGCGCGCGCCCGCGAGTGCTCGCCATCGCCGAGAGCTTCACCCGCCCGCGCACGCCGCGCCATCGAGCGGGACTTCTTGCGTGCTCACCAGCGAGCGCAGCGCCTCAGCACGAGCACGCGCGACCGCACGCCGTCGCCGAGAGCCTCACGTGCCCGCGTACGCCGCGCCATCGAGCGGGACGTCTTGCGTGCTCACCGACGAGTGCAGCGGCTCAGCACGCGCGATCGCACGCCGTCGCCGAGAGTCACGTGCCCGCGCACGCCGCGCCGTCGAGCGGGGTTCCTGCGTGCTCACCAGCGAGGAGAATCCGCCCGGACTCCCGCGAGTCAACGACGAGCAGCGAGCCTCAGCACGAGCAGCGAGCCTCAGCACGAGCAGCGAGCCTCAGCACGAGCAGCGCGCCTCAGCACGAGCAGCGCGCCTCAGCACGAGCAGCGCGCCTCAGCACGAGCAGCGCGCCTCAGCACGAGCAGCGCGCCTCAGCACGAGCGCGCGCGACCGCGAGTGCTCGCCGGAGCCTCACGTGCCCGCGCACGCCGCGCCGTCGAGCGGGACTCAAGTGCTCACCAGGTCACCGACGAGTGCAGCGCCTCAGCACGAGCGCGCGCGACCGCGAGTGCTCGCCGTCGCCGAGATCACGTGCCCGCGCACGGCGCTCCATCGAGCGGGGTCTTGCGTGCCCACCACCGAGGCGCGCCTCAGCACGCGCGACCGCGAGTGCACGCCGCCGCCGAGAGCCTCACGTGCCCGCGCTCGCCGGTGAATCAGTACCAGCGGGTGCATCACCTCTCGGTGGACGGCGTGGTGGGGCCGTGCGCGTGGAGCAAGCTGCTCAACGACGGCCACACGCCGAGGACGTCGGCGACGACGAAGACGGGCACCAGCGCGGCGCCGTGCGGCGCCATCGTCACCGGGTACGTCAACGGCGTGCCGCGGAAAACTCGCGTGTCGTCGTTCGGCAACGGCAAGGCGCTGCGCACGGACACGGCAGCGCGCTTCAACCAGATGAAGGCGGCGGCGCGGTCACGCTCCCGCCGGTGTCGGGCTTCCGCCATCGAACGGGACGTCTTGCGTGCTCACCAGCAAGATCACCGACGAGTGCAGCGCGCCTCAGCACGAGCACGCGCGACCGCGAGTGCACGCCGTCGCCGAGATCACATGCCCGCTCACGCCGCGCCATCGAGCGGGAGGCCTTGCGTGCTCACCAGCGAGAATCCGCGAGGACACCCACAAGGGTCACCGACGAGTGCAGCTCGACGAGGGACCGCGTGCGCGCGGGCCGTCGCCGAAAGCCCTCACGCGCCGGCGCGGCTCAGCGCACCACGCACGCCGCGCCATCGAGCGCGAGGCTCTGCGTGCTCAGCACCTGGCTCCACGCGGCCACCTCGCACTCCAGCGCGCTCTCCGAGAGCTCGAGCACGTCACGCAGCCGCGCCGGCTCGACGGCCACCTTCTCGCCGTTCTTCTGCTCGTGCGTCGCGCGCCACCCGCACGTGTTGCAGCACGCCTTGCCGCAATACATCTTCGTGCACGTCGTCGGCGTCACCGTCACCAGCCCGACCGGCGCGCCCGGCTCGCAGCGCGGCAGGCTCTCGAGCACCGCCTTGAGCTGCATCGCCGCCGCCGCGTCACGCCCGTCGCGCGTCGCCTCCACCGGGTCGCTCCTCTTCTCCGTCGCCTCCGCCGTCACGCACCCGCTCGCGGCGAGCGCCGCGGCCAGCATCCACTTCTTCACGTTCAACCCTCCCACGAGAGACTGCGGCACACCGTCATCGCCGCCTCGACCTCTTCACTCTTCGCGCTCGCCGTCGTCGAGCACCAGATGGTCCGCGGGCCCGCCTGCCGCACGCCCACGAAGGCGTCGCGACGGCTCCCTTCCGCGCCGACGAGGTACCGCGCACCGATGAAGGTGTCGACCGACTCTTTCTGCGTCACTTCGACTCCCTCACCCTGGAGCGCCTCGAAGAAGGCCACCGGGTCGGGGAGCGGCCTCGTGGTGCTCTCGAGCTGCAGCACCACCCTGCCCTGCGGCCCGACCTGGAGGCCGCCCGACACCGCCGCGGCGCGCCACCCATCAGGGAGCGGCACGCGCAGGCTCGAGCGCTCCGGAGCGCCGGGCTTCGACGTCGGGCCGTCGCAGTCGCACCCGCCACAGGCGAGCACCGCGAGCAGCACCGCGCGCCGCATCACTTCGCGCCGGGCGGCGGCGGCGGAGGCTTCGCGCCCGAACCGGCCGACTCCATCTTCATGGTGCCGTCGAAGGTCGCCTCGCGCTCCATGATGACGTTGGGCGCCTCGATGGTGCCCTTCACCTTCGCGGTGCGGTGGAGCTCGACGAGCTGGCTCGCGCGCAGCGTGCCCTCGACGGTGCCGCTCACGGTGATGACGCCCGCCGAGATGTCGGCGTTCACCTTCGCCGACGGCCCCACGTCGAGCGACTCGTCGGTCTGGATCTGCCCGCTGAACTTCCCGTCGATGCGGACCTGACCCTTGAAGACCAGCTTGCCCTCGAACTCACTGCCCTTGCCGAGGATTGAATCGATGTTGCCACCACCACCGGTCTTGCCGGACACAGCACTCTCCTCACTCTTGGGGTTGCCCTTCTCGAACAAAGCCATCTTTGAACTCCCGTCGTCCTGCGTTCCGCCGGTTCACCGCTTGATGAGCGCGACGATGCGGTCGAGGTCTTCGTAGCTGAAGAACTCGACCTCCAGCGTGCCTTTTCCATTCCCGCGCTCGACGAGCCGCACCTTCGTGCCCAGCCGCCGCTGGAGGTCCTCCACCAGCTTCTTCGCCTCGGGGCTCCCCTTCGGCGGCTGCTTCTTCTTGCCCGGCACCGCCCCGCCCGCGCGCGCGGCCTTCACCCGCGCCTCCGTCTCGCGCACCGTCAGCCTGTCGGTGATGACGTCGCGCGCGAGCAGCACCATCTCCTTGCTCGACGGCAGCCCGAGGATGGCGCGCGCGTGGCCCATGTCGAGGTCGCCCTCGGCGACGAGCTGCTTCACCTCGTTGGGCAGGTGCAGCAGGCGCAGCGCGTTGGCCACGCTCGAGCGGTCCTTGCCCACGCGGTCGGCGACCTGCTCCTGGGTCAGCTTGCGGTCGTCGACCAGCCGCCGGTAGGCCTCGGCCTCCTCGAGCGGGTTGAGGTCCGCGCGCTGAATGTTCTCCACCAGCGCGAGCTCATAGGCCTCGGCGTCCGACGCCTCCTTGATGATGACGGGCAGCTCGGCGAGGCCCGCCTTCTGCGCGGCGCGCCACCGGCGCTCACCGGCGATGATGCGGTACCCCTTGCCGTCCTTCCGCACGAGGATGGGCTGCAGCACCCCTTGTTGCTTGAGGCTGGCGGCGAGCTCCTCGAGCTGCGCGGCGTCGAAGGTGCGACGCGGGTTGGCCTTGTCGGCGTGGATGCTCTCGATGGGCAGCTTCGTCACCCCGCCCGCCTGCGCCTGCTGCGCCTTGTCGGTGGGCGTGGGGGCGCGCGCGTCGGCGAGGAGCGCGCCGAGGCCGCGACCGAGCGCGGGCTTGCGACTCTGGGGTGGCACTACCTTGATGAGGCCGGGCATCGTCCCTCAACTCCCCTCTTTCCGTGGAACAGTCCAGCGGTGTTTCACGCCTCGCGGGCGCGCGCCGCCGGGGCCGGCTTCCGGGTGGGCTTCTTGTCGCGCTTCATCAGCTCGCGCGCGACGCCGAGGTACGCCTCGCAGCCCCGCGAGCGGATGTCGTACAGCAGCACCGGCTTGCCGAAGCTGGGGCTCTCGGCGAGGCGCACGTTGCGCGGCACCACCGTGTCGAACACCAGCTGGGGGAACACCCGCCGCACCTCTTCACTCACCTGATGGCTGATGTTGGCGCGCTGGTCGAACATCGTGAGCACGATGCCTTCCACGCTCAGCTTCGGGTTGAGGTTCTGCTGCACCAGCTCGACGGTGCTCATGAGCTGCGCGAGGCCTTCCATCGCGTAGTACTCGGTCTGGAGCGGGATGAGCACCGCGTCGGCCGCCGCCAGGGCATTGAGGGTCAGCAGACCCAGCGACGGCGGGCAGTCGACGAGGATGTAGTCGTACTTGCGCTTGAGGGGCTCGAGGGCGGCCTTGAGCCGGAGCTCCCGCTCTTCCAGGCCGACCAGCTCGACCTCGGCGCCGGTGAGGTCGGCGGTGGCAGGTACCACCTCCAGGTAGCGGAGCTCGGTGGGCTGAATGAGCTCGGCGAGCGGCCGCTGGTCGATGAGGGCGTCGTAGACGGAGCCCTGGAGCTGCGTCTTGTCGATGCCCAGGCCGCTGCCGGCGTTGCCCTGGGGGTCCATGTCGACGAGGAGCGTCTTCCGCTCGGCCGCCGCCAGTGATGCCGCGAGGTTGATGGCGGTCGTGGTCTTCCCGACGCCGCCCTTCTGATTCGAGATGCAGAGGATTCGACCCATGCGCGGCTTCCTACTCGATGGGTCTGACAAGTGGGTGGGCGGGGTGAGGGCCCAGATTGAGGAAAATGATCTCGCATCTGCGGCGACCCGCAGCAGTTTCGAGAGGTTGCGTGAGGGGCTTCTCGCAGAGCGCGTCGCATGATCTGTCGGCGGGATGGCACGCAAG
>JBMORD010000316.1:0-6829 GCA_049322495.1 Myxococcota bacterium | reverse complement strand
TGGCGACGGCTTCGGTGACGTGCGCGCGCAGGCCGAGAGCTCCTGCTCGCCGCTGCCGGGCAAGGTGACGAGCAGCAACGACTGCAACGACGGCAGCGCGACGGTGAAGCCGGGCGCGCCGGAGCTCTGCAACGGCGCCGACGACGACTGCGACACGCAGATCGACGAGGGCCTCACCTTCGCCACGTACTACCCGGACGGAGACGGCGACGGCTTCGGCGCGGCCGGCTCGGCGCCGCAGTCGGCCTGCACGCCGGTGCCCGGGAAGGTGACCAACAGCCTCGACTGCAACGACTCGTCGGCGCAGGTGAAGCCCACCGCCGCGGAGGTGTGCAACGGCATCGACGACGACTGTGCGGGCGGGGCCGACGACGGCCTCACCTTCAGCCAGTACTACCTCGATGGCGACGGGGACGGCTTCGGCGCCGCCGGCTCCCAGCCGCAGTCGGCGTGCGCGCCGGTGAGCGGTCGCGTGACGAACGCCACCGACTGCAATGACGCCAACGCCGCGGTGAAGCCGGGCGCGAGCGAGACGTGCAACGGCGTCGACGACAACTGCAACTCGCAGACGGACGAAGGGCTCACCTTCGTCGACTACTACCCTGACGTCGACGGCGACTCGTTCGGCTCGTCGAGCGCGTCGGCCCAGCGGAGCTGCACGCCGATCGCCGGCCGGGTGACGAACCGCACCGACTGCAACGACACCAACGCGGCCATCAACCCGGGCCGCAGCGAGGTGTGCAACGGCCTCGACGACAACTGCAACGCGCAGACCGACGAGGGCCTCGCCACGCAGAACTACTACGTCGATCTCGACGCCGACGGCTTCGGCGCCAGCGGGTCGACCCCCACCGCCTCGTGCGGTCCGGTCGCGGGGCGCGTCACCAACAACACCGACTGCAACGACGCGAACACCGCGGTGCACCCGGGCACTGCGGAGCTGTGCAACTCCATCGACGACAACTGCGACGGGCAGATCGACAACGGCGTGGCGACGCAGAACTACTACGTCGACGGTGACGGTGACGGCTTCGGGGCGGCGGGCTCGGTGGCCACGCCGTCGTGCAGCGCGATCGCCGGGCGGGTGACGAACAACCTCGACTGCAACGACACCAACGCGGCCATCAAGCCCACGTCCCCCGAGGTGTGCAACGACGTCGATGACGACTGCGATCTCGCGACCGACGAGGGCCTGACCTTCCTCACCTACTACCCCGACGTCGACGGCGACGGGTACGGCGCGGCGGCCGGCTCGCCGCAGTCTTCGTGCCGCGCGGTCGCGGGCAAGGTGACCAACAACGGCGACTGCAACGACGCCAACATCAACGTGCGCCCCGGCGTGGCCGAGGTGTGCAACGGCGTCGACGACGACTGCGCGGGCGGCGTCGACAACGGCCTGGCGACGCAGAGCTACTACGTCGACGCCGACGGCGATGGCTTCGGCCGCAGCGGCTCGGCGGCGGTGGTCTCGTGCGGGCCGGTGGCGGGGCGGGTGGCGAACAGCAGCGACTGCAACGACGCGAGCTCCGCGGTGCGCCCGACGGCCACCGAGACCTGCAACAACGTCGACGACAACTGCTCGGGCGCGATCGACGAGGGCAACCCGGGCGGCGGCGGCGCGTGCAGCACCGGGCAGTCCGGCGTCTGCGCGGCGGGCACGCTCACCTGCCAGACGGGCAGCCTGGCGTGCGTGCGCAACACCGCGCCGTCGAGCGAGCGCTGCAACGGCCTCGACGATGACTGCAACGGCTCGACCGACGAGACCTTCGCAGGCCTCGGCACGAGCTGCAGCGCGGGCCTCGGCGTGTGCCTGCGCACCGGCACCAACGTGTGCAACGCCGGCGGCACGGCGGTCGTCTGCAGCGCCACCGCCGGGAGCCCCACCGCCTCGGCCTGCGACGGCCTCGACAACGACTGCGACGGCACCACCGACGAGCCGGTGCTCTCGAGCACCACCAACGTCGGCGCGACCGCGTACTCCGACGTCGAGGTGCGCCCGTACTACTACTCGGCCGGGAGCTGCGCCGGCGGTGTCAACGGCTCGGGCACCGACGCGCTGGCGGGCGGCGCGCTGGTGATGGCGGGCGGGGCGTCGGGCATCGCGTTCCAGAAGCTCGACACCGCCGGGCTGCCGGTCGGTGGCAGCACGCAGGTCACGTCGCTGACCTACTCCGACGTCGACTTCGCGCAGGCGGGCGACGGCTTCGTGGTGGCCGGCGTCTGGAACTCGAACAACAGCGAGATCGACCTGTACTACGCCGACGCGAACGGCACGCAGCGCGCGCTCAAGTACACGCAGTTCGCCGGCCCGGCGGCGAACACCCTCGACTCGCTGCGCGTGGTGCGCGGCAACGGCAAGCGCGTGACGCTCGTCTGGCGCGAGAAGGACGTGGGCGTGAAGATGGCGCAGGTCGAGCCCTGCTACGTCTCGACCGCGTGGGAGCTGCGCGCGCCCGGCTGTGCCAGCACCACGCTCACCGCGATGGTCATCTCGCCCTCGACCACCGCCGTGGCCGGCGTCGGCGCCGACTCGGCGCACCTCGACTGGGCCGCGAGCCAGACCTGCGTGTCGACCTCGACGCAGCGGCGCCTCGGCATCGCGTACCTGACGAGCCCGACGAGCCTCAACTTCTTCCGCGTCAACGAGAACGGCACCAGCAAGGAGACCGAGCTCGTCGCGTACACCGTCGCCTCACCGCGGATGATCGCCGAGCCCGACGTGACCTTCTTCCGCGACGGCGCGGCGGCCGATCAGTTCCTCGTGGCGTACGTCACGAAGGATCCCGGCGCGACCACGCCGCAGGCCGATCTCAACTACTGGCTCACCAACGATCAGAGCTGGCACTACGCGTACCTCGAGTACGCCACGGCCAACGGCGTCGACTCCATCGCGCGGCCGCGCACCAGCGCCACCGCCACCGGCCTGTGGATGTCGGCGATCCGCTGGATCACCGACGCCTCGGGCTTCAAGAAGCAGGTGATGACGCGCACCACCGATCTCCTCGGCGTGCGCACGCCGCTCGGCTCGGCCGTCGAGCTGTCGGTGACCGCCGGCTCGTGCCTCGCGGACCCCGCCTGCCGGCCCGGCGACAAGGCCGCGTTCACCAACTGGGCGCCGTTCTCGAAGCTCTACTACGCGGGCAGCGGCTCGACGCCGAGCGGCACCTTCGCCAGCACGCTCACCTGCAACTGAGCCCTCGACCTCGCGCGCCAAACGGCGCATGAGGCGCGCATGACGATGAGGCTCACCGTGGTCGACGGCTTCGCGCGCGAGGCGAAGGGGCTCCGTGCGCACTTCGACGCCCGCTTCGCCGACCCGCGCAAGGCGACCGGCGATCGCTTCGTGTGGGATCTGTGGCACGTGCCCGGGCAGTACACGGCGCTCCGCACGCCCGCGTGGGAGTTCTTCCCGCAGAAGCTCTACCGCGCCTTCCACGAGCAGCTGGTGTGGTGGGGCCGCCGCACGCTCGGCTGTCACGACGTCGCCCCGCCGTGGCTGTCCTGCTACGTCAACGGCTGCGAGCAGCGGCTGCACGGCGATCTCCCGCACGGCCCGCTGGCGTGGGTCTTCTCGCTCACCGACTGGTCGAAGCGCACCTTCCGCGGCGGCGAGACGCTCATCGTCCGCGAGGAGGTGCTCGACTTCTGGCGTGGCTTCACCAGCACCCGCGCGGTGGAGGAGCCCGAGCTGCTCGACGAGGTGCCCGCGAAGTTCAACCGCCTGGTGGTCTTCGACCCGCGGCTGCCCCACGGCGTGCGCCGCGTCGACGGCTCGATGGATCCGCGCGAGGGCCGGCTGGTGATCCACTCCTGGTTCGTGCAGCCCCGGCCCTTCATCGAAGGGCCGCTCGAGGAGCGCGCGCTGGAAGACGCGATCCACCGCGTCACCGACGCCATCGCTCCCGCCCTCGAGGCCGGGCTCCCCCTCGCCGGCCTGCTCTCGCTCGGCTTCGACGTCACGCCCTCGGGCCGGGTCACCCGCTTCCGTGTGCTGACCGACACCACGCGCACCCCGCAGGAGCACACCGCCGCCGCGCGGCGCCTGGTGAAGACCGCCCGCAAGGCCCTGGAACTCCATGTCTTTCCGCGGCATGCGCGCGCCAGCTCCGTGACGCTCCCGCTGGTCTTCGAGCGCTGAGCGAAGCCGGCGACGGAAGCTTGCGATCGGCTGAGGGCGTCTGTTACACGCCGCGGCGGCTTCACCCTGCGCCTGATCGGGGAGGGTGGAACCGGCAGGAAAAAATACTCACACGTGCCACGCCGGCCGCGGTGCTTCGGACATGGGGTCCGGAGTCGATGCCGGAGGTTTCCGCAGGAAACGGGCACGTGGCGGAAACAACCGAGAAGAAGGACGCAGCAACATGAGCGAGCAGAACGAGCAGCAGCAGCAGATGGCCCCCGCTGGCGGCATCACCATGCGCCAGATGCTGGAGGCCGGCGTGCACTTCGGTCACCAGACCAAGCGCTGGAACCCGAAGATGAAGCCGTACATCTTCGGCGCCCGCAACGGCATCTACATCATCGACCTCCAGAAGACGGTGGTGCTGGCCCGCGCGGCCCTGCGCTTCGTCTCTGACGTCACCGCGCGCGGTGGCTCGGTGCTCTTCGTGGGCACCAAGAAGCAGGCCCAGGACGTGGTGCGCGAGGAGGCCTCGCGCTCGGGTCAGTACTTCGTGACCAACCGCTGGCTCGGCGGCACGCTGACCAACTTCAAGACCATCAAGCAGGGCATCGATCGCCTCAAGTCGATCGAGACCATGGCGGAGGACGGGACCTACGCCCGCCTGCCCAAGAAGGAAGTCGCCCAGCTCGAGCGTGAGCGCGAGAAGCTCGAGAAGAACCTCGGCGGCATCAAGAACTCGAGCCGCCTCCCCGGCGCCGTGTTCGTGATCGACCCCAAGAAGGAGCAGCTCGCGGTGCACGAGGCCAACCGTCTCGGCATCCCGGTGATCGGCCTGGTCGACACCAACTGCGATCCCGAGGGCATCGACTACGTGATCCCCGGCAACGACGACGCGATCCGCTCGATCAAGCTCTTCACGGGCAAGATCGCCGACGCGGCCCTCGAGGGTGCGGCCCGTTACCGCGCCTCGGGCGCGGCCGACCGCGACGCGCAGGAAGAGCGCCGCCGCCACGAGGGCCGCGGTGGCTCGGGTGACGGTGAGCGCCGTCGTCCGCCGCGCCGTGAGGGTCGTGGCCCGGTCGTCGAGCACAAGGGTGGCGCCAACGTCGAGCCTGCGGCCATCGAGGGTGGCGAGGCTGCTGCCCCGGCCGAGGCGCCCAAGGCCGAGTAACAGGCACGCCGAACGGCTTTTCGGAGCGTCGGCTCGTGCACACGAGTCGGCGCTCTTTGTCTTTCAAGAAACGTAGTTCAGGAGAAACACATGGCTGAGATCAGCGCATCGATGGTGAAGGAACTCCGCGAGAAGACCGGCGCGGGCATGATGGACTGCAAGAAGGCGCTCACCGAGTCGGCGGGCGACTTCGCGAAGGCGGAGGAGTGGCTCCGCAAGAAGGGCGTCGCCAGCGCCGCCAAGAAGGGCGCCCGCGTGGCGGCCGAGGGCCTGGTGGGCATGCTCGTGTCCGACGACGGCAAGCTCGGCGCGCTCGTCGAGGTGAACGCCGAGACCGACTTCGTCGCGCGCAACGCGGAGTTCGTGAAGCTCGTCGAGGGCCTCACCGCGCACGTCAGCAAGAACAACGCGGCCGACCTCGACGCGCTGCTCGGCCAGTCGTTCGAGGGTGGCAAGTCGGTGAAGGAGGTCATCACCGAGAAGATCGCCACCATCGGCGAGAACATCACGCTGCGCCGCTTCTCGCGCTTCCAGGTCGACGGCGCCGGCGCGGTCGGTGGCTACCTCCACTCGAACAACAAGGTCGCGGGCATCGTCGAGGTGCTGGGCAGCAACGCGGCCGACGCGAAGGCGCTCGCGGGCGAGCTCGCGATGCAGGTCGTCGCGATGCGTCCTCCGTACGTCACGCGTGAGCAGGTGCCGGCCGACGTGCTCGAGAAGGAGAAGGCCACCTACAAGGACGAGCTGCAGAACACCTGGCAGTTCACCATCAAGGACGGCCCGGCCCGCACCGGCATCTTCCGCAGCGAGGACGCCGAGAAGGTGATGCTCGAGATCTCCGGCAAGCTCGAGAAGGTGCCGCTCTCGCAGATCGTCAGCCGCAAGCAGATCACCAAGCCCGAGAACATGTGGGACAAGATCATCGGCGGCAAGCTCGAGAAGTTCTACGAGAACAACTGCCTCGTCGATCAGCTCTGGGTGAAGGACGACAAGCTGAAGATCAAGGACGTCATCGCCGAGCACGGCAAGAAGGCCGGCGCGACGCTCACCGTGGGCCGCGTGGCGCGCCTCGAGGTCGGTGAGGGCATCGAGAAGGTGAAGAGCGACCTCGCCGCCGACGTCGCCGCGACGCTGAAGAGCTGAGTTACTGGGTCGCTCCGGGCCGCGATGCGGTCAAGACCGCATCGTCCACCGGCCCTGCGCTCGTTTGCTGGGTCGCTCCGGGCCGCGATGCGGTCAAGACCGCATCGTCCACCGGCCCTGCGCTCGTTTGCTGGGTCGCTCCGGGCCGCGATGCGGTCAAGCCGGGCAGGTCGGATCGATTTCCGACCTGCCCGTCGTGTTTTTTTCGGGTAAAGCCGCCGTCGCCATGGCGACCCCAGTGAAGACGGGCGGCTACAAGCGGATCCTCCTCAAGCTCTCAGGGGAGGCGCTGATGGGCGATGAGAAATACGGCATTCACCCGCCGACGCTCTCGCGCATCGCCGAAGAGGTGATGGAGCTGAAGGCGGCGGGCGTCGAGGTGGCGATCGTCA